>NZ_JBWKEB010000014.1:0-90624 GCF_056435665.1 Amycolatopsis sp. NPDC043887
AACTTCAACGGCCCCTGAGGCGACCGATCCCCGCGGATCTCGAACATCACAACCCCTGAACAAGTCAGGTGTTGCAACCACCGCTAGAACCCAAGAGGAAGGGGGGCTTCACGTACCGGACAACTCGGTCAAGCGAGCATTAATCGGATAATTCGGCTTTCCAGGTATCCTTTGTGGACGGCTGGGAAACCTCGTTGCGGCGCTCAAGTTCCTGGCATGGACCCTCACGGGCGAGGGAAGGCATCCTTGCCGACACCAGCGCGGGCCCCGGCAGGCGGCCGGTCACAACGCCTGGTTTTTGATCACCCGCCGGGTACCCGCGAAGAGCATCCCGATGTTCACCGACTTCGGGCAGACCACGACGGCCACGACGTCGGCGTTGTGGTTGTTCCTGATGAACAGGTGCGTCAGGTTGGCGCTGTTGACGAGGATCTCCTGGAAGTAGTGCTCGGCGCTGCTGACGCCTCGGCGCTCCTTGAAGATGTTCTCGATCATCACGACCGTGCGGCCTTGGAACAGATCCAAGGTCGCGCCGGCGAGGAGGTCGAGGACCTCCGACGGATGGCTGTCGGTGGTTTCGACGGCCAACAACATGCCGGTCGCCAGATCCACCACTCCGGAGGCGAGGCAGTCGGGCACCTCCTGGCGCAACTGCTTGACCATCAAGGTCATCTGGTCCGACATATTCTGGCCGTTACCCAGCATGTCCGTTCTCCTTTTCGGTGTTCGTCCGTGACTTCGGGTGGAGGAGTTCAGCAGGCGTTCGCGATGACGGCCGCGAGAATCGAGCGGACGCGCTCGATCGTGAGCAGGGAAGCCCGGTGCAACCGGGTGATGTCGAGGCCCTCGTCGCCGAGGACGACCATCAACGACGTGCTGTCGATGGAGTAGACGGCCAGGTAACCGCCGCTGCTACGGACCACCGCGTGCCGGAACGCGCCTTGGGCGACCGCGGAGGTGATGGTCAGCGAGAGGCCCAGCTGAGCGGCGCCGAGTGCGGACACCGCGCCGGGATCGATCCGGTCCTCGGCGTCGGCCGCGATGGGCAGGCCGTCCACACCGGCGATCAGGGCTCCGGTCACCCCGCTCACTTGCCTTCTCAAGTCGTTCAGCTCGTCGACCAGCGTTTCACGATCCACCTGGTGTTCCCTTCTGCTGCGAGGTCTCGTCCGAGTTCGTGCGGTTCGTGGAAGGCCCGGCCCGGACGCGGTTGAGCAGCCTGGGCAGTACCTGCCAGCCGGCCGCCCGTGACGGCTTGAGCAGTTCCGACACACCGCTCGCCCCCGGGCTGCGCAGGGGAAGGCCTTTCATGTCACCGCCGGGAACCGACTGGGCTCCGGCTGCGGGCATCCGGGGACGCAGCGGCTTCCGCGAGCCCCCGCCGGGATCCTCGGGAGACTCGACGGCGATCTCGACCAGACCGTCACCGATCATCCGGGAGATCTCGATCGTCACGGGAAAGACGTTGCGCCCCAACACGAACGCGATGTCGCGGGCGGAGCGGCGGCCGTTGGCGCCGGCGAGGATGTCGCGCCGGGCCGCGGTCGACGCGACTCCCGACGAGGCCACCCCGGCCACTGGCACGATCCGGTCGCGATGCGGCGAGACCGCCACCGGCAATGACGCGAGAGCGTCAAGGCGACGCCTGGTCTCGTCGAGCAGCCAGTCGAGCTCGATCGCCGGAGTGACCGGGAGCAGCACGTCGAACCGGTTGTAGTCGATGACGTATTCCTCGATGTCACCCGTCACGATGACGAAAGCGCCGTCCTGCGCGGCCATGGTGGCGACCAGCTGCAGTTCCGTGTTCCCGATCCCGGCGCGAGCGAGAAGCTCGTCCCGCGGCGTCGGACCGCCTGGCCCCGCCCGCAACGCGGCGGACCAGTCCTCCTCGCTGATCCGCCCGGACCGCAGCAGCACGGAGTCCACCCCTGGAGCACCAGGGGTGTCGACGGCGATCACCGCGCCCTCGCGCAGGTGGATCACCCCGCCGGGCCTGCCGGTCAGAGACAACGCGCCGGACACCCCGTCGTCGCAACATACGGTCAGCGCCCGCGCGAGCAGTTCGAAGGAAGACCGGGGCATAAGCGCCACTCACTACTTTCTCTTCAGGCGTGCGGAATGGAAACGCGATACGACAGGTGATCGTCGCGCCGCCCTCGCGGAAGTGGCCGACTCTATGACATCGGAACAAGGATTCCCAGGACGTTCCCCCATTTCTCGCAACGTTCGAAAATTCTCGACACCCCTTGGGGCGCAATCGAAATCGGAAGGATTATCACAGACAACGGTGAGTTGGGGACAAAATCACCGGCATGCCGTTCACGCGCAGGTCACGAAGGGTAAGGGCGATTGGAAATGTCCATACCACCGGGGGCTTTTATATCTTTCGCACGGCACGCGCATCCGCTGTGGAATATCCATGGCGGATTCTGGCCAAATTCATTTCTCGCCAGATCACGCCCGGCGCGGGCCGCGGGCCGCTTCTCGCCCCACGCCGACGGTCTGACCAGGACGGACACACGCGTGTTCCCTCTGGCACAAGAAAGTGCCTTCTTCCGCGCCCCCGCCGCGTAAGCCATGATCACCACCATGGCCAAGAACGCACCGCCCCGCCGCCTCGATGACGCGGCCCTCAGCGACTTCCTCGCCGAACACACCTTCGGCGCCCTCGCGACCGTCAAACGTGACGGCCGCCCGCATCTCTCCACCGTCGTCTACACGTGGGACCCCGAGACGCGCGAGATCCGGATCAGCACGACCGAGGACCGCCTCAAGGTCAAGCAGCTCCGCAACAACCCCACCGCCTCCCTCTACGTCTCCAGCGCCGACCACTGGAAATTCGCTGTCGTGGAAGGAAAAGCGGAACTCTCCGAAGTCACCCGGACACCCGGCGACACCGCCGGTCTCGAATACCTGGCGGCGCAACGGCAAAAGCCCGACGACGAGGCTGAGTTCCTCGAGACCATCGCGGCCGAACGAAGGCTCTACATCACCCTCAAAACCGACAAACTCTATGGAACGGCCCTCGACATCGCTTAACGTACGCACCTGGGAAAGGCCAGGTGAGGAGACGTTCGATGTGGGAAAAACGGATGGAGTGGCCGCTCAACACCGCCGCCGTACTGTTCCTGGCCGCGTACGCCTGGCCGATCCTCCAGCCCTCGCTCGGGCACACCGGGCGGGTCTGGTGCGAGGTCGTCACCTGGCTCGCGTGGGCGGTCTTCGCCCTGGACTACGGCGTCCGCCTCAAGCACGCCGAGGACAAGCGCGCCTTCCTGAAGCACAATCTCTTCGACCTGCTGATCATCGTGCTCCCGCTGATCCGGCAGCTGCGTCTGCTCCGGCTGGTCACGGTGCTCAACGTCCTCAACCGCAACGCCGGCCTGTCGTTACGCGGCCGCGTCGTGGTCTACACGGTGGGCGCGACGGCGCTCATCGTGTTCTGTTCGGCGGTCGCCGTGCTCGACGCCGAACGTGCCGCGCCGGACGCGCCGATCACCGATTTCCCGGACGCGGTGTGGTGGTCGATCACGACGATCACCACGGTCGGCTACGGCGACCGCTATCCCGTCAGCGGCACCGGCCGGCTCGTCGCGGTCGGGCTGATGGTGGCCGGGATCGCCCTGCTCGGTGTGGTCACCGCGACGCTCGCGTCGTGGCTGATCCGCCGGGTGACCGAGGCCGACGAGAACGCGCAGGCCGTGACCCGCGAGCATCTCGACGAGCTGACCCGTGAGGTCAAGGCGTTGCGGGCCGAGCTCGCCGAACAGCGTGCGGTGGTCAGTCCCGCAGCATCGGAGCCGCTAGGTACTGCTCGGGGATAGCGAAGGCGTCCACGAGGGTCCGCGCGTGCGGGCGCAGGTCGGCGCACAGCGCGTTCACCGCGGCGGTGACGGCCTTCGAACGCCCGGAGGTCAGGCGCCCGTGTTCGAGGAACCAGCCACGGTCCGCCTCGATGTTCGCGAGCGCGTAGAGATCGCAGACCCGCTCCAGCAGCTCACGGGCTTCCGCGTCGGCGCAGCGCTCGATGGCGTCGACGAACGCTTCCAGCACCACCCGGTCGACGTGCGCGCGCCCGGCGCGCAGCACGTGATCCTGCCCGTCATTGAAGACACCGAAGGGGTCCGAACCCGCCTTACGCAGGCGCTGCGCGACGCCGCCGAGTACGTGCTCTTCGCGGTCTTCGAACAGCTTCAGGTGCCATTCGCGCGAGTAGAGGACGTCGCCGTCATCCGCTTCGGTGAGCCGCTCGACCACCTTGCGCGCGGACGTCCGTTCGATCACGGCCTCGACGAGCTGCTCCGCCACGAACCGCGCGGTCGCGAGCGGGCTGAGGTCCTCGAAATGATCCTTGTAGCTGGTCAACAACCCTTTCGCGACCAGTTGCAGCAGCACGGTGTTGTCACCTTCGAAGGTGGTGAAGACGTCCGTGTCCGCTTTCAGCCCGGCGAGCAGGTTCTCCGAGAGATAGCCGGAGCCGCCGCATGCCTCACGGGCGGCCTGGATGGTCGCGGTCGCGTGCCAGGTCGAGACGGCCTTGATGCCGGCGGCGCGTGATTCCAGCTCTCGCTGCTCTTCCTCCGGCGAGTCCTCGGCGAGGTCGTTCAGCTTCGAGACGAGTGCTTCCTGCGCGAAGTGCAGTGCGTACGACGTCGCCAGCGCGGGCAGCAGTTTCCGCTGGTGGGCGCGGTAGTCGAGGATGACGACCTCCTCGCCGCCTGGCCGCGCGAACTGCCGCCGCTGCTCGCCGTACCGGATGGCCAGTGCGAGCGCGCGCTTCGTCGCGCTGCCGGCGCTGCCCGCGACACTGACCCGGCCGCGGATGAGGGTTCCGAGCATCGTGAAGAACCGGCGGCCGTCGCTTTCGATCGGACTGCTGTACGTGCCGTCTTCGGCGACGTCACCGAACCGGTTGAGCAACGCCTCGCGGGGAACCCTCACCTGGGTGAAGGTGAGCCGCCCGTTGTCGACGCCGTTGAGACCCGCCTTGCGGCCGCAGTCCTCGATCTCGACACCGCTCACGTTCTCGCCCCGGATCGGCACCACGAACGCGT
The DNA here is from genome assembly GCF_056435665.1 of Amycolatopsis sp. NPDC043887. Lineage (NCBI taxonomy): Bacteria > Bacillati > Actinomycetota > Actinomycetes > Pseudonocardiales > Pseudonocardiaceae > Amycolatopsis > Amycolatopsis sp. NPDC043887. The sequence goes on from NZ_JBWKEB010000014.1 coordinate 5,055, forward strand.
GCACGCCGCGTGACTCGCCACCGGTGATCAGCTGCGCGAACACCACCGCGAGTTCGCCGTCGCGGGCGGCGTTGCCGATGTACTCCTTCATCGCGCCCCGGTCCGGCGTGTGCACGACGAACTCGCGCGTCGCCGGATCGTAGGTCGCGGTGGTGCGCAGGTGCTGGACGTCCGAGCCATGACCGTGCTCGGTCATCGCGAAACAGCCCAGCAGCTCCAGATCCTTGATCTTCCGCAGGTAGCGCTCGTGGTGGCGTTCGGTGCCGAGCAGCTGCACCGCGCCACCGAACAGGCCCCATTGCACACCGGCCTTCACCATCAGTGAGAGGTCGCCGAAGCCCAGCATCTCGAACGACGTCAACGCGCCGCCGACGTCGCCGCCACCGCCGTACGCCGGGTCGAAACCGAGCCCCGGGCGGTCGGTTTCGGCGAGCTTGCGCAGCCATTCGAGCACCTGGGCGCGATGGGCTTCGGTGTCGATGTCGACCGGGTCTTTGAAGTCCTCCGCCGCCATCTGCGCGCGCACCGCGCGGCGGAGCCCGGCCCACCGTCCATCGAGGACGGTGGTCAGCGCGTCCGAGTCGATCTTCGCGGGAAGTCCTGGTGTGTCCACGGTTCCTCCGATGCGGTGCGGTCTTCACCAAGCCTGCCGCACCGCATCGGGAAGCGCAGCACGAATCAGACCGGTTTCCCGTTGATCGTCGTGTTCTCGAACCGCAGGTCATCGACGTGTTTCAGGACGTTTTCCGTGTTCGCGACACCGTCGAAGCGGCACTCGCTCACCCGCAATCCCCGAACGTGTGAGTTGGGCAACCCCCGGACGTTGAACGCCGCTTGCCCGCATCTCGTGCTCGCGGAGTGGCTGATGGTGAACGGCCCGAACCGAGGGACGTACGCGCCGGTCTGTCCGTTGTAGTCCGGCAGGACGTACACGACCGAGCGGACGAACGTGCCGGAGACGCTGTCGAGGTTGACGTTCTCGGTGAACCCGCCGCGCAAGGTGTTCGACTTGACGTACAGCCCGTATTTCGTCTCGCCGGTGACGGAAAGCTTGTACGCGTAGACGTTCCGGATGCCGCCGGTCTGTTCGCTGCCGCAGGTGATCGCGCCCCAGTTGCCGTCCATCACGCAGTTCGCGACGACGATGTTCTGGCACGGCACGCCGATCCTGCGGCCGTCGGCGTCCCGACCCGACTTCAGCGCGACGTTGTCGTCGTGCGCGCCGAGGTGGGAGTTCACGATCACGACGTGGTCGCAGGACTCCGGATCGCAGGCGTCGGTGTTGGAATGCGCGGTGCTCGCGTCCGTGCGGACACCGTCGATCGTGACGTTCCGGCAGAGCGTGGGGTGCAGCTGCCAGAACATCGGGTTCTTCAGCGTGACGCCTTCGATGAGCACGGTGTCGCACGAGTACGGCTCGACGAACGTGGAGCGCATCGCGTGCCCGGAACCGGGAACGATCCGCCGCTCCGGCGGGATTCCCTTGGCCACCAGCGATTCCAGGTATTCGCGGTCCTTGCCCTTGTTCCAGGACGCCGTGCCCGCCGCGTCGAGGGTGCCCTTCCCGGTCACCGCGATGTTGGCTTCCTTGTACGCGTAGATCATCGGCGACCGGTTCACGCACTCGATGCCCTCGTAGCGGGTGAGCACGTTCGGGAACTTCGAGGCGTCGGAACCGAAAGCGAGCACCGCGCCCGCCGCGAGATGCAGGTCCACGTTGCTCTTGAGATACACCGCACCGGTGACGAAGGTGCCCTTCGGCACGACGACGTGTCCGCCACCGCGCGCGTTGGCCGTCTCGATCGCCTTCCTGATCGCGGCGGTGTTGTCGGTCTTCCCATCGCCCTTGGCGCCGAAATCGAGCACCGAGAACGTCCGGTCCGGGAAGACCGGCCGTTTCGTCCGCGCGACGATGTCGTCGGCCGCGGGCCAGGGAAGGGCCGGGGCCGCCGAGGCGGTGGGCGCGAGCAGTGGGCTCGCGGCCACCACGAGACCGCCCTTGATCAGCCAACGCCGGGAGAATCTGCCGTCCATGACGCCTTCTTTCACAAGAGGACTTCGGTGAAGACGGCGGAATCCCGACTCTACGGGCGGACCCCGGCCTCAGGAAAGATCCGGTCCCTGTGAGCGGAGATCGTCGACCTTGGTCATCGCCTCTCGAAGCTCGGCCAGCCAGGCGTCCGCGTGTTCCCCGACCAGCCGGACCGCCCAGGCGAGCGCCTCCGACCGCGACCGGGCGACGCCTGCGTCGACGAGGGTGTCGAGCACCAGTCGTTCCGGCTGCCGCAGCCTGGTCATGACCGGCGCCGAATGCGTGGTGAACAGGTGCCGTGTGCCGCCGAGGCTCGCGCCCCAGGCGACCTTGCGCTGATAGCGGTGCTCGGCCTGGCGCGCGATCTCGATCCGCTCGTCGCGGGTCTCCTCGCGGAACCGGCTGATCCGGCCGTCCTCGGCCGCCGCGCGGGCGGCGTCGTCGGCGTACTCGCCGGTGAGCGGCTGGAGTTCGCCGACGATGACGATCTCTTCGCGATCCACCGTGACCTCGGGGTCGCCGGTGAACCAGCCCTCCGGGAGCCTGCCGCCGAACCACGCGGCCGCGTCGTCCGCCGACGGGATGTCCGCCTGCTGCCAGCCGCCCCGGCCTTTCCAGCCTCCACGTCCCATTTGCCTCGCCGTCCTGAAGTAGGTGTGCATGCTCGCCTCCGCGATTACATGATTACAACGCTACCGACGCTACGCGCGTATCAGGGGAGAGTCAGGTGTGTTCTCCCCCGGCGAAAAGGGTTCAGCCGAGCTGAGAGCGCAGTTCCTCGGCGGTCGTGACGGGCCGTTCGCACACGTACCCACGGCATACGTACGCGGCGGCGGCACCGTCGACCAGCGGCCGATCGGCCAGCAGCGGTACTCCGTCCGCGTCCGGCGTGCCGCTCACGACGACGGCGCCGTCCGGCGACGAAGCGAGGGCGGCGGCCAGCAGATCCGCGCGTGAAGCGGCATCGGGACCGACGATCGCCACCTGCACCGGGCCGGCAGCGGCGGCTTCGGCGACCGTGAGCCAGTGCCCGGCGAACCGCGGCGCGTGGGCGGCGAGCCGTCCCGCCCGGGCCAGCGCCTGCTCGGCCGCCTCGCGGTAGCGGCCCACCCGGTCGTGCCCGGCCAGCACGGACGCGGTCAGCAACGCGTTCGCCAGCGCCGAAGCCCCCGACGGGCTCGCGTTGTCGGTCGGGTCGGAAGGCCGCTGCACCAGGACTTCCGCGTCGTCGGCCGTGTCGTAGTAGGCCCCCGTCGCGTCCGGCACGCCGAAGTGGGCCAAGGCGAGGTCCAGCAAGGTGATGGCGTCGGCGAGCCACCGCGGTTCCCCGGTCGCCTGGTGAAGTTCGAGCAGCCCCTCGGCGAGGCACGCGTAGTCTTCCAGCACCCCGGCCGTCGTGCCGACGACGCCGTCGCGGGAAGTCCGGCGCAGGCGTCCGGCCACGAAATGGGTGTCCATCAGGAAAGCCGCCGCGCGAGCCGCCGCTTCGATCCACTGTGGACGATCGAGCCGCGCGCCCGCTTTGGCGAGCGCGCCGATCGCGAGCCCGTTCCACGCGGCGATCACCTTGTCGTCGCGGGCGGGCTGGGGTCGCTCGTTTCGCGCGGTCAGCAGCACGCGGCGAACTCGCTCATAACGCATTTCGTCCTCTGGATGCGGCTCGCGCAGCCGCAGTGTCGAAGCGCCATGCTCGAAATTGCCCCGCTCGGTCACCTGGAACAGCTCGGCCGCCCAGGCGCCGTCCTCCTCGCCGAGCACTTCGGCCAGTTGCGCGGGAGTCCAGACGTAGGTCAGCCCCTCGACGCCATCGGTGTCCGCGTCGAGCGACGCGGCGAAACCGCCTTCGGCCGTCCCGAGGTCGCGCAGCAGGAACTCCGCGGTCTCCTCGACCGTCCGCCGCGCGTACTCATGCCCGGTCACCCCATGGAACTGCGCGTAGAATCGCAGCAGCAAACCGTTGTCGTACAACATCTTCTCGAAGTGCGGCACTTCCCAGCGCGCGTCGACCGAGTAGCGCGCGAACCCTCCGGCGAGCTGATCGCCAAGGCCGCCCGTCGTCATCATTTCGGCCGTGTGCTCGACCATGTCGAGGCCGGAACCGGTGCGCTCGTGGTGACGCAGCAGGAAGTTCAAGGCCATTGTCGGCGGGAACTTCGGCGCTCCCCCGAATCCGCCGTTCCCGGTGTCGTACTCCTTGCGCAGCGTGGCGACCGCGGAATCCAGCGCAGCACCGTCCACAACGGACCCAGGCAGTGGCCCGCTCTTCTCCGTGAGGTGGGCGATGATCTGCCGGGCACCGGAACGCAACTCGTCCGGCCGCTCGCCCCAGGCCTCGGCGACCGCGACGAGCAGCTGCGAGAACGACGGCATCCCCGGCCGCGGTGACGGCGGATAGTAAGTGCCGCAATGGAACGGTTCACCCTCCGGCGTCAGGAAACACGTCATCGGCCAGCCGCCCTGGCCGGTCATCGCCTGCGTGGCCGCCATGTACACCGAGTCGATGTCCGGGCGCTCCTCGCGGTCCACCTTGATGTTGACGAAGTTCGCGTTCATCAGCGTGGCGGTGGCCTCGTCCTCGAAGGACTCGTGCGCCATGACGTGACACCAGTGGCAAGCCGCGTAGCCGACCGAAAGCAGGATCGGCACGTTCCGCCGTTTCGCCTCGGCCAGCGCTTCCTCACCCCACGGCCACCAGTCCACCGGGTTGCCGGCATGCTGCAGCAGGTACGGACTGGTCGCGGCCTTCAGGCGGTTCGACATGTCACCAGGGTCGCACGCGGAAAAGCGGGCGCGCAGAACGGCCTTCTGCGCGACACTCATCCGGTGCTCTTGACCATGACGACCACTCGGAACCCCGCCACCGACCTGGGCTTTCTCCTGCACAAGCATCCGGAGAAGGCGCAGTCCTTCACGCTCTCGGCCGGAACGGCGCATGTCTTCTACCCCGAGGCGTCCGACGAGCGCTGCACCGTCGCGCTGCTGGTCGAGATCGACCCGGTCGAGCTCGTGCGCGGGGGCGGCACGTCGCTGACCCAGTACGTCAACGACCGGCCGTACGCGGGCGGCTCGTATCTGGCGGTGGCGCTGCGGGCGGTCTTCACGACGGCGCTGGCGGGCCGGTGCGCGAACCGGCCGGAGCTGGCCGACGAGCGGCTCCCGCTCGAGATCCGCGTGCCGTCGCTGACCGCGCGCGGCGGCGCCGAGGTCGTCCACAAGCTGTTCGAACCCCTCGGCTGGCAGGTCGAAACGAAGGCCATCCCGCTCGATCCCGAATTCCCGCAGTGGGGCGATTCCCGCTACGTCGATCTCCAGCTGACCGGCACCCAGCGCGTCGTCGACGCGTTGCGGCACCTGTACGTCCTGCTGCCCGCGCTCGACGGCGACAAGCACTACTGGATCGGCCAGGACGAAGCGGACAAGCTGCTGCGAGTCGGCGAAGGCTGGCTCGCCGGGCATCCGGAACGCGACCTGATCACCAACAGGTACCTCGAACGACGTCGCCCGATCGTCTCGTACGCGCTCGCCCGACTCGCCGAGGCGGACGACGTGCCGGCCGAAGCCGAGGCCCTGGTCACCGAGCTGCCGGACCGGCCAGAGCCGCTGGCCGTCCAGCGCCAGGGCAGTGTGCTCGCGGCACTCCGGGCGGCGGGCGCGCGGCGTGTGCTCGACCTCGGCTGCGGTGGTGGCGCGCTGCTGCGGGTGCTGCAGAAGGAGCCGTCGTTCACCGAGATCGTCGGCGTCGATGTGTCCGCGAGCGCGCTCGACATCGCCGAAAAGCGGCTGAAGGACAAGACGCGGATCACCCTGAAGCAGTCCGCGCTGACGTACGCGGATCCGTCGCTGGCCGGATACGACGCGGCCGTGTTGATGGAGGTGATCGAGCACGTCGACGAGGAGCGCCTGCCCGCGCTGGAGCACGCCGTGTTCGGTGTCGCCGCGCCGCGGACCGTGCTCGTCACGACGCCGAACGCCGAGTACAACCGGCACTTCGAATTCCTCGGAGAAGGCCGGTTCCGGCACGCCGACCACCGTTTCGAATGGACACGCGAGCAGTTCCGCTCATGGGCCGAAGGCGTCGCGGCACGACACGGCTACGACGTCCGCCACCTGCCGGTGGGACAGGAGTCCCAGGAATCAGGACCGCCGACCCAAATGGCGGTCTTCACGTCTCGAAAGGAGGCCGTGGCATGAAACTGACCATCCCCGACATGTCCCTCGTCGTGCTCGTCGGCGCCTCCGGCTCCGGCAAGTCGACCTTCGCGCGGACGCATTTCGCGCCGACGCAGGTGTTGTCCAGCGACTACTTCCGAGGTCTGGTGGCCGACGACGAGAACGACCAGAGCGCGTCGGCCGCCGCCTTCGACGTGCTCCACTACGTCGCGGCGAAGCGGCTCGAAGCGGGCCGGATCACCGTCATCGACGCGACGAACGTCCAGCGCGCGTCCCGGGCGAGCCTGCTGAAGCTGGCGAAGGAGCACGACGTCCTCCCGACGGCGATCGTGCTGGATCTGCCCGTGAAGGTCTGCCACGAACGCAACGCGGCCAGGCCCGACCGCGACTTCGGCGAGCACGTCGTCCGGCGTCAGCGCGGCGAGCTGCATCGTTCGCTGAAGTCGTTGGAGCGCGAGGGTTTCCGTCGCGTGCACGTGTTGCGGAGCGAAGCCGAGGTCGCCGAAGCGGAGATCGTCGTCGAGCCGCTGCGCAACGACCGCCGCGAGCTGACCGGGCCGTTCGACGTGATCGGCGACGTCCACGGCTGCCGGGAGGAACTGGACGAACTGCTCACCGAACTGGGTTACGTCGACGGCGTGCACCCGGAAGGCCGGACCGCGGTGTTCGTCGGCGACCTCGTCGACCGCGGCCCCGACACGCCGGGGGTGCTTCGCCGGGTGATGGCGATGGCCGAGGCGGGCAGCGCGCTGGTCGTCTGCGGGAACCACGAGCAGAAACTGGTCCGCGCGCTGAACGGGCGCAACGTCAAGACGACGCACGGTCTCGCGGAGTCGCTGGAACAGCTTGCCGCACAGGACGAGGACTTCCGCGCGAAGGCGCACGCTTTCTGCGAAGGCCTTATCGCGCACTACGTCCTCGACGGCGGCGACCTTGTCGTCGCGCACGCGGGCCTGCCCGAGAAGTTCCACGGGCGCGCGTCCGGCCGGGTCCGGAGCACCGCGCTGTACGGCGACACCACCGGTGAGACCGACGAATACGGCCTGCCGGTGCGGCTGCCGTGGGCGCGCGACTACCGCGGCAAGGCGATGGTCCTCTATGGACACACGCCGACGCTGGAACCGGAGTGGATCAACGGGACCATGTGTCTCGACACGGGCTGCGTCTTCGGCGGCGAGCTGACCGCTTTGCGTTACCCGGAGCGGGAGGTCGTCTCGGTGAAGGCCAAGAAGGTCTGGTACGAGCCGTCACGCCCGCTCGAACCGGCGCGGCCGCTGGGCGGACGCGAACCGGCGGTGCTGGAACTGGGCGACGTCACCGGGAAGCGGATCATCGAGACGCGGCACCACGGCCGGGTCGGGGTTTCCGCCGAACAGTCGGCGGCGGCGCTCGAGGTGATGAGCCGCTTCGCCGTCGACCCGCGCTGGCTGCCGTACCTGCCGCCGACCATGGCGCCGTGTTCGACGTCCGCCACGGACGGCTACCTCGAACATCCCGAGGAGGCTTTCGCCGAGTTCCGCGCGGCGGGTGTCGACCACGTCCTGTGCGAAGAGAAGCACATGGGCTCGCGGGCCGTCGTGCTCGTGTGCCGTGACGACGACGTGGCGCCCGCGCGGTTCGGGATCCAAGGTCCGGGCGCGGTGTACACCCGCACCGGGCGGCCGTTCTTCACCCCGGACCAGAACGCGCGGCTGCTCGCCGGTGTGCGGGAAGCGGCGTCGGAACTGTTCGAGGAGCTGGACACCGGCTGGCTGCTGCTCGACACGGAACTGCTGCCGTGGAGCGCGAAAGCGGGGTCGCTGATCTCGGGTCAGTACGCGGCCGTCGGCGCGGCGGCCCAAGCCGTGCTGCCCGCCGCCGTCGCCTCGCTGGACGCGGCCGCGGCTCGTGGGGTGGACGTGTCGGACCTGATGGAGCGGACACGGGTGCGCGAGTCCACTGTGGACGCGTACCGGCGGGCGTACCGGCGCTACTGCTGGCCGACCGACGACCTCGACGGCGTCCGGCTGGCGCCGTTCCAGATCCTGGCGTCGGAGGGGCACGCGTACCACGACCGGCCGCACGACTGGCATCTTTCGCTGCTGGACCGGCTCACCGGCGACCTGTTCACGCGCACGCGGACTCTGGTCGTGGACACCACTGACCCGGCGTCGGTGGCTCGCGGCGTCGAGTGGTGGCTGGACCTGACCGGCGCGGGCGGCGAGGGCATGGTCGTCAAACCGGCGGCGAACCTGACGCGCGGCGCGCGCGGGCTGGTGCAGCCGGGAGTGAAGGTGCGCGGGCGGGAGTACCTGCGGATCATCTACGGGCCGGACTACACGTTGCCGGAGAACCTGGAGCGGCTGCGTAAACGCGGGCTGAACCGGAAGCGGGCCCTGGCGTCACGCGAATACGCGCTGGGGCTGGAGGCACTGGAGCGGCTGGCGCGCGGGGAACCGCTGTGGCGGGTGCACGAGTGCGTGTTCGCCGTGCTGGCACTGGAGTCGGATCCGGTCGACCCGCGCCTCTGACGCGCTTTCGCTCGTGAGTGGTAAGGACGGTTAGAACCGTCCTTACCACTCACGAGCGTCAGTCGGATTTGGCGGTCGGTTTCTCAGGAGCCTCCTCCGCCGGAGCGGCAGGCTCGTCGAAGCTCTCCGGAACCCGCTTCAGGTGCTTGGTCATCGACCGCACCAGCAGCGCGACGGCGATCAGGAACAGGATCAGGATCAGGAAACCCACCGGCGACGACTTGCCGAAGTCCTCACCTTGGCCGCCGTTGTCGCCGTTGCCGGGCTGCTGCGCCAGGAACTGCGACGACACCGTCACCGGAACGACGGCGAACGCCGGCACCACGAAACTCATCTAGCCCTCCTTCAAGCCGGCGAACAGATCGTCCTCCGGCAGGGTGCTGTCCACCAGTGAGCGGACCAGCTCGTACTCCTCGGTCGGCCAGACCTCGCGCTGCAGGTCGCGGGGGACGGCGAACCAGCGGCTGTTCGGGTCGATCTGGGTGGCGTGCGCCTTGAGGGCCTCGTCACGCTGCTCGAAGTAGTCGCCGCATTCGACGCGGGTGGTCACCCGCTCCATGACGTCGGCCTTCTCCGGGTCCCACGACTTGAGCCACTCCTCGTACGGCGACTCCAGGCCGCGCGCGAGCAGGCCCTCGTGGAACACGGTCATCCTGGCGCGCGAGAACCCATGCACGTAGTACAGCTTCATCGGCTGCCACGGCTCGCCCGCGTCCGGGTACCGCTCCGCCTCGCCCGCAGCGTCGAAGGCCGCGACCGAGATCTCGTGCGTGCGGATGTGGTCGGGGTGCGGATACCCGCCGTTCTCGTCGTAGGTGACGATCACGTGCGGGCGGAACTCGCGGATGACCTTCACCAGGGCGCCGGTGGACTCTTCGAGCGGGATGACCGCGAACGACCCCTCGGGGACCGGGGGAAGCGGGTCGCCCTCGGGCAGGCCCGAGTCGATGAACCCGAGCCACGTGTGGCTCACGCCGAGGATCTTGGCCGCGCGGGCCATCTCCTCCCGGCGGATCTCGGTCATGTTGGCCAGTACGTCGGGACGGTCCATGGCCGGGTTCAGCACACTGCCCGCTTCGCCGCCGGTACAGGTCACGACCATGACCTCGTGCCCTTCGGCGGCGTACCTGGCCATGGTGGCGGCACCCTTGCTCGACTCGTCGTCGGGGTGCGCGTGCACCGCCATCAGGCGGAGGCGTGACTTCGGCGGTTCATCGGCTGACACCATGCTCCGAACGTCCCCTTCTCGTTCCCTATTCCCCTCCAGACCCTGCCTGACGGCCTGCCCGGCCGGGCGCGGATACTCGAGGGGAACCACTCGCATACGACCCCATTGTCCCTGCGAGCACGACGAGACCTACCGGAGGCCCGGGTTGAGCACGGGACAGGATGCTCCCAGCGCGGAAAGCACCCGGACGGACGTGCCCGAGGACCGCTACGGCAAGACTCGCGCCGCGAAGCCCGCGCGCTGGCGGCGCCTGGTGTTCGGCCTGGTCGCGCTGCTGGTCAGCGGCGGAATCACCTATGTCGCGTACACGAACTTCGGCAGCGCGCCCATCGAGGGCGAGCGCGTCTCGTTCGACGAGAAGCCGGGCGACGCGATGGAGATCACCATCAACGTGACCAGGGACGATGTGAACCGGCCTGGCGTGTGCGTGGTCCGGGTCCGCGACAAGGCGGGGGCCGAAAGCGGCCGTAAAGAGGTCTTGATTCAGCCCGGTTCGAAGAACAGCAGGGTGACAACCACCATCAAGAGCATCGGAAGGCCGGTCACGGCTGATATCTTCGGGTGCTCATACGACGTACCACGGTACCTGTCAAGGCCATAGCGGCCAACGGGGTGAAACCGGCGCCCAACGCCGAGGCGCGACCGAATTCCACCGGCGGCGATGCCTCGCGCCGTGTTACTCTGATCTACCGGCACGGCCCAAGACGGGCCGTGTTTTTCCTTTATCTCAGCCAGGCCGGCGCGCCATGCCGGTCCGGTGGCCGGCTTGTACACCCAAGCCTGGCAGGCCCTACTAGGAGATGGTGACCGTGAGCGACACAAAGGTGACCTGGCTGACCCAGGATGCCTACGACAGGCTCAAGCAGGAACTCGACCACTACATCGAGCTCCGCCCGGTCATCGCTGCGAAGATCAACGACAGCCGGGAAGAGGGCGACCTCAAGGAGAACGGCGGTTACCACGCCGCCCGTGAAGAGCAGGGCCAGCACGAGGCCCGCATCCGCCACCTCCAGGAGCTCCTCCGCTCGGCCAAGGTGGGCGAGCCGCCCGCCAACGACGGCAGCGCGGGACCGGGCAAGGTCCTCACCGTGCGTTACGACGGTGACGACGAAGACGAGAACTTCCTCTTGGCGACCCGTGAAGAGGGCACCGAGGGCGACCTGGACGTCTACTCGCCGGAGTCCCCGCTCGGCAAGGCGCTGCTCGGCGCCAAAGAGGGCGAGACCCGCGAGTACGAGCTGCCCAACGGCAGCATCCAGAAGGTGACGCTCGTCAAGGCCGTGCCGTACACCGGCAAGTGAGCCTCCGCGCGCTGCTTTTGAGCCGAAGGCCCAGGGAACTCGATGAAGGGGCGCCCTCCGCACACAACGCGAGTTGGATGCGGGCGGCGCCTCTTCGGCGTCACCCGGCCCGATATGGCCGGGCACGCATATGAGCCGTTAGCGTGACCTCCGGAGAATTCTGGAGGGAATCATGAGCGAGCTACCGATCTGCGTCGCCTGCGGCATGCAGTACGCGGAACCCAGGTCCGACTGCCCGATCTGCGAGGACGAACGTCAGTACATCCCGCAGGCCGGACAACGGTGGACCGATCTGAACACCGTCCGCGCGAGCGGGACGTACACGGCTCGCGTCGAGGAGCAGGGACCCGGCCTCATCGGGGTCGGATCCACACCCAACTTCGCCATCGGCGAGCGGGCTCTGCTGGTCAAGGCCGGATCCGGCAACTTCCTGTGGGACTGCGCGGGCTACATCGACGACGATCTGGTCGCGAAGGTCCGCGAACTCGGCGGGATCACCGGCATCGCGATCAGCCACCCGCACTACTACACCACCATGGTCGAGTGGGCCCACGCCTTCGACGTGCCGGTCTACCTGCACGAGGGCGACCAGCAGTGGATCGGCAGGCCGGATCCGGCGATCAAGCTGTGGAGCGGCGCGACCCTCGACGTCGCCCCCGACCTGCGGCTGATCAACCTCGGCGTGCATTTCGCCGGCGGGACCGTGCTGCACTGGCCGGACGGCGAGAACGGCCGCGGCGCGGTGCTCTCGGGCGACATCCTGCAGGTCATCCCCGACCGCCGTTTCGTCGGCATGATGTACAGCTATCCGAACCTGATCCCGGAACGTCCCGAGGTCGTCCGGCGCGCCGCCGAGATGCTCGAACCGTACGAGTTCGAGGCGATCTACGGCGCTTGGTGGGACGCGATCATCCGCACCGACGGTCACGAGGCGGTCCAGCGGTCGGCGAAGCGGTACCTGAGCCAGGTGGGCTAGCTCCTCGCCAGCCGTTCCAGCAGCGGCCGTACGCGCGGCGGAACCGGCGTCGACAACGCGATCGACGTCGACGTCCGCCGCACGTACGGCGCGCCGACCACCTCGTCCACCACACGCTGCAGGTCGTCGTTGTTGCGCGCCACCATCCGCACGAAGAGGTCGCCCTGGCCGGTCGTCGCGTAGACCTCGCACACCTCGTCGATCGCGGCCAGCGCCTCCGCGACCGCGGCCCGGCGGCCCTGCGCGATCTCCAGGACGGCGAACGCGGTGAGGCCGTACCCCATAGCCGCGAGGTCGAGTTCGGGCGGGAACCCGCCGAGGATCCCGCGTTCGGTCAGCCGGTCCAGCCTCGCCTGCACGGTGCCCCGCGCGACGCCGAGACGGCGGGCGCATTCGAGTACACCGAGCCGGGGCGAGTCGGTGAGCAAGAGCAGTAGCCGCGCGTCCAGCGCGTCGAGTGCTTCCGACATCGGCCTTACCTCCTACGCAGGTTGTCCACTTTGACTGCGACATCCGGCCTTTGACTGGACATAGTGCGCAGTGAAATCTTTGACCGTTGCGCATTTTGTCACGCGCTCGGATGCTTCAGGGCATGACGCACACAGTGGAACCCCAGGGTGCTCTTGACGACGTTAGCTACGACCAGCTGCGTCAGCTCGTCGGCCTCGTCGATCACGACTCTTCGACCGACCCCTTCCCGGTGAAGTCGATGGACGCGGTGGTGTTCATCGCGGGCAACGCCACGCAGACCGCGTGGTTCTACCAGGTCGCTTTCGGCATGCGGCTCGTCGCGTACTCCGGCCCCGAGACCGGGAACTTCGAGCGCAAGTCGTTCGTGCTGAAGTCGGGCTCTGCCCGCTTCGTGATCACCGGCGGCGTCAAGCCCGGCTCCCCGCTGCTCGACCACCACCGCCGCCACGGCGACGGCGTCATCGACCTCGCGCTCGAGGTCGCCGACGTCGACCGGTGCATCGAACACGCCCGCTCGCAGGGCGCCACCGTCCTCGAGGAGCCGCACGACGTCTCGGACGAGCACGGCACCGTGCGCATCGCCGCGATCGCGACCTACGGCGAGACCCGCCACACGCTGATCGACCGGTCGAAGTACACCGGCGTCTACCTGCCCGGCTACGAGCCGCGCGAGAGTAGCGTCGTCCGCCCGGAAGGCGCGCCGAAGCGGCTGTTCCAGGCCGTCGACCACTGCGTCGGCAACGTCGAACTCGGCAAGATGGACTACTGGGTCGACTGGTACCACCGCGTCATGGGCTTCGTGAACATGGCGGAGTTCGTCGGCGACGACATCGCGACCGAGTATTCGGCACTGATGAGCAAGGTGGTCTCCAACGGCAACCACCGCGTCAAGTTCCCCCTCAACGAGCCGGCGATCGCCAAGAAGAAGTCGCAGATCGACGAGTACCTCGAGTTCTACGGCGGCGCGGGCTGCCAGCACATCGCGCTGGCCACCAACGACATCGTCGCGACGGTGACCGCGATGCGCGCCGCGGGCGTCGAGTTCCTCGACACCCCGGACTCCTACTACGACGACCCGGAGCTGCGCGCGCGGATCGGCGAGGTCCGGGTGCCGATCGAGACGCTCAAGGCGCACCGCATCCTGGTCGACCGCGATGAGGACGGCTATCTGCTGCAGATCTTCACCAAGCCGATCGGCGACCGCCCGACCGTGTTCTACGAGCTCATCGAGCGGCACGGTTCGCTCGGCTTCGGCAAGGGCAACTTCAAGGCCCTGTTCGAGGCCATCGAGCGTGAGCAGGAGCGCCGCGGCAATCTCTGACTCCGGCAGTTCGCAGGGCGTGAAAGGGCTCTTCATCGCACTTCGTGCGGTGAAGAGCCCTTTCACTGCGTGATGGGGCCGACTTTGTCGTGCCTGAGTGGTACATCGGATGAGCACTAGGCTGTTCGACGCAACTTCGAGCACACCGGAACCGGTGGCGTCTTCGGACCGTCAGTGTGAAGACGTCAGCATGCAGCTTTGGAAGGGTCCCGATGCCGGACAACGTCGACGCCAGCGAACGAATGGTGGACAACTGGACGAAGCAGATCCAGGAGACCGCCGCGCGCTATCAGGCGATGGCCGCACGCATGCAGGGCCAGACCGTGACCGAGCGGTCGAAGGACAACACCATCGAGGTCACGATCGACTCGAAGGGCCTGCTCACGAACCTGGTCATCTCCGAAGCCGCGAGCGGCAAACGGATGGCGGAGGTCTCGTCGCAGGTCATGCGCCTCGTCCAGCTCGCGCAGTCCCGGATCCCGGAGCTGCTGCAGGCGGCGATGGCCGAGACGGTCGGAACCACCGACGAGACGGCGAACCGGGTGATCGCGGAAGCGCAGAGCACCTTCCCGGAAGCCCCGCCGGAGGAGAACCTCGCACCGCCGGAACCGGAGCGGCACCACCGCTTCGGCCCGGAGGAAGAAGAGCCGCCGTCCTCGCAGGCGAGTCCGCCCCAGAATCCGCCCCAGAATCCGCCTCAGCCGAAGCCGATCCCGCGCCGCCGCCGCACGCAGGACGACGATGACGACGACTTCGGCGGCAGCATCCTTTCGTAGACGTCCATCCGGCCTGGTAGAGGGGAGAAACCATGGCAGGCAAGGGGTATGAGCTCGGCGCCGACCTCGACGCGCACGCCAAGCAGATCGACGGCATCGCCGACGGCCTGCGCACGGCGGTCGACGCCGCGCAGCAGGTGAGCATGCCGACCGACGCGTACGGCATCATCTGCCAGCCGTTCCGGATGATGCTCGACCCGGTCGAGGAGTTCGGCATCAACGCGCTGACCAAGGCCGTCGAGGCCGCGACGACGGTGGCGAACAACGTGCGGTCCGCGTCGAACGCCTACCAGACGCAGGACGAGAACTTCGCCGCCGAATTCAAGAACGTGCAGGTGCCTGACTGATGCCCGAGGGAAACCCGCTCGTCGCGAACGCACCGACCGATGGCGACGGCCCCGGACCGCTGACGGCCGGGAACAGCGAGTACGGCTACGCGGCGGGCATCGGCGTCGCCGAGTCGGCCATGGACGCCTTCAACGGCATCTCGAACGGTGACTGGATCGGTGGCGGGCTCGGCGTGCTGAGCCTCGCCGGCGAGATGGCCAGCGCCGCGATCGACCCGTTCGGCTACCTGATGTCGTCGGTGGCGTCGTTCCTGATGGAACACATGCAGCCGCTGAAGGACATGCTGGACGCCGTCGCCGGCGATCCGCCGGTCATCCAGTCGTACTCCGAAACCTGGGGCAACGTCGCCAAGAAACTGGAAGACACCCAGGTCGAGTTCTCGAACGCGGTCAAGAACGGCACTTCCGGCTGGACGGGCGACGCGGCCGACCAGTACCGCAAGCAGGCCGCGGAACAGGCCGAGGCGATCAGCGGCGCGGCGACGGTCGCGGGCGCGATCAGCACCGTCGTGATGATCTTCGGCGAGATCGTCGCGTTCGTCCGCGAGTTCATCCGCCAGCTGATCGCGGACGCGGTCGGCAAGCTCATCGCGTGGGTCATGGAGACGGTGTTCTCCCTCGGCTTCGGCACGCCCGTGGTGGTCGCGCAGGCCGTCACCGCGATCGCCAAGTGGGCCGCGAAGATCGCCGACAAGCTCAAGGAACTCTGCGACGCGATGCGGCGGGTCTCACCGCTGCTGGGCAAGCTGGCCGACGTCTTCGAGAAGATCATCAAGATCTTCGGCAAGATCGCGGGCAAGGTCACCGGCCTGGACGTGATCAACACCAAGAACATCAAGCCGGGCGGGTTCATCCAGCGCGGTGGCAGCGGCGGCGGATCCGGTGGGACCGGCGGTGGCGGCTCGGGCTCCGGCGACGGCCCGGACGGCGACGGTTCCGGCAGCGGCGACGGGTCCGGCAACGGCGACGGGTCCGGCAACGGCGACGGGTCCGGCAACGGCGACGGGTCCGGCAGCGGCTCCAACAGCGACAACTCCGGGGGCGACTCCGGCGACACCAACAGCGGCCCGAACGGCGGCTCCGGCGGAGACACCAGCGGTTCAGGTGATTCCGGCTCGAACGGCGGGTCCAGCGGAGACACCCCGTCGAACACCACCCGCGGTGGTGACGGTGGCGGCTCGTCCACCCGCTCCGACGGCGGCTCCCCCAACCGTAGCGGCGACGGACCGTCCACTTCGGACGGAAACTCCGCCGGCGGTGATGGTTCCCCCAGCACAGCCCGTTCCGACACGTCGGCACCGCACACCCGGTCCGACGGTGACTCTCCCGGCGACTCCGCCACCCCGAACCGCGCGTCCGACGACGGCTCGCCCAGCCCGAACCGCGCGGACACCGGCGGCTCGCCCGCCCCGAACACGCGGGCGGACAGCGGCGCCTCCCCGA
The DNA here is from genome assembly GCF_056435665.1 of Amycolatopsis sp. NPDC043887. Classification (NCBI taxonomy): domain Bacteria; kingdom Bacillati; phylum Actinomycetota; class Actinomycetes; order Pseudonocardiales; family Pseudonocardiaceae; genus Amycolatopsis; species Amycolatopsis sp. NPDC043887. The sequence goes on from NZ_JBWKEB010000014.1 coordinate 21,630, forward strand.
GCCACACACCCGACAGCTCCCCCACCCCACACACCCGCGCCGACACCGGCGGCACCCCCAGCCACACACCCGACAGCTCCCCCACCCCACACACCCGCGCCGACACCGGCGGCACCCCCAGCCACACAGGCGACGGCGGCGGCTCGCCCCGGACGCACGGCGGCGACGGCGGCGGTTCGCCCACCCCTCGGTCCGACCCGTCACCGGGCCACCACGGCGGCAACGACGGCGGCGGCCCCACCCGGCCGACCGACAGCGGAACGACGACCAGCGGCACCGCGCCCACGGCACCCCGCCTCGGCGACGCCGGCCCGTCACACGCGCCTTCTCAGCGCGGCGGTCCCGGTGGCGACGCTTCGCACGGTGTCCCGCCGCAGGGCCAGCCGATCGCCGGCGGCATGCCGCCGCAAGGCGCTCCGGGTGGCGCCCCCGGCGGCACCCCGGGTTCGCCCGGCGGCAGGCCGCAGGGTGGCGGCTGGACGGGAACGCCCGGTTCGCCGCGCACCCCGGACACGAACGCCCCGCGCACCCCTGACACCCACACCGGCCCCAGCCGCGGACCCGGCCAGACCGGTCCCGATGGACGGCCGAACCAGCCGCATCAGCCGCAGCCGGTCGCTCGTGGCAACGACTTCGGCCCCGGCGCCCAGCCGCACACCGGCTCACCGAGCACCCACGGCCCGGGCAACCGGCCCGGCGGCACGGGCCCCGGCAACACCGGTCCGGGCGGCCGCGGCCCCGGTGGCCACTCCGGGCCGCCGCATTCGCCGGACGGGCACGGACCCGACGGGCACGGACCGCGCCCGGACCCGAACGGGCATCCCGACAGCACGCCGCACGACCGTGGCCCGGACGGCGAGCCGGATCGTCCGTTGACGCCCGACGAGGTCAACCAGCGGCATTCGGAGAGCACCCCCGCGGGTAGCTCGTACCACCGCGGCGACTCGGACATGGGCGACCTGCCGCACCGGGTCAAGCCGGATCCGGACGGCCGCTACACCGTCGACGTACACGTCACGCCGGACGGGCACGCCCGGATCGGCAACCGCACCTACACCCCGGAAGAGTTCGCGGACATCCTGCGGCGCAACGGGGATTACGACGGTCGCCCGATCCGCCTGATCGGCTGTGACGCCGGCTCGAACGACTTCGCGCGCCGTCTGTCGCGGGAACTCGACACCGAGGTGATGGCGCCGAGCAAGCCGGCTTGGACCGACTCGAACGGGCGCGTCTTCTCGTCCGACTACGAGATCGGCCCCGACGGCCGTCCCCGGCCCAAGATCCCGCCGAACGGCGAATGGGACGTCCACAGCCCCGACGGCACCGCCCGCCGGGCGAGCGACGACGGCTTCACCCCGGACACCTCGCACGCGGACAAGCAGGACGTGGACGCCGACAGCGCCCGCGACCGCGGCCGTCGTGAGATTCCGGACGAAGAGGTCGATATCGAGCGCCGGGACCGGGTACCTCGCGCCACCATGCAGGAAAAGATCAACGACCCGGACTACCGCGCCAAGTACTACGACGGACCGCACAAGGACGGTTCGTACACGCGTAAGAACGCGGACCAGCCCGACGCCACCGACGAACGCGTGCCGAAGATTCAAGAGAACCCGTCCAAGCCGGATGGTGAAAAGTTCTCGCCGAAGTCGGACGATTTCGAGGAATCGCGTTACCACAGGGATCGCGAAGTCGAACACCCAGCCTCGGCGAAACAAAAAGAGGACGCGCAGAAACTCATCGACGAACGCGCGAAGGCGAACGAGCGCGCCAAGACCGCGGAATCCGACTATCAGGACGCGAAAGAAAAGGGAACGCTCACCGAAGAGATCGAGAAGGAACGCAGCGACGCCCACCGTGTACGGACCGACAAGGGCGAAGAACTCGGCGAGCACGCCGGTGAAGACGCGATCCGGGACAAGTATCCGGACAAGGACTACGAGCGCACACCGCTGCCGACCGATCGGCACGGGGACAACACCCACCGGGACGGCCAAAAGCCCGGCTCGGGCCGGTTCGACCAGATTTACGAGGTCAAGAACAAGCACACGGGTGAGACCCATATCGTCATCGTCGAGGCGAAGGGGCCCAACGCCGGGCTCGGCGTCCGCGAGGGAGCCGGGAAACTCCGCTACGAACAGGGCCACCCGGAGTACGTCAAAAGCATCACCAAGAACATGGAGAACAACGGCACGCCCGCGGAAAAGGCGCTCGCCATGGATATCGACCGCGCCCAGCGCAGAGGCACTCTGGAGTACTCGGTCGCAAGGGCCCGAGTACGCGAGGAAGACGTGCTCGACCCCGCCGGGAAGCCGATTCCCGACCCCGATAACCCGGGTAAGAACCTGAAACGACCGGTGTACGGTGGCTATAACCTGAAGGAATTCGACCTGACGCCACGTCCGCCCAAGAACCGCAGGGAGTGACACCTCGTGCGCACTATCGCCCGGCATGACGTCGATGCGCCCAACGCAGAGGAGACCGTCGAGCTTCTCGTGGCCCGCGCCCATGAGGTACGCGAGGACATCGAAGAGATTCCGCTCGGCCCGGGCTTCGCGATGTCGCGATCCCTGTCCGAGTTCGGCAACCGCTGCGCGAACGACCCGAGGGCCGCCTGGGCCGACACCTGGTACGCACTGGTCCGGGCAATGCAGTCGTCAGCCGCTCTCTTCCAGGCCGCGAGCAGTACGGATGGCGACGTCGAGTTCCGGTTCGGCGACGAGACGATCCGGCGGCAGGCGACCGGCCCTACCACCGACACCAACGCCGCGAACTGGCTGACCGCCCTGTATCTGGCCATGATCTGCCGCGAGCGCCCGCGGATCGACCTGCTGGCCGGTATTCCCATCGACCTGCTCCGCGAATCCGGCCACGAGTACGACGAGTTCCTCTATTCCTGGGTACACGCCCTCCAGAGCTATTGGCGCGGCGAAGAGAACCTGATCGACACGGTGCTGGAGGCGATGAGCGGCACCGACCCCGAGCGGCTGGAACGCTTCGAAGCCGCTCCCGTCCTTCAGCTCTATTATCCGCCGATGGAGATGTTCTACCTCCTGACCCAACGCGAGGACGCCAAGTTCAACGACTCGCTCGCCAACGCGCTGGAACTGCACAAGCGATACTGGACCGCCGACGAAGAGCGCTTGCGGGATCCCGAGGGCTTCGTCGCGCTGGGGCCGCTTGCCATCGCCTGTCTCGCCCACGACGCCGGGGTGACCATCGAGGTCGAATCGGATTACCTGCCGATTCACCTGCTGGACGGCACCCGGGTCGGCGAGATGTCGACGTAAGCCGCCGCCACGAAGGTGTTGAAAGGATGAGGGGATGAGCCAGCCACAGGGGCCGTTGAACCAGCAGCAGCAACAGCAGCTCGTCTGGCAGATCGGCCATGCCCTCGCGACGCCGCTGCCGCCCGGCTGGCAGCAGATGCGCGTCGAGTACCGGGCGGCGGGCAGGCACGTCGAGGTCGACCTGCTCGTCACCGGTCAGGACGGTCTGCCGCGTCCGGTGCAGCCGAGTCCGGAAGCCGTGCAACTGCTCGGGAACCTGCGGGCGGGCATGTACCAGCCCGGCCGCGGGACGTGGCTGAGCGCGATCCTGGTCTACGGTTCGGCGACCGTGCTCAGCACGGACTTCCTCGCGGACGTGGAGCCGCCGTGGCGGCAGGCGCCGCCTCCGATCGGCTTCCAGGACGAACTGCGGTTCTTCCCCCGCGCCGAGCAGAGCATCCCGCCGTGGCTGCGGCAGCGCGCCGGGCTCGACATCGCACCGGCGGGCGAGCCTTCGGTGGCGACTCCGCTCGCCGAGACCCCGGAGGCGCTGAAGTCGCCGCGGGTCTACGACGGTCTCGACGAGTCCGGGCGCCCGATGGTGAACCGTGAGCAGCTTTCCCCGGCTGAGCGGGACCGTGTGCTGGAGTACCTCGACGGTGCCCCGGTCGTGCTGGCGTCACGGAGTTACGACGCCGACGCCTTCGATCCCGACAGGGAACCGTTGGTGCCGCTGAACTTCCGCACGGACGGCCGGTGGTACTGGCCGGGCGCGGTCGCCTACTACCTGCGTGAGCACGACGTGGCGCCCGATCCCGAGCTGCTCGGTCACATCCGGGCGCTGCGGTTCACCCTGCCCGAGGTCGGAGAGCCCGAACGCGAACTCGCGGTCGCCGCGATCACCGGTCAACCGTCCACTTAGGACCCGGTGCTGCGCGGGTGATTCGAGGCCGGATCATGCCACCTGACGGATACGTCACGTGACAGGTTCACGGTCCGGGTACTCTTGACGGCGGCGGCGAAGGCGACCAGGGAGCGCACATGGCACGGGGGAACATCGGCAGGGTCCGGGCGACCCGTTCCGCCGGGATGCTCCCGGTCGTGCTGGCTCTCACCTCGGCCGCGCTGCTGACCGGCGCCGCCGTCTACACGGTCGACCGCGCCGGTTGCGTGGATCCGGGCCAGTACATCCGGCACGACAACCACATCGAACTCGTCGGCGGCTGCGTCGACGGCTCCGAGCTGCCGGCCGCCCCAAAGGGGACTTCCCACGAGGCCGACGCGAAGAGCGGCGTCACTCCCAGCAACTACCGCCCATAGCCGGGCGCTTCCACCCACCACACCGCGCTGACCAGCGCGAACAGAGCAAGGGACCTTTGCTACCGCTTGCTTAGCTTGGCTAAGCGAGCGGTAGCAAAGGTCCCTTGCTCCCACGCGCGCAGCGGCCCGGCTCGGCCCACGGGTCACTGTGTGGGTTTTGGGACATCTGACGTCCCAAAACCCACACGGTCGGTCAGCGTCGCTACGCGGGGTGAGGGGTGTGGGGAAATAAGGACACTCAACGTCTCTATTCCCGCACACCCTCCTGCCCTCCGGGGAGAGCGGTAGCAAAGGTCCCTTGCTCACTCCCTGAGCTCGGCGGCGGTCAGCCCAGGGCCTTGGCCAGATCGTCGACCAGGTCGCTGCCGTCCTCGATGCCGACGGACAGCCGCAGCAGGTTGTCCGGCACCTCCAGGGTGGACCCGGCGGTGCTCGCGTGGGTCATCCGCCCCGGGTGCTCGATGAGCGATTCGATCCCGCCCAGCGACTCGGCGAGGATGAACAGCTTCGTCTTCGACGCGACGTCGAGCGCGGCCTGCTCGCCGTCGATGTGGGTGAACGAGATCATCCCGCCGAAGCGCCGCATCTGCTTCGAGGCGACCTCGTGGCCGGGGTGCTCCGGCAGGCCCGGGTAGTAGACACGATCGACCTTCGGGTGCTTCAGCAGCATCCGGGCGATCAGTTCGGCGTTGTCACTGTGCCGCTCCATCCGCAGCGCGAGCGTCTTGACCCCGCGCAGGGTCAGCCACGCGTCGAACGGGCCGGGTACCGCGCCCGCCGCGTTGCGCAGGTAGAACAGCTGCTCGCGCAACTCGTCCTCGTTCGTCAGGATCGCACCACCGACGACGTCGGAGTGCCCGCCGAGGTACTTGGTCGTCGAGTGCAGGACGACGTCGGCGCCCAGCGAAAGCGGGTTCTGCAGGTACGGGGTGGCGAAGGTGTTGTCGACGACCAGGCGGGCGCCGGCGCCGTGCGCGACCTCGGCCAGCGCGGCGATGTCGGCGATCCCCAGCATGGGGTTCGTCGGCGACTCGCACCAGATCAGCTTCGTCTCCGGCCGGATCGCCGCGCGGACCTCGTCGATGTTCCCCAGGTCGGCGACCGTGTGCTCGACGCCCCACAGGCTGAGCACCTTGTCGATCAGCCGGAACGTGCCGCCGTACGCGTCGTTGCCGAGCACGAGGTGGTCTCCGGGCCGGAGGGTCGCCCGCAGCAGGACGTCACTGGCCGCCATACCCGACGCGTAGGCCAGACCGTGCCGCGCGCCTTCGAGCGCCGCCAGCGCGACCTCCAGCGCGGTGCGCGTCGGGTTCGCGGTGCGGGAGTACTCGTAGTCGCCTTCGCGCGTGCCGCCGACGCCGTCCTGCGCGTAAGTCGAGGTCTGATAGATCGGCACGATGACCGCGCCGGTCCGGGGATCAGGGGTCTGCCCGGCGTGGATCGCGCGCGTCTCGAAGCCCAGCAGAGAGTAATCGTCGGCCATACGGTCAAGGGTACGACCACCCGTGCGGGATCCCATCGTCTGGGATCGAACTCACCACTGCCCGGGTGGCTGTCCCTGCTGCTGGGCACCGGGAGCCGGCGGGTATCCGAAGTTCGGCGGCTGCACGGCGCCGTCGGTCTTCGGCTTGGCCGCCAGCCAGCGCGCCGTCGGCGGGACCAGCGCCAGCACGAGGGTCGCGATCGCCGGGATCAGGACCACGAAGAGGAGCCAGCCGAAGCCGAAGTGCAGGCTCACCCCGCCGTACGAGAAGTAGAAATGCCCGATCGCCCGGAGCAGGAAGGTCAGCGCCACGAACCCGATCGAGGACGCGGCTCCGATCACGGTGAGCACCCGTCCGGCCCGCTTGCGCAGGAGCAGCATGATCCCGCCGCCCAAGAGCAAAGCCGTGCTGACGAGGTCCAGCGCCGCCCCGACCACCAGGAACGAAATGACGTAGTGGGACAGCTCGATGACGTGGGACGCCAGCCCGGCGAGGAACCAGAGCCCGCCGAGAATCGCGAGGATCCCGGCGATGATCGCGGTCGCACCGCTCGGCTGCCGCATCGGCGGCGGGTAGGCACCGGGTGCCGGATAGCCCTGCGGTGGGTATTGCTGGAAGGTCATGTCTCCCCCTGTCGAATTCCTGGGCCGTGAAGTACGCCGGATCTCACCATCCGCCCTGCTGGGGGAACTGGTTCTGCGGCCGGTACGGCTGCACCGGCGCGGGCCGCCAGCGCAGGTACCTGAAGGTCGGCGGGAGCACAGCCAGCAGGAGCGCGAGCAGCCCGAACACGACCATGGCCAGGCGGAGGACGCCGTCGAAGGTCGCGAACCGGAGCAGGATGTCGAGGTGGATCCGGTACGGCACGCGGAAAGCGATCGGTTCCAGCACGACGGCCAGGATGGCGAGCAGCGAGCCGAGGATCAGCAGGATGGCGCCGATCAGCGACCGGAAGAACGTCGTCAACGCGCCCATCAGCAGGAACAACGCGGCGAGCAGGTACAGCACCAGCTCGACGAGCGCGAAGCCCGGCAGGTTCGAGAGGCTGAACCCCGACGGGAGCTCGATGAAGTAGCGGATCGGGATGAAGCCCGACGCGAGGGCACCGACGAGGCCCAGCACCGCGGCGATGATCGCCGTCGCCCCGGAGGGCCGGGCCTGCGGAGCGGGATATCCGAAAACCGGCGGTCCGGGCTGCTGGGCGGGATATCCGTACGGACCGGTCACGTCGCTCCCGTCGGCCAGGTGTGGGTTGACGGCGCTCACCCTAGCCCGCGGGACCTGGCCGCGGCAGGCGAATCGGGATACCCCCGGCTAAACGGAAACACCCCCGGCGAGTGCCGAGGGTGTTCCGAACGAAACCGTTCAGTGGTGGTGAATCACCACTGCTGCGGGGGCTGACCGGGCTGCTGGCCCGGCTGGCCGAAACCGCCGCTGGGCGGACCCTGCTGGCCGGGCTGCTGCCCGAAACCGCCGGGCTGCTGCGGAGGCTGACCGAAGCCGCCCTGCTGCTGGCCCGGCTGGGCGAACCCACCGCTGGGCGGACCCTGCTGGCCGGGCTGCTGCCCGAAGCCACCGGGCTGCTGCCCCGGCTGCGGGAAACCACCCGAAGACGGCTGACCGAAGCCACCCTGCGGCTGTCCGTACGGACCAGGCTGACCCGGCTGACCGGGCTGGCCGAAGCCACCCTGCGGCGGACCGCCGAAACCGCCGGGCTGGCCGCTCTGCGGGGCACCCAGCACCGAACCGCCGCCACCGAGACCCACGAACTGCGCGGTCGCCGGGATCAGGCCCAGCACACCGACGATCAGGATCACGATGCCGAGGAGCAGGTGCAGCAGGCCACCGCCGATACCGGCGCCTTCCCTGGCGGAAGGCGGCAGCTTCTCCAGGAAGTCCGACGACGGGGTCGAACCGACGAGCAGGAGGACGCCGAACAGCACCAGAAGCGCGCCACCGGCGGCGGCGACGATCGGCGCGATCTTCTTCACCGTGCCCGGGAGCTTGCCCGCGAGGGCGAGCCCGACACCACCGGCGAGCGAAACGAGCGATCCGACCAGAAGCATGATCACGTAGAACCACGTGGCGCCCGGACCGGCCACGCCCGCCTCGTCGAGGAACTTGTCGATCTGTTCCTGGTTCGGGGCGCTGTCGAAGACCTTCGAGTAGTCGCTCGCGTCACCGAAGTAGACGAACGACACGATCAAGGCGATCAGGCCGAGCAACGCCACGACACCGCCGGCGATGAACCCGAACATCGGGTTCCCGCCGCCACCGCCCGCGGCGGCGGGGCTGTAGCCCTGCGGCGGTCCGCCGAAACCGGGCTGCTGGCCGAAGCCGCCCTGCGGCGGTCCGCCGAAGCCCTGCTGCGGCTGGCCGAAACCAGGCTGCTGCTGGCCCTGCGAGGGGTCGAAGCCGCCCTGCTGGGGCTGGCCGAAGCCCTGCGGCTGACCGAAGCCGCCACCCTGGGCGCCGTAGGCACCGGCGGACGGGTTGTCGGCCGCGCTCGGCGGCGGGGCGTACGGGATGGCGGGCGGCTGCGAACCCGGCGGCACGAGCTGGGTGGACTCGGCGGTGGGGCTTTCCCCGCCGCCGCTCACCGGCTGCACGACCTGGGTCGCGTTCGCGTCGTTGGAACCCGGCTGGACCGGCTGCACGACCTGCGTGGGCTCCGGCGTGTCGCCGAACCCGCCTCCCTGGGGCTGCTGCTCATAGGAGGGCTGCTGCCCGTACTGCGGTTGCCCGTAGTCGGGCTGGGCGGGCTGGCCGGGCTGCACCACCTGGGTCGGTTCCGGGGAACCGAACGGGTTGTCTTGCTGCGGCTGAGGGCCACTCGGGGGTCCCTGCGGTGGCTGGGCGCCACCCCAAGGCTGATTCGGTGGCTGCGGAGCACTCATTTGGGTCTTGAACCCCCTTGACGAGGACATAAAAGTTCAACTCACCGGACACGCTATCGGATAGCCGGTCGGGCCGCTCGTAACGCCCCGGCCCGACCATCCGATGAAATGCCTCTTTACCGTCCCGCGAGAAACGCGAGCAGGTCGTGCCGGGTGACGACCCCCGCCGGCTTGCCGTCGACCAGCACCAGCGCGCCGTCCGCGCCCGAGAGCGCGTTCATCGCCACGCTCACCTGTTCACCGGCGCCGATGGTCGGCAGCGGCGGCGACATGTGCTGCTCGAGCCGGTCGGCCAGCTGGGCCTTGCCGGTGAAGAGCGCCTCGAGGAGATCGCGTTCGTTGACCGCGCCGACGACTTCGGCCGCCATGACCGGCGGTTCCGCGCTGACCACGGGCATCTGGCTGACGCCGAACTCGGAAAGGATCGCCACCGCTTCGGCGACGGTCTCGTTCGGGTGACTGTGCACCAGGCTGGGGAGCGAGCCGCTCTTCTTCGTCAGGACGTCGCCGACGGTCCGGCCGCTGGAGTCCGGCGGCAGGAAACCGTAGGAGGACATCCAGCTGTCGTTGAACACCTTGGTGAGGTAGCCGCGGCCGCCGTCGGGCAGGAGCACGACGACGACGTCGTCCGGGCCGAGGCCCTCGGCGAGCTTGAGCGCCGCGGCGACGGCCATGCCGCACGAGCCGCCGACGAGCAGCCCCTCTTCGAGCGCGAGGCGGCGGGTGATGTCGAAGGAGTCCGCGTCCGACACCGCGATGATCCGGTCGGCGATGTTCCGGTCGTAGGTGTCCGGCCAGAAGTCCTCGCCGACGCCCTCGACCAGGTACGGCCGCCCGGATCCGCCGGAGTACACCGAGCCTTCGGGGTCCGCGCCGATGACCTGGACGCGGCCGTCGCTGACCTCCTTGAGGTACATGCCGGTGCCCGAGATCGTGCCGCCGGTGCCGACGCCCGCGACGAAGTGCGTGATCTTGCCCTCGGTCTGGCGCCAGAGTTCCGGGCCGGTCGAGTGGTAGTGGCTGGCGGGGTTCTCCGGGTTGGCGTACTGGTTCGGCTTCCAGGCGCCCTCGATCTCACGCACGAGGCGGTCGGAGACGTTGTAGTACGAGTCCGGGTGCTCCGGCGCGACCGCGGTCGGGCAGACCACGACGCGGGCGCCGTAGGCCTTGAGCACGTTGCGCTTGTCCTCGCTGACCTTGTCCGGGCAGACGAACACGCACTTGTACCCCTTGCGCTGCGCCACCATGGCCAGCCCGACGCCGGTGTTGCCGGACGTCGGCTCGACGATGGTGCCGCCGGGCTTCAGCTCGCCGGACCGCTCCGCGGCTTCGATCATCCGCAGCGCGATGCGGTCCTTGACGCTGCCGCCGGGGTTGACGTACTCGACCTTGGCCAGGATGAGCGGCTGGAGCCCCTCGGCCAGTGCGTTCAGCTTGACCAGAGGGGTGTTGCCCACGAGGTCCACGATGTGCTCGACGTATTCCACACTCACAGCCTAAACGCCGCAGGTCGCGATGTGCCCACTCGAACTCCGGCGTAAGGCGGTGTCGTCGGAAAGAGTGGCGTGGATCGCGTTCGCCTTTGACCCGCACCTTCCTCCGGTGGAGGATGCGAGGTGAGCAACCGCTTAGCGCGTCTGGATCGAAAACAAGGGAGTGTCGTTCCATGCCCGAAGCCGTCATCGTCTCCACCGCCCGATCCCCGATCGGCCGCGCCGGCAAGGGATCGCTGGTGAGCATCCGCCCGGACGACCTCGCCGCGCAGATGGTCCGCGCCGCGCTCGACAAGGTCCCCGAACTCGACCCGACGCAGATCGAAGACCTCATGCTGGGCTGTGGTCTCCCCGGCGGCGAGCAGGGCTTCAACATGGGCCGCGCCGTCGCCGTCGAACTCGGCTACGACCACCTGCCCGGCTGCACGATCACCCGGTACTGCTCCTCCAGCCTCCAGACCACCCGCATGGCGCTGCACGCGATCAAGGCCGGCGAAGGCGACGTGTTCATCTCCGCCGGCGTCGAGACCGTGTCGCGCTTCGCCAACGGAAGCTCCGACTCCTGGCCGAACACGCACAACCCGCTGTTCGCCGACGCCGAGGCCCGCACCGCGCAGGTGGCGGCCGAGGGCGCCGACAGCTGGACGGACCCGCGCGAGAACGGCGCCCTGCCGGACGTCTACATCGCGATGGGCCAGACCGCCGAAAACCTGGCGCGGCTGAAGAACGTTTCGCGTGAGGAGATGGACGAGTTCGGCGTCCGCTCGCAGAACCTCGCCGAGAAGGCCATCGCGGACGGCTTCTGGGCCAAGGACATCACGCCGGTCACCCTGCCGGACGGCACCGTGGTCTCGAAGGACGACGGCCCGCGCGCCGGCGTCACCCTCGAAGGCGTCTCCGGCCTCAAGCCGGTCTTCCGCCCCGACGGCCGGATCACCGCGGGCAACTGCTGCCCGCTCAACGACGGCGCGGCCGCGGTGATCATCATGTCCGACACCAAGGCGAAGGAACTCGGCCTCACGCCGCTCGCCCGGGTCGTCTCCACCGGCGTTTCCGGGTTGTCGCCGGAGATCATGGGCTACGGCCCGGTCGAAGCGTCGAAGCAGGCCCTCGCCCGCGCCGGGATGTCCATCGGTGACATCGACCTCGTCGAGATCAACGAGGCGTTCGCCGCGCAGGTCATCCCGTCCTACAAGGACCTCGGGATCGACCTCGACAAGCTGAACGTCAACGGCGGCGCGATCGCCGTCGGCCACCCGTTCGGCATGACCGGCGCCCGGATCACCTCGACGCTGATCAACTCGCTGCGCCACCACGACAAGCAGTTCGGGCTCGAGACGATGTGCGTCGGCGGCGGCCAGGGCATGGCGATGGTCCTGGAGCGCCTCTCCTGACCCGCTGACCTGCGGAAAGAGAGCAAGGGACCTTTGCTCGCGTTCGTTAGTGCACTAACCGACGCGAGCAAAGGTCCCTTGCTCCCTTTTCGGGCCTAGTGGGTCATGATCGGCGGGACCGCGGCGACCTCGCCGTCCGCGCCCTCCGGAAGCGCGGGCTTGGTCTTCGGCAAGAACGCCGCCGGGATCAGGCACAGCGCGAGCAGGATCATCGACCACAGGAACGTCGTCGAGAACGCGTCCGCGGTCAGCCCCGAAGCCGCTTCGCGCGTCACCGGGTTCATCACCGCGGCCGTCGCGGCCAGCTGCCCCTGCGCCGTCGGCACACCGAACTTCCCGGCGAGCAGCGCCGCCAGGATGATCGACAGCACCGCCGAACCGATCGCCCCGGCGGTCTGCTGCAGGATGTTCGTCGCCGTCGACGCCTTCGCCATGTCCTCCGACTTGAGCGTCTGCAACGCGGCCGAGGTGATCGGCATCATCGTCGCGCCCATGCCGAGCCCCATCACGAACAGCGCCGAAAGCAGCAGCCAGTACGGCGTCGCCGCGGTGATCTGGGTGAAGGCGATCAGGCCGGCGAGCATCAGCACGAGACCGGGCAGCACGATCTTCCGCGCGCCGATCTTGTCCGCGAACCGGCCCGCGATCGGCATGGTCAGCATCGCGCCGACACCCTGCGGGGCGAGTAGCAGACCGGCGTTCATCGCCGATTCGCCGCGCGCCAGCACGAAATACGTCGGCAGGAGCAGCATCGCGCCGAAGAACGCGACGCAGAAGAAGGTCATCGTCACCATGGCGACGGAGAACGACCGGTTCTTGAACAGTTTCAGGTCGAGCAGCGGGTTCGCCACGCGGTTCGCCCGGACCACGAACGCCACCAGCAACGCGATCCCGGCCAGCGCGGGCAGCCAGACGTCCACCGCGCCGACACCGCCCGCCGCCGGGATGTTCGAAACACCGAAGATCAGCGCCGCCAGGCCGGGCGAGACCATCATCATGCCGAGGAAATCGAAGCGTTCACTGGGCTCCGGCCGGTCCTTCGGCAGCAGGCGCCACGCCATGGCCATGGTGATCAGGCCGATCGGCACGTTGATGTAGAAGATCCAGCGCCAGCTCACCGCGTCGACCAGCCAGCCGCCGAGGATCGGGCCGCCGATCGGGCCGAGCAGCATCGGCACCCCGAGCACGCCCATCACGCGCCCGATCCGGTGCGGTCCGGCGGCCCTGGTCAGGATCGTCATGCCGGCGGGCATCAGCATGCCGCCGCCGAAGCCCTGCAGGACCCGGAAGACGATCAGCGATTCGACGTCCCAGGCCATGCCGGCGAGCATCGACCCGATCAGGAACAGCCCGATCGCGGTCATGTAGAGCCGTTTGGTGCCGAACCGGTCCGAAGCCCAGCCGGTGATCGGGATGACCGTCGCCAGGGCGAGCATGTAGCCGGTCGCGATCCACTGGATGGTGTCGAACGAGGTCTGGAACTCGATGGTCAGTTTCTGGAGCGCGACGTTGACGACCGTCGTGTCGAGGATCGCCATGATCGCGCCGAGGATGACGACGCCGGCGATCTTGAGCACGCCGGCGTCGAGTTTGTCGCCGCCCGGTGCGGCCGGGCTTTGCGTTGACATGAAAAATCCGTCCCTGATGCTCAGTGTCCCCCGGGACGCGACAACCCCCCGCGGTCGCGACTACGGAATCGACGCCCGGCCTCGCGCCGAGCTCCCCAAACGAGCTTGTGCATTAATGCGCAAGCTCAGTACGTAGCCGAGGGTAGCCGAACACGGGTTTTACCTGCCAACCTTTTCCCCGCATGCAGGCCTAAAGGACAGACCCGCATACGTCTTGTCACGAAGAGTGATCAGCAGACGCTGTCCGTGGGAGCCGGGTTGCCGAGCCCGAACAGCGGTCGCAGCTTCAGCCCGATCCAGGTGCCGCCGAGCGCGAAGACGCCCCACAGCCAGCCGTGCAGGCTGCCGACCGAGATGCCGCCGAGGTAGGCACCGATGTTGCACCCGCCCGCCATCCGCGCGCCGACGCCCATCAGGATCCCGCCGAGCACCGCGGCGACCGCGGTCCGCCACGGGATCGAACTGTGGATCTTCCACGCGCCCGCCGCCGCGGCCGCGACACCCGCGCCGATCATGATGCCGATGTCGGTGAGGCTGTTCTTGTCCTTCCAGATCGGCCCCGCCAGCGACGCCGCGTTCGCCTTGATCCGCCAGAACTCCCAGGTCTCGGGGTGCAGGCCGAACACCTGCAGGATCTTGGCGCCCCACAGGCTGAACGCGCTCGTGACACCCCAGATCCCGCCGGAGACCAGGAAGACCGCGCCCGCCAGCACCCCGAGCACGACGGCGCCGACGAGGATCGGCCAGGAGCCGCGGTAGATCCGGGCGAAACCGCGCGCGGTCGGCACGACGTCGACCGGCGGCGGGTTGCGGCGCTTCTGCACGAACCGGGTCCCCAGCACGATCGCGGCGAGGACGACGACGGTGATCGCCCACGAACCGAACCAGCCGACATGGTCGGCGAGCAGGATGCCCTTGAATTCGGGCCAGCCCGACAGCAGCGGATACGCCCACGTGTAGAGGACGGACCCGGTGATGAAACCACCGAGGGTCAGCACGATCGCCGACTGCCCGGAGCCGACCGCGAACAGCGTTCCCGAAGCGCACGCGCCACCCAGTTGCATGCCGATGGCGAAGATCGTCGCGCCGACGAACAGCGCGAGCCCAAGCCCACCCGCGGTCGGATTCGGCGAGCTGCCGAAGAGCCCGGATCCGGTGCCCGCGATCAGCGCGATCAACGTCGCCGCCGTGCCGAGCAGCAGCGTGTGCGCCCGCAGGCCCTGGCCGTTCCCGACCGCGATCAGCTGGCGCCAGGCCGAAGTGAACCCGAAACGTGAGTGGAAGAGCGCGAGGCCGAGCAGCAGGCCGAGGATGAGCAAGACACCGAATTTAGCGCCGTGCGCGGCCCAGACGTACCAGGTCAGCCCGACCGCGAGGGCACCCGCGACCGCCAGCGGCACGACCTTGACCGGCTCCTCCGGTCGCGGGACCGGGGCGGCGCAGGAGGTCGGGAAGTCGAGGAGTTTCTTCTCGCCGGCTTGGGTTTCGGTCGTCGCCACCAGGACTCCACGTCGATCGGCGGGGTTGGGGACGAGCAACGTTAGGACCGGTGGCGGCCCGGTCGCAGCGCGTCCCACTCTGTGCGACGAACGGCGGCGCGCGCAGGGCCGGATGGCGGCGGTAGCAAAGGTCCCTTGCTACTTGGTGCTCTTCACGCAGACCGTCGAGGGCGGTGTCGAGTAGCTCTTGAGGTGAGTCGCGTCCGTGTCGTCACAGGTCGCGACACTGTCGACCACCTTCAGGACCTCCGCGTCCCGCGCGGGATCCGAGCAGGGCACCTTCTGGTAGGCCACGCTGTCGGCCAGGAAGTTCTCGAGGCAGTCGCCCTGGTTGGCGTTGATCATCATGCAGAGCTTGTACGAGGCGAAGGTCTTGTCGACGGTGAGCTGGTCATACTCGCCCGCGGGGCAAGCGCCACCCGCGTCGGTCTTCGCGCCGGCCTTCGCGTTGGCCTCGGCCGAACCGCAATCCGCCTTGACCGGATCCTCGCCGATGTCACCGAAAGTGGTGACCGCGTAGCAGTCCCCCACCCGGACGTCGTCGGTGTTCGAGAGGTAGCCGACGATCCACGACGACGCGCTCAGCACCACGATCGCGACCGGCACCAAGAGGCCGACCCAGAACCACTTGGAACGCTTCGGCCTGGCGGGTTCGCCACTGTGCTCGGTCATGGGGTCAGCGTATTCGCGGCGACGAAAAAGGGCGCCCCGATCGCTCGGAGCGCCCTTTCGCGAAAGCCCGGATCAGTCGTTTTGGAAGTACGACAGCAACCGCAGGATCTCGAGGTACAGCCAGACCAGGGTGGTCATGAGACCGAAGGCGGCGAACCACGCCCACTTCGACGGCATGCCTTCGCGGATCATCCGGTCGGCCTGGTCGAAGTCGAGCAGGAAGCTGAACGCCGCGACACCGATCACCACGAGGCTGAAGATGATCGCGATCGGCCCGCCGTCACGCAGCGGGTTGAAGCCGAAGAAGCTGGTGATGAGGTTGACCAGCATCAGGATCGCGACACCGACGACGGCGCCGATGATCCACTTCGTCAGCTTCGGGGTGACCTTGACCGCGCCGGTCTTGTAGACGACCAGCATCGCGATGAAGACACCCGCGGTACCGATGATCGCCTGCAGCGCGATACCGGGGTACAGCGCCTCGAAAAGACCGCTGATCGCACCGAGGAAGACACCCTCGGCGGCCGAGTACGCCAGCGTGAGCGGACCGCTCGGCTTCTGCTTGAAGATGATCACGAGCGAGATCACGAGGCCGACGATCATGCCGCCGACGAGCGCGCCGATCACGCCGCCGCTGATACCGGTGATCCGGCCCGCGGCGTCCACGGGCAGCTGGCTGATCGCCCAGATCGCGGTGAGCACACCGGTCACCAGCGCGGTGCCGAGGCTCAGCGCCGTCTTGATGACGACGTCGTCGACGGTCATCGGACGGTCGTCGGCACCGGCGGAGGTCTGCGGAGGGCCGTAGCCGGGCACGCCGCCCTGGGGTTGGTTGAAGCCTACGTTGGGTCCGTACTGCGCCGCGCCACGCGGCAGGTTCCGGAACGCCGGGTTGCTACTGGATCGCACCTGATCCTCCTGGATCTACTGGCACCTGCATCGGGTTCAACGACCGCGTGGGCCGCCCGGTTCCCGTCGAAGTAAAGACGACTTTACTCACAATCGGCGCGACGCCCATCCCCCACACCGTATGCGGTGGAGATCACCGACCGTTCACCGATACCCCACCTGATGCCGTATTGCCAAAACCGCTGATCACCCGCCACCCTCCACGTTACGTGTTCGGATTGTCACCGAAGGCGTGTCGGGGAACCTATCGATCGTGTGACCTGCGCCGGCGTAAATGCGCCGGGGCGGAGCACGGCCAAAGGAGTCAACACACCATGGGGTGGACCACACGCCCGAGCGTGCGTTCGCGCGCCTTGACCAGCCTGATCGCGACGTGCCTGCTAGGCGCTTTGTCCGCCACCGTCGCGGTGACACCGGCCTCGGCCGCCGACAACGAAGGCATCGGCTTCGGGGTTACACCCGGCCAGCCCTACAAGGACGTGAAACCGAAGAAGGACTGGCTCGGTTCCTACGTCGTCAACGGCAAGCACGTCTTCTGCGTGAGCTTCCAGCAGAAGGCGCCGGACACGAACGAGGAGTACAAGCCCGGCGACGAGCTGCTGGACAAGTGGGGACAGAAGCTGCCCGCGGACATCGCGGCCAACATCTCCTACCTGCTGCTTCGCTACGGTGGCACGCAGGACAACGCCGAAGCCGCCGCACTCGCTCACCTGCTCCATTCCTGGACGGCCAAGCCGCGATCCGACGCCGACACCGACCCGGAGCTGCCTTCCAACAAGATCGGCTACAAGATCCAAGATCATCTCGACAAGCTGAAGGCCCAGTTCCCCGAAGGCGCCACGGCCGTCGAGAAGCTGACCAAGGACGCCGAAGCGAACCGCGGCCCGTGGACCACCGCGATCACGCCGCCGAAGGAAGACCAGCACATCGGCACCGCCGGCGAGTGGACGATCAGCGTCAAGAACGCCAAGGGCAAGGGCGTCTCCGGCGTGCCCGTGCAGCTCACGCCGTCGAACGCGACCGTCGACAGCGGCGAGAGCACCAAGCCCGCGTCGACATCCAACGCCAAGGCCGAGAAGGCCACGACGGTGAAGACGGGCGAGGACGGCACCGTCACGGTCAAGGTGACGCCGACCGGTGACCAGCCGAAGCTGGCCAGCTCGCTGTCCGCCCCGGCGGACCGGCCGTACGTGCAGTTCCCCGTCAAGACCGGCGTGCAGAAGGTCGTCTCGACCGGCGGCGAGAAGGAACTGAAGGCCCAAGGTGTCGCGGTCGTTTCGAAGCCGGGCAAGGTCCAGGTGACGAAGGTCGACGCGAAGACCGACAAGGGCGTGGCGGGCGCCGTGCTGCGGATCACCGCGAAGGACAAGACGACGGCCGCGGTCGGCCACGACGGCAAACCCCTCAACGGCGCCGACGGCAAACCCGCCGTCGTCACCACCGAAGGCGAGAACGGCACCGTCACCGTGGAGAACCTGCGGACCCCGCAGGAGATCTGCGTGGTCGAGGTCAGCGCGCCGCCGGGTTACACCAACGCGTTCGACCCGAAGAATCCGCCGTCCGCCTGCGGTGAGGTCAAACCGGGTGAGACGCTGGCGCTCAAGGTCGCCAACACGCCCAACGAGGTACCGCGCACCATCCCCGCCGGCGACCGGCCGGTGGCGATGATGCAGGGCACCGTCGAGAATTCGGCGTCGACCGCCGGCATCCTCGGCGTCGGCGCGCTCGCGCTGCTCGGTTCGCTGATGGTGGGCGTGGCCGCGCGGCGGTCTTCGCGACGCTAAGAGGTTCTGGGATGTCAGTACGACGCGGGTTCGCGCTGGGAGCCGTCACGGTCCTGTGCGCGGACCTCGTCGCGGCCTTGCTCATCTGGCCGCCGACGACAGTGGTGACGGGGACGGCCCAGGCCGTCTCCGTCTCGGTCGCGGGCGGCGCTCCGGCCGCGCCCGCGCAACAGGAGGTCCCGCCTCCGCCGGACGTCGTCCCCACGACTCCGACGGCCACTCCGCCGGTGTCGAAGGAGCCCGAAGCCCCGAAACCGCAGCGGCCGGGGACGATCCGGCTGCCCGCGGGCGGTGCCGCGAAACTCGTGCGCAAGGAACTCGGGCCGGGCGCGGAGCTTCCCGTGCCGGAGAATCTCGGCGAGGTGACCTGGTGGGGCGCCGAGCTGAGCGCGGCCACCGGCGCGAGCGTGTTCGCGGGCCACGTGAACTGGAAGGGCGCGACGGGTCCGTTCGCCGAGCTGTGGACCGAGCGGATCGGCGGCACGGTCACAGTGGTCGACAAGGCGGGCAAGTCCTGGCAGTACAAGGTCTCCCAGCTGATCACGCTGAAGAAGAACGAACTGCCGCAGCGGGCGGACGAGCTGTTCGGCCAGTCCGGTCCACATCGGATAGTCCTCGTCACCTGTGGCGGCCGCTGGGTCGGCGGGGAGACCGGCTACGCCGAGAACCGGGTCGTCATCGCCGACCCCGCCTAGTTACCCGTGAGTAACTTCACTGGTGTCGTGGTGGTCCTCGCCGTCCTGATGCAGCAGAATGCCGGGGGACGCGGGCGAGCACGGTGAAGGGTGAGGCGAATGGCGACTTTTCTGGTGACCGGGGCGACCGGGCTGATCGGGCGCCAATTCACCCGGCTGCTGCTCACCAGGGACGACGTCGACGAGGTCGCGCTCGTCGTCCGGGCGTCCTCGCGGGACAAACTCGCCAAACTCGTGAACGCCTGGCCGCATCCGGAACGCGTCACCCTCGTCACCGGTGACCTCGGCGAGCCACTGCTCGGCGTCTCCGGGGAGGACCGTGAGCGGCTTCGCGGCGTCGATCACATCGTCCACCTCGCCGCCCTGTACGACCTCACCGCCGACGACGAAGCCAGCATCAAGGCCAACGTCGAGGGCACCGCGCAGGTGATCGCGCTCGCCGCCGATCTGAACGCGGGCTGCCTGCACCACGTGTCCTCGGTCGCCGTCGCCGGTGACCACGAGGGCATGTTCACCGAAGAGATGTTCGACGTCGGCCAGCGGCTCGTCACGCCGTACCACCGCACGAAGTTCGAGGCGGAGCGCCTCGTGCGCGAGCAGCAGGACGTGCCGTGGCGGGTGTACCGGCCCGCAGTCGTCGTCGGGAACTCCGAGACCGGCGAAATGGACAAGATCGACGGCCCGTACTACCTGTTCCCCGCGATCAGCAGGCTCGCCGGGCTGCCCGACGTGCCGATCGTCGGCCCCGACCTCGGCGACACCAATGTCGTCCCGGTCGACTACGTCGCCGAATCGCTGAACGCCCTGATCACCACGAAGGGGCTCGACGGGCGCGCGTTCCACCTGGTCAACCCGGAACCGCAGCCGGTCGTCTCGGTCTACAACGCGTTCGCGAAGGCGGCGGGTGCGCCGACCATCTCCGTACAGCTCAACGAACGCGTGTCCAAGGGCATCGTCAACCTGGTGAAACTGAGCGAGCACATCCCCGGCTTCACGATCGCGCGTGACGCCGTGCTGGAGCGGCTCGGGATCCCGCCGGTGCTGCTGGAGACCATGGCGTTCCCGTCGGTGTTCTCGTCGGCGTCGACGCGCAAGGCACTCATCGGTTCGGGCGTCGAGGTGCCCCGGATCGAGGACTACGCGCCCACCCTGTGGCGCTACTGGCGAGAGCACCTGGACCCGTTCCGCGCCCGCAAGCACGGCCCGCGCGGCGAACTGGACGGCCGTCGCGTGATCATCACCGGCGCGTCTTCGGGCATCGGCCGGGCGACCGCGATCAAGGTCGCCGCCGCGGGCGGGGTGCCGCTGCTCGTGGCACGGCGGCAGCACGAGCTCGAAGAAGTGCGGGACGAGATCATCGCCGCGGGCGGCACCGCGTCGGTGTACCCGGCCGACCTGACCGACGAGGAATCGGTGCACAAGGCCGTCGACGCGATGCTCGCCGAGCACGGCCGGATCGACATGCTCGTGAACAACGCCGGCCGGTCGATCCGGCGGTCGATCAAACTGTCGTACGACCGGTTCCACGACTACGAGCGCGCGATGGCGATCAATTACTTCGGCGCGGTGCGGCTGATCCTCGCGGTGCTGCCGCATATGTCCGAGCGGAAGTTCGGGCATATCGTCAACGTCTCGTCGATCGGCGTCCAGGGAATCGCGCCGCGCTTTTCGGCGTATGCGGCGTCGAAGGCCGCATTGGACTATTTCTCCCGGATCGCCGCGACCGAGACCCACGGCGATGGAATCACCTTCACGACCATCCACATGCCACTCGTGCGTACGCCGATGATCCGGCCGACGAAGATCTACGACGCGTTTCCGACCAAATCCCCGGATCAGGCGGCGGACATGGTGATGAAGGCGCTGAGGGAGCGTCCGAAGCACATCGGCACGCCCGCCGGGCAGGCGATCGGGCTCGCGTACACGCTCACACCGGGACTCACGGATGCCGTGGCCTACCAAGGATTCCGGGTGTTCCCGGATTCCGCGGCCGCGGGCGGCGAAGGCGGGCTCAAGATCGGGAAGGGCGAGCAGCATCTGTCTCGTGCGGCGATGGCGCTCGCCCGGCTCAGCCGCGGCTTCCATTGGTGACACTGCGCACACGGGTGGCGGCCGTTCAGGTGAGGGATCGCAGCTGAGAGCCGACACACGTCGGTGAATCACGAAGCCTGACAACGGCGACACCGGGTACGCAGGTACCGTCGTGGCCATGGTTCCCGAGCGAGACAACGGCCTGTTGCCCCTGCGGCGCGAATACACCCAGGCCTGGCACGGCTTCGACCGGAACGAAGTGCGCCAGTATCTGGATCATCTCGAAGCCCAGCTGCACCGCGTGATCACCGACCGCGACGCCGCGATCGCGCAGGCGACATCGGCCACGCGCGAACTCGAAACCGTCCGCCACGAGGTGGCGAAGCTGAACGCCAGGATCGAGGAGCTGAAGAAGCCGCCGGAGCGGCTCGAAGACCTCGACGAGCGGATGCAGCGCACCGTCACGCTCGCACAGGCGCGCGCGGAAGAGATCACGAAGCGTGCCGAGGTCGCCGCCGAGAAGCACTGGGCGTCGTCGAGCGAAGCTTCGAAGAAGCTCCGTGAGCGCTACACGCGGCTCGTCGCCGAGCTGGACAAGCAGGCGGACGCGCTGCACTCAGAGCACGAATCGGCGCTCGCCGAGACGCGGGCCGAGGTCCAGCGGCTGACCGTCGAGGCCGCCCAGCGCCGGGAACTGCTGGACAACGAGGCCGAGCGCAAGCGCCGGAAGATCGAGCGCGAGTTCGATCAGACGATCGCGGCTCAGCGCGCCGCGCACGAGAAGCACATCGCCGACCAGCAGACGGCCAGCAAGAATCAGGCCGAGCGCCGGATCGCCGAGGCCACCGCGGAGGCGAAGCGCCGCATCGACGAGGCAACGGCCGAAGCCAAGCGCCGGCTCGACGAGGCCACGACGACCGCCGCCCAGCGCACGACGGCCGCCCAGCGGAAGGTCGAGCGGCTGGCGGAGATCCGCGAGCAGGCCCGCAAGAGCCTGATGCAGGCCGACGAGGTCCTGAAGGGCAGCGAGGCGATGCTCGCGGCACTGCCCGAGGAGTCGGTGATCCCGCACGCTTCGAAGCTCGTCGGTGGCGACAGCAAGGCCGAGGAGAAGAAGCCGGCGGGCAAGCCCGCCGAGCCGCCCGCCTCGAAGGCCGCCGCTCCGGCCACCGCCAAACCTTCTCCCAAGCCCGCTCCTTCGGCGCCTGCCGCCGCTGCGCCGAAGAACGGACAGAACGAGCAGAACGGCCCGAAGTCGAACGGGCAGAAGCCGTCACCCGCCAAAACCGGCTCCTGAACAGCACGAAGTAGCAAGGGACCTTTGCTGTCACTCTCTTTTGGAGAGTGACAGCAAAGGTCCCTTGCTCCCTTCTGTGAACGGTCAGGAGGCGGTGGTGCGCGGCCAGGGATTGGCCGCTTCGAGCTGGGCGGCGAGGCCCAGGAGGAGCGCTTCCCCGCCGGGCGCGGCGACGAGCTGGACGCAGGCCGGGATGCCCGAAGGATGCACCCCGACCGGCACGGACATCGCCGGATAGCCCGCGAGATTCCACAGGCCCGCGAAGCCCGCCACACGCACGGATGGCACCACGTTGGCGATCCACCGGCTTTCGTGCCAGGTGCGGGCCTTGAGCGGGAGCGTCGCGATCATGGGCGTGACCAGGACATCGTGGTCGGTGAAGAACTCTTCGGCACGCTCCAGCCAGCGCTCCCGGGTGCTCTCCCGGACGCGTTCGGCCATCAGCCGCCCGAGCCGGACGTGGGTGCGTGTCCGGGGCTGGAGCGCGGCGAGATCGAACTCGGCCGCTTGTTCGGCAGGGCCCGCGACCCAGCGCACCAGGAGGCCACCGATCGCTCCGGCGCTGTACCGGGGCGTGCCGGGCGCGACGGTGTGCCCTGCCGCACGGAACAGCTCTCCGGCCTGGGCGACGGCACAGTTGAACGCGCGGGGCAGCGGCGCCCTCGTCAGCGGGACCTGGGTCGACAAAGCGATGCGGGACCGCTTCGGGGTGACGAGGTCCGTCAGCCCCGGCTCTTCGGCGAGGACCGACATCAGCACGGCGGCGTCGGCCACGGTGGTCGTCATCGGACCGTGCGTGGACAGGCCGAACCAGCCGTTCTCCCCCGGTACACGGACCACGCCCTTACCCGGTTTGAGACCGACGATCCCGCACATCGCGGACGGGAGCCGAATCGACCCCAGCCCGTCCGTGCCGTGCGCGATAGGCACCAACCCGGCCGCGACGGCCGCGGCGCTTCCGCCCGACGAACCACCAGCGGCATAGGACGGATTGCGCGGATTGCGCGCTGTCCCGTCCGGATCGTCGCTCGACGGCCAGATGCACAACTCCGGCACCCGGGTCAGGCCGACGATCACCGCTCCGGCCGCGCGTAGGCGCCGCGCTATCTCACCGTCCTCTGTGGACAGCGTCGACGAACCCGCACGCGACCCCCACGAGGCGTATTCGCCTTCGATCGGCGCGACGTCCTTGACCGCGACCGGCACCCCGGCCAAGGGCAGATCCGCCAGGTCCGGACGTTCGGCGACAGCGGCTGCCTCGGTGAGTGCCTCCTCGGCCCGCACCCGGCGGAACGCACCGATCACCCCGTCCGCCGCCGCGATCCGGGCCAGCGCCTCACGGGTCACCTCGACCGGATCGAGTTCCTTGGCACGCACAGCCGCCGCGATTTCCACTGCCGTCTTGACCATCCCCGCACTGTAGAGCGGGCGGCGAAGATCAGCTGCGCGCCGAACAGGCGAACTTCGCCGAGTCCGGTTCGAACGCCGGGAAGTCGGTGTAGCCATCGAGCCTGGCGCCGTAGTAGACGGCGTGGTCCGCCCGAGCCAGCGGAGCACGGAGAGCGAAACGGGCGGGCAGATCCGGGTTCGCGATGAACAACCTGCCGAAAGCGACCACGTCGGCCAGCCCGGACTCGATCAAGGACTCACCCTCGTCCCGGGTGGTCGGCTCCTCGGACCGCAGATTCGCGATGAGCGTTCCTGGCCACAAGGGCCGCAGATGCGACAGCACCTCGGCGTCAGGAGTGTCGATGACGTGCAGGTACGCGAGCTCGTACCGGCGAAGTTCCGCCACGAGCCGTGAGTACACCTCCTTCCAGTCGCCTTCCACGATGTCGTTCTCCGGGTTTCCCGGCGAGATCCGCAGGGCGACCCTGGCCGCGCCGATCTGCTGGACCACGGCCGCCACCACCTCGAGCGGGAAGCAGAGCCGGGCGGCGACCGAGCCGCCGTAACGGTCCTCCCTGCGGTTGGTGTTGTCGGCGAGGAACTCCTGGATGAGGTAGCCGTTGGCACCGTGGAGCTCCACGCCATCGAATCCCGCCTCGATGGCTCGCCGGGCCGCCGAAGCGAAGTCCTGGACCACCTCACCGATCTCCTCCTCGCCGAGCGCACGAGGTTCGACCGTGTCCGTCCAGCCTCCGGCCGAGAAGATCCGCCCGGCCTGCTGGACCGCCGACGGCGCCACCGGCGTCCGGCCCATCACTCCGGGGTGAGTGACCCTCCCCGCGTGCCAGAGCTGCGCGAAGATGCGGCCGCCCTTCTCGTGCACGGCCGCCGTCACCGCGCGCCATGCCTCGGCCTGTTGCTCTGTCGCCAGCCCTGGAATACCGGGGCCGCTCTTGCCGGTCCGGTTCACCCAGACACCTTCACTCACGATCAAACCGGCGCTCGCGCGCTGCGCGTAGTACTCGGCCGTCAGTGGATGCGGTAGGCCGGTGACATCGTCCGCGCGCCCCCTGGTCATCGGGGCCATCGCCATGCGGTTCGTCAACTGGAGCGCGGTACCGCGGAATGCTTCGAGCAGCCTCATGAACGCGAAGCTAAACCCTGACGCCGACGTCACGGTCAACCTCGGTTCCCGCGGCTACTGTGGACTCATGCGGATCGGTGAACTGGCGAAGCGAACCGGGGTGAGCGTCCGCTCGTTGCGGTACTACGAAACGGAAGGCCTGCTGACTCCCGCTCGATGCGGCAACGGCTACCGGGCCTTCACCGAAGAAGACGTCGCCAGGGTCCTGCAGATCCAGCTCTTCTATTCGGCCGGGTTGTGCAGCGGCAAAATCGCGGAACTCCTTCCGTGCGTTTCCGGGGACCACACGCATTTGGTGCCCTCGCCGGAGATGACCGGCGAACTGGAGATCGCCAGGACTCGGATCCAGAACCAGATCTCCTTGCTCACCACCTCTCTGTCGGTTCTGGAACGTGTCCTGGCCGCGGCCAAGGGAACCGATACCGCCGAGGTACCTGTTCCTTCCCGGCCCGTCCGGCGACACCGCGGGATCCATGTCTGATCCGTGTCAGGCGTTCGGGTCCCGGCCCATCAGGCCGAGCAGCCTGTCCTGCAGGGGCGCGTCTTCGGGCACTTTCACTTCGGGACCGAAGACGACGATGCCGGGCCCGAACGCTCCGGGAATCCTCATCTGATCGGGGATCGCCTGCGCCGCCGGCCACATCCGGGCGATCTCCTCCGGATCGATCGTGTCGTCCTGCCCGGTGGCCCGGGCCAGATCCCAGCCGTGGATCACCATGTCGGCACTGACGACCTGGTCGATGTGCTGTTCCGCGGTCATCTTCCCAGTCGGTGTCTCGTGTTCCGTGGCCGCGAGTACGGGATCGGCGAGGACGGCTTCGACATCGGCCCGCGCGGCACGGAAGGCGCCCAGCGGGTCGTCCAGGAGCGATGGCGCCGGCCCGAGGTCACGCCCGAAGGGGCGAAGCATCGCGCCGTGCATGTCGACGATGTGCCCGACGACATCCCTGGCGTTCCACTCTTCACACGGAGATCCGCTCTCCCACTGCCCGGCTTGGACGGCGGCGACCTTGCTCTCGAAGGCGTCGGCCCTGACGCGATATCGGTCCGCGATGGCGGTCATCGTGTTCACGCCCCCACCGGAGCGGCCAGGAACTCGGCCAGCTTGTCGAAGCCCTCGCCGATGCCCCGTTCCATCCCGGATTCGAGAACGGCGTCCCGGACCCGCTTCGAGCCGTACCGCACTACCTGGGTCAGCGTGGTGACCCCTTCGTGTTCGACCAGCGTCAGAGTCGCCAAGGCCTGGCCTTCCGACGCCTCACAGTCCTCGTTCGTCTCGAGGGAGACGAGCCTTTCCGGACGGTCGATCTCCTGGTAGACGCCCTGCAGCACCATGTCCGTCCCGCCGTGGCGCAGCCGGTAGCGCCACCTGCCGCCGACCCGCAGGTCGATCTCGCATTCGACGACCTCGCAGCCGTGCGGACCGAACCAGCGGCGCACCAGTTCCGGTTTGGTCCACGCGTCGAACACCAGCGTCCTCGGCGCGTCGAAGGACCTCGTCATGACGATCTCGAGATCGCCGGATTTCGTCACGCTGAGAGTTCGTCCCATCGTGCTGTTCCTTTCCGCTCGTGCGGTGGTCAATCGGTCTCTGGACGGCGTTCCGGGTGCCGCATCTCCCCGTCGAGGACGAGATCCAGCTCCGAGAAGGCCTCGTCCCAGTAGCGGCGGTAGCCGCCGAGCCATTCGTTCGCGTTCTTCAGCGGCTGAGCCACCAGCCGGCAGGGGCGGCGCTGGGCATCACGCCCCCTTGCCACCAGCCCCGCCCGCTCCAGCACCTTCAGATGCTTGGAGATGGCGGGCTGGCTCATCGCGAAGGGTTCGGCCAGCTCCGTCACCGTGGCCTCGCCGTGCGCGAGCCGCGCGAGGATCGCGCGGCGGGTGGGGTCGGCGAGTGCCGCGAAGGTGACATCGAGCAGATCCTGTGCCACGGTCGCCCGCCTTCCTGTTCCTGGGTTCGAGCAGGTCTCACGAGTTCGAGTTCTCACGATCACCTCCCCCCGTCGCCTACCCGAGGAGGAGATGGATAACCTTGCGGTTCCATAACCATGCGGTAATCTACGGCGGAGCGGATCCAGTTGTCAAGCACGAACACCGGCTTGACCAGAGAGAACACGATCCGGAAGGAGGTGAAGCCGAACGCCCTACCCGACGCGGTCACGCATCAAAGGGCACGCGAGCGCGTACGAAAGGGCAACTGGGGTTACCGTCGACACCGGCATGGACGACGAACGAAACGAGCCGATGAACTCCGGGCGACCGAAGACGACGAAGCGGTGGGCGGCCGTCATCCTGGGAGCCGCCACCGTCCTGGCCACCAGCGTGCAGTGCGGTACGGCGAACGACGGGGCCGGATCCGCGCAGCCAGCGGGAACCGTACCTCCGCCGCGCGGCAGTGCCGCTTCAAGCCAGCCCGCCTCCAGCAAGCCCACGCCCTCGCCGTCACCGAGGGCGGAGCAGGCGCCCGTTCCAGGCTGCGAAGCCGTCATCGCCGGGATGAGCCCCCGGCAGCGGCTGGCCCAGCTGGTGGTGGTCGGCGTGAACGCCGGCGACCCGCAGGCGGCGGTGAAGCTGGTGCGCGACCAGCAGGTCGGCGGGATCTTCCTCGGCGGCAACGAGACGGCCCTGTTGCGGAACCGCGCACTGGACGACGTCCAGCGCGCCGCGAAGGTCCCGGTGTCGGTCGCGATCGACGAAGAAGGCGGCCGTGTCCAGCGGATCGACGCCCTCGACGGCGACATGCCGAGCGCCCGGAAGATGGCCTCGACACTGACGCCGGCGCAGGTACGGGCGAAGGCGGCCGAGCGAGGACGGCAGATGCGAGCCCGCGGTGTCACCGTCGACTACGCGCCCGACGCCGACATCACCGACCAGCCGGACCGCGACATCGTCGGCGACCGATCGTTCGGCGCGGACCCGGAAACCGCGCGCAAGTACGTCCTGGCGTTCGCGCAGGGCCTGCGGGACGCGGGGGTGCAGCCGGTGCTGAAGCATTTCCCCGGGCACGGGCACGCCACGGGGGATTCCCACAAGGGACTGGTACGAACGCCGCCGCTCGCCTCGCTGCGCAAGGTCGACCTGGTGCCGTACCGCGACATCGGCGAGTACGGCGAGATCGGCGTCATGGTCGGACACCTGGACGTGCCCGATCTGACCGGCGGCACCCCGTCGACCCTGTCGGCACCGGCGTACCGGCTGCTGCGGAAGGACTACGCGTTCAACGGCCCGGTGATCACCGACGATCTCGGGGCGATGAAGGCGATCACGGCGCAGTACCCGCTCCAGACGGCCGTGCTCAAGGCCCTGCAGGCGGGAGCGGATCAAGCGTTGTGGTCCTCCGGCGGCAACGTCGGGACGGTGCTGACCACCCTGGAGCAAGCGCTCGCGTCCGGCGACCTCCCGGCCGCCCGGGTCGACGAGGCCTTGACCCGCGTGCTCGCGGCGAAACGCGCCTGCGGCTGACCTGCGACCGGCTGGACACCCCTGGATCCTCGGCGAGCCCGATCGGCACGCCCGCCAGAGGTGACGGAAAGCGGTCCGAAAACTCAATGAACACAATGCTGACCGGGCCCGCGGCAGGAGTGACCCTGACCACGCCCTGCCGCCCGATCAAGGAGGATCGCGTGCCTGGTCCCACGAAGTACCTGCGTCGTCTCGCGCTGGCTGCCGCCGCCGCTGCCGGACTGAGCCTGTTCGCCGCCCCGACGGCGTCGGCCGCACCGTCGCCGATCGATCACCCGGTGCGGACGACCGGCTGCCAGCGTCCGTCCCCGGTTCCCGCCGGGACGACGACGCTGCGGACGCTGACGTCCGGCGGCCTGCTCCGCGAGTACACGGTGCACGTTCCGGCTCAGTACCGGCCGTCCCGGCCGTACCCGCTGGTGTTGTCCTTCCACGGCCACAAACGCACGTCGAAATACCAGGAGGAGCTATCCGGATTTTCCGCGTATGACGCGATTTCCGTCTATCCGCAAGGACTTCCGGGAACGGACGGCGAATCGGCATGGACCGGCGCGCCGTACTCGGCCGCAGCCGACGACGTGCTCTTCACCAGCGATCTGCTGAACACGCTCCAGCGTGAACTGTGTGTCGACTCCCGCCGGATCTACGCGACGGGCAAGTCGAACGGCGGCGGGTTCGTCGGTGTCCTCGCTTGCCGGATGCCGGGCCGGATCGCGGCGTTCGCACCCGTCGCGGGCGCGTTCTACCCGCAGGGCGGCGAATGCCACCCGTCGCGTCCCGCCCCGATTCTCGATTTCCACGGCACGGCCGACGCGACGATCCCCTACGCCGGGAATCCCGCCAAGGGCCTGCCGGCGCTGCCGGACTGGCTCGCCGCGTGGGCGGACCGGAACGGCTGCTTCCCGCATCCGATCCGGTATTCGCCGGAAACCGACGTCACCGTTCAGCGCTGGCTCGGTTGCTCGCTGCAGCACTACCGGGTCGAAGGTGCCGGGCACGTCTGGCCGAGCACCGCGCCGAACAACGACTCCGTCACTCCGACCGTCATCGACGCGACTCCGGTCATCTGGAAGTTCCTGCTCGCCCACCGTCTGCGTTAAGAAACTCGTCGATTCCCTTGCCGGACCGGCACCCCCGGGGCTACCGTCTAACTGACCGGATGACCAGATGAGCAAATCTGGTCACGAAGTCAGAGATGGGGAGCGCACGTGGCAGAACGTCCGGACCGCACCGCCGGTCGCGCCGATCGCATCCTCGACGCGGCCGGCGTCCTGCTGACGCGGCTGGGCTATCGCAAGGTGACCATCGAGGACATCGCGAGTCAGGCGGGCATCGGGAAGGGCACGATCTACCTGCACTGGCCCACCAAGGAAACCCTCTTCCACGCGTTGCTCCTGCGTGAATCCCTCCGGGCCGCCGAGAATCTCCTTGCCCGGCTGGACGAAGATCCGGCGGAAGTCGTCCCACACCGGTTCCATCGGGCGGTCTTCCTCCATACCCAGCGGAACCCGTTGCTCGGCGCGCTCATCACCGGCAACACCGAACTGCTGGGCCGGTTGAAGAAACATCCTTTGCAGGATCAGGACGCGGTCGTGAGCGAGCGCTACCTGAAGACGATGACGGACCGCGGCCTGCTGCGCGACGACATCCCGAACCTGCTCTTTTCCCTGCGCGCCTCGTCGCTGGGGTTCTACCTGATGGACAGCTTCATCGCCGACGGCGCCGACCTCGACTCCGAGGAGAAGGCCGACGCTCTCGCGCACATCATCCGGACGGCGTTCGAGCCGCCGGAGCCGCCGTCCCCGGCGAACGTGGCCGCCACCGCGGCCGAAGTGATCCAGGCGTTCCAGGATCTGATCTCGTCCTATCGCGCCTGGATCTACCGGAAGGACGGCCCCGAGGAGCCCGCTTGATCCGGGCTCTCCACCACTGAAGAAGGGGGCAAGCCATGACCACGATCGCCGAAAACTGGGGCGTCCACGAAGGCCAGTTCTGGCTTCGAGAGGAGTTCCCGGCCGAGCCGGTCCGTTTCGATTCCGAGACGGGCATGTGGAACGTCTACGGCCACGCAGAGGCGCTGAAGACCCTGAGTGACCCCAAGGTGTTCTCCTCCGACACCACCCGGCTGATCCCCGAGGAGCTCTCACCGGACAAGGACCTGTTCGTCGAGGGCAATCTGCTCGTGATGGACCCGCCGGATCACAAGAAGCTGCGCACGCTGGTGAGCCACGCCTTCACGCCGAAGGTCGTCGCGGATCTCGAACCGCGGATCGCCGCGCTGACGAACGAACTCCTCGACACCGTCGACGGCGCGGACTCGATGGAACTGGTGACCCATCTGGCCTACCCGCTGCCGGTGATCGTCATCGCCGAACTGCTCGGCATCCCGGCGAGCGATCGCGACCTGTTCAAGGAATGGGTCGACACGTTGCTGCGGAACAGCCAGCAGCGGTCACTGATCAAGCAGACCGAGGAGGACAAGAAGGCCGCCGAGGAAACGGCCGCACAGGTGAAGAACCTGGTGAACTACCTTGCCGAGCATGTCGACGACCGGCGGCGGAACCCGCGCGAAGACCTGCTGACCAAACTCGTCGAAGCCGAGGTCGACGGCGCGAAACTCACGCAGAACGAAGTCGTCAACTTCGCGAACGTGCTGCTGCTCGCCGGGCACATCACCACCACGATGCTGCTCGGGAACACGGTGCTGTGCCTGGATTCCCATCCGGAGGAGTACCGGCGTGTCCGCGAGGACCGGGCACTGCTGCCCGCCGCCATCGAGGAATCGTTGCGTTTCCTCAGCCCGTTCGCCCTCGTCGCCCGCGCCACGACGACCGAGGTCGAACTGGGCGGCCAGACGATCCCGCCGGACAGCATGCTCGGCATCTGGGTCGCGGCGGCGAACCGGGATCCGCGTACGTTCACGGATCCCGGCACCTTCGATCCGGCGAGGGCGCACAACCCGCACCTGGCCTTCGGCCGCGGGATCCATTTCTGCATCGGCGCCCCGCTCGCCAGGCTGGAAGGGAAGACGGCGCTCAACATCCTGCTGGACCGCTTCCCTGATCTGCGCACCGATCCGGCCGCTCCGCCGTCGTTCATCCCGAGCCCGAACATGACCGGGGTGAACAAGCTCCAGCTGTTGCTGAAGCCCTAGCGGTCCGCGTACCGGGACGCGAGCGGGACCACCACTCGCGGAACCCGCTTCCCGGGTGTGTACCGCAGTTCGGTGATGTTGCCGTTCGGCACGAGGTAGGTGTCGGCGAACGTGCGGAATCCGCGCATGGCCTCGCTGTCCGGCGTGGTGATCCCGGTCAGCAACGACCACATGACCGCGCGGATGAAGAGCCCGTGCGTGAAGACCGCGATCGGCCCGGGTTCGCTGTCTCCCAGCCGCGCCAGGAAATCCTGGGTCCGGGTGAAGAGCGCCGCGAAGGATTCCGCGCCGTTCACCGCGTGGTGCGGATCGGCACGGGACCAGTAGGCCTCCGTGTACGGCTTACGGGTGACGGTGGTGGTGACCTGTCCATGGAGTTCGCCGAGAAAGGTGAACTCCTGGACAGGCCACTCCTCACGCTCCGCACCGGGGAACCGCTCGATCGTCGGCTGGGCGGTCTGCCGTGCCCGCAGGAACGGCGACGTCACGATCAACCGAGGCGGTTCGGACAGCGAGTCCGCGATTTCGAGGGCTTGCCGTCTGCCGAGTTCGGTCAGCGCCGAAGCCCCCGGCTCCCCGCCGGGAAGGCCCGCGTTGGACTCGCTTTCCCCATGCCTGATCAGCCACACTCGTGTCACGATCGCCTCCTAGACCCCGTGTGCATCGACGATCGCACCGAGTGCGAGTTGATCGCGACTTCCAGGATGCCCCATCACCGCGGAAATGACGGGACTCTCAACGGCCGAACTGTCCCGGCGAGCGCCCCTCGCCCGCCGGACCGCGGTACGCCTGCGCGATGTCCAGCCACTGGTCGGCCAGCGCGCCCTCGGCACGGACGTCGAGATCGTCGCGGTGACGGCGCCGCGTGACCAGGAGGCAGAAGTCCTCCGCGCTCCCGGTGATCCGCTCCGGCGAGTCCTCGGGGCCGAACGTCCACAACTGCCCGGACGGCGAGGTGATCTCGAACCGGAACTCCTGCTCGGGCGGGGTCAGGCCGCGCGCCTCGTAGCCGAAGTCCCGCACCCGGACCGCGAAGCCGACGAGGTACGCGAGCCGGTCCGTCCGCTCCGGCCGCACACCCAGCGCGTCCGCGACGTCCTGGCCGTGCGCGAACAGCTCCATCATCCCGGCGCAGGCGAGGATGGCCGGCGGCAGCGGGTTGACCAGCCACGGGACGACCTGGTCCGCCGGGACCGCGGCGAGCGCCTTGATACCGGCGTCGCGTTCGGCGCGCCAGCGGCTCAGCAGGACCTCGTTGGGGTCGCCGAGGTAGTCGTCGAGGGCCGCGTTGACGGCGGCGTCGAACCCGCGCGCCATCGACGATTTCGCGAGTTCGGCGAAGGCCCGGGGCTCGGCCGCGGACAACCCTGCGATCTTGAAGATGAACGCGAGATGCGCGATCTGGTGTTTGACCGACCAGCCCGTCGCGGGCGTCGGCAGATCCCATCCCGCGTCGTCGAGGCCGGCCACCAGGGCGTCGACCTGTTCACCCTCCGTGGTGAGGTCCCTGATCACGTTCCGGAAGTCAGTCACCATGCCGTCCTCTCGCCGTTTCCACCCTCTCGAATGATGCGGACGCGCCTGGCCGTCGTCTTCTCTTCGTGAGCGCCATCGGAATCCGGACTTGATTCTGGAGCCGAGTCCAAGTTCTACCCTCGCATCATGCGAACCGAAGCGACGAAGGCGCTGACGGCGTTGACCATGTCCGAGGTGACCTCCCGCGCCGGCGTGCGGCCGGACACCGTGCGTTACTACGAGCGCATCGGCCTTCTGCCCACACCCGCGCGGACGACCGGTGCCCACCGGCGCTACGACGAGGGCGTCATCGAGAGGTTGCGGTTCATCCGCGGCACCCAGCGGCTCGGGCTGACGCTGACGGAGATCGGTGACCTGCTGAGCGTGCGTGACACCGGCGTATGCCCGTGCGAACCCGCCGAAACCATGCTGGAACGCCATCTCGCCGAGATCGAGGCGGAGATGGCGCGGCTCGGCGAGCTGCGCGCCGAACTCACTTCCATGCTGTCCGGGATGTCCGGCGAGAACTGCGCCGATCCGGTTCCCGGCGCCTGGTGCCCGCCCGGCTGCGACCCCGAGGGAGGAGGTGGATGACCATGCGGAACGACGACTGGTGCGATTGCGACTGCTGCGGCAGCGGCTGCTGCTGACCCGCTTCGGCGGGACCGGCCGGGCTTGACGTCACCCGGCCGGCCATCCGAGGTCAGTCCTGCGGCAGGAGCACCGTCTTCCCGATCCGGTCTCTGCAGACTTCGGCCGAGTAGGCCATCAGGCCGCCCGCCTGCGTGTCCGGAACAGCCGCTGGATCGGCGAAGTGCGCAGGAAGCCCGAACCGCCACCGGCTTTCAGCGCCAGCTGCGCGACTTCGCGGGCGATGTCGTTCGCGAGCACCTTCGCCGTCATGGTCGCGGGCAGGAACTCCGGTGAATTCCGGTCCGCCAGCCACGCCATGTTCCGCGAGTACACGCGCGCGGCTTCGAGACGGGCGTGGACGTCCGCGGCTTCGAACTGGAGCCATTGCATTTCGGCGAGTGGCTGCCCGGTCGCGGGGATGACGTGGCTTCGGGCGTGCGAGACCAGAGCTTCCTCCACCGCGTCGGCGATCCCCAGTGACAGGAACGCGAGGCCTGCCGCGATGTGGTTCGGGCGACGCTCGGCCGAGGGCGGGCACCTGCGGTCCTCCCGCAGGAGGGTCCCTTCGAAGGAGACGAGCTGGCTTCGGCTGGCGCGCAGGCCCATCGTGTCCAGATGGACACGAAGGTCATCGTGTCGTCCGGCGAGACGCCGAAGAACGTGGGCTCGCCGCCGACGAGCGCGTTGACCAGGAAATGGTCGGCGGCATCACAACCGGAAACGAACCGCTTGGCGCCGGTGAGCCGGTATCCGCCGTCGGCGGGCTCGGCGCTCTGCTGCGGCATCAGGAACATGTTGCCGCTGCTCGGTTCCGAAAGCGCGTTGGCGAACCGCTTGCCGCCGATGAGTTCTTCGGCATAGAAGCGCCCCACGTCGGGAGCGGACAACTGGGCCAGCCCGACCGCGGCACCGATGTGCATCACCCAGACGCACGCGGTGGACGAACAGGCGGCGCTGAGAATACGGACGATCTCGCCGTAGCTCCGATAGCTGAGGTCCTCGCCGCCGAACTCCGCGGGCAACGTCGCCCTGTCGCGTGCAAGGCGTGAAGGTTGGCGATGGGCAGCTCGGCCGTTTCGTCGAGCTCGGCGGCGTTCGCGGCGAAGTCCCTCGCCAGTTCGGTGACGGTTTCGATCCAGTGACGTTCGTGGGCGCATCATGCCGGAAGCGCGAAGGCCTCCTCGCCACCCCGAGAATGGCGAAGGAGGCCTTTCACGGTCCGGCCGTCACACTCCGGTGCAGGCGGCCATGGCGAATTCGCCCGAAGCGGTCTTGGTCGAAACGACCGCGCCGTCGACGGTGATCTTGCAGGTGACGGATCCACCGGTCTCGCCCGTGGTCACCGTGAGCGTCCCGCCCTTGTAGACGCCCTTGTTCTCGACTTCCTTGTTCCACGGCAGCGCCGGAACGGTCTCGGTGGTGGGGTTGAGGACCTCGCCGTAGATGACCTCGACGTTCGTGGCGTCACCGGTGACTTCGTAGGAAACCTTCGCGGTGCGGTTGATTTCGTTGTTGACCTCGTTGACCGCCGCGTTGAACACGAAGATCCACACCACGCAGACCACGAGCCCGAGCGCGGACAGGGCGATACCGGTGATGGAGAGCCCCTTGTTGGAGGCCTTCCCGTTCTTGACGCGGATCAGCCCGATGATCGAGAAGATCAGGCCGAGGATCACCAGCGGCCACGCGATGACGCCGACGAACGGGATCGGGGAGAAGACCAGCCCCACCAGGCCGAGGACGAAGCCCGTGACGCCGATGCCGTTGCGGGGAGGCATCGGGCTGGCGGGGGCTTGCGGGGCCGGCGTGTAGGGGGTTTGCTGGGTCACGGAGATTTCCTTTCCAACGGGATGAACGAGGCGGCATACAACCAGCGATCGCGAGGCGGCCGCGTCGTCCTCGGCGCGTGAACCCGTTACGACGAAAGTCGTAATTCGCGCGCTTCGAAGGATCGGTTCCGCTGATGTGGGTGACCTGGCCTGCTTGCGTACGCTCAGCGCATGGCAAGGCGTGTGCTCGGTGTGGTGCTCACCGTGGTGGCGGTCGCGGCGTGCGTGATCAGCAGCATTTTCGTCTTCAGCGCCCAGGGCTATCTTCCGGCGACGAGAGAGTTCGACCCGACGTGGTGGTCCACGCTCGGCTTCTTCACCGGGATCGCGGCGGCGGTCATGCTTTGCTGGCGGCACAAATGGCCGGAACTCGTCCTCGGCATCGCCTTGGTTCCGCCGCTTTGCTTCCGCTCCGACGCGCTGGCCGCGTTGGTCGCCCTCGCCGCTTTGGCCGCGCACCGCCGCGACCGTCTCCTGTGGATCGGGTCCGTACTGGTCTACATCGCGACGGCGTGGGCGTTGTTCGGCGACGCCAACCGCCATCCCGATGTGACCGTCGCCGGGCAGATCGTCGGAAAGCAGCTGTCCGCGGTGCAGGTGATGGGGACGCTGACGGTCGCCGTCGTGATGACGGCCGTACCGCTCACCGTCGGGGTCGTCCGGGGGATGCAGGGCACGATCGCGATCCGCGAGGCCAAGGAAGAGGAACTCCGCGCCGAAATGACCCGCCGCGCGGAACGCACCCGGATCGCGCGCGAGATGCACGACGTCCTCGGGCACCGGCTTTCCCTGCTTTCGCTGCAGGCCGGCGCGCTCGAGGTCAGCAAGGGACCCGCGACGACGGAAGCGGCGAAGACCGTCCGCACGACGGCCCGCCAATCGCTCGAAGATCTGCGGCAGGTCATCGGCGTCCTGCGTGATGGCCAGGGTTTCGGCGAGAACGGCGAGAACGGATCCCATCCGGAGCCACCGCAGCCGACGCTGGCGGACATTCCCGAGCTGGTCGCCAACGCGCGGCGGGCCGGATTGGGGGTCAACGTGACGATCCTGCTCGACGACGCGGGCGGCGCACCGGCCTTGCTCGGCACGACCGCGTACCGGATCGTCCAGGAGTCGATGACCAACATCCTGAAGCACGCCCCGGGAGCGGCGGCCGAGGTTTCGGTTCGCGGAGGCCCCGGGAACGGGCTCACCGTCGAGGTCGTCAATCCACTGCCCGCGACGGCGGCGGCGGGCAAGCCGCCGGGTACCGGCGCGGGACTGACCGGGATCGGCGAACGGGTCACGCTGATCGGCGGGAACGTCAGCGCCGGCCCCACCGAAGAGGGCACATTCGCCGTCCAGGCTTGGCTACCGTGGGGACACCACTAACCTGTCCGGGTGAACCAGCGCCCACTGCGAGTGCTGCTCGTCGACGACGACCCGCTCGTGCGAACCGGTTTGTCGATGATCCTGTCCAGCACGGGCGACATCCAGGTCGTCGCGGAAGCCGGCGACGGGGACGAAGCCGTGCCGAAGGTGAGCATGCACGCGCCCGACGTCGTGCTGATGGACATCCGGATGCGGCGGATGAACGGCCTCACCGCGACCGCCGCCGTCACCGCGCTGCCCAATCCGCCGAAGGTTCTCGTGCTGACCACTTACGACCTCGACGAATACGTCTTCGACGCGCTCGGCGCGGGCGCCAGCGGGTTCCTGCTGAAAGAGGGTTCGCCGCAGGAGATCATCGACGCGGTGCGGGTGGTCGCGGCGGGCGAGGCGATGCTTTCGCCGCGGACGACACGGAAGCTCATCGGGCACTTCGTCGCGACCAGGACGAGTCCTCGCCGTCATCGGGCGCGAGCCGGACTGAGCACACTGACCGAACGCGAGCGGGAGATCGTCACCGCCGTCGCGCAGGGCGGGACCAACGCCGAAATCGGCGCGGCACTGCACCTGAGCGAAGCGACGGTGAAGACCCACATCACCCGGATCTTCGCGAAACTCGACGCGGCCAACCGGGTCCAGCTGACGATCTTCGCCTACGAAGCCGGGCTTGTCGCTCCCTGACGGTCCGTAGCGAACAACCCGGCGACGACGGTCGCCCAAAGGACCACCGCGCCGCCGAAGCCCGGCACGAGCTGCCAGGCCGCCGCCCAGCCCGCGATCGCGAGCACGGCGGCCAGCACGGCGACGCCGCACAACACGGCACTCAGCACCAGGAAACGCCGCGAACCGAACAATTTCGCGAACGGCACGAAGTGCAGGCCGACCACGAAGAGCACCCACGCGGGCACGGCTTCGGGAATTTCGAAGACCGCCGACAGCACCCGTGCCCCGGCGAAGATCCCCACCAGCATGAGCACCACGGCGATCCCGTACCGCCTGCCGAACGGGCTTTCCTCCCGGCCACCGCCCGCGGGCAGCCCGGTGCCCCGGCGGGCGGTCAGGACGAGCCGGCCTGCCAGTCCCAGGACCACGGCGACGCCCACGACGACGAGCGGCGTCGATCCGCCGGAGACGGAGGACGCGCCGAAGAACCACCACCCGGCACCGAATCCCACGCCGATCGCGGAACTGATCAACAGGGTGATCAGATGTCCTTTGGTGAACTGTGCGTCCGTCATCGCGCGAGGCCGGCGAGGACTACGGCGGCCTCCTGCGGGTGGATGAGGAACCGGACGTGGCTGCTCACGAGCGATCGCACGTCGGTCGGGTTGTCCGGGGTGAGCGCGTCCGCCTCCTCGATGAACCGGTCCTGCAGCGCGAGCGGCATCGACCGGTCCTCAGTGAGCCTGATGTAGGTGCGCGGGATCCGGCCCCACGTGGCGGCGTCGGCGAGTTCGGTCCCGGCGTCGAGGCTCTCGTCCGGCTCGAGGGTGTTGAGGTAGGCGAAGAACTCCTGCTCGGTGCCGTCTTCGAGCATCGCGGTCTTCAACCCGGCCAGCAGCGCGGGATCGGCGGTGCGCCAGTTCATCCGGAGCGCGCCGAGCGTCGCGGGATCGGCGACGACGACACCGCCGACGTCATTGAGCGCGCTGCTCGCGTACTCGGGTCCTTGCATGTACTCGCCCACCGTCGCGTCGACGCAGCACCACGCGGAGATGTAGACGATCCGGTCGATCAGTTCCGGGACAGCGTTGCCGACGCCGGTGAGCGTGACCCCGCCGCGGCTGTGCCCGACCAGGATGACCGGCCCGTGCTCGGCGACCTTGCGCACGACGTCCACCACCTGCTCGACAGCCTCGGCCAGCGTGGCACCCGCCTGGTTCGACGGCGCCGTGGCCAGCGCTTCGAGGTCCTGCGGCGCCTGGTAGGCGGCGTGGAAACCGGCGGCGAAGCCGTGGCCGGGAAGGTCGACGGCCAGCGTGCGGTGGCCGAGCAAAGCGAGCTCACGTTGCAGTGGGCCCCAGGTGAACGAGGCACTGCTGGAACCGTGCACGAAAACGTAGGTCGAAGTCACGGTTCGTATCCTGACATCCCGGCTTTGCCCGGATGGCGCTCAGTTCGCGATGAGCACCTGGCCCGCCCCGTCGAACCGGTAGCCGACGCCACGTACCGTCGTGATCGGCGTCAGCACGGTGTCCTCAAAGGACTCGATCAGGCGCGCGGCGATCGCGGCGGCGTGTTCCGGGTCGGTGTTCACCCGTAACTCCAGGGTCAATTCGACGGCCTGTTCCCCTCTCACCTCGACCGACCGCGTCATCTCACCACCCGGACCGGATGCCGGACGACGGCGTCGAACAGGTACCCCTGGGAGTTGTACGGAGTGACCTCCGGCTGGGTGACACCGGTGATGTCCGTGGCCCGCGCACGCAAGGTGTGGGCACCGGGAACGCCGGAGCGCCAAGGGATCTCCCAGCGTTGCCAGCCTCGATCGGCCGCCGCGCCCACGAACTTCGCCTGCCGCCAACCGGCACCGGTGTCGACTTCGACGCGCCGGATCCGGCCGTTTCCCGACCACGATCGGCCGCGCAGCACCTGCCTGCCGCCCGCCACGAACTCGGCATTCCAGGGCAGTTCGAAAGCGCTCTTGACCACCTGTCGGGTGACGACCGTGCCATCGGCCGGATAGTCCGGCCCGAGCAGCCGGTAGTATTGCGTGTTCCATGGCGACACCAGTGGCGTGTCCGAGACTTCGATGCGCCCAGCCATTTGATCGACGAGATCCCGACCCAGGACGGCACGACGAGCCGCACCGGATGGCCGTGGTCCGGCGGCAGCGGACGTCCGTTCATCTCGTACGCCAGCAAAACGTCCTGCAGGCCTTCGCGATCGGCAACGGGCGGCGAACCTTTCCCCAGGTTGACCCCGCCGGTGACATAGTCGGCGTCCAGTCCCTCCGGCAGGACGTCCACCGCGTGCCGCGTCAATCCCGCCTTGGCCAGCACGGTGGAGAGCCGGACACCGCGCCAGCGCGCGACCCCGATCGCGCCGAGCTTCCACGCCGTGCCGGACACCACCTGCCCTTGCTGGCTGCTGAAGAAACTCCGTCCGTTGCCCGCGCATTCGATCGCGGAAGTGATCGTCTCCGCGGGCAACCCGAGCAAGTCTCGGTAGCTGAACTCGACCGGCCCTCCACGCAGCCCGGTCCCGAAGAGCTTCAGCCGCCAGGTGCCGGCGTCGATCGACGGTGTGGCGGTGTGGTTTCGCACGAAGAACCGTTCGACCGGCGTCAGATAGCCCTGCCCGCTCAGCGCCTCCCAGCGCGTCTCGGCGTTGGTGCCGTAGACCTCGAAGATCTCCGGCGGCAAGGGTTTCACGATCGGCGTGGCCGCCGACGCCGTTCCGGCCGGAAACGTGTCGAACGCCGTCAGCGCGAGTGACCCACCGGCCGCCAGCCGAAGCAGGCCGCGCCACGACATCCCGTCACCCCTCGCTTCCCCCGCGCGCCACTGGGCGAGCCGAGCGCGGTCGTAGGCGGCTTCGTCGGTCAGGCCGGTTCCGGTCGTGCGGGTCATTGTCGGCAGCGGCGGTCCGCGCGGACCAGGACGTCCACAGAGCGGAACCGGTGGTGCCCCGGACGGGGATCGAACCCGCACTGGGTCGATTTTGAGACGGCAACGCTTGATGCCTGTCGTGCATTGCCGTCCACCTATCACTACCTGCAATATTAACAAAAGGGAACATTTGTCCTTTGTTGTCGCCATCGGTTACTTCGCGATGATTTCCAGGGGTAAGGCGGGGCTGCTCCTTGACGCGATACGACCCCTTCTACCTCGAATACCTTCGCTTCTATATGCGAGTAAAGCTGACGTCAGCCACTTGCCCCGCGTTCGATCGCTCTCCGTACATGGCCAACTGCAATGTGAACATCCTCGTGTTCCCAGATGCGCACGACACGCCATCCGGCCTTGCCCAGCGCTTCGTTTACCAGCTGATCCCGCTCGACGTTTCGGCGAAGTTTTGGGGTCCAGTACCACTCGTTCCGCGCAGGTTTGGTCCCATGATCTGGGCACACGTGCCAGAAGCAGCCATCGACAAACACGGCAACTTTGCGCTTCGTGAACACAATGTCCGGTCGCACACGAACCCCGCCAGGCAGGTCCAGCCGATGATCCTTGCGGTACCTGTAGCCAAGCCGATGCAGTTCCCCGCGCAGCGCCATCTCTGGCTTGGTATCCGTTCGCCGGCTACCACGCATGCTCCGCGAGCGCCCCTCGTTCAACGGCTCAGGATATGGCGACGCTCCGGTCTGCGACCGCGATCGATCCGCTGGCACCACGACTCCAACCATCAAACCGTCCGGGATTCCGCACTGTGCGCGAAGCACCGTACTTGCATGATCTCACCCTGGCCAGCTAGCAGCAGGTGGAGACCAAGCCTGAGGGCAACGGTCGGACCGGTCATCATGGCCCTGGCAGCCCTCTTCCAGAAAGAGGGCAAGGCTGTCGGTGGTCCGCGCTACCGTCCCCCCATGATGATGTTCGACGCCACTTCGGGGGATTCGCCCGTGTCGTCTAGTCAGCTGAACGAGCTTCAGGAGCCATTGAACCTTCCGCGCCGAATTGAGCTGTCGCGCCCGTTGTGGGCCGCTTCAACCGTGCTGGGACTTCTGCGCACCGCCGTGAACGACGAACACAGAAAGTCACGACGAAATCGCGGAGAGCGAAAGAATGAACTCAACGATCTTCAGGGCGCGCTCGGGGAACTCGTGGGTCTCGAGCTACTGGATCGCGCCAGCCTAAGCAAGGGCTCCGATGGCTTGCTGGACCTGCAGCGCTCCGTTGATCGACCAGACCTGATTGCGACGACCGAACCACCCACTCCGCTTGATGTCAAATGTCACTTCGACGAAAAGCCCAAGAAACTGTTTCTTGTCAATGAGAAAGCTCGCACCCGAAGCATCAATCGCGGTATTCAAGGGTTCCTGCCCATAATTTCCGCCAAGTTTCGGAAATATGCATCATTAGGGCAACTCATACCAATTGAAGAACTGGCGGAATGGGAATTGAAGACGCTCGGCTCACACCGTGACCCATGTCGCCTGATCCGCCTCACCGCACTAGACCAGCGCTTCCTAGGTGCCAACGGGTTTCAATGGGAAGGCAAGAGAGTCGACCAGCAATGGGGCCCCGAATTATTCACGCCCGATGAAGTTCGACGACTACAGGAGATCGACAAGGCAGACCTGCTCGATCGCTTGCGACAGAGCCCCGATTTCAGCCTTGACGGACTCCAAGGCGAGGAGGCACGAACAAGACTCGTGACACTACTCCCATCGGAAATACGTAGGGAACTTGATCTCGACTGAGCGACACCGGCGCAAGCAGCCGGAAACTCAATTGACCGCCCTGCGTGACGAGACAGCACTGAATGATTGCTTTTGCAAATCGTTCACCTGGTGGGCGTAACCGTGCAGGCGGGACTTGGCCGGGCCGGAAAATCTTCGTTCGAGTGATCTGCAAAGCTGCCCGGTATGGACCCGATCGAGTGGCTGAGGACACAGTGCGCGGACTACACCTTCGACGTTCGAGGCGTCTTTCGCCGCTCTGGCCCGGACAGTACCTGGCCACTCGTTGCGACTGGACCAGAGGATCTCGAGCACAAGCTGACCTCAGGCGGGCATCTACTTCCGCTGCCGAAGGAACCCGCCGCACTCGCCAACGTGCTGGAAGTGTCCGTTGTTGACTTCCTGGTAGAGCGCATAACCCAGCTAGAGGGCGCTTCGTGTCAGCGTGGCACGGAACGCGGTTACCCCGACCTTGAACTCAGCGGACCAGCCTTCGGTGGCGGCCACCACGCGGTGGACGTCAAGGCCGCACGCCTGGCGAAGGCTACTGAACGCGGTCGAGCTCGTACGCAAAGCAGGATCACGCTCTATACGGGCAACACGTACTTCAAGTGGCGGGATCTCCACTGGCCAGGGACGTTTCGCCCCTTCAGCGAGTACAAGTCACATATCGACCTTCTGATGATCTATCAGCTCAAACCTGACACCGCGGCGCGTCTCAGTGAACTCGAGGTGATCGTGCAGGAGCCCTGGCGGATCGCCAGCAAGAAACGGTCGTCGACCACGCGCGAGTACATCGGCGCCGTCGACGGCCTCGCTGACCTGCGCGAAGGGCGCGGAGAGTTTGCTACGCCGCAGGAGTTCTATGACTACTGGAGGAACTTCCCCTTCCGCGTAAGCACGCAGGTCCAGAAGCAACTCGAC
Source organism: Amycolatopsis sp. NPDC043887 (assembly GCF_056435665.1). Classification (NCBI taxonomy): domain Bacteria; kingdom Bacillati; phylum Actinomycetota; class Actinomycetes; order Pseudonocardiales; family Pseudonocardiaceae; genus Amycolatopsis; species Amycolatopsis sp. NPDC043887. The sequence continues at coordinate 64,764 of NZ_JBWKEB010000014.1, forward strand.
CGCCTGGTACGGCAGCAGACTGCAGAGATCGCCAGGCTGCGACAAAGTCAAGTCACCGACGGTGGCTAGCCCTCGATAGCGTGCCGCGTCAAAACCGTCGGTGCCGGATGAGAGGATCACCCCCATGACGACTCGTGGTATCGCAATCTCGCTGTTCTCAGGCGCTGGCGGGCTTGACCTCGGCGCCGAGATGGCGGGCTTCGAGGTACGCGCTGCAGTCGAGTACAACGCCGATGCAGCCGACACGATGAGGAAGAACTTCTCTCACATGGCCGATTCGGTCATCTGCGGCGACATCCTCGACGTGCCCACGAAGGAGATCTTGCGCACAGCCGGCCTCAAGGGCCGCGAGCGACCCGACTTGCTCATCGGCGGGCCGCCATGTACACCCTTCTCCAAGTCTGGCTTCTGGCTCGATTGGAAGCGCGAGGGCCTCGACCCGACAGCAAGCCTCCTGCAGGAGTACACCCGCGTACTGCGCGAAGCGAAGCCTCGTGGCTTTGTCCTCGAGAACGTCTACGCGCTGACCTATAACAATAAAGCTAGCCGCCCCGCATTTGAACGCCTACTCGCTGAAATCGAAGAGGCTGGCTATAAGTACGTTTGGAAGGTGCTGAATGCGGCGGACCACGGCGTTCCGCAAGCGCGTCCACGCTTGTTTGTGATGGGTGTTCGCAAGAACGAAAAGAACATGCCCACCCATCCCGCGCCTCAACATGGAGGCAAGTGGGAGCGTCGCGCCACTGGACACAGCGATACCCCGCACATCACTGCTGGCGAGGCCCTTGAAGACCTGGTCACGACCCCAGAGGAGTCAGAGGAAGTAGCTGGCCAGTACGGTCACTTGCTCCCCGAGATTCCGCCTGGCGAGAACTACCTGCACTACACGGCCGAGCGGGGACACCCCGACCCGCAGTTCCGATGGCGCTCCCGCTATTGGTCATTCCTGTTGAAGTTGGACCCGAACCGGCCGGCTCCGACCATTCAAGCGCAGCCCGGCCCATACGTTGGGCCGTTTCACTGGGAGAACCGCCGACTTCGAATCCCGGAACTGAAGAGGTTATTTACATTTCCTGACGAGTTCGAGTTTCTAGGAAAGCGTGGCTCAGTTCAGTCTCAGATCGGAAATTCTGTTCCACCAAAGCTCGCATACGCGGTCGTGAATCAAATGTTCAGAACAAAACCTGACGAAACACATCTTTTTTAATCCCTACTAGAGCGGGAGCCTTTCGGCATCTCCTCGACCTGGCGCAGCCCCAATCGCGCCGTGTCAAGGGGGCACTCGCGTACCAGCGTGACTTACGAGCAGGCCGCCCCCTTGACACGGCGCGATAGCCCTCTGGGAGGTCGAGGAGATGCCGAAAGGCTCCCGTGCGGACGCAACTTGCGCGCATCCCCGGCCATCTCGGAGACCTGCCCGTCCGGCGAGGACATGTGTCCCTCCGCTTCCGGCGGTCCCGCCGGCGCGTGGCCGCTGGGCTGTTCTTCCGCGGGCGACCGCCGGGGACCGGGCGCCAGCCCGCACGCCCCGGCGGGACTTGCCCGCGAGTCAAACACAGTGCTCAGCGGCCCCGGAGGGGCCGCCTTGAACAAGTAATGAAACTCTGAACACGCGAGCGGCATGGCTGGCGATCGGACGGCATCAGGCCTTGTCGATCAGGGCCCGTAGCAGAGTGTTGATCTCGGCTATGCCCTGTTTGACCTCGTCGAACCTCCGGCGCGTCTCCGCATGATGCTTGGCTTGCATCGCCCGAAGGTCGTCGAGCGCGCGCATGTAGGCGCTCAATGCCTCCTGATTCGTGGCCTGATCGGACTCGTTGTCGAACATCGCTTCGGGAGGTGTCTGACGGTCGGCAGAGGGTAGGGCGAGGCCTTCAAGGTCAGCAACGAAGACGCCGCGACGTCGGACGGACCGAACTAGGCCTTGACTTTGCAGGAGTCCAAGAGCCTTCCGGACGACAATGTCTGAGACACCATGCTCGCTCGCAATTTCCGAGCAGCTGGGAAGCTGAGTCCCCGACCGAAGTTCTCCGGTGCGGATACGACGTGCGTAGGCGTCCGCGATCCTGACGTATGCCGGTTCAACCACGAGCTTGCTCCCTTCGCCGGCGCCTGGTCCAGGTTCCAGACTCAGGCCTCATTGCCCCGCGTCATACGCGAAAGCCCCTGCGCCTGACGCGCCTCCGGCGGAATCGACGGGTCCACAGCCGAATCGTCACCATCGATCGACCCCGGCAGGTACCGCGTTCGGTTGGCGTGGATGGCATCGACGCGCATCTGAATGAGACGTCTGCGCGCCTCGTCTTCCTGCGGGTTCCAGTAGTCCGCAGAGGCGGTGGTCTGCGCAGAGTGCTTCCGGTAGAGCATGCTCGGTTCGGCAATGAACTCACCTGGAGTCACCGCTTCTGCGGCCAAGAGCGTGGCGATCGTCTCGGCCCCCGTGAGCGCCATCCACCCGCCTAATGACCAGATGAGGTCAGTGTGCATCGCGAGGTTCGCTGCGAGAACCGAGAGCCTGTCCTCTGCCTGTTCCCTATAGAAGCGGCCAGGCTCAACTGGGCCATTCGGCGGGTCGTACGGGCCTGGCGTTGTGGTTCCGTCCTCATGCAGATCAAGGCCTGCCGACACGCACCAAGCAACGCGGTGCAACGCATCAATGTCCCGTGATAGTGCACCGGGAAGTAGTACGTCATCTGCGTCAACGTTGCGAATCACAATCCCCTGCGCCTGCGACAGGGCCATATTTCGAGTGACGGCGGCGCGACCAGCAAGCCCCGTGCCGTAATGAACGCGCGGATCGTCGCCGGGAAGCTCTTGTTTTGGTGTTCCGCTGTTTCCATCTTCCTGTACGCACCACTCCCACGACCAGCCTTCGGGCATTTCCTGAGCACACAGGGACTCGTAGAGCTCCTTGAGGTAGTGGTGTCCGCCATCGAAGACGGCTGTAACCACAGAAATCAAGCGCGGCGTTGCCATTGCTTACTCGTCCCACTTTCGCAGTTCGGTGATGTAAGACAGCGAAATCCGGTCAGCCGGGGTCAAAAGTTCTGCTACATCTACCGCGCGCCCCGATGCGTCGTAGCTGATCTTCAAAATCGGAATGACGGGAACGTTAAAGGGAATGTCATAGAGGGCCACTTCCTCCTCTGTTGGCATGCGAGCGGAGACACGGTCCTCAATCGCGCATACCTCCACTCCCGCCGTGTACAGCTGATGAAGCGTGCCACCTGGCCAAGGTTCATTTGACGAGTCCAAGAGAGGCGGATAATCTTTGACAAGCGAGTATGGCAAGTAGGAAATCATTCTACTGTAGCCTTCGCCGTCACGATACTGCCGCAAATATGTCCGGCGAAGAACATATTCATCTGACCCAAGACCCAAGATCTTGGCCACTTCGTCAGGCGGCGGAACAACCTCATACGTTACCGAGTCGTCGTTGACTTCTTCAATTGAAAGATTGGCGTCACGTTCAGCCGAACCGCGACGCCGACGAACATCCTCACTCGCCTTAACGAGATCCTTTTCTTCCTGATAGTTGACGTTCGAGCGAGTCAGCTTCTGCGGAATCGCGCGGACCCGTACCGGCTGCCCGCGCCCACCCGGAGCAAGAAGCCCCTCCCCCTTCAGGGTCTGCACGGCGGCGGACACGACGTTCTTGCCGACACCGAACCGCTCACGTAGCTGGTCAGTGTTCGGCAGTGTCTCCCCTGGCGCGAACTTGCCGTCATGGATGTCCGCGCGGAGCTGCGCAGCTACGGCTTTCGTGTCCATTCGTTCCATGGCTCCATCCTCCCACATCATCCCGGGCAGTCAAACTCCATCCCGGGATGGGGTTGACAAGGCACGGATGAGGATGGCAAGGTTCCAGACACGCCATCCCGGGATGACAAGTCCATACCGGGATGGCGTGTCTGGAACCGACCAATGGAGGACGACATGAGGAACATCCCGGTGAACCTGGCGGGCTACCGGCTCACGGTCTCGGAGAACCCGGAGATGAAGATGCGCAAGGTCGACGGTCGCGACGAGACCGTGACCGACCGCGAGGGCAACGCCAAGTTCGTGGTGGCGCTCATGGTGAAGGCGAAGGGCGAGAAGGGCGAGGAGATCCGGGTGACCCTGGATGCCGATCCCGGCGAGGGCTTCTCGGAGGACGACATGACCCGCGTCGAGCTGATCGACCCGCGCGTGACGCCGTACTCGTTCAAGAACGACCGGGGCGAGACCGTCTCGGGTGTGGCCTGGGGTGCGGCCGGCATGAAGCCCCTGCTCTGATCGCGCGTCGCGTGAATCCTGCCAAATCGGCAATTTGCCCGCTCGGGCACTGAATTCTTCTGCTCATTGACAAATACATAGTGAGCCCAACTATGCCCAAAACGCGCCTAATACGGTTACGCGCTTTGGTTCCTGACCTCATTTCGTCAGGGGCCGGCGGGCGTATCCGTCCTAGACGAAATGCGGTAAACAGTGATTACGAAGGCGCTGAAGGAAGAGATTCTTGAGGGGTACTACAGGGCATCCCGAGAATTATGGTCCATTGTTAGCGGCCTGGAAGGCCTGATGTGGCAAGTGGAGCTTGCAAATCCCAAACCTTCGCCTTTCGAACACGCGAATGGTCGACGAATTGCGATGGGCACGTGGCGAGATGCGCAGGATTTCCAGGTGCATTGAAGAGGTCAAGACCGTCGAGATTTAGCTCGATGCGATTCAACGAGCTATCGGAAAACTCTAGTGAAGTGAGGTTTTGAAGATGGTCGAGCACGAAATGTTGGCCGCACAGTTGAACGCGTGGCCGTGGCTGCACCTGGGCGATGCCGGGGAGGAGTGGTGATCACTGCGCCGCTGAAGGCTGAGCTTCTGGAAGCACTCGACAAGGCGCTCAAAGATCTGCACAACATGATTCGCGCGATGGAAGACGTTTCAACGTTGGTCTTTCTCGCGGATCGAGATCAGCGTTTGTCGCACAGTCTGTTGATCGGCGAATTGGGCAACTCGGAAGCGCAAATGAGTCTGATTCGTCGTCGAATCGAGGAAGCAAAGACTTACGAAGACCGGAGGAAAGAGTCATGACCAAGGCAAGCGGGGCTGCTCTGCGGAGTGGTCTTTCGTCGTTCGACCCGAACGGCCCGAAGCGGGGTGCGTGATGGGAAGTCACGTGTGTTCGGCGAATTTCTGGCTGTCCCCGACCCGTGTAGCGACCTGCAATGTGTGCGGTCGCCAGTGGCGAATGTGAGGAATGTGATGGAGACGAGTTTCGCGAAGGTGACGTTCTATCCGCTGTGGCTGGTGCTGGTCGCCGCGCTGGTGGTCGCCATGCCGGTGGCCGGGGTGGTCGCCCTGGTCCTGGGGTTGCTGGCGGTGGTCGGCACGCGGGGGAAGCGATGACCGGCGCCGTGGATCTGTTCGGGAATCCGGTGGACGAGCCGGTGACGACGGGGCCGGCGTCCCCGCCGATCAATGACATGAATCTGATCGAGAAGGTGCTGCAGGTTGCGGAGAACACCGGGTATGTGTTGGTCGGCCCTTCGGAGCGGGTGTATCACCTGGTGGCCCGCAAGACGATCGAGGTCGCCCCCCGACCCGAGGAGGAGGCCGTGCATCAGCTCCTGTCCGCGAAGTGGCTGACGAAGGGAGGTGTGCACGTCTACACCCATCACGGGTATGAGGGGCCGGGGAACTCGGTCCTGGTGCCCAAGGCCACCAAGGTGAAGGCCCGGCAGTGGCGCGCCTTGGCGCCGATTCCCTGTTCTCGCAAACGAAAGGCATCGTGATGACGTCGCAGACGATCAACAACGTCAATAAGGCCCGGTTCGCGGAGTTCGAGTTCGCGCTCGATCAGGTCCGCGCCGCGTTCGATGAGGTCGGCAAGCTCGGGAAGTCCCTGGACGACAAGGGCGCTACGGCGGACCGGTTCGAGGGCTGGCAGGTCCCGACCAAATCGGAGGTGCAGGCCGATCTCCGGGACGCGTCCGCCGCGCTGGACGAGTTGCGGGAGGCCGCGCTCAAGCGCAAGTCGGAGCTGGTCTCGCGGGGCTGGCGGGTCTGATGGCCGCCCGCGAGGAAGACCTCGTTCACATCGCTGTGGAGGAGTCGTTCTGGTCGGGGGACATGACCGCCGCGTGCGGGATCAGCGCGAACGTGGCTGACGTCGAGACCGCCTACATCGGGTTCTTGTTCGCCACCTACTGCCCGGAGTGTCGGCGGGTGGCTAAGAAGACCTGGTTCTGAACCGAGTACCGAGGAGAAACCGATGAGCACCAATCAGATCGACGGCAAGCTGACCGAGCTGGACAAGGCGATGAAGAACCTCCGCAAGACGCTGACGAACCTGTCCAACCGGGTCGCCGGGCTCGGCAAGCAGCACACGAATGCCGCCCGCAAGGTCGCGACCGCGATGACCACCGTGGAGTCGGCGAAGCCGCTGTTCGCTGACCGCTCGAAGGCGAAGCCCCGCGCCCGGCGACGCTGACCGCCGAACCGTAGTAGCGACAACCGCATACCGCATGACCGATCCGTCTGGACGTAGTGAGGGCCGTAGACCCGCGTCCAGTGTCCGGGGCTCTGCGGCCCTCCCTGTGTCCACCAAGCACAGGAGATCTACCGATGAAGACCCCGAAATCCAAGACCCGCCGTCCGAGCGGAAAGACCCCGATCCCGGCCCGGTGCGCGGGCTGGATGCTGCGCCACCCGGCCATCACCACAATGCCGGCAGTCCTGGGCACGAGCACGATCGAACTCGGTGCGGTCACCACTGGTAGCGCGGTGGCCGGATTGGTCGGCGCCGGGTTGTCCTGGCGCTACCTGCACAAAGACTCCTACATGGCGCTGGCGTCACCGCGGCTTCGTGCCGTCCGGCGCCGCTGGACCCGCTACATCGGCAAGTCCTGGAAAGAGTCCCTGGAGTACTGCAACCTGGTGGGGCAGGATCGCCGCACTGGGGAACTTCTCGTGCCGCGCCTGCTGAGGGTCGCCGCGCCCACCCCGTCGATGGACGTCCTCAAGGTCAAGTTCGTCAAAGGCCAGTCGCTGCGCGTCTTCCAGGACGTCCAGGACGAGCTGGCCGCCGCGCTCGGAGCGGACGTGATCGCGATCGAGAAGGGCAGCAAGCCCCGGATCTTGACGATCACTCTGGTGCACGGCAACCCGTTCGACGACGTGATCCCCCCGGCCGATATCCCCGGAGAGGTGGATGAGGTCGACCTGAAGGCGATCGAGCTGGGCGACACCGAACAGGGCGAGATCTGGGCCGAACCGCTGCTCGGTCACCACTGGCTGATCTCCGGTGCGACCGGTTCCGGCAAGGGGTCGCTGCTGTGGAACCCGCTGCGGGCGATGGGGCCGATGATCCGGGAACAGATCGCCCGGATTTGGATGATCGATCCCAAGGGCGGGATGGAGACCGAACGCGGGAAGCCGCTGTTTTACCGGCACGCCACCTCCGCCGATGAGGACGTCGAGTATGACGACGGCACCGGTCCCGATGACGTCGATCCGATGCTCGCGGTGCTGCTCGAATTCCGGGACCGGATGCGGGAACGTCAGGCGTTCTTGAGGGAGCACAAGCTCCGCAAGTTCACTCCCTCGCCCGAGACCCCGTTCGAGGTCCTGATGATCGATGAACTGGCGATGCTCACCGCGCTCGGTGGTAGCCGATCCACGATCAGCCAGGTGAACCGGATTCTCGCGGAGATCCTGACTCAGGGCCGCGCGGCCGGGTTCGCGGTCGTGGCCTACGTCCAGGAACCGACCAAGGACATCGTGCCGGTTCGGGATCTGTTCACCCGCCGGATTTCGCTGCGCACCGGCTCCGCCTCCTATGTGGACATGGTGCTCGGGGAGGACGCGCGGCTCCGTGGCGCTCTCGCCGACGAGATCCCGGAAGAGGGCTGCGAGGGCATCGGCTACCGCACCTCGGAGAAATCCCGCACCCCAATCCGGGTCCGCGCCGGCTACAGCACCGACGACGACATTGACGAACTCGTCCGGCTCTGCACCCCGCACTTCGACGACGACGAACCGGGCGGCGTCCTGGTCCCCTTCGCCGCCTGACCGTCCAGAAAGGACACGAATCATGACCACGGCACTCGCTCCGCTCGAAGGGGTCACCAAACTCGCGGCGATCGCCACCCGCCTGGTCCGCGAAACTCCCGCGCCCGAACCGTTCTCTGTCACCCTGGAACCGGGCACGCATTCCATCACGATTCATGTCAGTACCGGGACTGACCCGGTGACCGTGATCGGTTCCCTGCTGATCTGGACACACGCTCTCACCGGGCTGCATGGCGACTGGTGGCACACGGATCGCGGAAGCCTGCACATCACGCTTCACGGCAGAGGTCCGTCAGGCACCCGAGTGCAGGTCTATAGCTCGTTCTCTTACAGCCTCGCCCGACAACACCTCGCCCTCCGCAAGGGAGACCACGAAACCGTCACCCCGGACGAGCTGTACCTCCTCGCCCTCGAAATCGCCAAACAGAAGGAGAACGACCAGTGATCACGCTCAAGCTTCTCTGGCTCTGGCTCAAAATCACCGGCGTCGCCGCTCTCGCCGTCATCCTCGAAGGTGTGCTCATCCGGGGTTTCCGGTGGACCTTCCTCGCGGTCGGCGGCACGGTCATCGTCTACATCGGACTCACGGTCGGGATCTGGAAGGAGTGGCACGCGGAACGCAACGGCGCCGGAACGTACCAGGTCATCCACTACACCCGCGACTGATCAGAAAGGACGAACATGTCGTTCGGAAACACGTTCAATGACCTCCACCACGGAGTGGAGAAGAAGACCGCCGACGCGTTCAACACTCTGGTTCTCTGGGGCGAGTGGGCATACAGCCCCGTGGAACTCATCCAGCTCAGGCCTTCACAGCTGGAAACCCTGAGGAGCCAGCGCAACGATGCCCTGCGGAAGGTCGAGACTCTCCTCGCTGACGCGGTAAAGATTCTTCAGCGCATCGACCCGGCGGACGCCCGGAAGCGTGTGGGTCATGGCTAGCCCCGATCTGGTGCCAGAACCGAACTCGGACCTGTGGCACTCGGCAGTGTCCACACTGGAGGACAGGTTGGCGATCTACCCGCTTCGCTCGATCGAGGGTGTCCGGTTCGAGCGGGCCACGGTCACGAACACGGCCGTCTCCGGTACCGCGTCCACGGTGCTGCTTCGGGTGAGCCAGTCCCCGCCGGGAAAACCGGATCAGGCATGGGAACTGGCAATGCCCCCGGAGTTCGCACGTTACCTCGCGGCCCTGCTCGACGCCCAGGCCCGCTACATCCAGACCGCTTCACCGGCATGCGCAGAGTCCTCGTGACGCTTGTCGAACGAGATCTCGGCCGTGTCACACGCAGACCTGCGTGTCCTCTCACGCCGACACAGAGAAAGGCAACACCATGGCACGAAAAAGAATCCTCGACGCCTGCTGTTGTGCCGGCGGCGCCGGAAAGGGTTACTACGACGCCGGATTCGACGTCGTCGGCGTGGATATCGCGCCCCAACCCAACTACCCGTACGAGTTCCACCGGGGCGACGCGATCGAGTTCATCCGCGACCACGGCCACGAGTTCCACGCCGTCCACATCTCCCCGCCGTGCCAGAACGCCTGTGCCCTCACCGCCGGCAACCGGCGGCGACAGGGCTGGACCGACAACCACACGGACCTGATCCCCACGGCTCGCGCGGTCCTCGAAGATCTCCGCGACCGCACCGGCGTTCCGACCGTGATGGAAAACGTCCAGGGCTCCCGCCTCCGTCGGGATCTGGTCCTCTGCGGACTCACCTTCGACTTGCGGGTGTTCCGTCACCGCTACTTCGAGATCGACGGCTTCACCGTGACCCAGCCGCCTCACCCCACCCACCGGGGCCACCGGGTGGCCGGCTGGCGTCACGGCGTCCGCCACGACGGGGACATGGTCGCGGTCTACGGCGACGGCGGCGGCAAGGGCTCGGTCACCGACTGGCAGAACGCGATGGGCATCCACCACACCGACGTCCGCCGCGAGATCGCCGAAGCCATTCCGCCCGCCTACACCCGCTACATCGGCGAGGCCCTGTACACCCACCTCACCGCCTCTGCGCTACCGATCGCGGCCTGACCCGACCGCCGCACGCCCGTCAGGCGAACGACCACACTCCCACTGAAAGGAGGCATCACCCCATGTTCGGCAAATCCAGGTCCGACCGCGAGGACACCCCGGCACAGTCTCGCCGGGTCCGCGCCCTCGCCGATCAGCTCCACGAAGCCCGCGACGTCCACCGACTCTCCACCGACCCGATGTTGGGCGCGGTCGCCGCAGACCGGTTCCGGGCCTCGATCACCCGCACCATGTGGGTGTTCCTCGCGATCGGACTCGGGTTCACCACCACCGGCGTGCACGACTTCCTGGCAGGCGACCGGCCGACCACCGATCCGCTGTGGTGGGGCGCGTGGCTGGCCGAACCCGCCCTTGCGGGCATCCTGGTGACCCTGCTCCGTTGGGAAGCTTCGATGCTCTCCCACGGCCTCACGGTCGACGTCAAACCGGTGCGTTACCTCAAACGGCTGCTCCTGGGCGCCACGCTGGTGGCCAACGTCTGGGCCGGACTCGCACCAGCCCACGGCGAGGTCTCCAAGGGCATGGTGTTCTTCCACCTGGTGATCCCGCTCGTGGTGTTCCTCCTCGCGGAAGTCATGCCGGTGATTCAGCAGACCTGCACGCGAGTCCGCGAACAAGCCCTCGCCACGGTGCAAGCACCGACCAGCACGAACACCACGAAGGAAGCCGCGGATTCCCCACCGACCGGAATCGAGAGCCCGCGACCGGCGGCGAACGCCACGTTCGCGAAGCTCCCCGCCAGCATCCGCACCACGGTCACCAGTATCACCGAGACCGCCCACGGCGCCGGCAGGCCCGTCACGGCCGCAGATCTGACCACCAGGGTCAACCTGCCGGAGGCGATGCTCACCACGCTGGTCGACGAACTGAACGCCTCGATCAACCACCACCCGGTCACCGCCTGACCGGTTCCTCTCGCATCACGCACGTTCGCCGGGCAGCCCTCGGTGATCGTGCCGGGGGTTTGCCCGGTTCTCTCGTGCCCGCACGAATGGAGAGCCATGATCACCGAGCACGACGGGTCCTCACTGGCTACCCGCATCACCCGCCACCTGAGCATGCGGCACGTCCGTGATCGCGTCACCGCGACCGGCGGATGCCTCCAGCCGGTGCACCTGTCCGGCTACCGCGTTGTCACCGACCGCGCTACCGGCCGCACCCTCGACCACCACGCCGGGACCGTCTACGCCCCGTGCGGCAACCGTCGCGAGTCTGTGTGCCCCGCCTGCTCCGACCGCTACGCCGCCGACGCGTTCCACCTCATCCGCGCCGGCATGACAGGCGGCAAGGCGATCCCGGAGGCCGTGGCGGACAAGCCCCGCCTGTTCGTCACTCTCACCGCCCCGAGCTTTGGCGCCGTCCACGGCCGCCGCACCACCCGCACCGGTCGCCGGATCCCTTGTGGGTGCGGGGAATACCACCACGAAGCCGATACCCGCGTCGGTACCGCGATCGACCCCGAGGCGTACGACTATCGGGGCGCGGTCCTGTGGCAGGGTCACACCGGCGACCTGTGGCACCGGTTCATCATCCGTCTTCGCCGGGAGATCGCCCGTGCGGCCGGGCTCAAGGTCAGTGAGTTCGCCGACCACGCCCGGCTCTCCTACGCCAAGGTCGCCGAATACCAGAAGCGCGGGCTTATCCACTTCCACGCCGTGATCCGGCTCGACGGCCCTGAGGGCGCCCACGACCCTGCGCCTACCTGGGCCGACAACACGCTCATAGAGCACGCCGTCCGCGCGGCCGCTGAAACCACCCACGTGTCCCGCGAACTCCTGCTCGACGGCGAGACCACCGAGCACATGTTCACCTGGGGACAGCAGATCGATATCCGGGCCATCCGCCCGGCCCATGCCGCCCAGATCGAGGGCGACGACGGCGAGATCAGCGACCGCGCGCTAGCCGGATACATCGCCAAGTACGCCACCAAGGGCACCAGCACCAGCGAAGTCCCTGACCGTCCTATCCGGTCCGAACGCGCGATCGAGCACCTGGACGTCCTGCCGCACCACCGCCGCATGATCGCCACCGCCTGGGAACTCGGAGCTAGCGAAGACCTAGCGTTCCTCCGGAAATGGGCGCACATGCTCGGCTTCCGGGGCCACTTCCTCACCAAATCCCAGCGCTACTCCGTCACCTTCACCACGCTGCGCGGCGATCGCCGCACCCACCAGCACATCGCCACGCTCGAAGCCCTCGGGGCCACTCCGGACAGCGTGACCGTCGTCAACCACTGGAACTACACCGGAAATGGCCACAACAACCCTGAAGAACGCGAGATCGCCGAAGCGATTTACGAAGGAAAACGCCTGCAACGTAAGGACAAACTCGCCAAGGAGAACCAGCCATGAACAAGCCGCTCATGACCGTGGAAGACCTCTCGACCCACCTCAGCGTCCCTGTCGGCACCCTCTACCGGTGGCGCTCCACCGGCTACGGGCCGGCGGGCAGGCGCATCGGCAAGTACGTCCGCTACCGCCCCGAAGACGTCGACGCCTGGGTCGCCGAACAAGGGGGCGCGTGATGGCACGACCACCGCTCGATGTGGGGACGCATGGGAAGATCCGTTTCAGCGACACACCGTCCGGGGTTCGTGCTCGTGCGAGCTACCGGGGCTTTGACGGGAAGGTGCACGACATTGAGCGCACCGGCCCGACTCGCCCGAAGGCTGAGCGGCTACTGAAGAAAGCGATCAGCGAGGCCCTGAAAGCGCCCGGTGGTGGCGATATCGACCACAACACCAGGTTCCGAGTTGTCGCCGACAAGTGGCTTACGCGGCAGGCTGAGCGCGTTGAGGCAGAAGAACGCGCACACGGCACGCTGGACAACTACCGGAGCATGCTCAAGAACCACGTGCTTCCCGCGCTCGGTGATCTCCGGTTGCATGAGGTGACCGTGCCCCGGCTGGACGCGTTTCTTCCCGCCGTCAAGGCGAAAACCAGCGCGTCTCATGCCCGGACAGCGCGTGCTGTGGTGAGTGGCGTTCTAGGGTTCGCTGTGCGTCAGGGGGCTCTGGGCGCAAACCCGGTTCGGGAGCTTGAGCGGATCGAAGGCGGGAAGCGCAAGAAGCCTCGCGCCTTGTCGTCGGCAGAGCGCCGCAAGTGGCTCGAACAGCTCGAAGCTGATCCCAAGGCGGTAGCGCGGGACCTTCCAGACCTGACGCGTTTCATGCTGGCAACCGGCGTGCGGATCGGTGAGGCGCTGGCAACCTTCTGGGAAGACGTCGATCTGGATGCCGGCACGGTCGCGATCGACTGGAAGGTGATTCGGATTCGGCAGGTCGGGTTACGGCGAGTGAAGAAGCTCAAGACCGAATCCGGTGATCGCACACTGCCGCTTCCCTCGTGGGCGATCTCAGTACTGCGGGAGCGCCGACGTCTCGCTGAAGAAGCTGGACGTGGTCTGGCAACCCCGGTCTTCCCGGACACCCTCGGAGGGCTACGTGACCCCTCGAACACGCGACGGGATCTCCGGGAGGCGCGCGGCACGACGGACTTCGCGTGGGTCAAGTCTCATGTCTTCCGTAAGACGGCGGCCACCGTGCTGGACGACGCGAAACTCAGTTCGAGGCAGATCGCCGATCAGCTCGGCCACGCTCGACCGTCGATTACTCAGGACGTGTACATGGGCAGGACAACGGTCTCCCGGGACAACGCGGTCGCCCTGGAAGGCATGTGGGATGACGACGGTTCGGCCAATTCCGGGGGTAAACCGGGGGCCGGTCAGGACCAGCAAGACCAGACAGACCCCTGACCTGCATGAATGGTGCCCCGGACGGGGATCGAACCCGCACTGGGTCGATTTTAAGTCGACTGCCTCTGCCAGTTGGGCTACCGGGGCACAGACAGCCTAGGCGATGTCCTTCAGTTCGCCGCTTCAGTACGCCGATATTCGAGCCAACGAAGACCGACCTGGTTCCAAACGGCCTGGTACTCCTCGAACTTCTCGTTGATCAGCCGGGATCGATCCGGTCGGGCGGGGTCGACGCGATGTAGAAGCTGAGCTCGTCGCGCAGCCGGTAGAGCCGGAACTGGACCTCTTCCATCAGGCCCCACAAGGAGCGCCAGGCGAAGAAGGGCTCGAGCGCGCCGACGACGGCCGTCACGGCCACGAGGGCGAACGCCACACCGGTCCAGCCGTTGAGGTTCTGCAGACCGAAGATGATCGTGGACGCCGCCGACAGCGCGAGCAGGAAGACCCTGATGGACACGGCGCGCCAGCGGAAACGCCTCTTCCGGGAGCGCGCGTGCGCGTTGTCGCGCTCGATCCGCTCCAAAACGTGCTTCGCCAGTTCGGCCGGAGTCAGGCCGGTGGCGAGCGGGCCGGCGGGTACGGACTTCCGTAATGCCTGCACCGGCACACCTTAAACGCCGTGAAGGCCTCCTTCCCTAACTTGAGCGTAGGGAAGGAGGCCTTCACGGACTTACGAACTCAGGACTTCGACAGCCGGTCGAATTCCTCGCGCGGGTTGTTGATCTGGCCGAGCGAGATGACCTCGCGCCGGAACAGGCCACCCAGCATCCAGTCGAACAGGATGCGGATCTTGCGGTTCCACGTCGGCATCGCCTTGAGGTGGTACGCGCGGTGGAAGAGCCAGGCCGGGAAGCCCTTGATCTTCAGGTTCAGCGCGTCGGCGACACCCTTGTGCAGGCCGAGGCTGGCCACCGCACCCAGGTTCTTGTGGTAGTAGTCCTTCGGCTTGCCGCCGCGGATCACCTTGATGATGTTCTTCGCCAGCAGACGCGCCTGGCGAACTGCGTGCTGCGCGTTCGGCGGGCAGGTCGCGGTCGGGTCCTGCTCGGTACGCGAGAGGTCCGGCACGGCGGCGTTGTCACCGGCGGTCCAGACGTCGGGGTGCCCGACGACCTGCATCGCGGCGGTGGCCTCGACGCGGCCGCGCTTGTCGAGCGGCAGGTCCGAACTGGCGAGCACCGGGTTCGCCTTCACGCCGGCGGTCCAGATGATCGTGTCGGTGTCGAACTCGGTGCCGTCCGAGAGCACGACGTGGCCGTTCTCGAACGACTTCGCCGCTGTCGACAAATAGACTTCGATACCGCGCTTTTCGAGCTGTTCGACGGTGTACACGCCGAGCGTCTCGCGCACCTCGGGGAGGATCCGCCCGGCCGCCTCGACGAGCACCCAGCGGATGTCCTCGACCTTGAGGTTCGGATAGTAGTTCTCCACCGCGAACCGGGTCATGTCCTCGAGTTCGGCGAGCGCCTCGATACCGGCGAACCCGCCGCCGACGACGGTGAACGTCAGCAGGCGCTTGCGCTGCTCGGGATCGAGCGTGCTGGCGGCCTCGTCCAGCTTCGTCATGACGTGGTTGCGCAGGTAGATCGCCTCGCCGATGGTCTTGAAGGCGATGCCCTCCTCGACCAGGCCCGGGATCGGCAGGATGCGCGCGACGGCACCGAGTGCGACCACGAGAACGTCGTAGTTCAGCTGCTCGACGTGCCCGTCGGCGGCCTCGACCGTCACGGCCTTGCGCTCGTGCTCGATCTTCGTCACGCGCGCGGTGAGCACGTGGCAGCGCTTGAGCACGCGCCTCAGCGGCACGACCACGTGCCGCGGTTCGATCGCACCGGCCGCCGCCTCGGGCAGGAAGGGGGCATAGGTCATGTGCGGCTGCGGATCAACGACCGTCACGGACGCTTCGTTGGCCCGGAGCATCTTCTGGAGCCCGTACGCCGTGTAGAGCCCGACGTACCCACCACCAAGGACGAGGATCCGTGTCGGTTCCGACTTAACACCAGCCATATTCCTATAGTCGCACCCATCAGCTGAGATCGCTCGGAGACCCCATCCGGCTGTGACCAGCGTCGCCACGGTTTCCGCACCGATTCAGTTCAGGCCGGCCGCCGAGGTCGCGGAGGCCAGGACATCGCACACCATGTCAAGGGTCAGGCGGCCGGTCTGGACATTGCGCTGCGACACGTGATAACACCCGAAAAGGCGCAGGTCGCCGAGTTCCAGTTCGGCTCCGTGGCCGAACTTCGGGCGTGGTGCGGGCACCGGCCAGCCCGCCTCCGCGAGCACCGGCAGCAGGGCCTGCCAGCCGAACGCGCCGAGCACCACGACGGCCTTCAGTGTCGGTTTCAGCAACTCGAGCTCCGCCGCGAGCCACGATCGGCAGGTTTCCCGTTCCTCAGGTGTGGGCTTGTTGGCGGGTGGCGCGCATCTCACCGGGGAGACCATCCGGGTCCCTCGGAGCTCGAGGCCGTCACCTATACGGGTCGACGTCGGCTGCGACGCGACCCCGACCCGGTGAAGCGCCTTGAAGAGAACGTCACCGGACGGGTCGCCGGTGAACAGGCGGCCGGTCCGGTTCGCGCCGTGCGCCGAAGGGGCGAGGCCGACGATCGCCAGCGACGCGTCCGGCGGGCCGAAGCCGGGCACCGGCCGGGCCCAGTAGGTCTCACCGGCGAAGGCCGCGCGCTTGACCACGGCGATCTCCTCACGCCACGCGACCAGCCGCGGGCAGGCGCGGCAGCTGACGACCTCGGCGTCGAGTTCGGCGAGCGAGCGGAACCTCATAACGCCTCTTTCAGCGCGTCCCGGGCGAGACGGTCGGCTTGCCGGGTGGTCTCCGGCTGACGGAACGCTCGACACAGCCGCAGCACCTGGCGGCACGCGTTGTCCAGCGAGATCTTGTGGCCGACGGAGACATAGAGAGGCTTCACGCCGTCTTGGGTGCGCAGGACCGCGCCGACGACGTCGCCGTCATCCAGCAAGGGCGTCCGCGAGCCGCGTTCGGCCCCCGGTTCGTCGTGCTCGCCGACGAACCGGGTCTTGCCGACACCGACGGACGGCAGGCCCGTCACGACGCCGACGTGGCAAGCGAGCCCGAACCGGCGTGGGTGGGCCAGGCCGTGGCCGTCGCAGATCAGCAGATCCGGGACGTGGTCGAGCGCGCGGAGGACGTCGAGCAGCGGGGGCAGCTCGCGGAACGCGAAAAGGCCCGGTTCGTAGGGGAACGAGATCCGGGAAACGACGGTTCGCTTCTCCACGACGCGGAATCCGTCGATTTCGAGGGTGACCGCGGCGGCCGCGATCAGGCCGCCGTCCTCGTCGTAGGCGACGTCCAGCCCGGTGACCGTGACGATCTCTTGTGGACAGCGATCTTCGAGTTCGACCAGGCCACGCAGGGTTTCCTGGATCCCGATCGCCTCCTGGGGCGTACTCGGGCGATCATGCGCCGTGACGATGTCCACTCCTACAGACTGCCAGTAGGTTGGGGACATGCCGGACACCAATCCCGATGAAAAGGCCACCGACGAGAAGGACACCCCGTCGGTGGAAACCAAGGTCGAGCCGACCGACGACCTGGTCACCACGAAGCACACGCTCACGCTCAAGCGCAAGAAGCTCGCCTACACCGCCCAAACCGGGCGGATCGTGCTGCGGAAGGAGGTCATCACCGACGGCAAGTCCGAGGGCTACAAGGCCAAGGCCGAGGTGTTCGTGACCTCCTACACTCTCGACGACGCGGAGCCCGGCTCGCGCCCGGTCACGTTCGCGTTCAACGGCGGGCCCGGCTCGGCGAGCGTCTGGCTGCACATGGGCCTGCTCGGCCCGCGCCGGGTGCTTTCGGGCGATGTCGACGACCCGGTCGCGCCGCCCTACGGGCTGACCGACAACCAGGAAACCCTGCTGGCGCACAGCGACCTGGTGTTCATCGACCCGGTGTCGACCGGCTATTCGCGCGCCGTGGACGGCGAGGCCGCCAAGGAGTACCACGGGTACACCGCCGACATCGAGTCCATCGGCGAGGTCATCCGGCTGTGGGTCTCGCGCAAACAGCGCTGGCTCTCGCCGAAGTTCCTGGCGGGCGAGTCCTACGGCACGCTCCGCGCGGCCGGGCTGGCGTCGCATCTCCAGGAACGCCACGGCATGTACCTGAACGGGCTGCTGTTGATCTCGTCCGTGCTGGACCTGGGCACGCTGCGGTTCACCGAGGGCAACGACCTGCCGTACTCGCTCTACGTGCCGACGTACGCGGCGATCGCGCACTACCACGGCCTCCACGGCGACCGGCCGCTCGACGACGTCCTCGCCGACGCCGAGGACTTCGCGGCCAAGGAACTCCCCTGGGCTCTGGCGCGCGGCGCGCGACTGTCCACACAGGACCGTGCCGACGCGGTAGCGACGCTCGCTTCACTGACCGGGCTGAGCGAGTCCTATGTGGACCGGGTCAACCTGCGGATCGAGCACGTCCGGTACTTCACCGAGCTGTTGCGGGACAAGGGTCTCGTCGTCGGCCGGATGGACGGCCGGTTCACCACCTGGGAGCCCGACGGCGGCCGCGAGCACATGAGCGACGACCCGTCGATCTCGCGGATCATCGGCGCCTACACGGGCGGGCTCAACCACTATGTGCGGGCCGAACTCGGCTACGAGAACGACCTGCCGTACGAGGTCTTGTCGACGGACGTCTTCAAGGCCTGGTCGTACTCGGACTTCGAGGGCCGCTCTGTGTCCTCTGTGGACTCACTCGCGTCGGCGATGCGGGCGAACCCGCACCTTCAGGTGCACGTCGCCTTCGGCCACTACGATGGCGCGACACCGTACTTCGCTTCGGAGCATGTGCTGGCGCGCCTGCAGATTCCCGAGGAGCTGCGGGAGAACATCGACACGGCGTACTACCCGGCGGGGCACATGATGTACGTGCACGAGGAGTCGCGGGTGCGGCAGGCAAAGGACCTGGCGAAGTTCATCAAGAACGCGTCGGGGAAGTAGCCCCCGCTCCTACCGCGACCCCTGTCTGCCAGTGCCATGAAAGGTCCTTTCCTTGCAAATTTTGCAAGGAAAGGACCTTTCATGGCACTCCGGGATCGAATCCTGTCGGACCTGCCGGTCATTGTGTCGGCATGTACCTATCTAGAGCTCCGCTAACGGATTCATACCTACGCCAACACAGTCGGCACGGCGTCATCCGTGTGGCGACCCTGGAGAAACTCGGGGTCACGCAAAGCACGTCGTATCGAAGATGCCAGCCTGGTGGAAGGTGGACTCACCTGCTACCAGGCATCGTCCTTCTCTCGAAGGAACAACCAACCGCACGGCAACGAGTGGAAGCCGCGCTGATGCTCACTGACTCCCGGGGCGTCGTCACCGGCTTCGAAGCCACGCGACGATACGGCCTACGACAGTCCGGCCCCCATGGGACCGTCCATGTACTCATTCCCCAACAGCGCAAGGTACGAAGCGTCAAGTTCGCGATCATCGAACGAACGATCTCGATGCCGGAACGTCGGGTGATCGAAGGGGTCCCGCTGGCAGCACCGGCTCGAGCGGTCTTGGATGGTGTGAGGCGCATTCGGGACCTCGAACCGGTTCGGGCTCTGCTCATCGAAGCCATCGAGGCGGGCCTCTGCACAGTGGACGAGTTGTGCGCCGAACTCGAGTCCGGCAGCAGACGCGGAACAGCCCTTCCTCGTGCCGTGCTCCGAGAGCTCGCCGCCGACGTCAAGTCGGTCCCCGAAGCAGCATCGCTGGCGATCTGGGAGAAAGCGGGACTGCCGCCTGCCGAGCGGAACGTCAAGATCTATGATGCCTTCGGCAACTACATCGGCAAGCCCGATTCATGGTGCGACGAGCTTGGCATGGCATGGGAAATCGATTCGTATGCCTTCCACTTCGGCAGGGACGCTTATCGAAAGACCCTCCACCGCAACAATCGTTACGCGGCCGCGGGGATCGTCGTCGTCCAGACCTTGCCGTCTCGGATTCGCGACGAACCGGAGAAGGTCATCGCCGAACTCCGTGCCGCGGCCGACGCAGCGGCACGGCGTCCGAGACCCGATGTCACTGTGGCGCACACCGACCGAGCCGCCTGACCCGCGCATGCTATGAAAGGTCCTTTCCTTGCAAATTTTGCAAGGAAAGGACCTTTCATAGCACTCCAAGGAACCGAAGGGTCAGCCCCGCAGGTACTGCGAACCCCGCGTGACGGCCGACCAGGCGTCGACGGCACCGTGGCCGTAGAAGCCGTTGAACGAAGCGTCACCGGTGCAGGTCGCGGTGAACGACGCGTCCCGGCCTTCCTTCAGGTAGTCGACGGTCCGCGGCACCGGGCAGGCGATGTCCGAAGCCGTGCCTTCGAGCACCCGCTGCACCGCGTCCGGGTTCATCCCGAAGTCGCGCGAACCCTTGCCGTACTGCGAAACGATGAGCGCGGCGACACCGCTCGCGTGCGGCGACGCCATCGACGTGCCCTGCAGCCACTGGTAGTAGCCGACGCGGCCGTCTGCGGCGGTCTCCTTCTTGATGCCGGCGGCGACACCGTCGGGAGTGACGTTCCCGGCCGCGTCGATCATGCCTTCCGCGACACCGACGTTGCGCGGGTACGTCGAGAGGATCTGGTTCTCGACAGTGCGGAACCACGGGGTGCCGTAGTAGTCACGGAAGTATCCGCCGGGCGCGGACACCGAGATCTGCTCGACGCCGTAGTTCGAGTAGTCCGCCTTCGCCTGCGAAGGACCGAAGGAGGAGACACCGATCGTGTGAGGGCCCTCGATGGGCATCGAGAGGCAGCTCGCGTTGTCGATCTGCCGCGGGTGCGTGCTGTTCGACGGGTAGCCCGGGCTCGACGCGTCCGGCTGCGGGGTGGCGAGGTCGCTGTGCTGGTTGCCCAGCGAGACGACCTGGGTGACACCCTTGCGGTGCGCGTAGTTCAGCGCACGGGTCGTCGCCTCGATGATGGTGCGCTGCTCGGCCTGCTGCGCCGGCGTGTCCGCGGGGTTCGCGGTGCAGTTGTACAGCCAGGGGTCCGTGAAGAAGCTCATGTTCACGACGTCCACCCCGGCGTCGCCGGCGTAGGTGATCGCGTCCACGGTCGACTGCAGGAAGAAGAAGCCCGAGTCCTGACCGGCGCGGATGTTCACCAGCGTCACGTTCGGCGCGACACCCGAGACACCGAAACCGTTCGCGGCGGCGCCGATGGTGCCGGCGACGTGCGTGCCGTGCCCGTTGTCGTCGTGGTCAACCGGGTCGACGCAGCTGCGGAATTCACACGGTCCGTCGACGACGGCGCCGTTGACGTCCGAGACGATGTCCTTCGTGAAGTTCCGCGACGCCGCGCGGTCGAAGTTCGGCGCGATGTCCGGGTGGCTCCCGTCGACGCCGGTGTCGATGACACCGACCTTCACCCGCTTGTCACCCGGCTGCTTGGTGCGCGAGAGGTCCGACCGGACCGACTTGAGTCCCCACAACTGGTCGTCGAGCGGGTCCATGCCGACGGCGTTCGCCTGCGCGGGCTTCTTGGCCGACGCGGCGCCACGGCCCTCCTTCTCGACGACACCCGGCTTGACCTTCGCCTTGCCGTTCTTCGGCGCGGTGCCGATCGGCTTCGCCTTGGCCGCACCGAAAACCGACCGGTCCGCGGAGACCCACTCGGCGAACCCGTTGGCGGGCGCGGTCGCGGTGATCAGGCCGACCGCGGCGTTGCTCGTCACGACGGTGCCCCCGGCGGCGCGGATCGCCCTTTCCACCGACGCGACATCGTATGTATCGACACCGCGGCCTTCACGGGCCAATACGGAGAATTCGGTCGTGGCGCCGGAAAGCGCCGGTTGCGCTGATGCCACCGGAGCAGCGACGATCGCGCCGAACAGCGGTACCGCGAGCGCGATCACGAGAGATCTGGGCTTTTTCACTTCCTGCCTCCTGAAGAAAACTATTCGTGCAAACTACGTCAGCTATACCCACGTATCAACGAAGTCCCGACGAAAGTCAGGGGACGACGGTTTTCTCCTCCGCGAAATGACAGGCGGACAAATGCCCGCCGGACCGGGTGATCAATTCTGGTTCCTGATCGGCACAAATGTCCCGCGCCTTCCAGCACCGGGTGCGGAACCGGCAGCCCGACGGCGGATCCAGCGGACTCGGCACGTCGCCTTCCAGCCGGATCACCTGCCGCTGCCCGCGCAACGCCGGATCCGCGACCGGCACCGCGGACAGCAGCGCCTGTGTGTAAGGATGCGAAGGACGCTCGTAGATCTCCTCTTCGGTTCCCATTTCCACGATCTTGCCGAGGTACATCACCGCCACACGCGTGGAAAGGTGACGGACAACCGACAGATCATGTGCGATGAACACATAGGAAAGGCCGAATTCCTTCTGCAGATCACCGAGCAGGTTCATCACCTGCGCCTGGATCGAAACGTCGAGCGCGGAAACCGGTTCGTCGCAGATGATCACCTTCGGCCGCAACGCCAGCGCCCGCGCGATCCCGATGCGCTGACGCTGGCCGCCGGAGAATTGGTGCGGATAGCGGTTGATGTGCTCCGGGTTCAACCCGACGACGTCGAGCAGCTCCCGCACCTTCGCCGCCCGCGACCCCTTCGGCGCCACCTCGGTGTGGATTTCGAAGGGTTCGCCGATGATGTCGCCGACCGTCATCCTCGGGTTCAGCGAGGTGTACGGATCCTGCAGCACGATCTGGATCTCGCGCCGCAGCCTCCTCAGTTCGGCTCCCCGCAACGCGAAGATGTCGCGGCCTTCGAAGGTCGCGAGCCCGCCTGTGGGTTCTTCCAGCCGCATCAGCACCTGGGCCAAAGTGGACTTGCCACAACCGGATTCCCCCACCACACCGAGCGTTTCGCCCGGCATGAGGTCGAAGGAGACGCCGTCGACGGCCTTCACGTGCCCGATGGTGCGTTTGAAGAGGATCCCGGCCCGTACCGGGAAGTACTTCACCAGGTTTTCGACGCGCAGAATGGGCTCAGACACGGTCGCCCACCACCTCGTCGGCGAAGTGGCAGGCGCTGACCCGGCCGAAGCCGAGGCTGTGCAGGGCCGGCCGTTCGGTCTCGCACCGGCTTTCCGCCCGCGGGCAGCGCGGATGGAACGGGCATCCGGGCGGGACGTTCAGCAGGCTCGGCGGCAGGCCCTTGATGGTCTCCAGCGTCTGTCCTTTGAGGTCGAGCCGCGGCAGCGAGGCCATCAGCGCCTCGGTGTAGGGATGCCCCGGCGAACGGAACAACTCGGTGACGTCGGCCTGTTCGACGATCCGGCCGGCGTACATCACGGCGATCCGGTCGGCGACCTCGGCGACCACCGCCAGATCGTGGGTGATCAGGATCAGCCCCATCCGCCGTTCTGCCTGGATCTCCGCCAGCAGGTCCATGATCTGGGCCTGCACGGTGACGTCGAGCGCGGTCGTCGGCTCGTCCGCGATCAGGAGATCCGGGTCGAGCGCGAGCGACATGGCGATCATCGCCCGCTGCCGCATCCCGCCCGAGAACTGGTGCGGATACTCGCGGACCCGGCGGGCGGCGGCGGGGATGCGCACGGTGTCGAGCAGTTCGATCGCCCGTTTCCGCGCGTCCTTTTTGGACATCCCGAGCCGGACGCGCAGCTGTTCCTCGATCTGGAATCCCACGGTGAACACGGGGTTCAGCGCCGACAGCGCGTCCTGGAAGATCATCGCGATCTCCCCGCCCCGCACCTCACGCCGCCGCTCTTCGGTGGCGGTGAGCAGATCCTCGCCGCGGTAACGGACCGCGCCGCCGGTGACGACGGCGGGCGGGCTGTCGAGGATACCCATCACCGTCTGCGCGGTCACACTCTTCCCGGAGCCCGATTCTCCCAGAACGGCAAGGGTTTCCCCGGCGTGCACGGAGTAGTCGACGCCGTTGAGCACGGTCGCGACGCCATCGGACGTGCGGAATTCGACATGGAGGTCTTCCACCTCCAGCAGCAGTTCGTCGGTCACGGACGATCACCGGGCCTTCGGGTCGAGCGCGTCGCGGATACCGTCACCGAGCATGACGAACGCGAGCACGGTGATGGTCACGAACCCCGCGGGGAACAACAGCATGTGCGGATTCACCCGGAAGTAGTCCCGCGCGTCGCTGATCATCACACCCCACGAGACGACCGGCGGCCGTACACCGACGCCGAGATACGCGAGCGTCGCTTCCGCGCCGATGAACGCGCCGAGCGCGATGGTCCCGTAGACCAGCACCGGCGCGACCGTGTTCGGCAGCAGATGCCGGAACACGATGCGCGGTGTGCTCGCCCCGAGTCCGCGCGCGGCTTTGACGTAGTCGAGTTGTTTGGCCACCAGCGTCGCCGACCGCATGATGCGCATCGCCACCGGCCAGCTCAACGCGGCGATCGACACGACCACCTGCACGATGATGGTGACGACCCCGGGGTTCGAGCCGGGCGCGTTGAACGTGGTCAGGATGACGATCGCGCCGAGCACGAACGGCAGCGCCGCGAAGATGTCGCCCACCCGCGAGAACAGGCTGTCGACGAGACGGCCGTAGTACCCGGCGATGATCCCCACCACCGAGCCGATCAGGATCGTCAGCACCGTCGCGAAGACACCGACCAGCAGCGACGCCCGCGCGCCGTGGATGGTCCGCGCGTAGACGTCGTAACCCTGGTTGTCGTAACCGAACCAGGCGTCCGCGGACGGCCCTTCGTTGGCGTGGAGCAGATCGCTGAACCCGGCGGGCCGGGAACTGAACAGGTCGGGCACGATCGCGATGAGCACGACGAGCGTGATGATGACGGCGGAGATGATGAACGACGGCCGCTTGCGCAACATCCGCCAGGCGTCGCCGCCGAGGCTGCGCGGTTTGTGCGCC
This sequence comes from Amycolatopsis sp. NPDC043887, assembly GCF_056435665.1. Classification (NCBI taxonomy): domain Bacteria; kingdom Bacillati; phylum Actinomycetota; class Actinomycetes; order Pseudonocardiales; family Pseudonocardiaceae; genus Amycolatopsis; species Amycolatopsis sp. NPDC043887. The sequence continues at coordinate 89,449 of NZ_JBWKEB010000014.1, forward strand.
TCCGCGGAATCGTCGGCGACACCGGCACCGGCGACGTCCACAGAGGACACCCCGCCGGCCACATTGGGGTCAGTCATAACGGATCCTCGGGTCGAGAACGGCGTAGAGCAGGTCGACGATGAGACTCACCAGCAGATAGACCATCACCAGCAGGACGACGACGCCGGTGACGGTGGCGCCCTCCCGGTTCTGGATACCGCGGAAGATGAGCCCGCCGATGCCGTTGATGTTGAACACGCCTTCGGTGACGATGGCCCCGCCCATGAGCGCGCCGATGTCGGTGCCGATGAAGGTCAGCACCGGGATCACCGAGTTCCGGAGCAGGTGCACGCCGACGACCCGGCTGCGCGGCTGCCCCTTCGCGACGGCCGTGCGGACGTAGTCGGCGTGCCGGTTCTCCGCGATGCTCGTTCTGGTCAACCGGGCTATATAGGCCATGGAGAGACTGCCGAGCGCGATTCCTGGCACGATCAGCTCGCCGATCGTGGCGTCCTCGGACACGCTCGCGTCGATGATGCCCAGTTCCGAACCGAGGACGATCTGGAGCACGATCGCGGTGACGAACACCGGGATCGAGATCAGGAACGTGGTGGACATCAGCACGAGGTTGTCGAGGAAACCCTTGCCGCGCAGGCCGGTCAGGATGCCCGCGGACAGGCCGATGATCGCTTCGATGGCCACCGCGATGAGGGCGAGCCGGACCGTCACCGGATAGGCGTTCCCGATCAGTTCGCCGACCGAGACGCCGTTGAAGGTCTCGCCCCAGTCGCCGCTGAACAGGTTGCCGAGGTATTTGAAGTACTGGACGAAGATCGAATCGTCGAGATTGAACTTCTCGGTCATCATCTCGATGTAGGCGGGCGGGCAGGCGACCTGACCGCATTTACCGGCGAACGGGTCACCGGGCACCGCCCACACGAGGGCGTAGATGAGGAACGTCGTGCCGAAGAAGACCGGGATGAGTTGAAGTAGGCGTCGGAGGATGTATTGGGGCATGCGCGTGCCGTCCTGAGGATCGCGTGGTGGGAGCCTTCGGTCCGGCGGGTCGTGGGGGGGGGTTTTGGGTTTTCCCCCCAACCCCCCCCCCCCCCCCCCCACCCCCGCCCCAGTTACACCACCACAACTCCCTCCCCCTAAAAGATCCCCTCTTGTCACCCCACGAGCAGACGGCTCCCC
>NZ_JBWKEB010000014.1:90634-245206 GCF_056435665.1 Amycolatopsis sp. NPDC043887
GGGGGGGAGGAACTTAGTGTGGGCTGGGGCCATCCCCTGGCCTCCCCGGAACCCAGGGGAGGAAACCCCCTCGGGGGGGTGGGGGGGGGTTTTTGGGGCGAAAACCAAAACCCCCCCCCACGACCGCACGGAGCCTGCGAAGTGCGTTACTTCGCCGCGACCTCGATGGACGAGTAGTCCGCGAGCCGACCGAAGTCAAGCTTCACGGTCTTGAGGCGGTTCGACTTGCCGCCGACGCCCTTCTCTTCCCACACGGGGATCTGGGGCAGATCCTTCGCGATCAGATCCTCGGCCTGCTGGTACAGCTTGATCGCGGCCGCCTTGTCGGCGGTCTGGTCCGCCTGGGTCAGCAGCGCGTCGACGGCCGGGTTGTTGTACGTGGAGTCGTTCGACGAACCGGTGCTCTTGTAGCGCGGGTTCAGGTAGTTCTCGATCGACGGGTAGTCGGCGGACCAGTCGGAGCGGCCCATGCCGGTCAGCTGGCGGTTGTTGACGATGCTGCGCCACTGCCCGAAGTCGGTCGCCGGCACGAAGTCGCATTCGACGCCGAGCGCGTTCTTGATGCTGTTGCACGCCGCGACCAGCGGCTCCTTGCGGCCGCCGTCGGCGTTCGACGCGATGGTCAGCTTGCCGGTGTAGCCGGACTTCGCAAAGAACTCCTTGGCCTTCACCGGATCGAACTTGCAAAACTCGCAGACGCCGGGCCGGTAACCCTCGATACCGCGCGACACATAGCCGTCGGCGGGCGCGTAGGTGTCGTTCATGACGGTCTTGACGATCTGCTCGCGGTCGATGGCCAGCGAGATCGCCTTACGCAGGTCGAGGTTGTTGTAACCCGGGACGTAGTACGGGAGGGCGAGCGCGCTGATGCCGAGCAGCTTCCCTTCGACCAGACGCTCACCGAGGTCGGTCTTGTACTTGCCACCGGCCTTCGCCGCCGGCGGGAGCGCCTCCATGAAGTCGAGGCGGTTGCTCAGCAGATCCTGGTACGCGGTCTCCTGGCTGGTGTAGATGCGGACTTCCAGATCCTTGAACTTGACCTTGTCCTCGCCCTGGTATTCGTCGAACCGCGTGAGCTTCATGTTCTGGTTCGGCGTACGCGAGACGAACTTCAGCGGTCCGTTTCCGATCGGGGCCTTGGCGAACGCCTCCGGGTCGGCGAAGAACTTGTCCGGCAGCGGCGCGAAGGCGAGGTAGCCGATCTTGGTGGCGAACACGGAGAACGGTCCCTTGAGGGTGGCCTGGAACTCGTAGTCGTTCACGACCTTGAGCCCGGACATCTCCTTGACGGCGGGTTCCTTGGCGCTGATCTCGTCGTAGCCCTGGATCTGCTCGAAGAACGACGCGTTCTGCATGCCGTTCTTGCCGTTCGCGCTGTAGTTCCAGGCGTCGACGAAGTTCTTGGCCTTGACCTCGGTCCCGTCGTGGAACTTCCAGCCCTTTTTGATCTTGATGTCGAAGACCTTCGAATCGGTCGTGGTGATCGATTCGGCCATCAGGTTGTACGGCTCGGCGGTGTCGGATTTGTAGCCGACCAGCGCCGAGAAGACCGGCTTGAGGGCCTTGGACCCACCGAGCTCGTTGGTGTTGGCGGGAATCAGCGAGTTCTCCGGCTCGGTGCCGTAGACCGAAACCGACGCGTCGGCGTCGACGGCGCCGGATCCCTTGTTCTCACTGGATCCACCACCTCCACAGGCCGTCAGCAGCAGGGCCGCCGTGGCCACCACCGCCGTCGCTCCCCAGAACCCGCGTGAAGCCCGCATGTCCACTCCAACTCTCGTCGTCGGATAGCGCGGCGAGCGCTGGTCGCGCCCTACCGCCCAGAAGGTGAGACGACGCTATGGGACTGGTGAAGCCGATCACAGTGCGTTGGTGTTGCAAATGGGTGACGGTCTCCCGGACCACCCGGTTAGAGCACAACGTTGGTAGGAACGACGCTGCGCCGAACGGCCCAATCCGGACTGGAGGTCACCGCTTGATCACCTAAAGAAATGGCTTCCTGTAAGAGAAAACTTCGACTGTCAAGCCAACGACAGCGCGATCCCGTCGAGGATGTCGTGCTCGGAGATCACCAGTTCGTCGGGGCCACCGCGTGTGGCGAACTGCTCGGCCAGCACCTGCACGATCACCGAGCCGCCGCCGATCACGTCGACCCGGCCGGGGTGGATCACGGGGTTCGCGGCGCGCGTCGCGTGATCGGCCGTGAGGAGCGACTGCGCGACACGGTCGATGTCGGCGTGGGAGAGCTTCGAGAGGTGGGTGCGCTCGGAGTCGTACTCCGAGAGGCCCTGCGCCACGGCGGTCAGGGTCGTGACCGTCCCGGCGACACCGATCCACGTCTTGGCGGTGGACACGTCCACGACGTCGAAGGCCTCGGTGAGGACCTTGGCGGCCAGCTCACGGGCTTCGGCGATCTCGGCCGCGGTCGGCGGGTCGGACTTCAGCGCGCGTTCGGTGATGCGCACACAGCCGATGTCGACCGACTTGGCCGCGATGACCTCGGCCTGGCGGCCGTCCCAGGTGCCGACCACGAGCTCGGTCGAGCCGCCGCCGACGTCGACCACCACGAAGGGGCCGTCGTCGGGATCCTGCTCGCCGACGGCACCGGTGAAGGACAGGCGCGCCTCTTCGTCCCCGCTGATGACTTCGGCCTCGGTGCCGAGCACCTCACGCGTCATCGCGAAGAACTCGTCGCGGTTGCTCGCGTCGCGGGTCGCGGACGTCGCGACCATGCGGACCTTCTCCACACCCTTGCGGCGCGCGGCGATCGTGTAGTCGGCCAGCGCCTTACGGGTGCGCTCGAGCGCCTCGGGGGCCAGCCTGCCGGTGGCGTCCACCCCCTGGCCGAGACGGACGATCCGCATCTCGCGGTGCAGGTCGCGCAGGTCGACCGTCCCGTCGTGGCGGGGGGTCAGCTCGGCGACGAGCAGGCGGATGGAGTTGGTCCCACAGTCGATCGCGGCAACACGAGGCATGCCCCGGAGATTACAGCGGAGCGGAGCTTCTCCGTCGAGGGTGGTGGCGGGGGCATGGATGGACAGTCAACGCCGATCAGGTGGGTTTGGTGCTGGTGCTCCCCGACTGCGTCACCGTCGTCGTGGTTGTGGTCGTCGTCGGAGAGGCACAGGTCGTCGGCGGCGGAGTCGAAGTCGTGGTCGTCGGGCTCGTGCTCGTCGTCGGTTGTGTCTCCGTCACGGTGACCGTCGGGCACTGCGGCATTGGCTTCGAGCTCGACGACGATTTCGAAGAAGACGAAGACCCCGAATTGGTCGGCGGCAGCGAACTCGACGGCGGGGGCGTCACCGAACCGGGCGGCGTCGGCGGCACCGGAGGCGGCGGCACCGACACGGGCGGCGGAGCGGCACCGGCGTTCGGGGCGCCGATCGGCACCTTGCTGTCCGGCGTCGGCAGCACACCGGTGCGGTACGCCTCGGCCCAGATCAGCACGGTGTTCACATAGGTGTCCGAGTTGTTGTAGCGGAACACGGCCGCGCGCAACTGGTCCGGTTTGGACAGATCGAGCCCGCCGGAGCACAGGTACCGGCCCGTGCCCAGCGCCGCATCGAAGATGTTGTTCGGATTGGACTCGCCGTCGCCGTTCCCGTCCGAGGCGTAGCCCTTCCACGTCGACGGGATGAACTGCGTCGGGCCGACCGCGCGGTCCCACACCGTGTCGCCGTCGAATTTGCCGCCGTCGGTGTCCGGGATGGCCGCGAACGGCCCGGCGCCGTTGAGCTGCGGGCCGAGGATCGGTTCGAGGGTGTTGCCCTTAGCGTCGACGTAACCGCCGCGCGCGTGATTGGACTCGATCCGGCCGATACTCGCGATCAAAGCCCAGTCGATGTGGCAACCGGGCTGTTCGGCGATGAGGATGTCGGCGGCGTTGCGGTACGCGGCGAGCGCGGTGACCGGGATGCCGAGCGGTCCTTCGGGGAGTTCGTCCGCGGGGAGCGGGAGCGGGGTCGGGGCGTTCGGCAGGCTGCCGTCGACACCGATCTGCTGGACGAGCGGGTTCTTCGGGTCGTAGCCGTCGATGAGGGCGACGTTGTCGGAATGGACCGTGCTCGCCGTCGCGGCCCAGCTGCCGGCACCGACGACCGCGGCACCGGCCGGGACGATGGCGAGGACCCCTCCGGTCACCGCGGCTATCGTGCGGTGCCGGAGACAGAGTCTCCGCACATGGCCGGTCACCGCGCCTGGCACGTGCCTCACGCGCATACCTCAGAACCCTCCCGGCGGATCACGACTCGGCGATCCGGTACTTGCCCACCCCGTCAACCCTCGGCTGTGCCCAGCCTGCCGCATACGGTGACCGGTTTCACCCCATTGAGGAGGACCAGTTGGCCGACATCGGGTGAATTAACCCACCTGGAGGAACTATCTGTACATCGCGGGCGGGTGTTACCCCTGGCAGTCGCCGGACGGCCAGCCGTTCGCCTTGAGCAGCTCGAGCGTCTCGTCCCCGAACGGGTTCACCCCGGGGCCGACGGCCAGCGTGTGCGCCAGGTGGACGTGCAGGCATTTGACGCGGCCGGGCATCCCACCCGCGCTGACCTCGTGGCCGAGCGAATCGATGGCGTCGCGTTCGGCGAGATAGCTCTCGTGGGTCCGCCGGTAGGCGGCCGCCAGCTCGGGGTCCTCCGCGAGCCGGTCGGTCATCTCCTTCATCAGCCCGGACGCCTCGAGCGTGCCGACCATCGACGTCAGCTTCGGGCAGGTCAAGTAGTAGAGCGTGGGGAACGGCGTGCCGTCGTCGAGGCGGGGGCTGGTCTGCACGACCGACGGGTGGCCGCTCGGGCAGCGCGCGGCGACGGCGCGCAGCGCACGGGGGGCCCGGCCGAGCTGTTCCGCGATGATCTCGCGGTCGGCGTCGGTCACAGGCTCGTAGGAGGACTTTTCCGTGCTGTTCACACCCATAAGGCTAAAGGGCGCACTTCAGCCGCCCGCGACCTGATCCCACAGCTTCTCGTACCAGGAGCCCGCGGGCACCGGCTGCTGACCTTGCGGCTGCCCCTGCTCGGGCGCCTTGTCTTCGGGGAGCTGCACGATGTACGGCGTCTCGCCGGGCTTCACGAAACCGAACCGTTTACGCGCCTCCGCCTCGATCTGCGCCGGGTCGCTCAGCTCGGCCTTGCGGCCTTCCAGCTGGGTGACGCTCCGCTGCAGTTCGGACTGCAACTGCTGCTGCTCGGTCACCTCGGACTTTTGGCTGAGGTACGTGCGCAGCGGGACGGCGATGGTGAACGCGAGCGCGCACACCACGATCGCCACCACCGCGGCCCGGCGGGTGGTGGACATGCCGAGCACCTTCGCGGCACCCGATGCCCGCTTCGCCGCCAGGCTGCGGCGCAGCCGGGTTCGGGCGCGGACCTCCGTCGTCGTCGTGCGACGGGCGCGCTCCGGTCGGCGGCCCCTGCTGGAGCCGCCGCCGTCCGCGCGCCCGCTACGACGGGTCCGCGCCCTCCCCCGGTCCGCCATCGTTCGTCATCCCTCGACGCTGAACCGCGGGAACGCGAGGTCGCCGGCGTAGCGCGCCGCGTCGGCGAGGGTCTCCTCGATGCGGAGCAGCTGGTTGTACTTGGCGATCCGCTCGCCGCGCGCCGGGGCGCCGGTCTTGATCTGGCCGACACCGGTCGCGACGGCGAGGTCGGCGATGAAGGTGTCCTCGGTCTCGCCGGACCGGTGGCTCATCATCGACTTGTAGCCGTACGAGGTGGCCAGCGAGATCGCGTCGAGGGTCTCCGACAGGGTGCCGATCTGGTTGACCTTCACCAGCAGCGCGTTGGCGGCGCGGCGGGTGATGCCCTCTTCGAGGCGGTCCGGGTTGGTGACGAACAGGTCGTCGCCGACCAGCTGGACCTTCTCACCGATCTCGGTGGTCAGCTGGACCCAGCCGTCCCAGTCGTCCTCGCTCAGCGGGTCCTCGATGGACACGAGCGGGTAGTCGCGGACGAGCTCGCCGTAGTAGGCCGACATCTGCTCGGCGCTCTTCTTCGCGCCTTCGAAGGTGTACGCGCCGTCGGAGAAGAACTCCGTCGCGGCGACGTCGAGCGCGAGCGCGACGTCGCGGCCCGGGGCGTACCCGGCCTTCTCGATCGCCTGAAGGATCAGGTCGAGCGCCTCGCGGTTGTTCTTCAAGCTGGGCGCGAAGCCGCCTTCGTCACCGAGGCCGGTGGCCAGGCCGCGGCCCTTCAGGACCGACTTCAGCGAGTGGTAGACCTCGGTGCCCCAGCGCAGGGCCTCGCGGAACGACTCGGCGCCGATCGGCGCGATCATGAATTCCTGGATGTCGACATCGGTGTCGGCGTGCGCGCCACCGTTGAGGATGTTCAGCATCGGCACCGGCAGCACGTGCGCGTTCGGCCCGCCGAGGTAGCGGAACAGCTCCAGCTCGGCCGACTCCGCGGCGGCCTTCGCGACGGCGAGCGAAACACCGAGGATGGCGTTCGCGCCGAGGCGGGACTTCGCCGGCGTGCCGTCGAGGTCGACCAGCTTCTGGTCGACGATGCGCTGGTCGACGGCGTCGGTGCCGACCAGGTCCGGGCCGATCTCGTCCAGGACGGCCGCGACCGCGCGCTCGACACCCTTGCCGTTGTACCGGCCGGTGTCGCCGTCACGCAGCTCGACGGCTTCGTGTTCGCCGGTGGACGCACCCGAGGGGACCGCGGCCCGCGCCAGCGTGCCGTCGTCGAGAGCCACCTCCACTTCGACCGTCGGGTTGCCTCGCGAGTCCAGAATCTCGCGAGCGCCTACCTGCTCGATGAGCGCCACGCCATGCTCCTCATGTGGGTTGTGCCTGCGGTGACCGGGCCCAGCCTAGCCGTCACCGCAGTTCACCCGTTGGAGGCACGCGCCACATCAGCCGTCGACCGGACCTTTCCGACCTTCCTCCCCGCCACCGCCCTCAACGGAGGAGCTTCGCTCCGCGGTACCTACTCCTCGGCTGGTTCGTCCGCCCGGACTTCCTTCCAGCCTGACGGAAGCTCGACGGTGTCGGAGAACTGCTGCCAGAAGGTCCAGCTGTTGCCGCCGATGTCGGAGACGGTGAACACCCGGGCGCCGTAGGGCTGATCCTGGGGCGCGTCGATGTCGGCGTCGTCGCCGAGCGCGGCGCGGACGCGCTCGTACTGCGCGTCGGCGTCGGGGACGTACACGATGTTCAGCTGCCCGACCGGGCCGTCGACGCCTTTCGCCTGCCAGTACTCGGGGCCGACGCCGGCCAGCTGGATCTTGGCCGGACCGGCGCACAGAGTGGCCTGGAACACCTCTCCGGAGGCGTCGGCGAAGCGCACTTCCTCGGTGAACCCGAACACTCTGACCAGCCACGCGACCGCCTCGGTGGCGTCGGCGTAGTAGAGGTACGGCGCGAGCCCGAGGTAGCCGGGCTCGTTTTCGGGCCTATCCGCTTCGGCACTGCTCATGGCAGGACAGTCCACCATGACCGTTTCAGCTCCTCGTGAACGGCCCTGCCCAGGCGTATCGTGGAGCGGACCATGATGGATGCCGAACCCGCCCCAGAACCCGGTGAGGACTCGTCCGGTGAGTCGCGGTTCCGCGCCTTCCGACAGGCGGAGGCGCTGGTCGAAAGCCGCAGGCCGCTCGATGCCCTCAAGGCCCTCGAGCCGTTGCTGGAGGACGAAACCGACAAACCGAGTGTTCAGTTGCTGGCAGGCCGCGCGTACTTCCACTCCGCACAGTTGCGGCGGGCCGAACGCGCCTTCACCCGGGTGCTGGAACTGGACCCCACCGATCATTACGCGCGGTTCGTGCTCGGGCGGACCCTCCAGCGCCTCGGCAGGCTGACCGAGGCGCTCGCGCAGATGCGGATAGCGTCGGCGATGCACCCGATCCCGGAGTATCTGGAAGCGATCAGCGAGGTCAGCGCGCGGATCGCGTTGCGCGACTGACCCGGCGGCGAGAGCAAGGGACCTTTGCTCTCACTTCGACCTGGCCCGCAGGTGGGCCCGCTCGCCCTGTTTGCCGAACAGCACCAGCAGCTCCACCGGCCCCGGCCCCGCGCTGCCGAACCAATGCGGCACCCGCGTGTCGAACTCCGCGGCCTCGCCGGGCCCCATCGTGAAGTCGCGGTCGCCGAGCAGCGCCCGCAGCCGTCCACTGAGGACGTACATCCACTCGTAGCCCTCGTGCGTGCGTTGCACGGGCTCGATGTCCTCGACCGGGATCAACAGTTTGAACGCCTGCGGCTGGCCGGGCTGCGCGGTCAGCGCCCACGCGGTGAACCTGCCGAATTTCTGCGGTTTCATCCGGACCCGCGGGTCGGCGGGTTCGGGTTCGCCGACCAGTTCGTCGAGCGGCACCTGATGCGCCGCCGACAGCGTGAGCAACAGCTCCAGCGTGGCCTTCCGGGAGCCCGATTCGAGCCGCGAGAGCGTACTGGCGGAGATCCCCGTCGCCTCCGAAAGCGCGGAGAGCGTGGTGCCACGCTCCTTGCGGAGCTGCTTGAGCTTCGGGCCGACCTCGGCGAGCCGCCGTTCGATGTCCTCCATACCTCCAGTTTGCCAAATCGGCAATGAACTTTGCCAACTTTGCCGCAAATCCGGATGCTCGGCAGCATGAACAACGAATTCGACGTGGTGATCATCGGTGGTGGCGTCGCGGGTCTCAGCGCGGCCTTGGTACTGGGCAGGGCGCGGCGCCGGGTCGTCGTGATCGACGGCGGCACCCCGCGCAACGCGCCCGCCGCGCACGCCCACGGTTTCCTGACCAGGGACGGCATCCCACCCAAGGAACTGCTGGAAATAGGCCGCGACGAGGTCCGCGGCTACGGCGTCGAGATCGTCGAAGACGTCGTCCACCGGCTGCGGCACGACAAGGCGGTGGAACTGGCGAGCGGCCGGGTCATCCGCGGTCGCCGGATCGTGGTGACCACCGGGCTGGCCGACGAACTGCCGGACGTCCCCGGCGTCGCGGAGCGCTTCGGCGCCGACGTCCTGCACTGCCCGTACTGCCACGGCTGGGAGGTGCGCGATCAGAGTTTCGGCGTGCTCGCCACCTCCGAGAAGTCGGTCCACCAGGCGCTGATCGTCTGGCAGTGGAGCAAGGACCTGACCTTCTTCACGCATACGCAGCAGCTCTCGGCCGAAGACCGGGCGAAGCTGACCGGGCTGGGCATCCGGATCGTCGACGGGAAGGTGTCCGAGCTCGCCGTCGAGAACGACCGGCTGACCGGCGTCCGGCTCGTCGACGGCGAATTCGTCGAACGCGATGTCGTGTTCGTCGGCCCGAAGTTCGTCCCGCACGACCGGCTTCTCGCCCAGATCGGCTGCGCGCGCACCGAAAGCGGCTCGATCGCGGTGGACGCGCAGGGCCGCACGAACGTGGACGGTGTCTGGGCGGCGGGGAACGTCGTCGATCCGATGGCGCAGTTGGTCGTCGCCGCGGGCGACGCCTACCGGATGGCGTCGGCACTCAACTTCGATCTGGTGCTCGAGGATCAGGGCGCGACGCTGGCGTCCGCGTAGGTGTCGGCCGCGCTGAAGACCTCCTGGACGTAGGGCACCGACGGGTTGAACACCCGCATCGACTTCCACCAGCCATCCGGGGTGGCGACGTCGTCGCCGGCTGCGCACAGATAGCGGGCGGTGGCGAAGGCGGCGTCGTCGAGGTCCTTCGGATCCGGCTGCTTCCCGTCGCTCCTGGCCCGGGCGGAGTGTTTGGCCCAGACGTCGGCCGGGAGCGTGATCGGGCTGGGCCTGCCCTGCGCCGTTTCGACGTGGGAGATCCCGGCGAGGGTCGCCCACGAGAGGTGGCAACCCGGTTTCTGCCGCCGGAGCCACATCTCGGCGCGGCCGTAGGCGGACAGGTCGGCGAAGGAGAGCTGCGTCTTCGCCGCCACCCGTTTCGCCCAGGTTTCGAGTTCGGCCGCGTCGGAAACGGTGGGCCGGTCGGGCGGCGCGGCGAGCCCCGCACGCGGCGTCGCCACGCCAGGCTGGGGCTTCTGGTCGGGAACCGCGAGCGCGGGCTGGGGCTGAGCCGGCGGAGGGGGCTCCTCGCCTCCCGGCCGGTTCACCCCGACGGTCATGATCAGCACCACGCCCGTGAGCACGAGCCCGCCCGCGAAAGCGAGCCTGGGCACGTACGGCGGCAGAGGGCGGACAGCATGCTCCGGGGCTTCGGTGCTCTGCGCGGTTTCGGCCACCCGGTCAGGTTACTTCGCCACACTTCCGGGCGATGCCCCAATCGGCTTACGAACCCGACTGACGGTAGAACCGATCGGCGACCGGCAGCTCGAAGCGGGATTACCTCTTGACCTCCAGCTAAGTGGAGGTCACACACTGATTCCCATGTTCAGTGAAGCGGAACTCGACTACCTCGCCACCCAAGGTCTCGGGCGGCTCGCGACGGCGCAGCCGGACGGCACGCTGCAGGTCAGCCCCGTCGGTTACGCCTACAACACCGAGACCCGGACGATCGACATCACCGGCTACGAACTGGCGAAGAGCAAGAAGTTCCGGAACGTGGCCGCGAACGGGCAGGCCGCGTTCGTGGTGGACGACATGCCCTCGCAGGACCCGCCGAGGATCCGCTGCCTCGAAATCCGCGGCCGGGCCGAGGCGCTGACCGGCGCCCGCACCCCCGACGGCCATCTCGACGGCGCGGTGATCCGGATCCACCCGTCGCGGATCATCAGCCTCGGTGTCGACGACCCGGACCACGACCCGCTCGACCTCGTTCCGCACAACCGAAACGTCTGACCGGGGAAGGGAAAGGGGCGTTCCTGGCGAATTTCGCCGGGAACGCCCCTTTCTTCGGCGGAGTCAGCGCCGGGCACCGTAGACCGCGTAGGTCCCCAAACCGGCCACCGCGAGCACCACGGCGGTCCACGTGGCTTCGGCGACGCCGGCGGACTGGAAGGGCCAAGTGATCACCAGGTGCACACTCTCCGTGCCCGATATGGTGGCCCAGGCCACGAACGCGACCGCGAACCCGGCCAGCGGCAACGTCCACCCGAAGGCGCCGCCGAACAGCACCGCGGCGATTCCGGCGAGACCGAGCAGTCCACTCGCGTTCCGCACGATGATCTCCACCGGAACCCGCTCCGCCACCCACAGCCTCGGCAGCAGCACGGCACCGATGCCGAGGCCGCCGATCAGCAGGAGATGCACGACGCGGCGAGGCGCCCAGCGGATCGCGGCGGTCCGGTCGAGATCGATGTCCTGCCCGCCGAGGCCGATGGCGGTCACCGCGATCGCCACCAGCAGCGCCAGGGAAACCGAGAGCTCCGACCAGCGGTCCCACGCCAGGAACCACATCACCGCCATGCTCACGGCCAGCGCCGCGAACGACGCGGGCATGGCGCGCGAGCGCGCGTACAGCACCGCCCACCTCATCGGGCGCCGCCGAGGAGGATGTCGAGCTGGTTGCCCCGGCAGGTCAGGCCCGCCTGCCGCTGCGCGATGACCCGCGTTCGCTGCACGTCGGGCGGCAGGGCACGGAAGGTCTCCCAAGCGCGGAGGACCTCGTTCTTCTTGTCGTCGCTCAGCCACGACCCGTTGAGCATCTCCCACTCACCGAGCAGCCAGCTCGAAGTGATCGACCGCGCGGTGACTTCGTCCATGAAGGACCTGTCGACACCGTGGACGGTGTAGCAGGTCGGCGTCCCGGCGCCGGCGACCAGTGTCCGCGTCATGTCGTCCGAATTCAGGGCCGAACGGACGGACCAATCCAGCAGGTCGACGAAGACGGTGTCCGCGGCACGCGGCGGTTCCTCGTCGAAGTCCAGCCGCCGGTCCATCACCGTGACCTTGACCGGCGCGTCCGGCAAGGTTCCCAAGAGCCGCAAAGCTTCCTTTCCGGGCCCGGCGAGACGGGCGAGTTCGGGCTCGAGCAGGCGGGGAACGCAGACCGGGCCGTCACAGACCATCGCCGTCGCACGCGGGTCGACGGTCTTGGCCTCGGCGTAGGTCGCGGGCAGGACGGGTATCGCGATCACGACCGCCACCAGCGCGGGGACGACGGAGAGTGCCTTCGCCCGCTTGGAGCGGGCCGCCAGCAGAAGGAATCCGGTCACGGCAAGTCCGGCGAGCCAGACCCCCTGCCCGAGATCCACCCGGCTCGCGGTGGTGGTGAACGGATCGTTGGTGACGTCCATCGCGGGAGAGAGCGAAGAGACCCAGGCCGGAACAGCGCCCACGAGCACGCTGCCCTTCGACCCGGCGATCTGGAGCACGAGCACGGTCACGAGAGCGGCGACGGCCACCGCGGGCGCGGTCAGCGGATGCGGCAGCAACCGGCCGATCCCCAGTCCGATCCAGGCGCCGGCGAGCATCGCGAGCGCGCCGACCACGACGATCGGCAGCCAGCCGAAGGTGAAGAACGCGCCGCTGAAGATCACCTGTACGGCACCGACGGCGAAGATCAGCAGGTAGCCCAGCACCAGCAGGCCACCCAGCGCACCGGCGAGTTTCGCCGCCCGGTGCCAGGGGGGCCGTGGCATCGTAGTGAGCAGTTCGGCCATCCCTGACCGGCTGTCCCGCATGCCTTGGATGGCCCCGGCGCCGATCGCGATCGGCCACAGGAACACCAGCAGGAACCGGCTCCACGCCGCGGCGGGCACCCAGTTTTCGTCCCAGGCGATCGGCGCCTTCGACCACGGCCCGCTGAACGAATACAGGAATCCGAACGCGACGACGAGGATGGCGAGGGTGGCCCAAGGGGCGATGGAACGGCGGAGTTCGGTCCGCAGGACACGCGTTTTCACCAGTTCCCCCTCCCCGGTTCTTGTCCGAGCAGCGCCGAGTAACCGCGCTCGATCGGGCTGTCGCCGACGTACTCCTCGCTCCCGGCCGCGGCCAGCTCGTCCGGTGTCCCCTGGAAGACGAGTTTCCCGTTTTCGAACAGGACGACGTCTGTGCAGGCCGTCGCGACGTCCTCGACGAGATGTGTCGAGACGACGACGCAGGCGTCGCGGCCGATTTCCTGAAGGAGATCGCGGAACCGCACGCGCTGTGCCGGGTCGAGCCCGGCGGTCGGCTCGTCCAGCAGGAGGATGTCCGGATCGTTCACGATCGCCTGCGCGATCCCGACCCGCCGCACCATGCCGCCGGACAGCGTCTTCATCCGGTCGTCGGCCCGATCGGCGAGGCCGACCCGCTCGATCGACCGCTGCACCGCGGCCGGGATGTCCTGTTTGGACATCTCCTTCAGCCAGGCGATGTATTCGACGAATTCGCGGACGGTGAATCGCTTGTAGTAACCGAAATTCTGCGGCAGATAGCCGATACGGCGGCGCAGGCGGCGCTGATCGGTGAACCCCCCGACGGATTCACCGAGCAGCGCCAGCCCTCCCTCCGCCGGCCGGAGCACCGTCGCCAGTGCCCGGATCAGCGTGGTCTTGCCCGCCCCGTTCGGACCGAGCAGACCGTGCACCCCCGTGCCGAGTTCCAGGTCGAGGCCGTTCACGGCGAACTTGCGTTTGCCGACCCGGACCTTCAGTCCCTCCGCCTTGATCTGCCACGCGTAGGTCGTCGGTGCGACCTCCGCGGCCCCGACAGCACGCATCATGTTCTCCCCTTCGTTCATCGTTCGGATCCGGTGAGCAGGCCGAAGACGCTCCGCCGGAGCACCACCACGACCGCGGTCAGCGCGAAGATCGCGCCCCACACCGGGAGCAGCCGGGGTTCGAGCGCGGTGGCGCGCCCTTGCGAAGCCACCGCGGGCGCCAAGATCACCGCCATCCAGACCCCGGTCAGGACGTAGCCCGCCCGCGCCACTCCGATCACACCGCCGAGCGCGAGCGTCCCGGTGGTGAAGGCCAGGCTCGGCAGGAGGCCGAGCCCGAATCCGCCACCGCCGAGCCAGCCCGCGAGGGCCTGTATCGGCAACACGACGGCGAGGACCGCCGTCGTCCGGCGCAGCAACAGGTAGAGCCCGGCCCTCGGCGTGGAAGTGACGAGTTCGTACGCGGGATCGAGCCCCTTGGCCCACGACACCGCGACCCCGAGCACCGGCAGCACCGGTGAGAAGAGCTGGACGAACGAGTAGCCCTTGGACCCGGTGAACCCGAGCGAGTCCAGCAGGAAGCCCAGCGCCGGGATCAGGACGATCATCACCAGCCACGGCAGCATCACCGGCGTCACCCAGGTGTGCAGCCGTCCGGCCCACCGGAACCGCAGCGGGCTCGGGCCCGCTTCGGCGAGCTTCGGCCCCAGTCCGGCCCAGACGTCGTCCACCAGCGCCGACACCGCCGGAAGGCTGAGCGCGGACAGTCTCCCCCGGCATTCCGCGCACGATTCGAGATGGGCTTCGACCGCCCAGACCTCGTCACCGGCCAAGCCGTCGTCCCCGCGGACGTAACCGGCGAGGAGCTGTTCGGACACGTGTTCCTTGTTCACGACAGCGCCTCCCGCATCGCGATCCGAGCCCGCCTGGCACGGGTTTTGACGGTTCCTTCCGGCAGGCCGAGCAGGACCGCGGTCTCACGGACGGTCAGCCCGTCGAGCACCATGGCCTGCAGGACCTGCCGGAGTTCGGGCGCGAGGCGTCGCAGCGCGTCGCCGACGTGGTCGCCGACCGCGCCGGCCAGCGCCTCGTCCTCGGCGGCGGGCGCGACGGTGCTTTCCGCGACCGGCAGCGGCTGCGCGTGCCGCGCCCGGCGGCGGAAGGCGTCGACCAGCCGGCGCGCGGCGATCGTCCACAGCCAGCCCACGGCGCTCCCGCCGACGGCGGAACCGGCGAACGCGCCCGCCGCGCGCCAGACCGCGAGGTAGGTCTCCTGCATCACCTCGGCGACGATCTGATCGTCGGCGCAGCGACGGCGCAGGCGCACGGCCAGCCACGGCGACGTGCGGCGGTAGAGCTCCTCGAACGCCGCGCGGTCACCTTGGGCCGTGCGGCGGACGAGCTGCTCTTCGTCCGGTTCCGTTCCTTTCACATCCGGCAAGACGCCGAGATCACCGAAACGGTTCTCACCCGATTGTGTCCTGTGTCACAAGTCCTCCGTGGAGGCTTCGCTCAGGAATCCGGCCAGAACTTGCGCCAGCCGTCGGCTTCGAGCGTCGTCGGCTCCAGACCGGCGTCGCGTGCGGCCTGCTCGGCGGCCCGGATATCGCGGGCGAACTGCTTCGCGACGGCGCGGAGCTCGCCTTCGGGATCGACGCCCGCGCGGCGCGCGGTCGCGGCCACCCGGAACAGCTGGGCGGCCGCTTCGGAACCGTCGGGGAAGAGGTCGAGCGGGATCCCGGCCCGCCCACTGCGCTGGCCGAGCTTCCCGGCGAGCGCCACGGCGGGCTGGCCGAGCGCGACACCATCCACAATGGACTGGCGGCTCTTCTCGGCCTGCTTCAGTTCTTCCCATTTGAGGTTCTGGTCGCTGACGGTCTCGACCCGGGGAGCGTCGGCGAAGACATGCGGATGACGTCCGACGAGTTTCGCGACCAGTTCGGAAGCGACCTCGTCGATCCCGAACGGATCGTCCGCGTCCTCGACCGCGACGCGCGCGTGGAACAGCACCTGGAGCAGGACGTCGCCGAGTTCCTCGCGCAAGGCGACGCGGTCGCCCTCCTCGATCGCGTCGAGCAGCTCGTAGGTCTCCTCGACCAGGTATTGGCGCAGCGACTCGTGTGTCTGGACGGCGTCCCACGGGCATCCGCCCGGCGAGCGGAGCCGGTCCATCACCTCGGCGGCCTCGACCAGCGGCGGAACGGGCGCTTCGATCACGCGCGCGCCCGACCTGATCAGCGCCGCGGCCTTCGGTTCCCTGCGCGATCCGGCGATGAGCACGAACTCGCGCACCTGCGCCTCACCGAGCGCGGGTACCCCGAAAACGCCTGGATCCACATCGGACGCCGCGTACACGGCCGCGCCGTTCCGCAGGATCGGGAGTGCCGCGGCGGGCAGTGTCGCACCGCGGGCGATCACGACGACGGCAGCGGTCACGGGTTCTGCGGGGCGGCACCGTGCACAGGCAGCACGATGCCCTTCTTCGAAGCTTCGTTGGGCGCGAGGTCCATGTCGACAACATCCCACACGCCGTAGCGCGGGTTCACCTTGAGGTCGACCTGGTCGAGGTCCGGCTGGAGGAGCCGGACACCGATCTTGGCCAGCTGCTGGGCAGTGGGCTGCGCGGCCTGGTCCGACGCGACGGGCTTGTCCGCGGTCCGCTCACGCACCACGACGACGACCCACAGAGGCTGCTGCGGTGTCGGCTTGAAGGCGGCGACGGTGTTGGGTTCGAGACCGAACAAGACGGTGGCCGCGGTCGCGGGCGACTGCATGGCGGGCAGCTTCTGGCCGGTGCCCGCCTGCCTGTCGGAGGTCTGCTGGTCCTGCGCGATCAGCTCGGCGGCCGCGTTCGGCGAGGCGGCGAAGCGGCGGGCCTTCTCGATCGCCTGCTCGCGCAGCTTGTCCGAGTCGCCACCGGTGGCGTCGGTCGAGGAGACCGAGCTGAAATCGAACGTGACGGTGAGCTTGTCCACGTACTTCATCGCGAGCTGGGTCTGCAGCGCCGCGTCGACCAGCGCCTCGCGGTGGTCCCGCACCCGCGCCACGAGCTGCTCGACGCTGAGCTCGGGGTCGTCCTGCGGGTTGGCCTCCATCGGCTTCGCCAGCGGATCGTTCTGCAACGCGTTCACCACGAGGGATTCGTCGACCCCGATGCCTTCCCGCTGAGCGGCGCGCTTGGTGAGGTCGTGCAGGATCTCCTGCCGGACGATTTCGCGGCCGACGAGGTCGAGCTTGTGCTCCTTGGCGAGCTGCTGACCGTACGGGTGCTCACGAACGGCCTTGTCGATCAGCTGCTGCACGCGATCCACCGAAACGGTCCTGCCGTCGACGATCACCGCCGCACCGACCTGCCCGGGTCCGGCGTTGCATCCGGCGAGAAGGAGAGAACCGGCAAGAACCCCGACCAGCGCGCGACGGCGCCCCATGATCCGCATCACAGGGCCTACCCTCTCATACCGGCCCCGGCGAGAGAACCAGGTCGTGAGTCGCGATTCGGGCTCGGCTCATGAGCCCGTGACACCCCGTGTCCCGCCTCCGATCACGCGACGGGCGCCGGCGACTTCATCAGATTCGTCAGCAGCTTCGCGCACCAGTCCAGCAGCTCCTCGTCTCGCAGCGCCGGGGCGCCCATCCGCCCGCCCGCCGGACCTTCCGTCGGCTTCGGCACGGAGACCGTGTTCGTCACCGCCTTGTAGAGAGCCTTGGGGTACAAGCGCTTCAGCCGCACCATCTGCGAATCCGCCAGCGGCAGCGGCGCGAACCGGATCGACGTGCCCTGGGCGGAGACCTCGGTGACCCCGGCCGCGCGGCAGGTGTGCCGGAACGCGGCGACCGCGAGCAGCCTCCGCACCGGTGCGGGCGGCTGGCCGTAGCGGTCGACCAGTTCCTCGCGGACGGCGTCGAGCCCGGCCTGGTCGGGCGCGGCGGCGATCTTGCGGTACGCCTCCAGCCGCAGCCGCTCGCCCGGCACGTAGTCGTGCGGGATATGCGCGTCCACCGGGAGATCCACGCGGACCTCGGCGAGTTCCTCCTCTTCGGCGGTCTCCGCGCCCGCGTGACGGCGGAACGCGTCGACCGCTTCGCCGACGAGCCGCACGTACAGATCGAACCCGACGCCCGCGATGTGCCCGGACTGCTCCGCGCCGAGGATGTTGCCCGCGCCGCGGATCTCCAGGTCCTTCATCGCGACGGCCATGCCCGCGCCCAGTTCGGTGTTCTGCGCGATGGTCGCCAGCCGGTCGTGCGCCGTCTCGGTGAGCGGGGCCTCCGGCGGGTACAGGAAGTACGCGTACCCGCGCTCACGCCCTCGCCCGACCCGGCCGCGCAACTGGTGCAGCTGCGCGAGACCCAGCAGGTCACCGCGTTCCACCAGCAGCGTGTTGGCGTTCGAGATGTCCAGCCCGGTCTCGACGATCGTGGTGCAGACGAGCACGTCGTACTCGTTCTCCCAGAAACCCTGGATGATCTTCTCGAGTTTGTCCTCGTTCATCTGCCCGTGCGCGGTGACGACACGCGCCTCGGGCACCAGCTCGCGAATGCGCTTCGCGGCCTTCTCGATCGACGAAACCCTGTTGTGCACGTAGAAGACCTGGCCGTCGCGCAGCAGTTCGCGCCGGATCGCGGCGCCGACCTGTTTGTCGTCGTACGCGCCGACGTAGGTCAGGATCGGGTGCCTGTCCTCGGGAGGGGTCAGGATCGTGGACATCTCACGGATCCCGGCGAGCGACATCTCCAGCGTCCGCGGGATCGGCGTCGCCGACATGGTCAGCACGTCGACGTGCGTCCGCAGCGCCTTGATGTGCTCCTTGTGCTCGACGCCGAACCGCTGCTCCTCGTCGACGATCACCAGGCCGAGGTCCTTGTACCGGATCCCGGTCTGCAGCAGGCGATGCGTGCCGATCACGATGTCGACGTCGCCCGAAGCGAGCTGTTCGAGGATCGCGTCCGACTCGGGCTTCGAGGTGAACCGCGAAAGGCCCCTGATCTTCACCGGGAACGAACTCATCCGTTCGGTGAAGGTGTTGAGGTGCTGCTGCGCGAGCAGCGTCGTGGGCACCAGCACCGCGACCTGCTTGCCGTCCTGCACCGCCTTGAACGCCGCGCGCACCGCGATCTCGGTCTTGCCGTAGCCGACGTCGCCGCAGATGACGCGGTCCATCGGGACGCCGCGTTCCATATCCGCCTTGACCTCGTCGATCGCGGCGAGCTGGTCGTTGGTCTCGGTGAACGGGAAGGCGTCCTCGAGTTCGCCCTGCCACGGGGTGTCCTGGCCGAACGCGTGCCCCGGAGCGGCCTGCCGCGCCGCGTAGAGCTGCACGAGCTCGGCGGCGATCTCCTTGACCGCCTTCTTCGCCTTGGCCTTGGTGTTCTTCCAGTCCGACCCGCCGAGTTTGTTCAGCGTCGGCAGTTCGCCGCCGACGTAACGGGAGACCTCGTCGAGCTGGTCGGTCGGGACGAACAGCCGGTCCCCCGGGTGCCCGCGTTTGGAGGAGGCGTACTCCAGCAGCAGGTACTCGCGCGTCGCGCCGGCGACGGTACGCTGCACCATCTCGACGAACCGGCCGATGCCGTGCTGGTCGTGCACCACGTAGTCGCCGGCCTTGAGGGCGAGCGGATCGACGGCGTTGCGGCGCCGCGACGGCATCTTGGTGCTGAAGTCCTTTGTGGACGTCCCCGCGCCCGATCCCCGGCCCGTGAGATCCGATTCGGACAGCACGACCAGCGCTCGCTCCGGCGAGACGAAACCGTCCGAAAGGCCGCCGCACGTCACCGTCACGACGCCGGGTGTCAGCGGACCGGTGACGCCTTCGGCGAGCGACGCGGGCACGTCCCCCGCCGACAGCTGCTCGACGGCGCGAGCCGCGGTGCCGTGCCCGGCGACGACGAGCACGGCCGTCCCGCCCGCGGCCGTGTGCGCGCGCAGGTCCGTCGTCGCGCGCTCGACCTCGCCGCGGTAGTTCGGCGCGGCCTCGATCGAGACGCGGTAGACGTCGGGATCGTCACTGGCCAGCTGAGTCAGCGTCCACCAAGGGCGCTTCGTCTCCTGAGCGTGCTTCGCGATCCCCGCGAGGTCCCGGTACGCGGACGCGCCGAGGTCGATCGGCGCCTGACCGCCCGCGGCGGCCGTCGTCCAGGACGCTTCGAGGAACTCCTGCCCGGTGCGGACCAGGTCGGCCGCGCGGGCGCGGATCTTCTCCGGATCGGCCAGCAGCACGTGCGTGCCCTGGGGCATCGCGTCGGTCAGCAGCTCCAGCTCGCCCTCGCACAGGACCGGGATGAGCGCCTCCATGCCCTCGACGGGGACCCCGCCCGAGAGCTTGGTGAGCATCTCGGTGAGCTGGGCGTCCGCTTCGTACGTCGTCGCCAGCTCGGCGGCCTTCGCGCGCACCGGCTCGGTGAGCAGCAGCTCACGGCACGGCGGCGCGCTGACGTGCCGGATCTCCCCCGGCAGCGACCGCTGATCCGACACCGCGAACGCGCGGATCTCGCTGACCTCGTCGCCCCAGAACTCGACCCGCACCGGATGCTGCGCCGTCGGCCCGAACAGGTCGAGGATGCCGCCGCGCACGGCGAACTCGCCGCGCTTCTCGACCATGTCCACCCGCGTGTAGGCGAGCTCGACCAGCCGCTCGAGCAGCCCTTCGAAACTCTGCTCCTCGCCGACCACCAGGTCGATGGGCGCGAGCGAACCGAGCCCGGGCGCCATCGGCTGGATGAGGCTGCGGACGGTCGCGACGACGACACGCAGGTCGTCGGCGCCCGCTTTGAGCCGGTGGAGCACCTCCAGCCGCCGCCCGACGGTGTCCGCCCGGGGTGACAGCCGCTCGTGCGGCAGCGTCTCCCAGGACGGGAAGTCGGCGACGGCGCCTTCGCCGAGGAAGGACTTCAGCGAAGCGGTCAATTCGTCGGCCTCGCGGCCGGTCGCGGTCACCGCGAGCACGGGGCGGCCGGCGCCCTCGTCCGCGGCGAGGGCGCCCACGACCAGCTGGCGGGTGGCGATCGCGCCCTGGAGTTCGAGCACCGGTGCACCGGCCCGCTCCACGACCCCGCGAAGGGCCGGATCGGGAAGGATGGAATGAAGGAGTCCGGACAATGGAGCGTTTGTCACCGTCCCAGCCTACGTGGGGGCACCGACAGTCCGCCGCGCGATTACCGGGGCAAGGCGTCGGCGACCTTCGGAAGCTGTTCGTCGAACTCGGCCGGTTCCTGCGTCGCGATCCGGATCAGCACGTGTTCGGCGCCCGCGTCCTGGTATTCGCGCAACCTGTCGGCGACCTGCGCCGGGCTGCCCGCGATCTGCACTTGGATCTTCTCGGCGAAGTCCAGCGGAACGCCGTAATTCCGCTGCGCGTAGTCCTCCAGCCGCTCGCGGGCACGGATCGAGTCCTCCTCGATGAGCACTGTCGCGAACAACGCGGGCGTCACGGGACGTACAGCTGCTTCGCGGATCTTCGCGAGCCCGTCGGCGTAGTCCGCGACGTCGGGCGGATACGGCAGCCAGCCGTCGTAAAGCCGTCCCGCCCGCTGGAGCGCGCCCGGGGTGAACGCGGCCAGCCACACCGGCGGACCACCCGGACGGTGCGGTTCCGGGTACTCCGGAAGTGTGTCGTAGTGCAGCACGTCGCCGTGGAACGGACCGCTGTTCCCGCTCCAGACGTGCCGCCACAACGCGACGATGTCGTCGAGCCGGGCGCGGCGGCGTTCCCACGGCACGCGCGTGAAGGCGAACTCGGGTTCGCTGCGGCCGGCGAACCCCGCGCCGACGCCGAGCGTGACCCGGCCCTGGCTGAGCAGGTCGAGCGAGAGGATCGCGTTCGCGGAAAGCAGCGGATCCCGCAACGCCGGAAGCAGCGCGGCGGTGCCGAGGGTGACCCGCTCGGTTCTGGCGGCGAACGCGGCGAGCAACGTCAACGGATCGATGGGCGCCCGCGCGAGGGTGTCGCCGACCCAGACCGAATCGAGGCCGAGGCGCTCGGCTTCGACGGCGATGGCGACCATTTCCGGCGCGGTGCGCCCGGCGTCGAGGATGGACCGATAAGTAGGGACGACCAGACCGAATTTCATGCCGGGAGCATCGCCGCGGCGGGGAATCGTCTCAATTCCTTCGAGGGAATGGCGGCGCCGACGGCGGCTCGGCCAAGATGACGGCCATGGTTTCCGGATTCGGCCCCGCGCTGCGGGGCTGGCGTGAGCGGCGGCGGCTTTCCCAGCTGGAACTGGCGCTCCGGGCCGGGACCACCCAACGGCATGTGAGTTTCCTGGAAGGCGGCCGGTCGATCCCCGGCCGCGGCCTGGTGCTGCGCGTCGCCGAATCGCTCGAACTCCCGCTCCGGGAACGCAACGGCCTGCTGCTCGCGGCCGGGTTCGCCCCCGGTTTCCCCGAAACGGATCTGGACGATCCCGCGTTGAAGCCGGTCCTCGACGGCATGCGTCGGCTGCTCGACGGGCACCGGCCGTACCCGGCCATCGTCGTCGACCGCTACGGCGTGCTCGTCGCCCGCAACGACGCACTCGACCTGCTCTTCGAGGACGTGGCGCCCGAACTGCTGGAGGAACCGGTCAACACCCTGCGGCTCGCGCTGCATCCGAAGGGGATGGCGCCGCGGGTGCTGAACCTCGCGGACTGGGCGCGGCACATCCTGGAACGGCTGACGCAGGAGATCGCGCACGCGCCCGACGAGCGGCTCGCCGCGCTGCTGGCCGAACTCGAAAGTTACGTTCCGGAGCAGGGACCGCCCGGCCCGGACCATCTCGGGTTCGCCGTGCCGATGCGCCTGTCCACTTCGGCGGGTGAGCTGCGGCTGATCACGGCCATCACGACGTTCGCCACCGCGGCCGACGTCACGGTGTCGGAATTGAAACTGGAGACCTTCCTTCCCGCCGACGCCGAGACGGCCGCGATCCTGACGCGCTGACCGGCAGGGCCGCGCGGTGCACGAACGCGGGCGGCAGGTTCGGCCAGACGACCGGCGAGCGCCCGGTCACCGCGAACCGGTCACGCAGCGCGGCGGCGAACCGCCTGCCCGGCGGTGCCCAGGCGGCGTGGGCGTAGGCGAAGGTCGTGAACCGCCCGTTCGGGACCAGGACTTCGGTCACCCGGTCGAGGATCCGTTCCTGGCGTTCCGCTGTCATGACCGTCCACGGCAGACCGGAAACCACGACGTCGGCGGCCTCACGCACGTACTCGTCCAGGCTCTCGGCGGATCCCTGGACGATCTCGATCTCCGGATACCGCTCCCGCAGGTTCCCGGCGAGCCTGGGATTGATCTCGACGGCGACCAGCCGGGCGCCCGGCGGCAGCCGCCGGAGGATCGCACCGGTGAACACGCCCGTACCGGGCCCCAGCTCGACGACGAACCTGGCGTTTTCCAGCCCGAGGCCCGTCGTCATGGCTTCGGCCAGTTTCGGGGAGCTGGCCGCGACGGCACCGGTGAGCATCGGATGGCGGAGGAATTCCCTGGTGATCGACATGATCCCGACGCTAGGAACGGGTTCCGTGGCCCCGCGTCGGCCGCGACGGCCGTCCCCGTCCTCCCGCGGGAGGACGACGGGGGTACCCCAGGACGACGCGCTCGGCCGCCCACCGCGGTTACGTTCGGGACGTGCTCAGGCTGTCCGAGCGGATCCGCGCCCACCCGTGGGTGACCGACCTGCCGCTCTTCGCGTGCTTCATCTTCCTCGCGCCGACAGGGTCGTCGCCGGTCCCCAAGGCGATCCTGCTCGTGCCGTACCTCTTCCTCCTCCCGCTGCTCTGGCGGCGACGTCATCCCGAGATCGTCGCGGTGCTGATCGTCACGGGTGTGGCCGCGCAGAGCCTCGTGGAGGTCTGGGCGTACGACCGCGGCCGCTGCGAACTGGCGATGGCCGTCGCGCTCTACACCATGGTCCGCGCGGGGAACCGCCGGTTCGCCGCGGTCATCGCCGTCGTCATCGTCTCCCTCGACGTCACCTGGGGCCTCACCTGGGGAGCCACCACCGAACAGGGACCGGAGGTCGCGATCTTCGCGACGATCCCGCTGCACGTCGCGGCCTGGGCGCTCGGCGAATTCTTCCGCGCGCGCCAACGTCTTTCGGACGAGGAGGCGGCGAAGGCCGAGTTGGCCGCGTCCGAACAGGACGCCCGCGCGCGGGCCGCGGTCGCCGAGGAGCGCACCCGCATCGCGCGGGAACTGCACGACGTCCTCGCGCACAGCGTGAGTGTCATCGTGATCAACGCCGAGGGCGCGAAACTCATGCGTCACAAGGATCCCGAAGCGGTCGACCGCACGCTCGACACGATCGGCAAAGCGGGTCGCGACGCGCTGGCCGAGTTGCGCCGTCTCCTGGAGGTCCTCCATGCGGGCGAAACCGTTCGAAGTCCTCAGCCCGCCGTCGCGGAACTTCGCGATTTGGTCGAGCAAGTGAGCGCGACGGGCCGCGAAGTCGGTCTCCGGGTCACCGGTGACGCCGACAGGCTGCCGCCCAGCGCCGCGCTCCAGGCGTACCGGATCGTCCAGGAAGCACTGACGAACATGATCAAGCACGCGCCCGGCGACGCGAGCGGAACCGTCGAAATCGATTTCAGCGAGGAGGGCCCGCGCCGGGACGTCCGGATCGAGGTGACGAACACCGGCGGTTCCGGGCCGCCCGCGCCGAGGCTGCCGTCTTCGGGGCGGGGCCTGGCGGGGATGGCGCAGCGGGTCGAGATGTTCCACGGGACACTCGACACCGGGCCGACCCGGGACGGCGGTTACCGGGTGGCCGCGAGCCTGGTGGTGGAGGCGGGATGACATCCCCGGTGAAGGTGCTGATCTGCGACGACCAGGAACTGGTCCGCGTCGGGATGGGCATGATCGTCACGAGCCAGGAGGACCTGACCGTCGCGGGCGAAGCCGCCAACGGGGCCGAAGCGGTGGAGACCGCATTGAGACTGCGGCCGGATCTGGTCCTGATGGACGTCCGGATGCCGGTGCTCGACGGCGTCGCGGCGACGGAGCGGATCTGCGCGGCGCTGCCAGGGACGCGGGTCCTGATGATCACCACCTTCGACCTCGACGAGTACGCGTACGCGGCGTTGCGCGCCGGCGCCAGCGGTTTCCTGGTCAAGGACGCTCCGGCCGAAGAAATCCTCGTCGCGATCCGAGGTGTGCTTCGCGGGGATTCGATGGTCTCCCCTTCGGTCACGAAACGCCTGCTGGACCGCTATCTGGACGACGCCCGCGACGGCGGCGAAAGCAAGCGGCTGGAGAAGCTGACCGAACGCGAGAAGGACGTCCTCGCGCTCATCGCGCGCGGCCTGGCGAACAGCGAAATCGCCTCGAAGCTCTACATCGGCGAGACGACGGTGAAAACCCACGTCGGCCGCATTCTCGCGAAACTCTCACTGCGCGACCGGGTGCACGCGGTCGTGTTCGCCTACGAAAGCGGTTTGGTTCGCGCGGGCGGTTGAGCACGGTGGCATGCTGATGTCATGCGCACTACCGCCGTCGTCGGGTTCGCTTCGCTGTCCTTGCTGGTCACGGCCTGTTCCGGGGCTTCGAGCGAGACGGTGCAGAGCGCACCACCGGTCACTTCGAAGCCCGCCGCGTCGGCGCTGAAGGTGGAGCAGGTGACGACCGGGCTCGAACACGGCTGGGACGTCGGTTTCCTGCCGGACGGGAAGATCCTCGTCACCCAGCGCCCCGGGAAGCTGGCCCTGGTCGAAGGCGGCACGAAACGCGACGTCGCCGCGGACTTCTCCGACGTCCACGTCCGCGGCGAAGGCGGCCTGATGGGGATGGTGATCAGCAAGGACTTCGCGACGTCGCGCGAGTTCATCACCTGCCAGACCCACAAGGAGGGCGACACCGCCGTCGACATCCGGCTGGTCACCTGGCGGCTGTCGGACGACGGCGCGAGCGCCACGAAGGTCAAGGACCTCCTGACCGGGTTGCCGGTGAACCCCAGCGGCAGGCACTCCGGCTGCCGTCCCGCGTTCGGCGCGGACGGCGCGCTGCTCATCGGCACCGGCGACACCGCCCGCCCGCAGCATCCGCAGGACCGGACGAGTCTCGGCGGCAAGGTGCTCCGCGTCGACGCGAAGACCGGGAACGCGTTGCCGGACAACCCGTTCATCAAGTCCGCGAACCCGAACGAACAGCGCGTGTTCACCTACGGGCACCGCAACGTCCAGGGCGTCACGGTCCGTCCCGGCACCGGGCAGGTGTTCACCGCCGAGCACGGGCCGACCATCGACGACGAGGTCAACCTGGAGACCGCGGGCGCGAACTACGGCTGGGACCCCTCCAAGGGCGGCACCGAGACCAGCTACGACGAAAGCGTCCCGATGACCGACAAGCAGCGCTTCCCGGACGCCGTCAGTCCTTTGTGGACGACCGGCGAGATCACCGAGGCGATCTGCGGCGCGGAGTTCCTCACCGGATCGCAGTGGGGAGCGCTCGAAGGCTCGCTGGCCGTGACCGCGCTGAAAGGCCAGAAGCTCCTGCTGTTCCGCCTCGACGACGCGGGCAAGGTCACCGAAGTGACGCTGCCGCCCGAGTTCGACGACAAGTTCGGCAGGCTTCGCGCCGTCCGAAGCGCGCCCGACGGCTCGCTCTACATCACGACTTCGGAAGGCCAGGACGACAAACTGCTGAAGGTCACCCCTGGTGCCTAACGACCGAGGTGCGCGCCGCCGTTGACGTGGACGATCTGGCCGGTGACGTGCCGCGCCTCCGGGCTCGCCAGGAAGGCCACCACTTCGGCGACGTCCGCGGGCTCGCCGGCGCGTTTGGTCAGCGTGTTGCAGATCAGCCACGCCCGGCGTTCGTCGGACAGCTTGCCCTGGAAGAATTCGGTGTCCCCGGCCAGTCCGGGCGCGACGATGTTCGCGGTGATCCCGCGCGGCCCGAATCCCCTTGCCACATCGACGTTCCACGCCTCCAGCGCGGCCTTGGCCGCACCGTAGGAACCCGCTCGCGTCCGCGCGGCGATGGAGCCGATGGTGACGATCCGCGCGCCGTCGGCGAACCTTTCCCGCAAGGCACGGGTGGCCAGCACGGCGCTGAACACGTTCGCGTCGATGTTGGCCTGCCAGTTCGCCGCGAAGGCATTCAGGTCTTCGGCGGGCTCGTTCCGGAAATCGGTGTTCCCGCCCGCGTTGTTGACCAGGACGTCGACGCGCTCCGGCGGTTCGGCCGGCGCCCGGTCCACCGCGTCGAACGGGACTGGGTTCGCGCCGAGCAGCGTGGCGGCCTCGGTGAGGACCTGTTCGCGGTGGCCGGTGATCGTCACCCGATCACCTCGCGCGGCGAACGCCGCCGCGACCGCGTGACCGATCCCGGTGCCGCCGCCGGTGACCACCACTTCCCCTGTTCTGCCCCATGACCTCCGGCATAGGGACACTAGGCTTCCCCCATGACGAAGATCGACCCGGCGACGACGGCGCTCGTCCTGATCGACCTCCAGACGCGGATCGTCGCGCTGGAGACCGTCCCGATCGAAGGCACCGAGGTCGTGTCGAACGCCGTCCTGTTGCGAGAGGCCTTCAGCGCGGCCGGCTCACCGATCGTCCACGTGCGCGCGCACCGGCCGGGTGTCGACGAGCAACCGCCCGGCAGCGAACTGGTCGCCGAGCTGACGCCTCGTGAAGGCGAGCACCTGATCACCAAGCACACGATCGGCGCGTTCTACCGCACCGGACTCGACGAACTCCTGTGCGGACTCGGTATGAAAACACTGGTGCTCGCCGGGATCGCCACGGAATACGGCGTCGAATCGACACTGAGGGCCGCGATCGACCACGCCTACGAGACCATCGCCGTTTCGGACGCGATGGCGGGTATCGCCGCGATCTCCCATGAGTCGGCGGTCACGAAGGTGTTCCCGCGGCTGGGCGAAGTGCTCACGACCGCCGAGACCGCCGCGGCGCTGGGCTGAACCATGATCGACAAGATCGCTTGGCTGCACCTGCGCGACGGCCGGATCCTGAGCACCCGCTCGCGCGGCAAGTCCGTGTTCTACCCGCCCGGCGGCAAACGCGAACCCGGCGAAACCGACACGGAGACCCTGATCCGCGAAATCCGTGAGGAAATGACCGTCGAGATCGCACCGGCGAGCATCGAGCCCGCCGGGGTCTTCGAAGCGCAGGCGGATGGCCACGCGACGGGGCTACTGGTCCGGATGACCTGCTACACGGCCGAATTCGGCGGGACACTCACGGCCAGCAGCGAGATCGACGAGGTCGCGTGGCTCGGCTACGAGGACAGGGACCGGGTCTCCGCGGTGGACAAGATCATCTTCGATCACCTGCGGGAGACCGGCCTCCTGCGCTGACTAGTACAGCCGCAGCTTGGGTTTGTGCTCCAAATTGGACAGACCGTTCCAGGCCAGGTTGACCAGATGCGCGGCGACCTCGTCGCGCTTCGGCTTCCTGGCGTCGAGCCACCACTGCCCGGTGAGCGCGACCATCCCGACGAGCGCCTGCGCGTACAGCGCGGCCAGCTTCTCGTCGTAGCCCCGCGCGGCGAACTGCTGCGCGAGGATGTGCTCGACCTGGCTGGCGATGTCGTTCAGCACCGTCGAGAACGTGCCCGTCGAACTCGCGACCGGTGAATCCCGCACCAGGATGCGGAAGCCGTCGTGGGAGTCCTCGACGTAGGAGAGCAACGCGATCGCCGCCTGCTCCAGCATCACCCTCGGGTGTCCACCGTGGAGGGTGGACACCATCCGGTCGAGCAGCAGCTGCGTCTCGCGGTCGACGACGACGGCGTAGATGCCTTCCTTGCCGCCGAAATGCTCGTACACCACCGGTTTGGAGACGTTCGCGCGATGCGCGATCTCCTCGATGGACGTGCCTTCGAAACCCTTCTCCGCGAACAGGGCCCTGGCGACGTTGAGCAGCTGCTGCCTGCGCTCGGTCCCCGTCATCCGCACCCGGGCCACCGGAGCGACAGGACGCGCCCCGGTGACCGCTTCACGTTTGGTCCGCCTTCTCCCCGCCATCGCAGAAGACTAACGCGACCTCGCTATTTGCTTTCAGTGGCGATGCGCGCGAGGCGCTGCGGGGTCGGCCAGCGCACGTCGTAGGCCCAGCCGAACTTCTCGAAGATCCAAATCAGCCGCGCGGAAAGGTCGATCTGACCACGCTGCACACCGTGCCGCGCCGAGGTCGGGTCGGCGTGGTGCAGGTTGTGCCACGACTCGCCGAAGGAGAAGATCGCCAGCGGCCAGAAGTTGGCCGACTTGTCGCGAGCCGCGAACGGGCGCTCGCCGATCATGTGGCAGACCGAGTTGACCGACCAGGTCACGTGGTGCAACACGCAGACGCGCACCAGCCCGGCCCAGAAGAAGGCGGTCACCGCGCCCCAGAACGACCAGGTGATCAGTCCACCGAGGATCGCTGGCAGCACCAGGGTGAGCAGGCTCCACAGCCAGAACAGGTCGTCGACCTTCTTGATGGCCGGATCCTTCACCAGGTCCGGCGCGAACCGCTCCGCGTTGGTCTGGTCGCGGTCGAACAGCCAGCCCATGTGCGCGTGCCAGAACCCCTTGGCGATGGCGAGCGGCGAGGTGCCGAACAGCCACGGCGAATGCGGGTCGCCGTCGCGATCGGAGAAGGCGTGGTGGCGCCGGTGGTCGGCGACCCAGGTGATCACGGGGCCCTGGACGGCCATGCTGCCGGCGATCGCCATGGCGACGCGCAGCCACGACTTGGCCTTGAACGAGCCGTGTGTGAAGTAGCGGTGGTACGAAACGGTGATACCGAGCCCGCTGATCGCGTAGAAGACCACGAACAGGCCGACGTCGACCCAGGTCAGTCCCCAGCCCCAGGCGAACGGGACGGCCGCGAGCAACGCGGCGAGCGGGAAGATGACCCCGAGGTAGACCGAGAGCTGCACGCCGCTCGATCGATGTCCTTCGATTACCGGCTTGGGGCCCTTCGCGGGCTTCTGGGAACGGTCCAGGGTAGCCGTCATGCAGTCACTTCTTTTCTATGCGCAACCCCGAGGGTTTCCCTAAGGGTGACCTTACCTACGATGCCGTAAGTTACGGTACAGGAGGTTTCGGCCCCTGTGGAGTGCCCGCGACGGTGAGACAACCCCCGGGCGCACGCGGAGGTCCCCGGCATGGCTATCCTGACCAGGATCGATCCGCCGTAGTGTAATCGGCAGCACTTCAGATTTTGGTTCTGACAGTTCAGGTTCGAATCCTGGCGGCGGAGCAGACGAACAGATGACCAGCGGCGTTTTCAACGGTGGGGGTGTGTGCGGCTGACCGAGGACGCGACGACCAGTGGCAGGCGGCCGGCGCTTGCGGAGATGTCCGACGCCTGGCTCTACGGTCGCGCGCGCGAACTCGGAGCGGCCATCCAGCGGGTCAGCTACGCCGAACAGCTGGACATCGTCACCAGCCTCGACGAACTCCTCGACGAGACGCAGCGCCGCGGCGAACCGTTGCTGGTCGCCCAGCTGCTGCGCTACTCGGCGATGGCCAGGCTCGTCACTCGCGGTCTCGCCGCCGAAGCCGAGCCCCGGCTCGACGAGATGCTCGCGCACACCAGGCGGCACGGGCTCGCGCTGATGCGGGCCGACGCGCACGCCATGCGCGGCCGCCGTCTGGTGATCGCCAAACAGGAGGACGCCGCCCTCACCGAGATCGCCAGGGCGCTGGCCATCCTCGACGACTCCGCGGTCCCGGACCGCCAGGTCGGCAGGCGCAACTGGGACCGGATGCTGTCCACGACCCTGGTCGACTGCTGGCTGGTGCTGAACCAGCTGGGCGTCTACGAGGCGGCCGAGGAGGCCATCGCCCGCGCCGCGCAGGCGATCCGCGACAGCGCGAGCCCGCATGAGATCGCGCTCCAGCTGATCAACCGGGTCAAGATGCTGCTGGGCTGGGGTCTGCGGCTCGAACGCATCGAGCGCTACGACGAGGGCGCGGACAAGTTCCGCACCGCGGCGTCGATGGCCCAGGCCGCCGAAGGCCCGTTCACTGAGTCGCTCTTCCCGCGCAAGGCCGGGGTGCCCGCGATCGACCAGGTCGGCGTGCTCGCCGCGGCCGCCGCACTGGCGTCGCCCGATTCGTCGCATATCGAACGCCTGAACTCGCTGCTGCATCCGGAACTGGTGTTCCCGCACGAACGCGAGATCATCGCCATCGCGCTGGCCCGCTGCCTGGACAACGACGGCCGACGCGAGGACGCCCTGCAGGTGCTCAAAGAGGTCCGCGAGGACAACGAGGACGGCTCGCTGCCGTCGATGCGGTTGAACCTCGCCCGCGAGCTCGCCAGGCTCGACACCACCCCGGACTACGCGTCGGGGGCGAGCCAGTCGCTGATCGACTACGCGACCATCCTGGAAACGGAGATGTGGTCGCTGCGGGAATCGCAGATCGCCACGCTCAACGCGCGCCGGGAGCACGAACGCCTGTCCGCCGAGCACGGCGCGATCACCCAGCAGGCCCTCCAGGACCCGCTCACCGGGTTGCCGAACCGGCGCGCGCTCGACGAAAAGCTGCGTTCGCTGGCGTCGTCCGCCGACGCCCAGCCGCTCGCGGTCGCGCTGGTCGACCTCGACGGTTTCAAGGACGTCAACGACAAGCAGTCGCACGCCGAGGGCGACAACGTGCTCCGTGTCATCGCGAGCACGCTGCGCGACGCCCTGCGCGGAGACGACGTGGTCGCCCGCTACGGCGGAGACGAGTTCATCGTGCTTCTACCTGGGGCTCCGGCCTCCGCGGCGAAGCAGGCGCTGGGGCGTTCTGTGAATGCCGTCGCATCTCTGCCGCACCATCTTTCGCACGGCGTCACCCTCTCCGTCGGCCTCGTCTCGCTTCGCCCGCAGGAACGGGCCGAGCAGGTCCTCGCCCGCGCCGACGCGGCCATGTACCAGGCGAAACGCGGCGGCGGGAACCAGGTTTCGTCGGTGAACTCGATGGCCATCGACCCGGCGACCGGATGGCCCGGTGAGGATGCTCCGACCGACCCCGCGTGGGACTCCGAGCAGCCCACGTAGGATCAATGCCCGACAACCACCGTTGGTGAAATGTTGGGAGAGCCGTGACCGGCCCGCTGAGCACGTTGATCCTCGCCGCGGGTGAGGGCACCCGCATGCGTTCGTCCACCCCGAAGGTGCTGCACCCGATCGCCGGCCGTCCGTTGGTCGAGCACGCGGTGCGGGCCGCCGCGGGACTGAACCCGGAGCACCTGGTCGTGGTCGTCGGCCACGGTCGCGACTCGGTCGGCGCCCGGCTGGAAAAGGTCGGCGAGGCACTCGGCCGCCAGGTCGTCACGGCCGTCCAGGAAGAGCAGAAGGGCACCGGGCACGCCGTCTCGTGCGCGCTCTCCGCGCTGCCCGCCGGGCTGACCGGCACCGTCGTCGTCAGCTACGGCGACGTCCCGCTGCTCGACACCGAAACGCTCGCTTCCCTGGTCGCCGAGCACACCTCCACCGGTAACGCGGTCACCGTGCTGACCGCGGTCGTCGAGAACCCGACCGGTTACGGCCGGATCATCCGCGACGAAAACGGCGTCGTCACCTCGATCGTCGAGCAGAAGGACGCCACCCCCGAACAGCACGAAATCGCCGAAATCAACTCCGGCGTCTACGCCTTCGACGCTTCGGTCCTCGTCGACGGGCTCTCGCGGCTTTCGACGGACAACGCGCAGGGCGAGCTCTACCTCACCGACGTCCTCGGCATCGCCCGCGGCGACGGCAAGGGCGTCGGCGCGCTGGTCATCGACGACCCGTGGGTGACCGAAGGCGTCAACGACCGCGTTCAGCTCTCCGTCCTCGGCGCCGAACTGAACCGCCGGATCGTCCGTGGCTGGCAGCGGGCGGGCGTCACCGTCGTCGACCCCGCGAGCACCTGGATCGACGCGGGTGTGACCCTGTCGCGCGACGTCGTCATCGAGCCCGGCGTGCAGCTGAAGGGTTCGACGTCGGTCGGCGAGGGCGCGCAGATCGGCCCGGACAGCACCCTGGAGAACGTCTCCGTCGGTGCGGGCGCGTCGGTGGTGCGGACGCACGGTTCCGATTCGGAACTGGGCGACGGCGTGAAGGTCGGCCCGTTCACCTACCTGCGTCCCGGCTCCAAGCTGGGGACCAAGGGCAAACTCGGCGCTTTCGTCGAGACGAAGAACGCCGACATCGGCGCCGGCACGAAGGTCCCGCACCTGACCTACGTCGGCGACGCGACCATCGGCGAGAACAGCAACATCGGGTGCTCCAGCGTCTTCGTCAACTACGACGGCGTGAACAAGCACCACACCACGATCGGCTCCCATGTGCGGCTCGGCGCGGACAACACGTTCGTCGCCCCGGTGACCATCGGCGATGGCGCCTACAGTGGGGCAGGCACCGTGATCAGGCAAGACGTGCCCCCCGGCGCGCTCGCCGTGTCCACCGGGCCGCAGCGCAACATCGAAGACTGGGTGTCCCGGCGCAGGCCGGGCACACCCGCGGCGGGAGCAGCTTCCGCCGCGAAGCAGGACACCACCGCCGTGTCCGATTCAAACAAGGGAAACGACGGGGAGTCGCCAGCATGAGCTCGAAGTCCGGAACACCGAAGAAGAACCTGATGCTCTTCTCCGGGCGCGCCCACCCGGAACTCGCGGAAGAGGTCGCCAAGCACCTCAACGTGTCGGTCGTTCCGCAGACCGCGCACAACTTCGCCAACGGGGAGATCTTCGTCCGGTTCAACGAATCGGTGCGCGGGACCGACGCTTTCGTGATCCAGAGCCACCCCGCTCCCATCAACGAATGGGTGATGGAGCAGCTGATCATGGTGGACGCCCTCAAGCGCGCGAGCGCCAAGCGGATCACCGTGATCATGCCGTTCTACCCGTACGCGCGGCAGGACAAGAAGCACAAGGGCCGCGAACCGATCTCCGCGCGCCTGATCGCGGACCTGTTCAAGACCGCGGGCGCCGACCGGATCATGACGGTCGACCTGCACACCGCGCAGATCCAGGGCTTCTTCGACGGCCCCGTCGACCACCTGCTCGCGCAGAACGTGCTGGCCGCGCACATCAACAAGACCTACCACGGCGAGAACATCACCGTCGTCTCGCCGGACTCCGGCCGCGTGCGGCTCGCCGAGAAGTGGGCGGCGCAGCTGGGTGACCGGCCGATCGCCTTCATCCACAAGACCCGCGACCCCGACAAGCCGAACCAGGCCGTCGCCAACCGCGTCGTCGGCAAGGTCCGCGGTCAGCTGTGCGTGCTGATCGACGACATGATCGACACCGGCGGCACGATCGTGAAGGCCACCGAGGCCCTGCTCGACGAAGGCGCGTCCGACGTCGTCATCGCCTCGACCCACGGCATCCTGTCCGACCCCGCCACCGAGCGGCTGTCGAACTGCAAGGCGCGCGAGGTCATCATCACCAACACGCTGCCGATCCCGGAGGAGAAGCGGTTCCCCGGGCTGACCGTGCTGTCCATCGCGCCGCTGCTGGCGCAGGCGATCCAGCAGGTCTTCGAGGACGGGTCGGTCACGTCCCTCTTCGACGGCAACGCCTGATCCAGGCGAAGCAAGGGACCTTTGCTATCGCTCTCTTTCGGAGAGTGACAGCAAAGGTCCCTTGCTCGTTTTCGGCTCCTCGCGAAACGACGCGCACCCGGCCGCCCTGCGTGGCTAGGTTCCGTACATGGGGAAATTCAAGTTCGGCGTGAACCTTTGGGGCGCCGAGAATCATGAAGACTGGGTCGCGAAGTGCCGCCGCGTCGAGGCCCTCGGATACGACGTCATCTCCGTGCCCGATCATCTCGGCCCAGGACGGAACGCGCCTTTCCCGGCGCTGACCATGGCCGCCGCGGTGACCCAGCGGCCCCGCGTCGGCACTCTTGTTTCCAATATGGCCTTCTACAACGCCGCGCTCTTCGCACGCGAAGTCGTCACCACGGTGAAGATGACGGGCGACCGGCTGGACCTCGGGCTCGGCTCCGGCCACATGAAATCGGAGTTCGACGAAGCATGCCTGCCGTGGACCCCGGCCAAGGAACGTATCGAGTACCTCGCCAAGAGCCTTGACCAACTGCGTGAACACTTCGCCGCCGAAGGAATCACGCCTCCCCCGCTGCTCATCGCGGGCAACAGCGACGGCGTGCTCTCCCTCGCCGCCCGCGAAGCCGACATCGCCGGCTTCGCGGGCCTTCGTCAAGCACCAGGGAAACCGCCGGGCACGTTCCGGCTCGACGACGCCGAGCGCATGGACGAACGCGTCGCCTTCTTCCGTTCACACGCGAACGGCCGCGATCCCGAACTGAACATGCTCGTCCAGCGGGTCGTCGTCGCGGACGACCGGCGCGCGGCCGCCGAGGCCTGGCGTGAAGAAGTCAAGGACCAGGACGGCCTCGACGTCGACGCCCTGCTCGAAACGCCCCAATTGCTGTTCGGGACCACCGACGAGATGGTCCGGCAGCTCCAGGAGCGTCGCGAACGGTACGGCTTCTCCTACATCACGGTGTTCGAACCGATGCTGGAAACGTTCGCGCCGGTCGTGCGGGAACTGTCCGGTCAGTAAGCGACGCAGAAACGCTGACGGCGGTGTTCCGGCTTGTCGATCTCATCGACGAACGCGATCGCGTAGTCGGCGCCGCCGATCTTCGAACCGCCGTTCTCGTCGGTCAGGAGCACGTCGCCGCCGAGCCGGAACTCGCCGGTCCGCTCGCCCTCGGCCCACGCGCCGAACTCCGCGGCCGGGCTGACGTAGAACCAGTCGACATCCTCGGGAAGCTTCCGGAACGCTTCGAGAACCTCGGCGTGCGCACCCGCTTCACCCTTGTACTCGTCCGGGAACTCGGGGGTGTCGATCAGTCGCGGCCCGCCCTCGGCCACGTGCAGGCTGCCCGCCCCGCCGACCACGCCGATCCGCGCGCCGTTGTCCTTCGCGACCTGAGCGATCGAGGGCACCGCGTCGAGCAGACCACTCTGCCCGTGAACCGCGATGACCAGGACATCGGCGCCCTTGGCGACATCGGCCAAGAAGCCCTCGTCGTAGAGCGAGCCCGCCCTGGTCCCCTCGCCTTCGGCGTTCCTGGACACCACCAAGACGTCGTGACCGCGGCCGCGGGCCTCCGCGGCGATCTTCCCGCCCGCGTACCCGGTTCCTCCGAACACAACCAACTTCGCCATCGCGTTTCTCCCTTTTCATCGGCGACCACGCCGATGCTAAGAACGCGAGTTCGGCTACTTCAACGTATGCAACGCACCCCGAGGTGAGCGTGCAGGTCAGCCGCCCAGCGTGGCGAACTCGGACTTGAGCTTTTCGCGAACACCGTTGACGTCGACCGGAGCCCGGACCTCACCTTTGGCCGACGGCTTCGCCTGCACCTGATAGCTGGCGTTCCGATTCGGCAGTTTGAACTTGACCTCGCAGCTCATGCTCGTCGTGGTGTCCGGCGCCGCGTCGGCGTCCGCCGTGCAGCTCTGCGCGCCGAGGGACTGCGCGGTGAAGTCGACGGTCAGCTTCAGGTGCACAGGCGTCCCGCTCACGCCGCCGATGACGGAGTTGGCGACGTCGATGGTCGCCCGGCAGGTCCCGACGAAGTCCGTGCAGTCCAGCTTGTCGTTGACGACGCTGACCCTGACCTGGGTGAGCGCGTCGAACGGCTGCCCGATCCCGCCGATCGCGCCGTCCAGATCGGTCTGGAGCTTCTTGAGCGCATCCCCGGCGAGCGGCTCGACC
The DNA here is from genome assembly GCF_056435665.1 of Amycolatopsis sp. NPDC043887. Taxonomy (NCBI): domain Bacteria; kingdom Bacillati; phylum Actinomycetota; class Actinomycetes; order Pseudonocardiales; family Pseudonocardiaceae; genus Amycolatopsis; species Amycolatopsis sp. NPDC043887. The sequence continues at coordinate 126,747 of NZ_JBWKEB010000014.1, forward strand.
CGCATCTCGGCGCCGAGCGTCTTGCCGCCCGCCGCGGCGACGAGGGAAGGCGCGAAACTGACGACACGGTGCGGCGCCGAGGTGGTCACCCGCAGTGCTCCGAGCCCGCTCCCGACGTCGTAGACCTCGGTCCCGTCGGGCAACTTCGAACGGACCGGATCGGTCAACGGGTTCAACCCGGACACCGCGGTCCTGAGCGTCGACGCGGCCTTGCGCGGGCTGAGCACCTCGACGGCGTTCACCGGCAGATCCGAGCTGTCCGTACGGACCCAGTTGGTGCCGTACTGGTCGCTGTCGCCGAGCCCGTGCGCCTTCCAGTACTCCGGCGTCGCCGAGAGGTACAGCTGCTTGTCGGCGGAGATGACCTGGACGGTCTGGCCGTCGACCGGCAGCGCGCCGTGCGCGCTCCCGTTCCGGGTGATCCGGAACTGTAATTCCGCGGGCTGACCCGACGCGTCCTTGATCGTCGATTTGTACACGACGGCCGGAGCCTGCTCCAGCGCCTTCAGCGCGCTCTCGACAGCGCCGCGTTGCTCCGCGCGCCGATCCACCCGCTGCTGCTCGGCGGACGGGATCCCGGCCGCTCCGTCGATCGCGACGTCGCAACCGGCCACGAGGCAGCACAGGGCGGCGATCGCGCCGATCTTCGACCGTCGTGCCGGCATCCCGTCCCCTTAGTCTCGCGTGCGAGCAGATCACACCTTAGAAAAGGGGTCGCGCACCACTGCATCCGCGGGTTCGCGAAGCAGCTGTCACCGACTTGTCACCTGTACGAGCCACCCGCCGGGACCCCCGCACGACCGGTTGGTCTACACTTTCCCGGTCTCGGCGAGGCGGGTTCCGTGAGCACCTGGTGCCCGACGTGATCGACGCGGCGGCTTGAGTGGCCACACGCGGTCGAGCACGCCTGTGGAATTCGCCGCCGAACACCAGAACCGCCCCGAACCATCCCCACCTCAGCATGCTTTCGCTGAACATGTTGGTGAATTGAAGGAGTGCTACACCGTGTCCGAGGTACGCCTGTCCGTCGAGCCCCGCACCGAATTCGGCAAGGGTGCCGCGCGCCGCACGCGTCGCGCCGGCAAGATCCCCGCGGTGCTGTACGGGCACGGCTCGGAACCGCGCCACTACGCCCTGCCCGCCATCGAGTTCGCCCGCGTCGTGCGTGAGAACGGCAGCAACGCCGTCATCACCCTCGACCTCGAGGGCAAGAGCGAGCTGGCGCTGACGAAGACCATCGTCGTCCACCCGCTGAAGAACTACATCGAGCACGTCGACCTGCTGGTCGTCATCCGCGGCGAGAAGGTCACCGTCGACGTCCCCGTCGTCGTCACCGGCACCCCGGGCCCGGGCACCCTGGTCACCACCGACCTCGACACCATCCAGATCGAGGTCGAGGCGCTGCACATCCCCGAGCAGGTCGAGCTCTCGGTCGAGGGCGTCGAAGCCGGCACCCAGATCCTCGCCTCGCAGGTCACCCTGCCGCAGGGCGCCACCCTGGTCACCGACCCCGAGGCGCTGGTCGTCGCCGTCAACGAGGCGCCGTCCGAGTCCTCGCTCGAGGGCGACGAGGCCGAGGCTGCGGAGACCACCGCCGAGGACGCCGAATAAAGTCACCGATGTGACCGAAGCAGTACTTCCCGGGGCCGGCGAGCAGATCCTGCTCGTCGGCCTCGGCAATCCCGGCCCCCAATACGCGGGCAACAGGCACAATGTCGGCTTCATGGTGCTCGACGAACTCGCCGGCCGCGTCGGCGGCAAGTTCAAGACCCACAAGAGCGGTGCCGAGGTCCTCGAAGGCAGGCTCGCCGGGCAGCGAGTGGTCCTGGCGAAGCCGCGCTCGTACATGAATCTCTCGGGCGGCCCCGTCGTGGGCGCGGCCCGGTTCTACAAGATCCCCCCGGCCGGTGTCGTGGTCGTCCACGACGAGCTGGACGTCGACTTCGGCGCGCTCAAGATGAAACTGGGCGGCGGCGACAACGGCCACAACGGTCTCCGCTCGATCACCAAATCGCTGGGCACGAAGGACTACTACCGGGTCCGGTTCGGTGTCGGCCGCCCTCCGGGTCGGCAGGATCCGGCGGATTTCGTGCTGAAAGACTTCTCGACGGTCGAACGCAAAGAACTCGCTTTCGAGATCGATCGTTGCGCCGACGCCGTTGAAGCGCTCATCAGCACCGGTCTCGCCGCGGCCCAGAACACCTTCCACGCTGGGTGAACCCGCTCACATGGCAGTGCGTTACAGCTCGTCACTCGAAGGCGTTTCACCACGCCCTGATCGAGTCGTGGAGTAGCGCGAGCTCTTCCGGGGAACTCTCAAACCCGTTAGGACGGAATGCGGAGATCGCATTCCCCACCGAAACCGGAGAGAGTTTCATGTCGTTTACGGCCGAAGACATCACCGGCGCCACTTTCCCGAACGCCCCGATCGGGCGACGCGGATATGCCAAACACGAGGTCGACGCGTTCCTGGAACGGATCGCCGACACGATCTCGGACCGGGACGACCTGACGGCCGCCGAGGTCCACCACGTCATGTTCTCGCGTCCGTTGATCGGTAAGCGCGGCTATGACGAACGCGAAGTCGACGATTTCCTCGACAAGGTCGAAGCACAGCTCGCTCACCGGACCGGCCAGCACGCGCTCGGTGTGCCCGGCGCCCGCGAAGAGAACGAAGCGACCGCCGAACGCGCCGTCCCGGACCGCGGCCCCGTCGAGTTCCTGCGGGAGCGCTAGTGCCCGTCACCGCCTTCGAGGCCAGAACCCGGCAGTTCGACCGGGCGCCGATCGGCGCCCGCGGCTATCACGAACCCGCGGTCGACGCCTTCCTCGAACGGGTCGCGGCGACCCTCGACGGCGATGACGACCTGTCGGTTTCAGACGTCCACAACGTGGCTTTCGCCAAAGCCCCGCTGTCGAAACGAGGCTACGACCCGGCAGCCGTCGACGCGTTCCTGCGAGACGTCGAGGGAACACTGGCCGGGCTGTCCCATTCCGCCGGCTACTACATAGCGCCTGCCTTGGAGCACACCCATACCCGCAAGCCACCTTGGCGACGCCGCTGACCACCGGGAGGTGCAGCGAAGGGGGCCGGGTCCGCGATCTTCGCGGACCCGGCCTATTCGTGTCAGCTGGTCGCCGCGTTCTTGGCGATCTTGTCCGCGAACTGGACGGCGGTCGCGGCCCGCTTCACCTTGCCCGAGGGCGTCTTGGGCAGGCTTCCCGCCGGGAGCACCACGACCGCGAAGGGCCGCATGTCGACGGCGCCGCGCACCTTGGCCGCGACCTCCTTCGCCAGCGCCTTCTCCGCTTCCGGATCCCCGGCGAGTTTCGATTCGACCACGACGGCGAACCGTTCACGGCGGCTGCCGGCGTCGAGCCGCACGGCCACGGCGTTCCCCGCTCGGACCCCCTCGACCGAGGTCGCCGCGCGTTCGATATCGGTCGGGTACAGGTTCCGGCCGCCCATGATGATGACGTCCTTGCGACGGCCGCAGATGACGATCATGCCATCGACCAGGTAGCCGAGGTCACCGGTGAGCAGCCAGCCGTCCTCGTCCTGCGTCGCGAGAGGCCCTTCCATGGTCAGGTACCCCGGTGTCACGGCCTCGCCGCGCAGGCGGATCTCCCCGACCTCGCGTTCTCCGAGCACCGTTCCCTTGTCGTCGACGATCTCGGCCTCGAGCCCGTCGAGCGGCGGCCCGAGCACCGCGAACGACCGGACTTCGTCGGTCCCCCGGCGCGGGTCACCCTCGGGGACCGGCACCGCGCGGTTGTCCGCCTCGAGCGCGTCGGCCTCGACCACGTCCAGCGTCAAGCCGGTGAACAACGGCGCGAACGAAACCGCGAGAGTCGCCTCCGCCATGCCGTACGCGGGGAACACGCATTCGGCGGGCATCTTGAAGCGTGCCCCAGCCTCGACGAACGTCTTCACGGCTGTTTCGTCGATCGGCTCGGCGCCGTTCAGCGCGATCCGGAGCTTCGAGAGGTCGTACGCGTCGTCGTCCTCGACACGGGCCATCCGCCTGCCCACGATCGCGTACGCGAAGTTCGGCGCGGCCGTGGTCGTGCCGTTGTACTTGCTGATCAGCTGCGGCCAGATCAACGGTCCCGACAGGAACTCCAGCGGCGTGATCTTGACGAGCTCGACGCCGAACGTCATCGGCACCGTCAGGAACCCGACCATCCCCATGTCGTGGAAGGTGGGCAGCCACGAGACCATCACGTCGACGTCGAAATCGAACTCTGCCCGGTCGACCATCGCCTTGACGTTCGAATACAGGTTCCCGTAGGTGATCTGAACGGCCTTCGGGTCGGCCGTCGACCCGCTGGTCAGCTGCAGGAGCGCCGTGTCCGATTCGGCTGTCGGCACGGGCTCCGGCAGCGGTTCGGCCTCGAGCAGCTCGGCGATGACCTGGAAGGCGATGCCGTGCTCCGTGAGCACCGGCGCCAGCTGATCGAACGGCTCACCGAGCAGAACCAGGCCGGACCCGATCATCCGCAGCACGCGAACGGTGTCCTCGGCCCATTCGGCGAGGTCTGTGCGCTGCGTCGGCTGGTGCAGCATCGTCACGCTGCCGCCGGCGAGCCAGACCGCCTGAACCGTCGGCGCGATCAGCGACGGCGCCGCCGCCAGTACCGCGACCGCTTTGCCGGGTTCCAGCCCAGCCGCCACCAGACCCCCGGCGACCCGCTTGGCCTGCTCGTGAATCTCGGCCCACGTACGCCGAACCGGCTCCTTGGGCTCCCCGGTGACCATTCCCCGCTGCTGACCTCGCCCCGCCGCGGTGGCGACGAGCGTGTCCACGAACCGACTCATGCGCGTCACACTACTGTCCGCGCTGAACGGCCCGCTCGCCGTCGAGCGAACTCATTCGATCGCTTCGGAGGTCTCGAGCCACTGGGCCTCGACCTCCTCCTTCTCCGTTTCGACGGCTTTCAATTCGGTGTTCAGCTCGATGAGTTTCGTCGGATCGGTCGCCGCTGCGAGCAGCGCCGCATGCAGCTTCTCTTCCTTCGCGTGCAGCTGGTCGAGCTTGCGCTCGAGGCGGGACAGCTCCTTCTGGGCCGCCCGCTGTTCCGCGGCGTTCTTCCTGGGCGCGGAGGCCTGCGCGTTGCCGCTCTTTCGGTCTCCGCCGGCCTTCTCGAGTTTCTTGGCGCGACGGTCGAGGTACTCCTCGATCCCGCCCGGCAGGTGGGTCACTTGCCCGTCCCCGAACAAGGCCACGATCGTGTCGCAGACGCGTTCCACCAGGTATCGGTCGTGCGAAACGACGACGAGGCTGCCCGGCCAGGAATCCAGCAGATCTTCGAGCTGCTGCAAGGTGTCGATGTCGAGATCGTTCGTCGGTTCGTCGAGCAGCAGCACGTTGGGCTCGGCCATCAGGAGCCGGCACAGCTGCAGACGGCGCCGTTCACCACCGGAAAGGTCCTCGACCGGCGTCCACTGCCTCGCGGCGGGGAAACCCAGCTTTTCGGCCAGCTGGGAAGCGGTCAGCTCCTGCTTGCCGAACACGACCCGGCCGGAGACCTCTTCGATCGCCTGCAGCACGCGCAGATCGCCCGGCAGGTCATCGAGCTCCTGGCGCAGATGCGCGAGGCTGACCGTCTTGCCCTGGATCCGTCGTCCCGTCTCGGGTTCCCTGTCGCCGCCGAGCAGCTTGAGGAGCGTCGTCTTGCCGGACCCGTTGACGCCGACCAGGCCGATCCGATCGCCGGGCCCGATCCGCCAGGTGACGTGATCGAGCAGAGTGCGGTCGCCGACGGTCAACGTGGCGTCCTCGATCTCCAGCACGGTCTTCCCCAGCCGACGGCGGGCGAACGCCTGCAGCTCGACCGAATCACGCGGCTCCGGCACGTCGGAGATCAACGCCTCCGCCGCCTCGACGCGGTATCGCGGCTTCGACGTCCTGGCCTGCGGACCGCGACGCAGCCATGCGAGCTCTTTACGTGCCAGGTTCTGCCGCTTTTCCTCGGCCGTCGCCGCAAGCCTCGCCCGCTCGGCCCGCGCGAAGATCCAGTCAGCGTATCCGCCTTCGTACTGCTCGACGCGACCGTTGGCGACCTCCCAGGTCACACTCGCGACCGTGTCGAGGAACCACCGGTCGTGGGTGACGACCACGACCGCGATCTTGCGGTTGAGCAGGTGATCCGCGAGCCAGCGCACACCTTCCACGTCGAGGTGGTTGGTGGGCTCGTCGAGGACGACGAGGTCCAGTTCACCGGTGAGGGCGGCCGCCAACGCGACACGGCGCCGTTCGCCACCTGACAGGTTCGCCGTCGCCTTCTCGATACCGAGAGCGGTGATGCCCAAACCATCCATAATGGACCGGACACGCGCGTCAGCGGCCCACTCGTGCTCCGCGCCGTAGCGCTCCAGCACGACGTCTCCGACCGTGCTGCCGTCGGGAAGTTCGGTCCGCTGGGTGACCACCGCCATCCGCAGGCCCCGGACTTGACTGACACGTCCCGCGTCCGGCTCGCTGATCCCCGCGAGGACCTCCAGCAGCGTCGTCTTCCCGCCCCCGTTGAGACCGACGACACCGATACGCTGCCCCTCCGCCACACCGAGCGAAACACCGTCGAGCAGCGGGCGCACCCCGAAGGACTTGCTCACCGACTCCAGGTTGACCAAGTTGGCCATGCCTCAGCCGATCCTTTCCAAAAAGCTCGCACCACAACGAATTAGTCGGTGTCCATTTCGGACACCCTCATGCGTGCACCCGAGGCGGCGACGGCCGCGGCGCGTCGTCTCCGCCGACCAGCCGGGCTCCGGGGACCGGCCCGTGCGCGACGCGCACCGTGCGACAGACACCCGCGCCGGACAGCTCCGCGGCCACCTCGACGGCCGACTGGGCGTCCGCGCACAGGAACGCACAGGTCGGCCCGGATCCGGACACGGTGCCGGCGAGCGCCCCCGCGTTGACTCCCGCCCTCAATGTGCGACGCAGCCCCGGACGCAACGAGACAGCGGCCGCCTGCAGGTCATTGCCAAGAAGCAGCGCCAGCTGCCGCGGGTCGCCGGATGCCAGCGCCTCCACCACCGGAGTGTGCGAGCCGATTCGCGGCGGGCTGCCCTCTTCACGCAACTTGTCCAGCTCGCCGAACACCCGTGGAGTCGAAAGCCCACGCTGGTCGAAGGCCAGGACCCAGTGGAAGGTGTGCCTCGACAAGACAGGCACCAGCTGCTCGCCTCGGCCGGTGCCCAGCGCTGTCCCGCCGTAGAGCGCGAAAGGTACATCGCTACCGAGCTTCGCGGCGATACCCGCCAGTTCGTCCCGGGAGATGTCGAGCTTCCAAAGCGACGCGAGCCCCACCAGCGTCGCGGCCGCGTCGGCACTGCCACCGGCCATCCCGCCCGCGACCGGGATGCCTTTGCGCAACACGACTCTGACCTTGGACTCGCCGTCCGCCTTGCCGACGTGGGCCGCCAACGCCTGCGCCGCCTTCCAGGCGAGGTTGTTGGCTCCTGTCGGTACGGAACCTTCACCTTCGCCGTAGACCTCGACGCCGGGGTCCTCGGTGACCGCGACGGTCACCTCGTCGGTCAGGGAAAGCGCCTGGAACACGGTCACCAGCTCGTGGTAACCGTCCGGGCGTACGTCACCGACCGACAGGTGCAGGTTGACCTTGGCGGGAACCCTGACGGTCACTGGGGGCGGTACGACGGCGAGCACGCGTCAAGCCTACGTGGCCGCTCCACTTGCGCTGTCACCAGGAGAAAGAGAACGGACGGGTCGGACGCGAACGGGCCGCCCGGACGAAATTCGTCTGAGCGGCCCGTTCGCGGAGAAATCAGGCGGCGACACCCTGCGGCCCGCGGACCGGGTGGGTCACGTGGCCGCCACGTTCGGCGATCCAGGCGAGCGCGGCGTCCGCGCGCTCACCACGCACCCCGAGGCGGAACCGGCCGACCGGCGTGTCGCCGATCCGGGTCAGGCCGCCCCCGATGGTGGCGAGTTCGACGTCGAAGCGACCGGCGGCCTCCGGCAGCAGCGCACCGACCGAGGCGAAGCCGACGAGCACGACGTCCACCGCGCGGTCGTACTTCGAGGCCTGTGCCCGCCCGGTTTCGATGGCGGGAAGCAGCGCCTGCGCGGTCCGGCTGTTCGGGTCGGAGACCAGGTCGAGCACGGTTCCGCGTTCGATGATCGCGCCGGCCTCCAGAACCGCGACGTCGTCGCAGACACGGCGGACCACGCCGGCGTCGGGAGTGGTGAGCAGCACGGTGACGCCGAGCTCGGCGCGCGCGCGGTCGAGCACGGTCAGGACCGCGCCGGACTCCTCGGGCTGCACGCCCGCGGTCGGGTCGTCGGCCAGGAGCACGGACGGCCCGGCGGCCAGCGCCTTGGCGATGGCCACGCGGCGCAGCTGCCCCGCGGACAAGTCGCCCGGTCGCTGCCCCGCACGGGGGGTGAGCCCGACCAGGTCGAGCAGGTTGCCGACCCGGTTGCGGCGCTGCGGCCCGTCGAGGCCGAGCTGCTCGAGCGGCGAAGCGATGTTGCCGGCGATGGTGCGCTCGGCGAGCAATTCCGGCTTGGTGCTCACGACTCCGACCTGGCGCCGGATTTCGCGGAGCCGGCGTCCGTCGAGTGTCCCGGTGTTGAGGCCGTCGAGACGGACGACGCCGCGGTCGGGACGCTCCTGAAGACCGATGCACCGGGCGAGAGTCGATTTGCCGGAGCCCGCCGGACCGACGACCCCGAACAGCGAGCCTGCTTGGATGTCCACGCTCACATCGCGCAGTGCGACGACGGGATTTCCGTTGAGGGGAAAGGACTTGGACAGGTTTTCGACAGTGATCACGAAGGGCTCCATGCACATGGGGCGCTGCTTCTTTCGAGCGCGCCAACCGTCACCGAGTAACCGTCCGGGAAACGAACGGATTCAGAGATAAGGGAAAGGACTCAGGCAGTAACGGTGGAGCGTCGACACGCACTTACCGTGCGGCGACCTTCATCGACGACACGTCGCCTGGTCAGCAGGAGCGGGTGGGTGACCCTGTTCATTAGGCACAGCCTCCATCGGTCCTGGCGGTAGCACCTGCCCTGTGGAGGGTGGTTGCTGCGACTTCGGCGAGCCAGGTCTCTCAGTCGCTCGGGATGGCTCATTGAGTAAAACCGATCCCACTGGATGAAAGCAAGCGCGTAGGCGCAGATCACACGTCTGGTCGCGTCCATCATACAGGATGGTAAGTCCATATTATGAGACGCCAGTAGGCGTATCTACGTCACGACAGGCGCGCTGCCTGCTAAGACGAGGTCCGCCCACGCCGAATCGAGAGGAGGAATCACGCAGGTGCGCGGCCTTGGCCTGCCGCCGTTCGCGCGGCTCCGGTCACACCTGCGACACGTGGTCAGCCGGCGGCCGCGGCGATCCGGGCGAACTGATGAACGTCCAGCTGCTCCCCGCGAGTCTTGGGGTCGATACCCGCCTTTTCGAGCAGTTCCCCCGCGCGTTCGGCGGAACCGGCCCACGACGCCAACGCGGCACGCAAGGTCTTCCGCCGTTGCGAGAAGGCGGCGTCGACGACCGCGAACAGCCGTTCCCGATCCACGGACGACACCACGTCGCCCCGTTCGAACGCGACCAAGGCGGAGTCGACGTTCGGAACGGGCCAGAACACCGCCCGGGGCACCGCGGCGACCTTGCGCGTCTTCCCGTACCAGGCGAGCTTGACGCTGGGAACGCCGTAAGTCCGGCTTCCCGGACCCGCCGCCATCCTGTCCGCGACCTCGGTCTGGACCATTACGAGACCGCTGGTCAGCGACGGCAGTTCGGCGAGCAGGTGGAGCACGACGGGAACGGCGACGTTGTACGGCAGGTTCGCGACGAGCGCCGTCGGCCGCGCGGGCAGATCGTCCGCGGTGATCCGCAACGCGTCCGCGCCGACGACCGTCAGCCTTTCGCCCCCGCCTCGTTCTGCCACGGTGCTCGGCAGCCGCCCCGCCAGGACAGGGTCGATTTCAACCGCGACGACCTCGGCGCCGGTCGCGAGCAGCCCGAGTGTCAGCGAGCCGAGGCCCGGCCCGACCTCCAGGACGACGTCCCCTTCGCCGATCCCCGAAAGGTCGACGATGCGGCGCACCGTGTTGGGATCGTGCACGAAGTTCTGACCGAGCTTCTTGGTCGGACGTACGTCCAGCTCGGCCGCCAGCGCCCTGATTTCCGCAGGACCGAGCAGTTCAGTCACCCGACGATCGTAACCAGGTCCGGTAAGCCACGATTGGCCGGTGGACGACGTCGCACTCGATGGGGAAAAAGTCCGGCTGCGCGAATGGCGCCCGTCCGACCTCGGGCCGCTCCTCGACTTACTCGATCCCGCGCGGCCTTGGCACGAAACGAACGGGCCCTACTTCGGCACCCCGACCACAGCCGCCGCCGAATCCACGGCGCGCGAACTCACCACGATCAAGTCCGATCCGCCCGATCCCCGCACCAGCCTCGCCGTGTGCGATCTGAGCGACGGAAGGCTGATCGGGCGGGTCAGCTGGTACTGGGAAAGCAGGCAGACCGACTGGCGGCGGATGGGGCTGGTCATCTACGACGAGCGGTATTGGGGCGGCGGGTTCGGCACCGAGGCCTTGCGCATGTGGACGACCTACTTGTTCTCCCGCACCGACGCGCTCCGCCTGGACTTCGCCACGTTCTCGGGTAACCCGGGAATGATCGCCGTCGGGCGACGGCTCGGGTTCGTCGAAGAAGGCCGGTTCCGGCGCGCACGGCGCTGGTCCGGCGGCGTCCACGATTCCGTCGTCTACGGGGTGCTCCGCGAGGAGTGGGCCCGGATGCATCGCCAGGGCAAGGGCCCGGCCGGATCCGACCCCACCATCCGTATGGCTTTCCGAAGCGACACGCATCCCACTCAAGGGTGATCGGCGCAGGTTCGCACCGCCGGAGCGTGATGATCATCCACCCGATCGATACCGTGCATTCGTTCGAATCTGCCTCGACAATCGAGGGATGACCAGTACAAACATTCCCAAGGCCTTCCCGCTCAACCTGCCGGAAGGTGACGCCGACCTGCTTCTCGACGAGTTGCAGACGCGGCTACGCGAAGGGCGACGTCTTGTCGCCGAAGTCGGCCAGATCCTGGCCGAGATCGAGTCACGTGGGGTCCGTGAGCTCTACGGACACAACTCGATCGCCGTCTTCTACGAGCATGTGGCCCGGGTACCTCGAGCAGAGGCTCAGAGAGTGACCGGCAGAGCGCTGGCGCTCAATTCGAGACGGGCGCGCGACGGCACGTCGATCGACCCCGTCGCGCCCCTGACCGGTACTGCGGCCACCACCGGCGCGCTGGCCGAGGCCAGCATCGACCGGATCGTCACGGTCATGAAGAGGCTGCCCGAGCACGTCACCGCGAGCGCACGCCTCGAGGCCGAGGAGGGCTTGGTCGAGCTCGCCCGCGTCGCGAGACCGCGCGACGTCACGGTGGCGGGCACAGAGCTGCTCGCACAACTGGACCCGGATGGAGGACCCAAAGACGACCCCGCTCCGCAAAGGCGGCGGAGCGACTTCTGGTTGCGCCAGAAACGAACCGGCCGCTGGGACATGCGCGGCGACCTCGATGCCGAGACAGGCGCCCGCCTGAACGCGCTCCTGGTACCACGGGCCTATCCGGTCCCCGATGGAGAAGCCGACGACCGTTCGCCGGCTGAAAGACGCGGCGACGCGTTCTCAGAGATCGTCGAGCTCGCGGAAACCGGCCCGGACATCCCTTTGCCCCGGAAGAGCTCGGAGCAGGTCGCCGAGCAGTCCTCGGCTGCCGAGCCCGCCGAGGAGTCGGCAAACCGTCCTAAGCCCGCCCAGGCGCCGCCTCAGGGCCGCCAAAGCCCGCCTCACGGCGGTGGAGGTGTTCGAGAACCGTCCAGGAACGTGGCACATATACGGCCCGCGCGCTGGTGGGCGAGACTCTCGAGACCGCGAGCCGGGAACCCGGCTCAGCCTCCGAAGCCCCTAACGGCCTGAAGGCCACCTTGCGGGCGAACCCACACGGTGACCTTCAGGAAAGGAGGATGATCTGGCGTCAGGCCTTCTTGCCACAGTGCGGCCAAGCGCCGTAACCGCCACGGTCCTCGCGGACCTTCTCGGCGACAGCGATCTGCTGGGCCTTGCTGGCCTGGTGCGGGTACGCGGCGTACTGGTCGCCGCCATAGGCGTCCCAGGTGCTCTTGTTGAACTGCAGGCCACCGTAGTAGCCGTTGCCGGTGTTGGCGGACCAGTTACCGGTCGACTCGCACTGCGCGATGCGGTCCCAGGCGCCGGCGTCTCCGATGACCGGATCGGCGGGCTTCTTGGTACCGACCTTGACGATCTTGGGCTTGGCCTCGGTGAGGACCTCTTCCGAGACCTTCTCGCGGCCGACCTCTTTGCCGTTGCGCTTGGTGACCTTGTAGGTCACGGTCTTCTGGCCGGGAGTGCCCGGGTCCTCGACCTTGGTCTTGCCCTTTTCGAGGTTCGGGTCGTCGACCTTCTGCTCCGGCGGCGCGATCTCCTCGTCCTGCTTGACCATGGTGACGCCAGTCCGGCTGATGTGGACCTCGGCGCCGTCGACCAGCTTGACGTCGAGACCGCCGACGGCCTCGTCGTCCGGGCCGAGGGTCATCCGGAGCTCACCGAGGAATTCCTTGGTGGTGACCGAGTTGGTCTGAACCTTGCGCGGTTCGTTCGCGCCGTCGTAGACGGTGACGTTCTTGAGGGTCTTGACCTCGACGGTGGCGCCTTCGAGCGGCAGCTCGCCGTTCTGCGGGAGCGAGGTCCAAGTGCCGGCCTTGGCGAGGTCGGCACGACCGAGCTGGTTCAGCGCGTCGCCGAGGTTGGTCGCGCGGACCCAGGACTCCTGCTGCGGTGCGCCGTCGACGATCAGGTTCAGCTTGCGGCCACGCTCCAGCTTGATGACGCCGCCGTCGCCCACCTCGGCCTGAGGCGAGGGAGAGAGCGAGTCGTGCGCGCCGACCGAGAGGCCGGCGTCTTCGAGGACCTCACCGACGGTGTCGCCGAAGCTGTGGACGGTCTGCTGCTTGCCGTCGACGTCGACCGTGACGCTCTTGTTCATCGCCATCGCGGCCGCGCCGCCACCGCCGAGGGTGAGCAGCACCGCCATGACGGTTCCCTTGAGGAAACGCTTCTTCCAGACGCGGGTCGCGCTCGAGATGACCTCGTCCTTGGTCGCGGCCTTCATCGGCGCGCCCGCGGTGCGGTCTTCGGCCAGCTCGTCCGGGATGACGATCGGCGGGAGCATGGTGGTCTCGGCGCTGATGAGGCGGATCAGCTCGTCGACGTCGACGTCGATCTCGGCCATCAGGGTGTCGGCGTCGGGGCCGAGCGCGGCCAGGACGTCCTGGTGCGTGATGCGCGGATCGTCGGAGTAGTCCAGCTCGCCGTACTGAGTGTCGCGGTCGAGCACGGCAACCGAACCGGAGGAAGCGAAGGTGTTCGTCTCTGCGCCGGGGCGCGAGCCATCCTGCCTACTGCTACCAGTCACTGGGTCGTTCCCTTTCCCAAGACGTCGAGGAGCTCGACAACCACTCCACTACGTCCTTCGTCTCGATGCGCGCTTCGGCACACCTCTAGAAGTCCGACACCCCCAGCCAGCGCCATCGTCACGGTTCCAGGCCGTACCGCTCCTGGTTCCGCTTCCCCGACGTGCACTGACGTGACTGTGGGCGTAACAGCCGGAAACCGCTTGAGCGGGTCCCGACCGGCACGATCACGGGACAGTAACGAACCTCGCCGGGTTGCGCAAACACCGCCCGGAGTGTCGTGACGTTGGTCACTCATCAGAGTGGGCCATTGCTGATCACTAATGTCGCAATCCGTTCAACCGGTGGTGACTGTCGGCAATCCGAAGACCCGCTCAGCGGTCGTTCGCACCGATTCGGCCACCTCGTGTACCGCCTCGCCCCTGAGCGAGGCGAGGTGCCGGACCGTGTAGGCGGCACAGTAGGGCTCGTTCGGCCGCCCACGGAACGGATGCGGGGTCAGGAACGGAGCGTCCGTTTCGACGAGGTACTGGTCCGCCGGAACGATCCGTGCCGCCTCGTGGAGGCCGCGGGCGTTACGGAAGCTGACCGTGCCGGCGAACGAAAGCACGTATCCCGCGTCGACGCACCGGCGCGCGATGTGTTCGTCCCCGGAGAAACAGTGGAAGACGACCTCCTCGGGCGCTCCCTCTTCCTCGAGGATCCGGAGGACGTCCTCGTGGGCGTCCCGATCGTGGATCATCAGCGGTTTGCCGATCCGCTTGGCGAGATCGATATGCCACCGGAAGGCGTCCTGCTGAGCGTCGTGGGGCGAGTAGTCCCAGTAGTAGTCGAGGCCGGTCTCGCCGACCGCGACCACTCTGGACTCTTTGGCGAGACTCTCCACTTCAGATTTCTCGGGCTCGCCGAAATCCTTGGTACGCGTGGGATGGATCGCGACGGCGGCCCAGACCCTCGGGTCCCAAGTGGACGCTTGCGCGGCCCAGCGAGCGGCCGCGAGGTCGTCCGCGACGGTGATCACCCGCGAAACACCGGCGCGTTCGGCGCGGTCGACCATGGCTGTCACATCAGCCGCGGTGACCGCGCCGCACGCGTCGAGGTGGGTATGCGCGTCCACCACCGATACCGGCAATCTGTCCGGGATCGGCGGCAGTTCCTTCTTCTCCGCACCCATCAGCTGATCACTTCGAGATCGGGGCCCATTCGGGACCGGTCTCGCCGAGTTCCGGGTCCAGCTTGGCGAACAGCGGGGTCGGCTTCTCCAGCGGTTTGCCGACCTCGATCGGCACGGACTTCCAGCGTGCCTGCTCGGCCTTGTAGTCGCCGGTGATGATGGGGTTGATCCGGCCGGGGATGTCGAGGTCCTCGACTTCCTGAAGCTCGGGCTGGGCCGCCCAGACGCCCGTGCCACCGAGTGCCTCGTGCACCTTCTGCGCCGAGTGGGGCAGGAAGGGAGTCAGCAGCGTGTTGGCGTCCGAGACGACCTGCAGCGCGGTGTGCAGAACGCTGTCGCGCCGGGCGGGGTCGTCCTTGAGCTTCCAAGGCTCCTGGTCCGACAGGTACCGGTTCGCGGCGGTGACGACACGCATGGCCTCGCTCGCCGCGGCTTTGAACCGTGACCGCTGCAAGTGGGCGCCGGCGGTGTCGAACGCCTTGCGGGAGAGCTCCTTGAGCTCTTCGTCTGCGGCCGTGGGGGCGTCGGGGCGAGGAATGGCACCGACGTTCTTGTGGGCCATCGAGATGGACCGGTTGACGAGGTTGCCCCACTCGTTGGCCAGTTCGAAGTTGGTCCGGCGGACGAATTCGTCCCAGGTGAAGTCGGTGTCCTGGGTCTCGGGTCCCGCGACCGAGATGAAGTACCGCAGTGTGTCCGGGCCGAAGTCGCGAAGGAAGTCGTGGACGTAGATGACAGTGCCGCGCGAGGTCGAGAACTTCGAGCCGCTCATGGTGAGAAACTCGCTGGAAACGATCTCGTCGGGCAGGTGCAGCTTGCCGTACTTGCCCGCCACGCCGCCTCGATCGCCTTCGCCGTTGTGGCCGAAGAGCAGCGCGGGCCAGATCTGGGCGTGGAAGGTGATGTTGTCCTTGCCCATGAAGTAGTAGGAGCGGGCGTCCGGGTTGTTCCACCACTCCTGCCAGGCGTCCGGGTTACCGGTGCGCCGCGCCCACTCGACACTCGCCGAGAAATAGCCGATGACCGCGTCGAACCAGACGTAGAAGCGCTTGAGCGGCTGGTCGCGCCAGCCGTCCAGCGGGATCTTCACGCCCCAGTCGAGATCGCGGGTGATCGGCCGCGGCCGCATGTCGTCGATCAGGTTCTTCGTGAAGTTGAGGACGTTCGGACGCCAGTCGGTCTTACTGGACAGCCACTTGCCCAGCGTGTCGACGAAGGCCGTCAGGTCGAGGAAGTAGTGCTCGGTCTCGACGAACTTCGGCGTTTCACCGTTGATCCGGGACTTCGGGTTGATCAGTTCGGCGGCGTCGAGCTGGTTGCCGCAGTTGTCGCACTGGTCGCCGCGAGCGCCGTCGTAGCCGCAGATCGGGCACGTGCCTTCGATGTACCGGTCGGGCAGGGTGCGACCTGTGGAGGGGCTGATCGCGCCCCGGGTCGTCTTGGGGACGACATAGCCGTTGCGGTGCAGCGCGAGGAAGATCTGCTGCGTGACCTCGGCGTGGTTGCCCGTGGTGGTGCGGGTGAACAGGTCGTAGGTGAGGCCGAGCCCCTGCAGGTCCTGACCGATCTGGCGGGTGTACTTGTCGGCCGTCTGCTGGGAGGTCATGCCTTCTTTGTCGGCCTGGACGGTGATCGGGGTGCCGTGTTCGTCGGTACCGGACACCATGAGCACCCGGTTGCCGGCCATTCGCTGGTAGCGGGAGAAGACGTCGGACGGGACGCCGAATCCGGACACGTGGCCGATGTGGCGGGGGCCGTTGGCGTAGGGCCAGGCCACCGCAGTCAACACTGGGGTGCTCATGCTTGTTTAGCCTACGGACGTCGTCTAAGGCATTGTTGTCCGGGAGAGGATCGGAGGCCTCGGTGTCCGCCACGCGTCTGCTGGTGCTGGGTGTCGTGCGCATGTACGGGAAGGCACACGGCTACCAGGTCCGGCGCGAGCTTCTCTCGTGGGCGGCCGACAAGTGGGGCAATGTCCAGCCGGGTTCGATCTATCACGCGCTGAAGAAGATGACCACCGAAGGCCTGCTGGAACAGGTCGAGGACGTCGAGACGGGTGGCGGGCCCGATCGCGTCGCCTACCGGCTGACCGAAGACGGCGAGACCGAGTTCCTCGTGCAACTCGGCAGGGCGTTGTCGAGCGACGACGCCACCGGGTACTCGCTGTCGGCGGCGGTCACGTTCATGCCGGCCCTTCCCCGCGCGCAGGTACTGGCCCTGCTGAAACAGCAGCTGGCGAACATGGAAGCGCACGCACAATCGACTCACTACGCCCGCGAACACGCCGTCGACCTCGGGAAACCGCCCCACGTGAGCGAGCTGTACCGCCTGTGGAGCGCGCACGCGGAAGCGAACGTGAGCTGGATGCGGGATTTGATCGGCCGTCTCGAAGCCGGCGAGTACGTCATGGCGGGCGAAGGCGACGACGAAGCCGTGTTCGGCGCGCCACCCAAGTAATCAAATTTGACTACGGAACGACTCCTAGGGCACAGTGCGTCCTGCCACTAGTCAAACTTGACTAGCTGGACGCCCGAAAGGAGTAGACATGATCAAGGCACGCGGCCTTGAGCGGCGGTTCCGCCGCAAGGGCCGCAATGGGGGCGAGGTCCACGCCGTCAAAGGCGTCGATCTCGACGTGTCGGCCGGGGAACTGGTCGGTTTCCTGGGACCGAACGGCGCGGGGAAGACCACGACCCTGCGCATGCTGACGACGCTGCTCAAGCCCACCGCCGGTGAGGCGACGGTCGGCGGCTGCGACCTGCTCGCCGACCCGCTGGGGGTGCGTCGGCGAATCGGCTATGTCGCCCAGGGCGGCGGCACCGCGCCGGCGAGCAAGGTCATCGAAGAGATCGAATTCCAAGGCCGGCTGTACCGGATGAGCAAGACGGAGGCGTTCGCGCGCGGAGCCGTCCTCGCCGAACAACTGGACCTGGCCGGGCTCGACCAGCGCACGACCGCGACCCTGTCGGGTGGCCAGCGCCGCCGTCTCGACATCGCGCTCGGGCTGATTCACTCGCCCGGTCTCGTCTTCCTCGACGAACCGTCGACAGGTCTCGACCCGCAGAGCCGGGCGAACCTCTGGGACCACATCCGGAGGTTGCGCGACGAGCAAGGTGTCACGGTCTTCCTGACCACGCACTACCTCGACGAGGCCGACGCGCTCTCGGACCGGCTGATCGTCATCGACGACGGGAAGATCGTCGCCGAAGGCACACCGGACTCGTTGAAGGCGCGGGTTTCCGGTGACAGCGTCGTCATCGGGGTCTCACCGGAGTCGGCGGCCGAGACCGCGGAGGTCGCGGGCCGCCTCGAAGGGGCACACGAACTGACCGTCACCGACGGCACCGTGCGATTCCGGGTTCCTCGCGGCGACACCGCGATGCCCGAACTGCTTCGGGCGCTGGACGCGCGTGGCATCGCGATGGCGTCCATGCAGGTGCACCGGCCGACGCTCGACGACGTCTTCCTGACCCTGACGGGCAGGAGCCTGCGCGACGCCGAAGAAGGCGCGCCGGTCGACGCCGCCGCGGAGAAGGAGGCCACGCATGTTGCATGACACCTGGTTGATCTTCCGCCGCGACATGCTCGCGGCGTTGCGCAACCCGACATGGCTGGCGATCGGCATCATGCAGCCGCTGCTCTACTTGTTCTTCTTCGGACCGCTTCTGGTGAAGGCCCTCAACGCGCAAGGCCTGTCCGATGTGGACGGCTGGATGATCTTCACGCCGGCGATCATCGCGCAGCTCGCGCTGTTCGGTAGCTCATTCGTCGGGTTCGGGCTCCTCGCGGAGTACCGCTCGGGCGTGGTCGAGCGGATGCGGGTCACACCGGTGAGCCGGGTGGCGTTGTTGCTGGGCAAGGTGCTCGCCAACGCGCTGCAGACCGTCGTCCAGGCCTTGCTCATCATCGCGCTGGCGTATCTGGTCTTCGACCTGAACGCGCCGTTCGGCGGCGTCGTACTCAGCCTGGTGATCGTCTTCCTGATGTCGATCACCTTGGCATCGTGCTCGTACGCACTGGCGTTGACGCTCAAGAGCGAAGACACCTTCCCGGCTTTGCTCAACGCGGTTCTCCTGCCCCTGCTGCTGCTTTCCGGAATCCTGATCCCGATCACCGCGCGCTCGGCGCCGGAGTGGCTGTACACGATTTCCCGCATCAATCCGTTCCGGCACGTGGTGGATGTCGAGCGGAGCAGTTTCCGCGGTGACTTCTCGATGGACGCGCTGTTCACCGGGAGCGTCGTGGTGCTGGTCATGGCCGTTCTGGCCATCTGGTGGGGCTCACGGACGTTCCAACGCGAAAACGCCTGAGACACGCTGAACCGAAAGGTCACCTTGCGGCCGCTCCTCGGACGTAGGGTGACCTTTCGGTCGCACTGGGGCGAAATTCGAGGCAGGTGAGTTCGATCGATCCGGAAGGTGAGCACGGCGTCACCCTGTCCCACCGCGAGACGGTGACGGACTGGGCGGCGGTGCGTGGCGCCGACACCCGGTTCGCTTCGGTCACCGTCACCGAAAACACCAACTGGCGGGACGTCGCGGCGGAACGCAATCTGACCGGCGCGCAGCACGCGGGTATCCACACCGGTGCACGGCACTACGCCCGTCCCGGCGCCGTCCACGACCAGGCCGATCATTTCGTGCGGACGGCGAGCGCGCTCGGCGCCTTCGCGCCCGGTTCGCTCGCGCCCGCGCTCGAGGTGGAGGCGCCCAGCGTCGACGACCGGTTCATCAAGGCGTGGATCAAGCATGTCAGGCATGCGGCGCGCGTCGAACGCGTGCTGGTGTACGCGGGGCTCGACTGCTGGACGAACCGCTTGCACCCGGACAAGTGGGCGGACAGCGAAGTGGTGTTGTGGCTGGTCAGGCACAACGAAATCCCGGGAAGGCCGGGATGGTTCCACTCGCGATTGGGCCTGCATCAGCACGGTTTCGGTACCGGTCTGCCCGGTGTGGACGGACCGATCGCGCAGGACACCGTGGTCTACCCCTTCAAGCTCACGGATGTGCTCTTGTAGTACCCACTGCGTGACGACGGGTGTGCACGATGTCACCGCGTGGTCGCGGATCTCACTTTCCGGCCGACACGGGTTGCCTTTCCGGCTATCCGGACGGTGACAATGTCGCGTGCGGTTGATGTGCGGGAGGCTGCGGACGGACGTCGGGCCCGAACGGGCACTGGCGGTCCTCGGGGTACGCGCCGGGAAGCTCGGACTCGCACCGCCCGCCGCGCTGTGCGGAGAGTGGTTCTCGTCGCGCGCGGTCATCGCGCTCAACGCTTCCCTGGCTCCTGTCCGGGACGTGGCGGAAGCGTTCGCGATCCCCACCCGGCTGCCTGACATTCGCGACGCGATACCCGGCGCGGTCGGGGGCGGCTGGTTCGGGTACCTGGGTTATGACTTGACCGATCCCGCCGGCCGGTCCGGCGCGCTTCCTCCGGCTGCCTGGGGCTGGGTCGACAGGGTGCTGCGGCTGGACGCGGACGGTACGTGGTGGTTCGAAGCCCTGGTTCCCGACGACGCCCCGGATCCGGTCGACGAATTGGCCGCGGTGGAATCCGCCCTTGCCGAGGTTCCCGAAGCGACGGCTTGGAGTTCCGGCCCGTTGTCGCGTCCGCTTCCCTCGGAGCACTACGACGCGGTCAAAGCCTGTGTGCACGCGATCGAAGCCGGAGAGCTGTTCCAGGCGAATATCTGCGCTCGCTTCAGCGGGAAGTTCACCGGCGACCCGATCGCGTTGTTCGCCGAGGGTGCACGTCGTCTGGGAGCACGCCGGGCGGCGTTCCTCGGCGGCGACTGGGGCTCGGTCGTGTCGTTCTCCCCCGAGCTTTTCCTTGCCAGGCATGGGCGGCACGTCCGGTCGACGCCGATCAAGGGCACGCTGCCGCGGCGGAACACCGCCGACGCGCATCTCGCGCAGCGGCTGCGGGAATCCATCAAGGACGTCGCCGAGAACGTGATGATCACCGATCTCGTCCGCAACGATCTCGGGCGGGTGTGCGCCACCGGCACCGTACGGGTTCCCGAACTGCTGGCGGTCCGGCCCGCGCCGGGGGTCTGGCATCTGGAGTCCACTGTGGAGGGATTTCTCGCCGACGACATCGACGACGCCGCACTGCTGGCGGCCACCTTCCCGCCGGGCTCCGTCACGGGCGCGCCGAAGATCCGCGCGCTGGATCTGATCGCCGATCTGGAGCCGGCCGCGCGTGGCGTCTACACAGGCGCGATCGGACTCGCTTCGCCGATCGCCGGGCTGGAACTGAACGTCGCGATCAGAACCTTCGAAATCCACGAAGACACGATCGAGCTGGGAGTCGGCGGCGGGATCACCGCCGACTCCGACAGCGAAGCGGAATGGCAGGAATGCCTGCACAAATCCGCCCCGCTGGAGCGCCTGCTCGGCTGAACTACTTGGTGGGATCCAGCAGAAGCTTGCCCATCGTGCCGCGCGAGCGCAGGGCCTCGTGGGCGGCGCGCGCGTCGGACAGCGCGTACTCACCGCCGGCGATGGCGCGGACCCGGCCGGCGAGTGCCAGCTCGAAAAGCTCGTCGAGCGTGCGCCCGAAGACGTTTCCGGGGAGTTTGAAGGCGTGCGGCAGCCACATCCCGGAAACGGTGGTGCTGTGCCCGAGAAGGTTGCGGGCTTCGATCGGCTTCGGGTTCTCGCGGCTGGCCATGCCGTAGAACGCGAGGCGGCCGAACGGCGCGAGGGCCGCGATGCTCTGGTCCGTGACCGTGCCGCCGGTCATGTCGAGCACGATGTCGACACGCTTGCCGCCGTTCGCCTCACGAAGGGCGTCCGTCATGTTCCCGGCGCGCGAATCGATGGCGACATCGGCGCCGAGTTCGAGGGCGAGGGCACGTTTCTCGGCGCTGCTGGCGGTCGCGATGACCCGGCCCGCTCCCCAGGCTTTCGCCAGCTGCACGGCGATGGAACCGACCCCGCCCGCGGCCGCGTGCACGACGACGGATTCGCCGGCTTCGAGGTGGGCGCTCTTGCGCAGCAGGAGCGAGGCGGTGGTGCCCTGGACGATGAAGGAGAGCGCGGTCAGGTCATCGACGCCCTCGGGCACCTCGAAGCTGGTGACGTCGTCGGCCACCGCTCGCTCGGCGTAGCCGCCGCCACCGTTGAGCAGCGCGACGACACGCTTGCCGTCCGCGGTGCGGCCGACGATCTCGCCGCCGGGCACGAGCGGGAGCTTGCTCGGAGCGAGGTACGAGTTCTCGGCCTGGTGCGTATCGGCGTAGTTGATGCCGATCCGGTCGACCTCGACCAGCCGCTGGCCTGGGCCAGGGACGGGATCGGGGAGGTCGACGAGGTTGAGCACCTCGGGTCCGCCGAACTCGGTCACCTGTACTGCGCGCATCCGCATCCTCCTCGTCGGGATGAGACATTCTTGCATATGTCTCAGGCATGAGACATGTCGTGATATGTTTCACTCATCGAAACCGCATTCGAACGCCAGCTGACCTCGCCGCGCCCGGACGCCCTGCGCGCGTTCACGATCGCGCGCGCCCGGTTTCTGGAAGGGCGCCGGGTGGACATGGGCGAACTCGCCGGTGACCTGGGGATCAGCCGGGCCACCCTGCACCGGTGGGTCGGCGGCCGGGATCAGCTGCTGGGCGAGATCCTGTGGTCGATGACCGTCGAGGTCTTCGAAGCGCGGGCTTCCGGCAGGCTCGGCCGCGGCGCCGAAGGGATCGCGGACCTCGTCGGCACCTTCGTCCGGACCGTGAACGGCTCGAAACCGTTCCGGGAGTTCCTGCGCAACGAGCCCGAGCGGGCGCTGCGGATCCTGACGACGAAGGCCAGCGTGGTGCAGAGCCGCGCGATCGCGAAAATGCGCCAGTTCCTCGACGAGGAGGTCACGGCCGGGCGGCTCACCCCGCCGCTGCCGGTCGAGGACCTGGCCTACCTGCTGGTGCGGATCGGCGAGTCCTTCATCTATACGGACGTCATCACCGGCGCGGAGCCCGATGCCGCGAAGGCACACGCGGCCGTGACGGCCTTGCTGTCCTAGCTCTTGCGGGACGCGAGCACCGCGTCGTAGAGCTCCTTCTTCGACACTCCCGCGGCCTCGGCGACCTCGGCGGCGGCGGACTTCAGGCGTTCACCTGCCGAGACACGCGACGCGACCTCCGAGACCAGGTCTCCGACGCTCACCGAACGCGGCGGCGCGCCCGCGAGGACGACGGTGATCTCGCCCTTGACCCCGTCGGCGGCCCAGGCCGCCAACTCAGGCAGATTGCCGCGTTTGACCTCTTCGTAGGTTTTGGTCAGTTCGCGGCAGACGGCGGCGCGACGGTCGTGCCCCAAGACCTCGGCGGCGTCGGCGAGCGTACTCGCGAGACGGTGCGGAGATTCGAAGAACACGGCCGTGCGGGGCTCGTCCTTCAGCGAACCGAGCCATTTCGCGCGTTCACCGGGTTTGCGCGGAGCGAACCCTTCGAAACAGAAACGGTCGCAAGGCAGGCCGGACAGCGCCAGTGCCGTGGTCACCGCCGACGGGCCGGGCAGGCAGGTCACCGGCACATCCGCCTCGACGCAGGCCGCCACCAGGCGGAATCCGGGATCCGAAACACTCGGCATACCGGCGTCGGTCACCAAGACCACTGTCTCGCCCGACTGGAGCGATTCGAGCAGTTTCGGCAGGCGAGCCGTCTCGACGTCCTCGTAGAAGCTGACGACGCGCCCGACCGGCGAGACGTCGAGAGCCGCGGTGAGGGAGCGCAGGCGCCGCGTGTCTTCGGCGGCGATCACGTCGGCCGTCGCGAGGGCTTCGGACAGGCGCGGCGAAGCGTCGCGGACGTCTCCGAGCGGGGTGGCTGCCAGCACGAGGCGTCCTTCGGTCATTCCCGAAGGTTAACCGGTTCGCAGATCCGGACACCGAGTTCACTCTTCCGCCCGTAGGATCATGCCCCGTGACCGCACTGCTGACCCGGGACAACGAGAGCGTGCGGCCGGATCCGGTCGACGCGCTCAGGCCACCGAGTGACCGGGAGGCCACCCTCCTCGGCCGCGGCATGCCGACCGATCGCCTGCGCGGCTGGCTCGTCACGCTGGTGCTGACGCTCATCGGCGGCATCGTCCGGATCCAGAACCTGGGAACGCCCACGGACAAGGGCACGCCCGTCTTCGACGAGAAGCACTATGTCCCCCAGGCGTGGCAGATGCTGCGCAACGGCGGTTACGAGGACAACTACGGCTACGAGCTGATCGTCCACCCGCCGCTGGCGAAGCATCTCATCGCGATCGGCGAATGGCTGTTCGGCTACAACGCCTGGGGCTGGCGGATCATGCCCGCGCTGGCGGGCACGCTGATCGTGTTCCTCACCATCCGGATCGCGCGGCGCCTCACCCGCTCGACCCTGCTCGGCGCGGTCGCGGGGATCCTGGTGATCAGCGACGGCGTCCTGCACCTGCAGTCCCGCATGGGGATGCTCGACATCTTCATCGCGTTGTTCGTCCTCGCCGCGTTCGCCTGCGTGCTGTGCGACCGCGACCAGGTGCGGCAGCGGCTCGCCGTTGCCGTCCGCGAAGGCTGGATCGACGAGTCGCGGTTCGGCCCGAAGCTGGGTTTCCGCTGGTGGCGGTTCGCCGGCGGCCTGATGATCGGGCTGACCTTCGGCGTCAAGTGGTCGGCGCTCTACTACATCGCCGCGTTCGGCCTGCTCACCGTCTTCTTCGACGTCGCCGCGCGCCGGGCCGCCGGGGTGCAGCGGCCTTGGGTCGGCACGCTGCGCCGCGACGTGCTGCCGGCGCTGTGGGCGATCGTCGTCATCCCGATCCTGGTGTACCTCGCCTGCTACTGGGCCTGGTTCGCGAGCGAGACCGCGACCGACCGCAACTACGTGGCGATCAAGGACATCGATCCCGGTTTCTGGGCCTGGATGCCGCCCGCGTTGCGGTCGCTCGGCGACTACACTATGAACGTCCTCGACTTCCACGCGAACCTGGTGACGCCCAAGGACAAACCGCATCCATGGGAGTCGAAGCCGTGGACCTGGCCGATGGGCCTGCGGCCGATGCTCTACGCGTACGCGGGCGGTACCGACGCGACCGGCTGCGGCGAGTCGACCTGCGTGCGGGCGACGATGCTGATCGGCACACCCGCCATGTGGTGGCTGGCCCTGCCGATGCTCGGCTGGAGCGTGTGGCGGTCGGTCTTCCGCGCGGACTGGCGCTACGCCGCCGTGCTCGTCGGTTACCTTGCCGGGTTCCTGCCGTGGTTCACCAACCTCGACCGTCAGATGTACTACTTCTACGCGACGCCGCTGGCACCCTTCCTGGTACTCGGGCTGACGCTGATCCTCGGGCAGATCCTCGGCAGCGCCAAACGCGGTTTCGAACGACGGGGCACCGGCATGCTCGTCGTCGCCCTCTACGTGGGTCTCGTCGTGGCCAATTTCGCCTGGTTGTGGCCGATTCTCAACGGCAACGCGATCACCAACGATCACTGGAACGCCGAGTTGTGGCTACCGTCCTGGAAGTGATCACGACCGGTTGAGCGAAGACCCAGCGAGACGCCCGGAAGCGACTTAGACTCCCGTCCGAATTGAGGATTTCTGGGGGTAGTCATGTCTCGTTGGCCGATTTTCGTGGCCGTCGCCCTGCTGCTCACCGGGTGTTCCGGCGCCATCGACGGGAAGGCTTTCCGCGAGGGCTCGGCACCGGGTGCGAGCGACGCGAAGTATCCGCGGTACGAGCCGCCCGCCGACGGGTCGGGTTTCAGTGATCAGGTACTCGACCAGCCGCTGGCCCTGCCTGTGCAGCAGGGCGAGGAAGGCTGTGACTGGCTGGAGTCGATCAAACCGGACCTCCAGCCGCTCGGTCTCGTGAGCACGAAGGGCGTGCTCAGCGGATGCCAGTTCGTGTTCCCGGACAACAAGGGCGCGCAGGTGCACGCCTACAGTCCGTACAGCTGGATCACGCAGGACTCCCCGGTGATGGAGCCGGTGGAGATCGCCGGGATCAAAGGCCGGACGTACGCCTTCGACCCGGAACCGGCGACGTTCTGTTCGGTCAACATGGACGTCCGCGCCTACGCTTCGATCGCTGTCGATGCCTACGACGTCGACAGCGACGAAGCGGGCACTCGTGCCGAACACTGCGAGCTGGCGAAGAAGGTCGCCGAAGTGGTGCTGAAGAAGTTCGTCCCGCTCGCCGGAGGCAAACCGGCGCCGAGCACCGTTCAGGAGCCGGCTGCCGACGCCCTGAAGAACGCCGACATCTGCGAAGTCGTCAAGTTCACTCATACGAACTACGCCGGGATCAACGCGGGCCGCGAAGGCGCTCAGAAGGGCGAAGGGCCGCTCGGGCCGACCTGCACTCACGAAGTCGCCTACGCGAAGGCCGTCGGGATGTACACGACCGGCACAGGCGGTCTCGAAGCCGTGCCTCCGAAAGCGGGCGCGGAGGTACGGAACGGACAGTTCGGCACCTTGAAGGCCAGGTTCGAGCAGACCGCGGAGTCCTGCGCCCTGAGCGTCCAGCTGGGCAACGGCCAGGTCGTGCAGGTCGACTTCATCGGCAAGAAGAAGGAAGCGATGCCGCGGACCTGCGTCTCCGCTCAGCTCATCTTGTCGGTGTCGATACTGGCTCTGATCACCGGCGATTCCTGATTTCCCGATTCAAGTGTGACACTTGGTCGACAGTTGTTACTCTCCCCTGGTCAGCAGCAGTCCTACAGGGGGCATCATGACGATCCGACCGCTCGGAGCGGCCTGCGCGGCCGCGGCATTGTTCTTGATCGCGGGGTGTGAGGAGCAGACGCCGCGTCGCCGCAGTCTTCGGCCGTTCCGAGCACCTCGGAGGCGCCGGCCAGCACCGCACAGCCCAGTTCGTCGAAGCCTTCGGCGATCGCCTCCGAGGTGACCAAACCCGCCACCGGCGGCGCGGTGGCGCACACGCCGGACGGAGCCGCCGACGTGATGGAGGAGTATCACCACGCTTTGGGCGACAAGGACCTCGACACCGTTTGCCGGATCACCGCGCCGGCGTTCGACGGCGGGATGAAGGAATGCCGCAGCCTCACCCCGGTGCAGTTCGGGATGCTCTCGGCCGACGACGCCAAGAAGCTGAAGGCCACCCGCGTCGACCGCGCGAAACTGCAGAGCAAGGGACCGGACAAGGTCGTCGTGCCGCCGGGCGCGATCAGCCCGCAGATCGCCATGATGGCCGCCGAGCCCAAGACGTTCACCATGGCCTGGCGCGGCGGGACCTGGGTCGTCATCGACTGACGGAGAGCAAGGGACCTTTGCTGTCGTTCGTTAGTGCACTAACGAACGACAGCAAAGGTCCCTTGCTCTCTTTCCGCAGGTCAGCGCGGGTGGCGCTGGGGTTGCGGCTGCTGGTGGGACTGCGGCTGCGGAGGGCGGCGCGGCACGATCTGCGTCACCGGGCCGTCCGGCGACTTGCCCGCGCGAGCGAGCCAGCCTTCGACGTCGCGCCGCACGGCGGTGAGCGTCGGACGACGGCGGGGCTCCTGGTCGAGCGACGCGATGAGGATCCGCGCGTGCGCGCTGCGGTTCGGCAGCTTCGACACCGGTTCGGCGCGGGCGGCGGCCATCAGCGCGGCCATCGGGGTCTCCCGGGTGCCTCGCGGAGGCTGGCCCGAGAGCGCGTAGCTGACCGTCGCGGCGAGCTGCCAGGCGTCCGAAGCCGGGCTGGCCGGTGAGCCCATCGCCTGCTCGGGGGCGACGAAGTCCGGCGTGCCGATCATCATCCCGGTCGCGGTCATCTTCGAGTCGCCCTGGCTGCGGGCGATGCCGAAGTCGATGAGGTGCGCGAGCCCGTTGCGGTCGAGGATGATGTTCGACGGCTTGAGGTCCCGGTGCAGCACACCCTTCTCGTGCGCCGCGGCGAGCGCGCCGGCCATGGTCGACCAGAGCCGTCCGGCGGCGATGTCGTCGAGCGGGCCCTGCGAGTCGACGATCTCGGCCAGCGAGCGCCCTTCGAGGTACTCCATGACCAGCGCGAGCCCGTCGGGTTCCTCGACGAGGTCGTACACCTTGACGCAGTTGGGGTGGTTCACCACGGCCAGCGCCCTGGCCTCGCGCTGCATGCGCTCTTCGGTGTCCCGGTCCGGCGCGTGCGCGATCTTCAGCGCGACCGTGCGGTTGAGCTGGGTGTCGATCGCTTCCCACACGGTGCCGAACCCACCGTGGCCGAGCCGCCGGACGCGCTTGTAGCGGCTGCCACCGGAGTTGCGGGAACCCGGGGGCGGCGGGATCGGGCCGGGGACCGCGGCCAGCGCGGGAGGTTCGGGCGCCTGTGCCAGCGCGGTCGCCGGGTACTGCTTGGCGGGCGGGGGCGGCAGCTGCGGCTGCGGTTTCGGGGCGGGCGGCTCCGGGCGGTACGGCTCGATCTTCTGCCGGGGCTGCGGGTCGGGCCGGTTGATCACCGACCACGGCGGCGGGCCGACGAGCGCGACCGGGATCAGGCCCAGCACGCTGAACGGCAGGAACCCGAGCCAGAAGTGCACGGCCGTGTTCGCGCCCATGCCGACACTTGCCAGCACCATCAGCACGAACGGGATCCAGAAGAACCGCGAGGGCCACTTCGGGCCGCGACGGAACGCGGTGCGCGCCTGCAGCATCACGAACAGCAGCGACAGCGCGGGCAGCCCGACCAGCAGGATCAGGTAGAAGATGTAACTGAGCTGCATCCCGTTCGGGTAGAACAGGACCTCGTACACGTTCTGGCCGCGACCGAGGTATTCGCTCTGCGCGCCGATCAGCGGGTTGTACTCGGCGTTGAAGGTCGCCAGGTCGCTGCTGGAGAAGCCGGACTTACCGCCCGATTCGGACGCGGCCTCCTGGTACGTCTGCGAAACCCCGGTGGCCAGCAGCCACGGCAGCAGGAAGACGGCGACGACGCCGATCCCGCCGAAGATGGACAGGGTCACCACGTCGTAGCGGTTGCCGGTGCCTTTGCGGATGATCGCGACGACCATCGCTCCCAGTGCGGGCAGCAGCGCGACCAGCGCTCCCGCGGTGCTCGTCGCCCACACCCAGTCCCCAGGCCAGATCCCTGGTCCGAACAGGCTGTGCGCGAACGAAAGCAGCGCGCTCGCTAGTCCCATGGACCCTGCTCCCCTCGCTCGTCGAGGCCGTTTCCGGCGGTTTTCCCCCTAGTCCAGCTTAGGACGCTCCATGCCCGCACAGGGTTGCCGGGTTGTCGCGGGCGTCTCCACGCCGTTACCACCGGGCATCGACCAGGCCGGAAGTCCATGATGGGTCCGGTACCCGAACGCGAAGGAGCATTCGATGCACGCCGAGTCGTACCAGCGGAGCCTCGAAGACCCGGAGGGTTTCTGGCTCGAAGCCGCGCAGGCGATCGACTGGACCCGTCAGCCGACGCGGGCGCTCGACGCGTCGAAGGCGCCCTTCTACCGCTGGTTCCCGGACGGGGAGCTGAACACCGCGTTCAACGCGCTCGACCGGCACGTGCGGGACGGCCGCGGCGAGCGGACCGCGCTGATCTGGGATTCTCCCGTGACCGATTCGGTACGCCGGTTCACCTACTCGGAACTGCTGGACGACGTCGCGCGCTTCGCCGGCGCGCTCGCCTCGCTCGGCGTCGGGAAGGGCGACCGCGTCATCGTGTACATGCCGATGGTCCCCGAGGCCGCGGTCGCGATGCTGGCGTGCGCCCGGCTCGGCGCGGTGCACTCGGTCGTTTTCGGCGGCTTCGCGCCCAAGGAGCTCGCGGCGCGGATCGAGGACGCGAAACCCAAGGTCATCGTGGCCGCCTCGTGCGGAATCGAGCCGACGCGGATCGTCGAGTACAAGCCGATCATCGACGAGGCGCTCGCGGGCACCGTCCATCAACCGGACAAGGTCGTGGTGCTGCAGCGCGAGCGTGCTCGAGCCGAACTGGGCGAACGCGACGCCGACTGGACCGAACTCGTCGCGAAGGCCTCACCCGCCGACCCGGTACCGGTCGCGGCCACCGACCCGCTGTACATCCTGTACACCTCCGGCACGACGGGTAAGCCGAAGGGCGTCGTGCGCGATACGGGCGGGCATGCGGTCGCGCTGGCCTGGTCGATGGGCGCGATCTACGACATCCGGCCCGACGACGTCTGGTGGACGGCGTCCGACGTCGGCTGGGTCGTCGGCCATTCCTACATCGTGTACGCGCCGCTCCTCATCGGGGCGACCACGATCATGTACGAGGGCAAACCGACAAATACCCCGGACGCGGGCGCGTTCTGGCGGGTCATCGCCGACCACGGGGTGAAGGCGTTGTTCACCGCGCCGACGGCGTTGCGGGCGATCAAGAAGGTCGATCCGGACGCGACCGAAATCGGGAAATACCAGCTCGGCGGGTTCAAGACGTTGTTCATGGCCGGTGAACGGCTCGATCCGGAGACCTATCACTGGGCGCACGGCAAACTCGGCGTGCCGGTGATCGATCACTGGTGGCAGACCGAGACCGGCTGGCCGATCGCGGCGAATCCGCGCGGGCTGGAGCCGATGCCGGTCAAACCCGGTTCCGCGACGAAACCGGTGCCGGGCTGGGACGTGCGGATCCTGGACCAGGACGGCGACCCACTCCCCGCCGGGCGGGAAGGCGCCATCGCCATCAAGCTGCCGCTCCCGCCGGGATCGCTGCCCACGTTGTGGCAGGACGACGAGCGGTATCGCGAGGCGTACCTTTCGCGGTACGAAGGCCACTACCTGACGGGTGACTCCGGATACGTCGACGAAGAGGGCTACTTGTTCGTCATGGGCCGCACCGACGACGTCATCAACGTCGCGGGCCACCGGCTTTCGACCGGCTCGATGGAGGCCGTGCTGGCATCGCACCCCGCCGTCGCCGAATGCGCGGTGATCGGGGTCCGGGACCAGCTGAAGGGGCAGCTTCCGCGTGGTTTCGTGGTGCTGAAATCGGGCACCGGCGTCGACGCGGAAACGCTCAAGGCCGAGTTGGTCGCGCTGGTACGCCGTGACATCGGCCCGGTCGCGGCGTTCCGTGACGTGTCCATTGTGGACGCGTTGCCGAAGACGCGGTCCGGGAAGATCCTGCGCAAGACCATGCGCGGGATCGCCGACGGCCGCGACGAGCAGGTGCCTTCGACGATCGAAGACGCGAGTGTTCTCGATGCCCTGAAAGCGGTTCTGCGCGGCGAGTGACCGGTGATCGGCACGGCGTACTGGTCCGATCGGGTGTTGTCGTGTTTGCCCTATTGGTCTACACCTTCTCAGGGAAGAGAGTCTCCAGTTATCCGACCGGAGGTGCTCCATGAGTAAACGCCTGTCCAGAACCGTGCTCGGCGTGGCGGTCCTGAGTCTCGTGACGCTCGGCCTGCCCGCGACGGCGAGCGCCGGGCAGCACGCGAAAGCGGAACGGACCGTCACCGATGTCGTCCCCGCGCCCGTCGACGCGAAGCCCGATCCTCGCGCGAACTTCCGGCTCAATCCCGCCACCGTCATCCGCACCGACCGCGAAGGCAAGCAGGTCGCCGAGTACCTGGCAGGCCTGCTCCGGCCCGCCACCGGCTACCGGTTGCCCGTCGTCAGCGGTCACCGCGGCGGCGGCCCCGCCATCTCGCTCGAGACCGGCCACGCGAGCAGCCGCTTGGGCACCGAGGGCTACCAGCTCAAGGTCTCCTCGTCCGGCGTGACGCTGAAGGCGAACACCGACGAGGGCCTGTTCCTCGGAGTGCAGACACTGCGCCAGCTGTTCCCCTCGGCTATCGAGGCGAAGACCGTCCAGAAGCGGTCATGGGTGGTTTCGGGCGGCACGGTGCTCGACTACCCGCGCTTCGGCT
This sequence comes from Amycolatopsis sp. NPDC043887, assembly GCF_056435665.1. NCBI lineage: Bacteria > Bacillati > Actinomycetota > Actinomycetes > Pseudonocardiales > Pseudonocardiaceae > Amycolatopsis > Amycolatopsis sp. NPDC043887. Next base: position 158,181 of record NZ_JBWKEB010000014.1, read on the forward strand.
ACCGCGGCGCGATGCTCGACGTCGCCCGCCACTTCTTCACGCCGGCGCAGGTCAAGCTCTACATCGACCAGATCGCGCAGTACAAGATCAACACCCTCCACCTGCACCTGACCGACGACCAGGGCTGGAGGATCGAGATCAAGAGCTGGCCGAAGCTGGCGACCGTGGGCGGCCAGACGGCCGTCGGCGGCGCACCCGGCGGCTACTACACGCAAGAGCAGTACAAGGACCTGGTGCGCTACGCGGCTTCGCGGCACATCACGATCGTTCCCGAGATCGACATGCCGGGGCACACCAACGCGGCGCAGCACTCCTACGCCGAGCTGAACTGTGACGGCAAGGCGGTGCCGCCGCGCACGGACATCGAGGTCGGCTACAGCTCGCTGTGCATCGGCAAGGACATCACCTACAAGTTCGTCGACGACGTCATCCGCGAACTGTCGGCGCTCACCCCCGGCAAGTACATCAACATCGGTGGCGACGAAGCCCACTCGACCACGCCGGAGGACTACCAGACCTTCGCCACGAAGGTGCATCCGATCGTCGCGAAGTACGGCAAGACGATCACCGGCTGGCACGACATCGCCAAGACGAAACCGCCGGTTTCGGCCGTTCCGCAGTTCTGGGGCACGACCGGCACGGACGCCCACGTGGCCGAAGCGGCGGCGCGCGGCAACAAGATCCTGATGTCGCCCGCGAACAAGGCGTACCTGGACATGAAGTACCACCCGCAGACGCCGCTCGGGCTGAGCTGGGCCGGGCTGATCGAGGTCAAGACCGGTTACGACTGGGATCCGGCCACGTATCTGCAGGGTGTGCCGGAGAAGAACGTCATCGGCGTCGAGGCCCCGTTGTGGTCGGAAACGCTGATCACCAGTGACCACATCGAATTCATGGCGTTCCCGAGGCTTCCGGGGTACGCCGAGATCGGCTGGTCACCGAAGGAATCCCGGACCTGGGACGCCTACCGGCTCCGGCTGGCGAAGCAGAGCCCGCGGTGGGTTCAGCAGGGCATCGACTTCTACCGGTCCACGCAGGTCGACTGGAAGTAGCGTGCGATGAAGGGCCCCTTCCTTGCGAAATTTGCAATGAAGGGGCCTTTCATCGCACGGCCGCGGCGTCGAGGCGAGCGGTGATGGCGGCCCGGGCCAGCGCGTAGGGCTCCGCGTCCCCGAACATCACCGAGTCGGCGTTCGCGGCCCGCCCGAGCGCGTTCAGTTCGAACGCCAGCCGGTTCACGTCGACGGACTCCCGCAGGTGCCCCGCCTTCCGCGCCTCGACGACGGTGGACCGGATGAACTGGGCGAAGGCGCGGCTCGCGTTCGCGACCGCGTCGTGGACCCTGCCGGTCCGCGCGTCGAACTCGGCGCCGGTGTTGAAGAAGAAACAGCCGCCCGGGAACACCCGGCGTTCCGAGTAGTCGAGCCAGTTCGCGCACAGCGCGCGCAACCGCGCGATCCCCTGCTCGACGCGCAGTGTCGGCTCGACGACGTTCTCCGCGAAGATCGCGCTCGCCGTCTCGACCGCCGCGAGCTGCAGTTCCTCCTTGGAACCGAACAACGCGAACACCCCGGATTTGCTCAATTCCAGTTCGGTGGCGAGCCTGCCGAGGGACAACCCGTCGAGCCCTTCGACGGACGCGATGTCGACGGCGCGCCGGAGCACGATCCGCCTCGTCGCGTCACCGCGGGCCACCCGGCCGTCAACCGGCATTCCGTTCCTCTCGCCGCCTCTTCGCCGATTCCAGGCCGTCACGGTACTGCCGGGAAAGCGCCGGCGCCGCGAGCACCCGGTCCAGCAGCGACCAGTACGCGTCGCGGCGGTCGCCCTCCAGCTGGGCGACGTTGGTGAACGACGCGACGTAGACCTCGGCGATCGTCGGATTCACCGGATCGCGTTCTTCGAGCGTCATGCGCCCCGAAGTGGGCACCTCGCCCGTCCGGAGCACCCGCAGGTACCAGCCGCTGCGCCCGGAATCGATCATGGCCGGGATGACGTCCTTGCGCCCGGTCTTCATCGCGAGCTTGAAGCACGGCGTGCGCGGCTGCGACACCTGGACCAGCGCGTCTCCCCAAGCCCAGACGTCACCGACGCGCACGTCGTACTCATCGGCACCCGTCACCGACACGTTCTCCCCGAAGTCGCCCGCGACCACCGGGAAGCCCTGCTCGGCCCAGGCCGCGTAGTGCGTCGCCGGGTAGACGTAAACCGCTTTGTCGACACCGCCATGGACGGTCCGATCCGCTTGGTCGTCGCCGGCCAGGTTGATCTCGTCCAGCTTCAGGGACTGCGCTTCCACCCGCGACTTCGCGATGGCGCTGTACACCGGGACGTCACGCTTGACCCCCAGCACCGACGGCCGCCCGACGAAGACCTCGTTCACTTCGAGAGTGCTCACACCCTAGAAGATAGCACGATCGTTCGTATACATTGCGGCCATGGATCTCATCACGCTCACGACAAGGGCGCATCGCGCCGCCGGGACCACGATCGCCGGAATCGCCGCGGACGACTGGGACCGCTCGACCCCCTGCGCCGAGTGGACCGTCCGCGACATCGTGAAACACCTGATCGAGGGGCACGATTCCCGCACCGCGCAGGCGACCGGCCACCCGATGAAGACCCGGCCGTCGGCCGACGACGACCTCGCCAGGTCCTACGAAGAGAGTTCCGCCGAGTTCCTCGCGGCCTTCGATTCCCAAGCGCTGGAGAAGACCTTCGACTTCGGGAACTTCGGCCCGCTCCCGGGAAAGAACGTCTTGGCCGTGCTGTTCGCCGACACCCTCACCCACGACTGGGACCTCAATACCGCCCTGGGCCGTGAACACCACTGGGACGACGAACTCGCGACGGCCGCGTTGAAGGTGGCGAGCCGCTACCCCGACGTGATGCCGGTACGCGGGCCCGGCGGCGCCTTCGACCACGCTGTCGAGGCACCGCCGGACGCCGGACCGGGCGCACGGCTCATCGCGTTGCTGGGCCGTTCAGCCCAGCCGACTCCTCGTCGCTGAACAAGCGGGACCGGACCAGGAAACGGACCCCTTCGGGCGCCTCCAAGGAGAAGCCGCTCCCCCGGCCCGGAACTACGTCGATGGTCAGATGCGTGTGCTTCCAGTACTCGAACTGAGGGCCCGACATCCACACCGGAACGTCGTCGACGCCCTCGACGCTCAGGTCGCCAAGGTGGACGTCGGACGCCCCGGTGCGGAATTCGCCCGCCGGGTAGCACATCGGGGCGCTCCCGTCGCAGCATCCGCCGGACTGGTGGAACATCACCGGCCCGTGGTGAGACACCAGCCGCCGCAGCAGATCCGCGGCGGCCGGTGTCAAGCCGACCCGCTCGACCATCAGAAGAACCCGAGCGCACTGTCCGAATAGGACACCAGCATGTTCTTGGTCTGCTGGTAGTGGTCGAGCATCATCTTGTGGTTCTCGCGCCCGATCCCGGACGCCTTGTAGCCGCCGAAGGCCGCGTGCGCCGGGTACGCGTGGTAGTTGTTGACCCACACCCGGCCCGCCTGGATGTCGCGGCCGGCGCGGTAGGCGGTGTTGCCGTCGCGCGACCAGACACCGGCGCCGAGGCCGTACAGCGTGTCGTTGGCGATCTTCAACGCGTCGGCGTAATCGTCGAACTTCGCCACCGAGACGACCGGGCCGAAGATCTCCTCCTGGAAGATCCGCATCTTGTTGTCGCCCTCGAAGACCGTCGGCTGCACGTAGTAGCCGCCGGACAGTTCGCCGCCGAGGTCGCTGCGCTCGCCACCGGTGAGGATCTTCGCGCCTTCCTTCTGCCCGATGTCGATGTAGGAAAGGATCTTCTCCAGCTGGTCATTGGAGGCCTGCGCGCCGATCTGCGTCTCGGTGTCGAGCGGGTGACCCTGTTTGATCTTCTTGACCCGCTCGACGGCGTCGCCGAGGAACCGGTCGTAGATACCGGACTGGATCAGTGCCCGCGACGGGCAGGTGCAGACCTCGCCCTGGTTCAGCGCGAAGAGCGCGAACCCTTCCTGCGCCTTGTCGTAGAACGCGTCGTTGGCCGCGGCGACGTCGTCGAAGAAGATGTTCGGGCTCTTGCCGCCGAGTTCGACGGTGACCGGGATGATGTTCTCGCTGGCGTACTGCAGGATCAGCCGTCCGGTGGTGGTCTCGCCGGTGAAGGCGACCTTCCGTACGCGGTTGCTCGACGCGAGCGGCTTGCCCGCCTCGACGCCGAAGCCGTTGACGATGTTCAGCACGCCCGGCGGGATCAGATCGCCGATGAGCGACATCAGCAGGTGGATCGACGCCGGGGTCTGCTCGGCGGGTTTGAGCACGATCGCGTTGCCCGCGGCGAGCGCGGGCGCGAGCTTCCAGACCGCCATCAGCAGCGGGAAGTTCCACGGGATGATCTGGCCGACGACGCCGAGCGGCTCATGGAAGTGGTAGGCGACGGTGTTGTCGTCGAGCTGGGAGATGCCGCCCTCCTGGGCGCGCAGTGCGCCGGCGAAGTAGCGGAAGTGGTCGATCGCGAGGGGGATGTCGGCGGCGAGGGTCTCGCGGACCGGTTTGCCGTTCTCCCACGATTCGGCGACGGCGATCGCCTCGAGGTTCTGTTCCATCCGGTCGGCGATCCGGAGCAGCACGTTCGACCGCTCGTCCACCGACGTCCGGCCCCAGGCCGCGGCCGCGCCTTCGGCCGCGTCGAGCGCGCGGTCGATGTCGGCGGCGGTGCCGCGGGCGACCTCGGTGAACACCTGTCCGGTCACCGGGGTGGGGTTCTCGAAGTACTGACCGTTCGCGGGCGGTACGTACTCGCCTCCGATGTAGTGGTCGTAGCGCGACTCGTAGCTGACGACGCTGCCTTCGGTGTTCGGTGCCGCGTACTTGGCCATCTTTCCTGCCTCATCGCTAGGGGTGACGGATGACGGCGAAGCTAGGGCGGGTGAGGTTGCACGCACGTTGCAACAAAGTGAGCGCGGTCACCTACTCTCGGAAACGTGGCGGAGCTGCCCGGAGGTGAAGCGTCGCCGCGTGACCCTCAGGCGTACGCGCGGCTGCTGAAGGACGTCCACGACGCCGTCCTCTCCGGTGTTCCCGCGCCGCGTTCCCCCAGGTCGATCGTGTCGGCTTCGTGGAATCGCTCGCTCGCCGCGCGCGTCGACCCGGACAAGGGCGTCGCGCCGCTGGTCTACGACTCCGGTGAGGTGAGCGGCCTGCGGGACGAGCATCCGCTGGCGCCGGTGCTGCCGATCCTGCGGCAGACGCTGGTGAGCATCGCCGACGACGCCGAGCACATGATGATCGTGACCGACGCGGCCGGGCACATCCTGTGGCGCGAGGGGGCAGCGGACGTGCTGCGGCGCGCGGACGGTGTGATGCTCGCCGAGGGCACCCGATGGAGTGAAGACGTCATCGGGACGAACGCGATGGGCACCACGCTCGCCACCGGGGAACCGGTGCAGATCTACTCGGCCGAGCACCTGGTGCGCACCTATCACGGCTGGACCTGCGCGGCCGCGCCCGTGCGCGATCCGGAGACCGGCGCGCTGCTCGGGTCGATCGACGTCAGCGGCCCGCTGCGGACGGTCCACCCCGCGATGCTCGCGCTGGTCACGGCGGCCGCGCAGCTCGCCGAGGGCCAGTTGCGGGCCCGGCTCGCGATGCGCGATGAGCGGTTGCGCGCCGCGAACATGACCCATCTGGAGGCGTTGCGCGGCGCGCCGGGTGCCCTGCTTTCGGCGAAGGGACGCGTGCTGGCGGCCGAAGCCTGCGGCGATCTTCCCTCCACTGTGGACATCCGGCCCGGCGGCGGCGCGGTCACCCTGCCCGACGGACGGCTCGGCACGGTGGAGCCGTTGAGCGAGGGTTACCTGCTGCGCTTGCGGAACCGGCTACCGTCGAGGCGTCCGCGGCTCGCGCTGGAGTTCCTCACCGACGGGCCGCCATCGACCACAGTGGACGGTCGCGAGGTGCCGTTCACGCTGCGGCACGCGGAGATCCTCACGCTGCTCGCCCTGCACCCGGGCGGCCTCTCGGCGGAGCGCCTGGCCCTGTTGCTCTACGGCGAGAGCGGCAATCCGGTGACCGTTCGCGCGGAGATCCACCGGCTGCGGACACAACTCGGGTCCGACATCGTGCAGACGCGGCCGTACCGGCTTTCCGCCGAGGTCGACGCCGACTTCCTGCGCGTCCGCGCGGCGCTCAAACGAGGCGACGTCGCCGGGGCCGCGAACGCGTTCCGCGGGCCGCTGCTGCCCGAATCGGAGTCGCCCGCCGTGCGCGAGGAGCGCGAGTCGGTCACCGCGTCGGTCCGCCGGGTCGTGCTCGGCAGCGGGGACGCGGCGGCGCTGTGGTCGTACTGGGAGACCCCCAGCGGAGCCGACGACCTGGAGATCGTCGACGCGCTCTGCCGGGTCCTCCCGGACGGCGATCCCCGGCGCGCTGTCGCCTTCACCCATCGAGCCCGCGTTCTGTCCGGGCGTACTTGACGGCTGCTTGCTCGATCCGGTCGCGCCGGGCTTCCCAGAAGGCCTCGTCGCGCTGCCCGGTGGCCGCCTCGGTCGAGCCGTCCAGTTGTTCGCGCAGGATGTCGGCGTGCCCGGCGTGACGGCTGGTCTCGGTGAGCATGTGGACCAGGACGGCGAACAGCGTCACCCTTGGTCGCGGCCACCAGGGCACGTGACCGGGGGCGTCAAGGGCCAGAGCCGCGATAGTCGCGTCGGAGTGCGCCCAGGCGCGCCGGTAGCGGTCGGCGATCTCCTCACGGGTCTCGTGCTCGGTGGCCCACAGGTCGGTGCCGCGTTGCCCGAGGTCGTCCCAGCGGGACAGGGGCTCGGGGCACGGCCGGTCGAAGACCTCGCCGAAGTACCGGGACTCCCAGAGCGCCAGGTGCTTCACCAAGCCGAGGAGGTTGGTTCCGGTCCGGGTCAGGGGACGGCGGATCTCGTACTCGCCCAGCTCGTCGAGCTTCCGGAGCAACACCTGGCGGACCTCTCGCAGTTCGCTGTGCAAGCACTCTTTCGCGACGTCGTCGATCATGACCCGAGCCTGCCAGGCCAGGGCGGAGTAGACAGCGTCTACATCAGTTTGATAGACAGTGTCTACAAGGTGAACTCGTGGTTACGGAGATCTGGATGGGCTACCAACGTTTCGTCGCGCTCGGCGACAGCTGCGCCGAAGGGCTGGCCGATCCCCATCCGTCGGGCGGCTTCTACCGCGGCTGGGCCGACTTAGTCGCGGCACGCCTCGCCGAGGAAGAGCCCGGTTTCCGCTACGCCAATCTCGCGGTCCGCGGCCGCAGGCTCGACCAGATCCACGCCGAACAGACCCCGGCGGCGAGCAGGCTCCAGCCGGATCTGATCGCCTTGTTCGGCGGCGGCAACGACGTGATGAGCCGAGGCTGGGACGCGCGCTCGGTCGCCCGCCGGGTCGACACGGCCATCCGTGCCTGCACCGAGATCGCGCCGGTGGTCGTCACCTTCACCCTCAGCGACATCTCCCATCGCATGCCGATGGGCCACCGCATGCGCCCCCGCCTCACCGCGCTGAACGACGCCGTCCGCGAGGCGTCCGTCAGCTACGGCGCGACCCTCGTCGACCTCTGGCCGGACGACGCCGCGCACGATTCCCGCTACTTCGGCCCGGATCGGCTGCACCTGTCCGAGCAAGGCCATCGACGCCTGGCCGGGCACGTCCTCGGCAGGCTCGGCGTCTCCCACGACCCGGCCTGGCTCGCCCCGCTGCCCGGATCGGCGGGACGCCCCGGCCTGCGCGCGGATCTGCGGTGGCTGACGCGAGAGGTCCTCCCGGTGGCGGTCAGCCGGTTCCGCAACCGGCTCATCGGCCGTCAGCCGGGCGACGGTTTCCTGCCGAAGCGCCCCGAGCTCCTGCCCGTCCACGAGGAGAGCCGGTCGTGGGCGCCCGAACCCGCCTGATCGACACCGCGGCGAACCTGCTGGCCGAAGAAGGTGTCGGCGCCGTGACGCTGCGCGGGATCGCCAAGGCCGCCGGCGTATCGCATGGTGCGCCGCTGCGGCATTTCCCCGGCCGCGCGGCACTGCTCTCGGCGGTCGCCACTCGCGGCTACACCGATCTGCTCGATCGCGGCACCGGCCTGCCGGACGGGACACCACGCGAACGGCTCATCGCGGCCTGCCACGGCTACCTCGATTTCGCGCTGGCCAACCCGGCGATGTTCGAGCTGATGTTCCGCCGCGACCTCATCGACGCGGACGATCCCGAACTCACGCGGGTCAGCAGCGCGGTGTTCGACTTCTTCGCCGCGATGGTCGCCGAACTGCAGGAAGGCGGCTGGCATCCCGCGACCGATCCGCGGCTGCTCGCGTCCTCGCTGTGGGCGTCGCTGCACGGCCTCGCCCAGCTGTGGCTCTGGGGCGGGCTGGCGGGCGCGAGCTTCGCGCCCTCACCGGAAAGGGCGCTGGCCGTCACCCTCGACGCCTATCTGGGCTGAACCGGGAAGTCCTTGCCCAGTACGGATTTCGCGGCATGCCAGCCGCCCATCCCATGCACACCGGGCCCCGGCGCCGTCGCCGCCGAACACAGGAAGACACCGCCGAGCGGGGTCCGATGCGGATTCCACCGGGCGACCGGGCGTCCGAGCACCTGCCGCAGATCCACCGCGCCGGCGGCGACATCGCCGCCGGGATAGTTCGCGTTGTACGCCTCGAGTTCCGGCGCGGTGAGACAGCGGCTCGCCAGGACCGTGTCGGAGAATCCGGGCGCGAACCGTTCGATCCGCCGCCGGACCAGCTCCGTGGCGTCTCGCGGATCCCCTTGCGGCACATGGCAATACGCCCACACCGGCCGCTTGCCCGGCAGCCCGCGGGACGGGTCGAGCGCCATCGGATCCGACACGAGCACGAACCGGTCGTCCGGATCTTCCCCGCGCGCGACGGCGTTTTCGGCGGCGTACACCTCGTCCCGCGTGCCTCCGAGATGGACGGTGCCCGCCTTGCCGACCTCCGGCACCGCCCACGGAACCGGTTCGGAAACCAGGAAATCCACCTTCGCCACGCCTGGTCCGTAGCGGTAGGACTCCAGCGCCTTCCGGTATCTCGGCGGCAGCAGATCGCGCGCGATTTCCAGGAAACCGCGCGGGGCGACGTCGAGGATCACCGTGCGCGACGTCGCGAGTTGCCGCAGATCGGTGATCCGGCTGCCGGTGTGGATCCGCCCGCCCCGCGCGCGGATATCGGCGGCGAGCGCCTCGGTGATGGCCTGGCTGCCGCCGCGGGCGATCGGCCAGCCGGTCGAGTGCGCCAAGTGGCCGAGCAGGAGAGTCGCGCCTGCCGCCGCGAGCGAAGGTTGACGGCCCATCACGTGCGCGGAGACTCCGGCGAGGAGGGCGGGCGCTTCCGGGCCGGTGAACAGGCGGCGTTCCAGACCGGCGGCGAGCATCGCGATCCTGGCCGGGAGAAGGGCGGCGACCCGAGGATCGCGGGGAGGACGGCGAAGGTCCCCGAGCAGGATTTCGGCCAGCTCGCGGCTGTGTTCGGCCAGCGGCCCCAGCAGGCGGCGCCACCGGGGGCCGTCCGCGCCGAGTGCGTCACAGGTCCGGTCGAGATCTTCGTAAGCGAGCCCGGCCCGGCCACCGTCCAGAGGATGCGCGTACGCGATCTCCGGCCGCAGGAGATCGACGCCGTGCGCGGCGAGATCGAACCAGCGGAAGAACGGGGACGCCGCGGCCAGCGGATGCCCGGTGGCGCAGATATCGTGCCGGACTTCGTCTTCGAACAGCGAAGCCGTGCGCGTCCCGCCGCCGATCTCCTCCGCCGCCTCGTGTACTTCGACCGTCAGCCCCGCTCTGACCAGCAGGACCGCGGCCGCGAGCCCGTTCGGGCCGGAACCGACCACCGACACGTCGACCGCCATAGTGCCCCCTTGCCGGGATCGGCGACAGCTCACCCGAATATTGTCGGACCTCTCTCCTAGATTGATCCGCTCCAACCCAATCAGGAAGGAGGGCCATGCCCGACCATGACACGCTGCTCGCGCGCGTCCGGAAACTCCTCGCGAAGGCGGAGGACCCGGCGGTCACCGAGGCCGAAGCCGAGTCGTACAACACCAAGGCCGCCGAACTGATCGCCCGGTACGGCATCGATCAGGCACTCCTGGCCGCCTCCGGGGCGACCGCGGACGAGATCACCCAGATCATGATCCCGCTCGACAACCCGTACAGCCGGGACAAGGCGGGACTGCTCACGAACATCGCGCATCCGCTGCGCTGCCGGGCCCTGCTGCACCGGCTCGGCCAGTCGGTCACCGCGGTGACGGTGTTCGGTTTCCGCTCCGATCTGGAACGCACGGAGCTGCTGTACACGAGCCTGCTGCTGCAGGCGACCACCCAGCTGACCCGAGTACGCCCGGAGAACCGGGTGTTCGCGGGCGAATCGCTGGCGGCGTACCGGCGAACCTGGCTGCACGGGTTCTCCGGCGCGGTCTACGAACGGCTCCGCAACAGCGAGGACACCGCCGCACGGACCCATCCGGCCGCGGCCGGCCACCGTTCGGCCGAACTCGTGATCCAGGACCGGACGGCGATGGTCAAGCAGGCGTACGACGAGCAGTACGGAGACCTGCGCTCGGCGCCGCCGAGGCGCTTGTCCGGCAGCGGCTACCTCGACGGGCACTCCGCCGGCGAGCGCGCCAACCTCAACACCACCGGTATCACCGGACGGCGCCGCGCGCTGCCCGTGCGCTAGTCAGCGCTCCCGCCGGGAGGGATCTCGTCCGGTTCCGGCGGCCGGACATGGTGAATATGCGCCTCTTCGCAGGCACCGTGAAGATCGAAGTTCAACCGAGCCACCGTGAGCGACAGGCGCCCGTTGGGGCCGCCTCGGACGACGTCCGCGTCGTGATCATCCTGCCCGTCGTCCTCCCAGAAGCAGACAGGGCAGATTTCGTACGCGCCGCGCTCGCCCACCGTGAGATAGCCACAGCAAGGACAGGCGTGCACTCCGTCGCCTGCCCCGCATTCCGCCCGCATGGCGAAAATCCACCTCGTGAGAATCGCGTGTCCTCGGGTCTACTGAGGACATGATCGTGATCGAAGACCTGGCCACCCGGCCCGACTTGCGCGAGCCCGCGCTCGCCCTCGGCGGTGTCGGCGGCGAATTCCTCCAGCACGGCCTGGCAGGCCTGCTGGCGAAGTCGTCCCACCTGGCCGCCCGCTGGCCGGAATACTTCCTCGTGCTGCTGGAAGACGGCGTACCGGTGGCGAGAACCGCCGCCGTCCCGGTCGGTTTCCCCACGGCCGAACGCCCGGAACTGCCGGACCACGGCTGGGACGCCGCCCTGATCTGGGCCGCGGAAGATCTGATGAGCACCCGTGAGACGAAGACGCTGGTCGCACTCGAAGTGCTGGTCGCGCCAGGCCGCCGTGGCGGCGGCCTGGCCGCGAAAGCGTTGCAGGCACTGAAAAAGCGCGCCTCGGAAACAGGAATGCGCAACCTCGTCGTGCCGGTCCGCCCGGCCGGGAAGGAGAACGAACCAGAACTGTCCTTTGAGGACTACATCGTCCGCCGTCGCGCGGACGGGCTGCCGGAGGATCCGTGGCTGCGCACGCATGAACGGCTCGGCGCGCGGTTCGTGAAAGTGGCGCCGTTCGCTATGACGGTCACTGGCACCTTCGCCCAGTGGAAGGCGTGGACCGGCGCCGACCTCCGGGACGGCCTCACGACCGTGCCGGGCGGGATCGCGCCGGTGCTCGCCTCCTCGGCGCTGGACGTCGGCGTCTACGTCGAACCGAACGTCTGGCTCGAGCACCTGGTAGACGAAGCGAGCACCTGCTAGATTTCTTTGGCATGTGCAGGAGCTCGGCATGACCGCCACCGGACCGTCCGGCGACGAGCTGCTGCGGCTGCTGGGGGCGCTGGCGAATCCGCACCGGCTGCGGATCGTCGCGGCGCTGCGCGCGGAACGCGCGTATGTCAGCCAGCTGGCGCGAGAGCTCGGCATCAGCCGGGCACTGTTGCAGCTCCACCTGCGCAAACTGGAGGCGGCCGGGCTCGTTTCGGCCACATTGGAGCTGTCGGAGGACGGGAAGGCGATGAAGTTCTACGAGGTGAAACCGTTCCTGGTCGAGCTGAGCCCGGACACCATCGCCGTCGCGGCGCCGACGCTCAGCACACCGCCACCGGGTGACGAGGGGGAACGAGCGTGAACTGGCATCAATGGCAGGAGGTCGCCGGGCTGATCGGCATCTTCGTGTTCCTCACCGTGGTGATCACGGTGGTCGTGTGGCAGTTCGGCGCGACCATCCGGGCCAAGGGCGCGCTCGCGCGCGAACAGGAATACCGCAGGCTCGCCGAGAAGGCCGTCCAGGCACAGGAAGAGACCGAACGCAAACTCACCGAACTCGACGGACGCCTCGCGGATCTGCGGAAGAGCGTGAGCACGGTCGAGCGGATCCTCAAGGAGGTCGACTGACCGGCCGGTGAAAGACCCTGGGCCGCCGAGCGGCAACTCGGCGGCCCAGGAAAGAAGAAGCAAAAACCTCGCCCGAGGCATCTCACTCCTTCACGTAAAGGACTGTAGTTCATGCTGCCCGAAAAGATCGCCGCGTGGTCCCTGCGGCATCGCGCGCTCACCCTCGCCGGCTGGATCGCCCTCGTGGTCGTCGCCCTGCTGTCGGGAATGCTGCTCGACGGCGAAAGCCGCCGCAGCACCGATCCCGGCGAGTCCGGCCGCGCGCAGACCGCGATGAACGCGCAAAGCACCTTCGATCCCTTACGCGAGAACGTCCTCGTCGCGGCGAAGGAGCCCGGCTCACCGCCGTTCGCCGCGAACGAAGAACTCCGGCGGGCGACCGAAGACCTGATCACCACGCTCACCGGGTCCGGCGCCGTCACCGACCTCCGCTCGCCGCTGGACGCCGACGGCGCCGAGCGGATCTCGGCCGACGGCGCGTCCGGGCTCGTCGGCTTCGCGATCGCGGGCGGAGCGAAGGACATCCGCCCGAACTTCGAGACCGCGACCGCGATGGTGGACGCGGTCGCCGCCAGGCATCCCTCGGTCCGGCTGGGCCTGTCCGGGGATCTCAGCCTGTCGTCCGTGGTCGACAAGGGCATCCGGGAGGACGTCAAACGTTCGGAACTGCTTTCCCTGCCGCTGACCCTGGTGATCCTGCTGATCGTCTTCGGAGCGCTGGTCGCCGCGTCGGTTCCGCTGCTGCTGGCGGGCACGAGTGTCGCGGCGACGTTCGGCTTCCTCTCCGTCGTCGACGACTTCACCCCGATCAACGGCGCGACGACGGTGATCACCCTGCTCATCGGAATGGCGGTGGGCGTCGACTATTCGCTGTTCTTCCTCAGGCGGCAACGGGAAGAACGCGCGCGGGGCCACTCCGTCGACGGCGCGATCCTCATCGCGGCGCGGACCTCCGGGCATGTCGTGGTCGTCTCCGGCGTCACGGTCGTCCTGTGCGTGGGCGGGCTGGTGTTCACCGGTCTCGACAACTTCACCGGGCTCGCGATCAGCACGGCGTTCGTGGTCGGGCTGGCCGTGCTCGGCGCGGTCACCGTGCTGCCGGCGCTGCTCTCCCTGCTGGGCGACAAGGTCGATCGCGGGCGGATTCCCTGGCTGGGCGAGCGGCGCACCGCCGCGGAGAACTCGCGGTTCTGGTCCGCGACGGCTCGCGTGGTCACCCGGCGGCCGGCGTTGTGGGGCGGGCTCGCGTCCGCGCTGCTCCTCCTGCTCACGCTGCCCGCGCTCGGCATGCGCCTGCAGGATCCGACGCCGGCGGAGAGCCTGCCGCGCTCGATGGCGACGATCGACGCCGCTGTCCGCACCCAGGAAGCCTTTCCGGGAGTCGTTTACCCCGCCACGGTGGTACTGACGGCCGAGCGCGGCGGCCCGGTCGACAGCCCGGCGCTACGAGCGGCGATCACGGATCTCGAACGGCGGATCGGCGAATCCTCCGGTGTGCTGAACAAGCCGATCGCCGTCGGAGGCGTCGACCAGGCCGTGGTCGTCCGTGTCCCGCTGTCCGGCGCGGGCCGCGACGCGGAAGCCGACGCCGCGCTCGCGAAACTGCGCACCGAAGTACTCCCGGAGACGGTCGGCAAGGTGGACGGTGTCGAGTTCGCGGTGTCGGGCCGCACGGCGAGCGCCCGCGATTTCGCCGACCGGGTGATCGAGCGGATGCCGCTGGTCTTCGGGTTCGTCCTGCTCGCGGCGTTCTTGTTGCTGCTGCGGGCTTTCCGGTCCGTGCCGGTGGCGCTGGTGTCGATCGTGCTGAACCTGCTGTCGATCGGCGCGGCCTACGGCGTGCTCACCTGGATCTTCCAGGACGGCCATTTCGCTTCCCTGCTGGGCTTCACCCCGTACGGCGGGGTGGTGGGCTGGCTGCCGATGTTCATGTTCGTCCTGCTGCTCGGGCTGAGCATGGACTACCACATCTTCATCCTCAGCCGGATCCGCGAACGGCGGGCCGAAGGCGCCGTCACCGCGATCGTCCGCGGCACCGGCACGAGCGCGGGGGTGGTCAGCGGGGCGGCGGTGATCATGGTCGGCGTGTTCAGCGTCTTCATCACGTTGAGCGCGATCGAGTACAAGATGATGGGCGTCGGGATGGCGGTCGCCGTCCTGATCGACGCCACCCTGATCCGCGGCGTGCTGCTGCCCGCCTTCCTGGCGGTGCTGGGCGAACGGGCCTGGCGGCGTGACCGTAAATCCGTGGCCCGCGAACGCGTCCCGGAACTATCGTCGCCGAATGCCTGACGCGCTCTTCGCCCACGCCCGGCTCGCACCGATCTACGACGCCTTCGACGGCGCTCGCGACGATCTGGAGCACTACCTCGGCATCATCGGCGAACTCGGGGCGAAGAGAGTGCTCGACGTCGGCTGCGGCACCGGCTGCCTGGCCGTTCTCCTTGCCGCACGCGGGATGGAGGTCGTGGGAGTCGATCCCGCGGAGGCGTCACTGGAGGTCGCGAAGGCCAAAGACCCGGAAGGGAAGATCACCTGGATCCACGGCGACGCGAAAGCGGTGGGTGACGCCTGCGCCGATCTCGCGGTGATGACCGGGAACGTGGCCCAGGTCTTCCTGACCGACGGCGAATGGCGCCGGACGCTCGAAGGTATCCGCACCGCGCTGGTGCCCGGCGGTCACCTGGTCTTCGAGATCCGGCGCCCCGGTCGCCGCGTGTGGGAGGACTGGGCCGCCGACACCGCGCACGACGTCGTCGACGTCCCCGGCGTCGGCGAGGTCGAGCAATGGCGTGAGGTCACCGAGGTGAACCTCCCGTTCGTGTCGTTCCGGTACAGCTACCGGTTCTCCGACGGCGAGGTCGTCACCTCGGACTCGACGCTGTGGTTCCGCGAACGCGAAGAACTGGAACCCTTGCTGGCGGAGCACGGCTTTCGCGTCCTGGACGTCCGGGACGCCCCGGATCGCCCAGGACGCGAGTACGTGTTCATCGCCCGGCGAGACTAGAGGATTTCGCCGTCCGGAACGGTTTTCGGCCCGGTGATCTTCACGTCGCCACGGACGACGACGCCCTTCCCGAAGGTGACGTCGCCGTCCACGGCGAGGCTCGTGCAGTCCTTGAGCGAAGGCGCGGAAGGGATACGCGCGTCGAAGTCCGGCAGGAGCTTGTAGAACTCCTTGCTCAGCGACACGACCGGCGGGGTGGTGGTGAACTCCGGGATCATCTCCCCGCTCTCGTCGAGCACGTACGCGTCGGACCGGACGACGAGCAGGTCGTCGGTGGTCTTGACCGGCGCGAACCGGGTCCGCGGGATTTCGATGGCCCGCGCGCCCTCGACGGAGCCGATCGCCGCGCCCATCGCCGTTTCGAGCTGGATCACCGGTGTGCTGGCCGCGTCCGCCGGATCGACGGTCTTCCGGTTCACGATCAGCGGCAGATGCGGCGCGGCCGGGTCGGCGTCCTGGAGGGCTTTCAGGCGTTCGAGGTCGATCCAGATGTTGTTGGTGTTGTAGAACCGCCATTTGCCGACATCGCCGAACGAGTCGTCGCCGTCGGGGACCTGCGCGGATTCACGCAGGACGATCCGGCCCGCGCGCCGCGCGAGGTGCCCGCCCTTGCGGTCGGCCGCGGTGCCGAGCACGGTCTCCATCGCGAACGGGATGTCCTCGGTCGCGAGCCACGCGGCGATCCGCGCGTCCGGCAGCGCGCCGAGGTTGTCGGCGTTGGACACGAAACACCAGCGGATGCCCTCCGTCAGCAGCGTTTCGAGCATCCCGCTCACCGCGAGCGCGATGTAGATGTCGCCGTGTCCCGGCGGGCACCATTCGAGTTCGGGGTTCGACGGCCATTCGGCGGGCCGCCCGTCGGCGGTGATCTTCGGTTCGCGGCCCTGCAGGAAGTCGGCCGGGATGACGTCGTCGGCGAGATCGGGATACTGCTTCAGCAACTCCAGCGAAGGTTCGCGGGTGCCCGCCGAATTCATCAGGATCAGCGGGAGCCGCGCGCCGTAATTCTCGCGGGTCGAAAGCACCTGCATGGCGATGACGTCGAGGAACGTCTTGCCCGGCTTGATCTCCAGCAGCGACTTCGGCCCGGTGAGCCCCATGCTCGTGCCCAGCCCGCCGTTGAGCTTCAGCACGGCGGTGCGGTCCAGCACCCGGCGCGCTTCTTCGGCGTCCGGCTCGGGCAGGTCGACGAGCCTGCTGATGTCATCGAGCGGTTCGAGCTCGTTTCCCGGCAATTGACCGGCGCCGGGTTCGGACAGCTGCTCGAGACGCCGCCGCAGAGCGGCCAGCTCCATGGCGTGGGCCCCCGCGGAACGCATTTTCGACAGCGTTTCGGCGAACTGATCGGACAGGTGCGCGTCAGAGCTCATTGTGCCCTTTCTGAACCACTGCGTCGGGGCGTCAGTGCCGTTGGTGAACCCTCGTCCGCGATCGACGTCGGCAGGACGCGGCCTCGTCATACCTGTCACGGTGACGAGCAGGGCGCCTGCCACCGCGATAGCGGGGCCTGCGGCCGGGGCGGGTTCACACTCAGGGTCATTTTCCCGGCTACGTCTCAGCTCCGCGAACAGGCGTCAGTCTATTACCGGTCGCGGCGCCAGGCCGTGCTCCGGGGTCAGTACCCCGGTCATGCGGACGTCATGCGGTTCCGCGGGCAATTCACGCACGAGTTCGGCGTCCCGGACGACGGCGATCAGCGCGGCACCCGACGCGGCGAAGGAGAGCGACCGGTCGTAGTACCCGGCGCCCCTGCCGAGCCGGACCCCTTCGTCGTCGACGGCGAGCGCGGGGATCAGCACCAGATCGGCCGTTCCCAGCGTGTCGGGACCGAGGCGGCGCCCCGTCGGTTCGAGCAGTCCCCGCAGCCTGCCGGGCCCGAGACTCGACGGGCCCTCGAACGCGGCCCACTCCAGCGGCCCCGGCGTGTCGGGGACGATCGGCAGCAGCACGCGTTTCCCTTGATCGAGAAGTTGATCAAGCAGTGCCGTCGAACCCGGTTCGGTACCGAAGGGTACGTAGGCGCACACGACCTCGCCCGGCAGCCGGGAGGCCGCGGCGGCGAGCGCCACCGCCTCCCGCGCCCGCACTTCCGACACCTGCGAACGTCGTTCGGCGGTTATCCGGGAACGCCACTCCGCTTTGCTCAGGTGTTCATTGCCGGGCTCGCCCACGTGGTCAGGTTAGGCTTCACGCCTATGACAGGCGCAGCGACCACCCCGGCGGCACGGACCACGAGGAGCTTGCCCGATCGGGCGATTTCCGCGGCTTCGGACCGCATCACTCCTGGTAACGGTGGTGAACTTCAGTTCACCGACGGGCCCACATCGCGTGCCTGGTCGAACGAACGGATCGAGATCCCCCAGTCATGACGGAGCCCATCGCCGAAGCGGCCGAGACCGAAGACGCGGGACAGTTCCGTTCCGTCGAGGATCAGATCGCGCTGACCCTGGACGCCGCGGTGCGCCCGCGCCCGGTCCGGGTCGCCATCTCCGAGGCCCAGGGCCTCCTGTGCGCCGAAGAGGTCGTCGCCGAACACGCGCTGCCCGGTTTCGACCAGGCCGCCGTCGACGGCTACGCGGTACGAAGCGTCGACGTCCGCACCGCGGGCCAGGAGCCGGTGCAGCTGCCGGTGGTCGGCGAGATCGCCGCCGGTTCCCGCCAGCCGCGGCGGTTGCAGCCCGGCCAGGCCGTGCGGGTCGACACCGGCGCGCCGCTGCCGACGCTCGCCGACGCCGTCGTCCCGACCGCCTACACCGACGGCCACCAGGCCAAGGTCACCGTGCACAAATCCGTGCCGTCGGCGGCCTACGTGCGCCGGACCGGCGAGGACGTGCAGATCGGCGACGTCGCCGTACGCAAGGGCGACACCATCGGCTCGGCCCAGGTCGGCCTGCTCGCCGCGGTCGGCAGGGCGAAGGTCCTGGTCTACCCGCGGCCCCGGGTGTCGATCGTGTCCGTGGGCGACGAGCTGGTCGACATCGACCGCACCCCGTCGGTCGGGCAGGTCTACGACGTCAACTCCTACGCGCTGTCCGCGGCCGCGCGGGACGCGGGCGCCGAGGTGAGCCGCGTCGGCATCGTCCCCGGCGACCCGAAACGCCTGCGGGAGGTCGTCGAAGGCCGCCTGCTGATGTCGGAGATCGTGGTCGTCGCGGGCGGCGCCGGCGGCAGCGCGGGCGACGAGGTGCACGCGGCGCTGTCGGACCTCGGCCACATCGACATGACCCGCGTCGCCATGCACCCCGGTTCCGTGCAGGGTTTCGGCAGGCTCGGCCCCGATTCGGTGCCGACGTTCCTCATCCCCGGCAATCCGATGAGCGCGCTGGTCGTGTTCGAGGTCCTGGTCCGCCCGCTGATCCGCGCCGCGCGCGGCACCCGCAACCCGCACCGCCGGATCGTCGGCGCGCGGCTGCTCTCCCCGATCACCTCGACCAAGGGACGCAAGGGTTTCCTGCGCGGCCAGCTGCTGCGCGACGAGGGCAACGGCGAGTACCTGGTGCAGCCACTCGGCACCTCCGGCGCGCATCTGCTCGCGTCGCTCGCCGAGGCGAACTGCCTGATCAACATCGACGAAGACCTCACCGAGGTCGCCGCGGGCGAGCAGGTCAAGGTGACCTTCCTGGCCCAGCGGGCGTAATGGGCGCACCGATTTCCGGCGTCGCGTATCCGATCGAGAGCAGGCATCCGGGCTGGCCCGCGAAGCTGGGCCCGCTCCGGGTGCCCGCCGGGATCCTCGCCGTCCGGCCGGTCCGGCTGCGGGACGCCGGCGACTGGAGCCGCGTCCGGCTGCGGGACCGCGAGCACCTCGAAATGTGGGAACCGACCGGCGTCGGGCCGTGGCCGGAGCGCAACGCGTATTGGTCATGGCCGTCCCAATGGCTGGCATTACGCGGCCTCGCCCGGCGCGGGCAATGCCTCCCGTTCACCATCACGGTGGATGGACGCTTCGCCGGACAGATCACTGTGGGTAACGTCATCCGAGCGTCGCTCCGATCCGCCTGGATCGGCTACTGGGTGTCGTCGGACATCGTCCGCGGCGGCGTCGCGACCGGCGCCGTCGCCCTCGTCACCGACCATGTCTTCGATTTCGGCGGGCTGCACCGGCTCGAGGCGACCGTCCGCCCCGAAAACACCCCCAGCCTGCGGGTTCTCGCCAAATCGGGCTATCGGCGAGAGGGACTTTTCGAGCGCTACCTCGATGTCGCGGGCGGCTGGCGGGACCATTTCTGCTACGCCGTCACCAAGGAGGAGACCGGTGACGGACTGGTCTCGCGGCTCGTCGCGAGAGGCCTCGCGGAGCGCGTTTGACCCCGTTACCGGGTCGTTCCGGTGACCGCGTTACCACAAGCTGTGAGATTCACCTAATTTGGTGATGCATTTTCCGTGATCGGAACCGGCGAGTCTGCGCGGCGTGTGTGACTGTTGTGGCTAGCGTGACTACAGCAGTGGATCGGGGGAGGTGACGGGAGATGCCCAGTTCGGTGATCATCGTCGCGCTCGCAGCGGCATGGCTCGTCGTTCTCGTGCCCATGGTCGCCCGCAAGCGCCAGCAGGTCGCACGGACGACGGACTCGGCCTTGGCGGCGCGAGTCGTGCGGAGCGGGAGCACACGCCACGAGGGACCGGAGGAGTTCGCGATGGCGGAGAACACGGAACCATCGGTAGAAGACGACCTGGCGGAACTCGAGGCGGAACTCGACGCCGACCTCGAAGACGAGGCACCGGAGGCCGAGCCGCTTCCCCAGCCCTCGCGCACGGCCCGGCCCGAAAGAGAACGCCAAAGCACCGGCTACCGGCCAGGCCGGGGCGGATTCGACCCGGAGGCGGCCGACATCGCCGCGCGCGCCAAGTACGCGTTCCGGCAGCGGATCGTCATCGCCCTCCTGGTGCTGGTGGTCACCACCGCGGCCGTCGCCGGCTTCCTGACCCCGACGGTCTGGTGGGCCAACGGTGTGGTCGACGCCGTCCTCATCGGCTACCTCGTGTACCTGCGCCGCCAGGTCCGCATCGAGAACGAGATCCGGCAGCGCCGCCTCGCCCGTTTCAACAGCACCCGCGCCCCGCGCCGCCCGGCGGTCGAGGACGACGAAACCCACGAGTCCCCTGAGGACATCGAGGTCGTCGCCACCGAACGCCCGGCCGTCGTGGAACGCAAGCCGTCCCCGATGTCCCGCCTGCGGCGCCAAGCCGTCGTCGTCGACCTCGACGACGAGGACCCGGCCTTCCACGAGCTCGACGAGCCCGGGACCAGGCCTTTCCGCCGGGCCTCCGGAGAGTGACCCCCCTTGTTCGGGGCTCCATGAGCCACTGATAGGCTCATGGAGCTCCCAATGAGGGGCAAGATTCACCAGGGGCTGTAGCGCAGTTGGTAGCGCGTCTCGTTCGCATCGAGAAGGTCAGGGGTTCGATTCCCCTCAGCTCCACAGATATCTGGCTCGTGCCCGCAGAGGGCGCGGGCCTTTTCTGTTCCGCGTGTCTTGTGGGGGTGCAACCCCATCACCAAAGACAAGTTCAAGCAAGTCGCAGGCCGCTTTCTCCTTCGGGAGGGAGCGGCCTTTACGTTGCCGTCGTACTCACCGGTGGCGGCCGGCACACAAGACAATGGCCCGTGCCCACGGTGGGCACGGGCCATCGGCGCCGTGGTCACTCAGGCGGATTTCACGCCATAGACGAGGTGGGTCACGCCCTTTCCTTCGACGACCCGGGGACCGGTCAGGTCGACCACGAGGTCCTTGAACCGCTCGAAGAGGCGGATACCGTCGCCGAGAAGCACGGGCACCACCGCGACCTGGATCTCGTCGAGGAGCCCGGCCTCCAGGCACTGCTGGGCGATGCTGGGGCTCGCGACGCAGACCGACTTGTCGCCCGCGGCGGCCTTCGCCTGCGCGATAACGCTTTCGATCCCGTCCGTTACGAAAGTGAAGGGCACGTCCGCGCGCGGCCAGCCGTCCGGGACGCTGTGGGTGGCGATGAAGACCGGCACGCCCGTCGGGTGCTTCCCGTCCCATCCTTCGGCGAGATCGAAGGTGCGGCGACCCGAGACCAGCGCGCCGGTGTCGGCGATGGCCTCACGCAGATACGCGGCGCTGTTCTCGCTCACCTGGAAGGTGATGTCGGGGTGAGCGGACGCGACGGCGACATCACCGGTGCCGTACCAACCGAAAACCTTGTCGACCCCATCGGAAGGGTCGGCGACGAACCCGTCAAGCGACATCGACATGTCCGCGACAACCTTGCCCATCGACTTCTCCGTTCATCAGTTGCGGTCCGTGGTCGTTTCGCCACGAAGTTCGCTTATTGAGACGTACGGAGTCCGGACGACTAATCGGCCCGGGCGGGGATTCACCCATTAGTGCAGGTCACAAGGTCAGGGGCAGGCCGAACGCCGGAAACAGGTGCGGTTCGAACGACATGACCTCCGCGATCTCGCCGTCTTCGATCCGCAGCACGTCGAGCACCTGGGCCCGGAATACCTGCGTACCGGGCCGTTGCACGTAACCCGCGGCGGCGGGCTGCCGGTTCGCGACGGTCGGCAGATGCCGCCAGCGTCCGAAATAACGCGGCGACCCGGGATCGATGACCGGGCCGAGGAATTTCGTGATCGACTCCCTGCCGGACACCCACAGATCTTCGGGAGGCATCGTCAGCAGGGCGTCCTCACGCAGCAGTTCGGCCATCGCCGCGACGTCGTCCTCCTCGGTGGCGGCGATGTAGCGACGCAGGACGGCCTGCTCGTCCTCCGTCGGCCCGGCCTGCCGCGTCCATTCCGACCGCCGCTCGGGGAGATGTTTGCGCAGGGTCGAACGGGCGCGTTGCAGAGCGCTGTTGACCGAAGCCGTGCTCATCTCCAGGAGTTCCGCGGCCTCCGCGGCGGGCCAGGAGAGCACGTCCCGCACGATCATCACCGCCCGCTGCCGTGGCGGCAGATACTGGATACCGGCGAGGAACACCAGCTCCACGGTCTCCCTCGACACCACCGCCGCGTCCGGCTCCTGCTCGGTCGAGACGACCTCGTTCAGCAGCTCGTCCGGATAGGGTTGCAGCCAGGTGATGCGCGAAGGCGGCTCGGGATTGCCTTGGGTCACCCCCGCCGAGGCCTCGTAGTGCTGAGGCCGACGCGAGTGCCGCCGAAGGAAGTCGAGGCACGCGTTGGTGGCGATGCGGTACAGCCAGGCTCGAAAGCTGGACCGTCCCTCGAAGCCGTCGCGTTTGAGCCACGCTCGCAGGAAGGTCTCCTGCACCAGGTCTTCGGACTCGTCGTAGGAACCGACCATCCGGTAGCAGTGCAGTTGCAGTTCCCGCCGATGCCGTTCGACCAGCGCCGCGAACGCGCCCTCATCACCGGTCCGCACCGCCTCCGGTGACACCACGTCGTCGGTCTCGTCCGGGCATTCGGCAGACGGCGGCGTTTCCGTCACGCGGTCCGGTGTTACGTTTTTCGGCGGTTCCGCCTTCGCGGGCGAGCCGGTGCCCGCCTCGGCCGCGTCCAGGGCGACACGGGCGATGCGGCGCAGCCTGCTCACCGAGGACGACAGACCGACGACGTCGGCGTAGAAGGCATCGGGACGCTGCGGCGCGAGACCGGTGATCCGCTTCTCGATGTCGGCGATCAAATCGGTCACCCGATCCCGCTCCGCCGAGGTGTGCCGGTTCCGATACGACTTCTGGCGGCAGGCCGCCGAACAGTAAGCCGATGTCCTGCCCCTTTTGCCCGGCTGCCGCGGCAGCGGCTTGCCGCAGGTTCGGCAACCCTCGTCAGGCATGACGCACCACCAAATACTAGACCGGCCCTTGACATTACGCATTAAGCCACGCAATGCCAAGGGCCGCCAGCCGATCATCGCAAACGTGAATTATTCATGAAACGATCGGTAGGAGATCATGTCCGGGACTATCGGCGAACACCGACGAAGGTTCCGGTGTCCGGCGAAAGCGAGTCCGTCCCCTCGACCAATTCGACGGCACAGCCCGCCTTTTCCAGCGCGGCGGCGTACTCGTCGCGAGTGAACAAGGTCAATCGCTGCACATTGACGAAGTGGTTGATACCAGCGGAATCCGCGGTGACGAAGTGCGCCTCCTGCCGGACCCGGCGACCTTCTCGCGCCGAATGTGAAACCCTGGCGATCGTCCGGCCGTCGCTCCGGGTGACGGAATCGGAGACATAGCCCTCGATGTACTGCTCCGGGGAATACCACGGATCGATGACGAGGACACCGCCCGGCGAAAGGTGCCTCGCCATGCTGGCGATGGCACTGTCCAGCTCATCGGTCGTTGCCATGAAGCTGATCGAATTGAACAGGCAGCAGACCGCGTCGTAGGTGCGGCCGAGGTCGAACTGCCGCATGTCGCCTTCGTGGATCCGCACACCGGGAACCTTCGCGCGGGCTCGTTCCCTCATCTGCGCGGAGAGCTCCAGGCCCTCAAGGCGGGTGAAGGTCGGCTTCAGCGCCGCCAGGTGCTCGGCCGTCCCGCACGCCACGTCCAGCAATGAGGCCGCTTCCGGCCGCCGCGCGCGGACGATGGCGGCCAGCAGCGCCGCTTCGGCCTGGTAGTCGCGGGCGCGGTTGGTGTAGATCTGGTCGTAGATCTCGCTCAGGTCGTCGTCGTAGACGTTGTTGTCGGAGGTCTCAGCCTGGAGGGTCATGCCGCTTTCCTTACTGGAGAAGCCGAATGGCGCCCCTGCTCACGGCGCTCACTGACACTGTCACGAACAGCGCCGACGATGCGCTCCACGTCGGCGTCCGAGAGGCCCTGGTGGATCGGCAGGAGCAGGGTGCTCGCCGACGCGGCGTCGGACCGGGGCAGCCGCACGTTCGCACCGTAGGCCTTGACCTTGTGCAGCTGCGCGTAGCGGAAGGTGGTGTAGATACCTCGCGCGTACAGGTCGCGCGCGACGTCGTCCCGGATACCGTCGTCGAGCTGGATCCAGTACATGTAGTGCGAGGTCGTGTGCCCTTCGGGCAACGGCGGCGGCTGGTGCAGGGCGTCGACGCCGGCTAGTTCCCGGTCGTAGTGGGCCGCGATCTCGGCCCGGCGTTCGATGAATCCCGGCAGGCGGTCCAGCTGCACACTTCCGACGGCGGCGAGCACGTCATTGCTGATCGACCGCCGCGAGAACGACGAAACCTGGAACTCCCACCAGCGGGTGCGGGAGCGCAGCGCCTCGTTGTAGCCGCTGGTCTGTTCCAGCCCGAAGTACGCCAGTTTGGGCGCGCGAGCGGCGAGTTCGGGGTCGCGGACGTACAGCATCCCGCCGTCCACGGTCACCACGATCTTGCCGTAGTCGAAACTCCACACGCCGAAATCGCCGAACGTGCCACAGGCCTTTCCGTCCACAGTGGACGCGACCGAGACCGCGGCGTCCTCGATCAGCTGAATCCCCCGCCCCTTGCAGAGAGCCGCGATCTGGGCGACCTCGCCCGGATAGCCGCCGTAGTGCAGGATCGCCACCGCCTTGGTCCTCGGGGTCAGGACGGCCTCGATGTCGGCGACGGTCGGATTCAGGGTGCGCCGATCGACGTCGCAGAACACCGGCCGCGCGCCGCGGGAGGCGATGGCGTTGGCGACGCCGACGAAACAGATCGTCGGCAGCACGACCTCGTCACCCGGCCCGATATCGGCCAGTTCCATCGCGAGGAAAGTCGCTTCCGTGCACGAGTTCACCGACAGCACGTGGTCCTTGCCGACGCCGATGTGGCCGGCGAAGCCCTCCTGGAACTCCTCCACCTTCGCACCGCGGCCGACCCAGTTGCTCTCGAACACCTCTCGAATGGCCGACAGCTCACGTTCGCCCAACGACGGCTGAACCACATTGATCATCCCGGGCACTATGACTCCTCTCCGCACGGGTTTTCCACTGCTGGTCCGCCCCGCCCGACGGCGAGCACCGACCGGTCACCAGAGCCGCCCGGCTGTCGCCAGCCGGGCGGTCTCTCGGTTGCGTTCTACGCGCTGGCCACCGGAGCGCGCTCTTCTTCGGCGACGGCCTCCGGAGCTTCCTCGTCCCCGTGACCGTGGTCGCCGCTCATCGGCGGGACGTGCCGCAGAGTCGCGATCGCGACACCGGCGAGCCCCACGAACGCGATCGTGCAGACCACCGCGACGACGTTCAGCCCGGAGGTGAACGCCTCCTTGCCGGAGGTGATGAGCGAGTCGGCCACCGACGTGGACAGGTTCTTCGCGATCTCGAGCGCCCCGGCGAGGGATTCGCCCGCGGTCGCGCCGTCCGCCGTCCCCGCGATCTCGGCGGGAACGGTCACCTCACTGCGGTAGACGGCGGTGCCGATGCTGCCGATGGCGGCGACACCGAGCGCGACGCCCAGCTCACCACCGGTCGACGACAGCGAAGACGCCGAACCCGCCTTGTCCTCGGGAGCGGCCGGGACGACCATCTGGCTGACCAGCGGGCCGACCGGGCTGACGCCCAGGTACACGATGGTGAAGCCGACGATCAGCAGCGCCACGCCCGTGGTCGCGGTCACCTGCGTCAGGACGAACATGCCGATCGCCGAGATCAGGGTGCCCGCCGCCAGCACGTAGGCCGGCCGGATCTTCTTGGCGACGGCCGAACTGATGAAGATCCCGGCCAGCAGCACCACGGTCGGCACCAGCAGCCACAGTCCGGCGTTCATCGGGCTGAAGCCTTCGACGAGCTGCAGCTGCAGCGCGATGAACAGCCCCGCGCCGCCCTGGACCGCGGCGATCAGGAACGACAGCAGCAGCGCGCCGCTCACCGCCTTGATCGCGAACAGCCGCACGTCCAGCAGAGGGTTCTCCAGCCGCCGCTGACGGAGGACGAACACGATGCCGAACACCACACCGACGACGATCGCCACGACCGAGAGCGTGTCCCAGCCGATCCGCGCCAGCTCCTTGAAACCGTAAATGAAGGGCAGGATCGCGGCCAGCACCAGGATGACACTGACCGGGTCGAGCCGTCCCGGGCTCGCTTCCTTCGTGTTCGGCAGCAGGAACGGTCCGGTCACCAGCAGCAGGAGCATCACCGGGACACCGATCAGGAAGACCGATCCCCACCAGAAGCTCTCCAGCAGCACACCACCGACGACCGGGCCCAACGCGACCCCCGCCGTCATCGCCCCGGCCCAGACCGAGAACGCGACACCCATTTGCTTCGGATTCGGGAACATGGTGAAGATCAGCGCCAAGGTCGACGGCATGATCGTCGCACCGGCGATACCAAGCAACGCCCGCGCCGCGATCAGCATCTCCGGCGAGGTCGAATACGCCGCGAGAATCGAGGCCAGCCCGAACGCCGCGGCACCGAAGAGCAGCACCCGGCGCCTGCCGATCCGGTCGCCGAGCGTGCCCATGGTGACCAGGAAACCGGCGATCAGGAATCCGTAGATATCACTGATCCACAATTGCTCCGACGCGGAAGCTCCCAAATCCGCTGACAAGCTCGGCAACGCAAGGAACAACACCGAAATGTCCAGCATCGTCAGCATTGTCGGCAGGGCCAATACCGCTAATCCCAACCATTCACGCCGACCTGCTCGAGGGACCGCCTCGTCAACAGACACAAACCTCACCTCTCTCGGAATGTTCAAAGGGCACCATCACGGGTCCCACTATCTGTAAGCGTGTCAAGACTCAGCGTCGGCGGCATCTTTCAAAATGCGACATCGGGGGCAAATGGGAACTTCCGTCGCCGGGCAGGCCTTCAGCGCCTACGATTCGACTCGGTCAGTTTTTCGAGCATCGGAACGATTTCGTGCGGGCTCGGGCGGGAAAGCCACTCTTGATACGCGGCTTCCGTGCCTTCTCCGAACGCGGGTTCGGTCACGACCTGGAGGATCGACTTGCGGATCTCGTCGACCGACTGGGTCCGGTGATCGAGCCGCACACCGTTGCCGCGGCCCAGCACGTAGTTCGCGGTGGGAGTCGATTCCAGCTTCTTCGCCGGCATTTCCCACTGCGTGACCTTCTCGCGGGCCTCCTCGCGCACCCCGAATTCCCAGCCGACCCGGTACGTGCCCGAGTCCAGCGCGCCCTGGTCCCCGGCGACCGCGCACCGCGGGCACAGCCCGCCCGACGGCTCCTCCTCGACGGCCCGGATCAGGAGTGATTCGTCGGTGTCGCAAACGATCTGCGGCACCTTGAACGCGATCGACGCGGCGAAGGTCCCCATCCCGCCGTGGTGGATGATCGCCGAGCAGGTCGGCAGCAGATAGGTCAGCGGGACCCACTCGATCCGCCGCACGTTGGCCGGCAGGGTGCCGACCCCGTCCATCTGCAGTTCGTTCAGGGTCGCGATCACGTCGACGTCGAGATCGGCCACCGCCTCCATGATCGCCGGCGTGCGGCCCCAGTCCCCCTTGATGAACCGGCGGGTGGATTCGCCGAGCGTCAGCGCGATCCGCGGCCGCTCCGGCTGCTCGTACAGCCATTCGGGCAGCGTTTCGGTGCCCGAATAGGGCACGTAACGCATCGAAATACGGGTCGAGCTGTTCGGCAGGCCGAGGCCGGGCGGCAGCGGGTCGATGGACCATTGCCCGTACATCAGTTCGTCGTCGACTTCGATCCCGTATTTCTCGGCGAGCGGCCGGAGGAGATCCGCCTGCGGGTTTTCGGACAGGCCCGCCGCCTGGAGCTCGGCACGGCGCTCGGCGAGCTTGTCCATGCTCCACGCGAAACAGTCCGGGCCCATGAGGAACCGGGCATGGGCGGCACCGCAGGCGCGGGCGGCGACCGGACCGGACGCGAACGTCGGATCCCAGATGACCAGGTCCGGTTTCCACACCTTGGCGAAGCTCACCAGGTCCGACGCGTCCGGAAGGTCGGTCCGGACGTAGTCGGACACCGCGTTCAGCAGATACTGGTAGAAGGCGATCCAGTGCTCACGGCCCTCTTCGTCGAGGCCGAGGACCTCGGCGTAGTGCAGGACGTCCTCTGGCCCGGGCGGGGCCTTCGCGTCGGGGCGCATCCGCGCCTCGTTGGCGTTCGGGTCGCCCAGCCCCACCGGCGAGAGACCGACGCCGGCGACGGCGTCCGCGAAGCTGGCGTGCGTGGCCACCCGGACCTCGTGCCCGGCGCTCTGCAGCGCCCAGGCACAGGGCACGATCGGCCACAGGTGGGCGAACGACGGATAGACGGTGAACAACACTCGCATCGGGACTCACCCCTCCTCAGGCGACTCGTGCGGAACTGTCCCCGTGACCGGAAACGGCTCGCGCGTAGTGGTCGGCGATCGCGTGGAACGATTCCTTCTTCTCCCACCGATAGGTGGAGTTCACATCCGAGAAGTCGTCCCTGATGGTCTTCAGGACGGCCATGCTCGCCATGTCCAGGTCGTATCGCGGATCGGGCGAATGCGGATGGGTCGGGTGGATCAGTTCCGAGACCGTGACGCCGTCGACGCCCGCCGTCTCGAACAGATCCAGCATCTTCCGGTGGTAGCCTGCCTGGGCGCGCTCGTCACGGACGTAGCCGTCGACGATCGTCGGCACCTCGCCGCTGCGGTCGGCGATGTCCCAGACGAAGAACGCCTTCTGCTCGGCGCCGGTGTAGGTCGCCGTCCCGTATTCGGTGATCCGGATCGGCTTGTTCCACTTGCGGTATCCGTCGATGAACGCCAGATGCCCTTCGCGCGTCCGGGGTTTCGGCGTCCAGTGATACTGGATGCCGACGAAGTCGAACGGGTCCCAGTCCACGTCCTCGAACGGCGCGGCCGAGTAGCCGACCTCGCCCTCGAAGTTCGCCCTCGCCACCGCCGCGGCCTTGCCGAGGAACTCGTTGAGCAGGGGCGCGGCGGCCGCCGTGTCGACCTGCGCGGTCGGGTGGAGCAGGAAGTGGTTCGCGTCGGCGAAGACATTCGCCATCCGCTCGTGATAGAAGCCGCCCTCGATGAGCCCGGGGGTGAAGATCAGCTGCACGGCGCCCACGCCGAAGCTGATCAGAGCGCCGTCGCCGCGCAGCGACTCGGCGAGCCGGGCGCCCTCGGCGAGATGATCGAGGATCTCCTGCTGCGTACCTTCCACCAGCCGCGGCTGGAGGTACACGTGCAGGCCGCGGTCCACCGCGGCGGTCGCGGTGGCGGTCAGCCGATCGAGATCCGTGCCGAAGACCGTGACCGAGTTGCAGTTCAGGTCCGAGCTGATGACGTCGATCTCGGTCTGCATCAGCGAGTCGCTCCACACGTTCCTGGAGAGCTCGCCCTGGCCGGTGGCGAAGTTGGTGCCCGTGTCGTAGGCGACACCACGGTAGTTCGTCATCGTGTCTTCCCCCTCACCAGGCGACCGGCAGCGCGAAGAGCCGCTGCAGGGTCCCGTCGTTGTTACCGGGGACCTGGTCGTGCGGAATGGTGATCCGCAGGTTCGGCATGCGCGCGATCATCGCCCGGAACGTGATTTCGAGTTCGAGCCGCGCCAGCTCGGCACCGGGGCACCGGTGCACGCCGTGACCGAACGCGATGTTCGCCCCCGGCTCCCTGGTGATGTCGAACCGGAACGGATCGGGGGTCGTCGCCGGGTCGAACGCGACGCCGACCGAGCTGATCAGGATTCCTTCGCCCGCCTTGATCACGTGGCCGCCGAGGTCGATGTCCTCGGTCGCGACCCGGCCGTACTGCTCGATCAGGGAGACGTACCGCAGCATCTCGGCGACCGCGTTCGGCACGAGACCCGGGTCGGCGACCAGCGCGTCCCACTGCTCCCGGTTGTCCAGCAGCGCCAGCGTGCCGAGCGAGATCACGTTCGTCGTGGTGTCCGTGCCGGCGACCAGCATCGCCAGCGCGAGCTGGATCAGGGTGGCCCGGTCGACCTTGCCGCCCTTCAGCTGGTTCTCGACGAGGTCGTCGACGAGACCGACCGGACCGGCGCCCGGATTGGCCTCCTTGTGCGAAATCAGCTTCTCCAGGTAGGCGTTCAGGTCGGTCATCGCCTGCTCGGCCTGGCCCGGTTCCGCCGAGAACAGCCTCCTGGCGGGCTCGTCGAACTCTTCGCGTTCCTCGGCGGGGACACCGAGCAGCAGGCTGATCACCAGCGAGGGGACCGGGTGGGCGAACTGGGCGACGATGTCGCCGGTGTTCCCCTGGCTCATCATCTCGTCGAACTTCTCTTCGACGATGCGCTGGATGTCCGAGTGCAGCCGGTCGACGCGCCGCATCGTGAAGCTCGGCATGATCATCTGCCGCTGCTGGGTGTGCACGGGCGGGTCCGCGCCGAAGAGCACCTCGGCGAAACCGCTGTCGACGATCGCCTCGAACTCCTCGTTCAGCATCGGGAAGTTCCCGACCTTGGCGCTGATGGACACCTTGCGGTGGTCCGCGAGGACGGTGCGGGCGGCCTCGGTGTCGGTCACCAGCCACGCGGTGCGCCCGTTGTAGAGCCGCACCTTGGTCATCGGGCTGTGCTTCCTCAGGTCGACGAGCTCACTCGCCGGCCGGTACGGGCACTTCCGCGGGATCGGGTACTCCGGCGGGTTTTCGGCGTGCAACGGCGTGGTGGTCATGGCACCCTTCTCTCGGATATGAGGGACTCCGGTGCCATCTCCCCAGGCCCCGGCGAGCGGAAAGTCTTGCCTGTGAAGGATTTCCGTCACAGGCGTTCGGCGGGATCAGTACGTGGTCCCGCATTTGGCGCAGCAGCGCCCTTCGGCGGGTTTGCGGGCCGCGATGATTCCGTAGCCCATGCGTTCCCCGCCTGCCCCGAAATAGTTCCGGTAGCCCTGTTTCAGGTTCTCGATGGCTTCTTCACCGAAGTCCGAGACCAGCTCGTCCTGCAGCTCGTTCGCCCGGTCGAGATAGCGCAAACCCATGCCGTAGACCCGAGGACCGCACTGGATGTACTCCTCGACGACGAAACCCGCCCGCTTCAGCGTCTCGACCCACTGCGGGATCGTCAGCAGACAGTGCATCTTGAACGCTTCTGACAGCTGAGTGAACTCGTCGTCGCTCATCCCCGGTTCCCGGGTGCAGTCGGAAAGAGCGAGCCGTCCGCCGGGGCGGAGCACGCGATGGAACTCGGCGAGCACGGCCTCCAGATCGGGCGCGTGCATCAGCGACTCGATCGCCATGATCGCGTCGAAACTGCCGTCCGGGTAAGCGATCGACTGGTAGTCACCGCGTTCGAACCGCACGCTCCGGGAAAGCCCGCTCTCGAAGGCACGCCGCTCCCCCTCGGCGACCTGCGCCGCGCTGACGGTGATCCCCGTCACCAGCGCGCCGGTTTCCTTCGCGACGAGCACCGCGGGGGCGCCGACACCGCAGCCGGCGTCCAGCAGGCGTTCCCCGGGACGCAGGTACAAGGTGTCCGCCACCTTGCGGGTGATCCGCTGCGCCGCCTCGAAAACCGTTGTGTCGTCGTCCTTTCCGTACCAGTACGCCAGATGCTCCTGCCCGTCGTTCAGCGCGATGGACAGGGGCGTGGTCTGGTCGTACATCTTGCCGAGCTCATCCGAGATCGTCCCCAGTTCGGTCATGGCTTCCCTCACCTCTTGTGCTGATGGAAACGCGCGCTCGACATCGGCGGATTCACTTGTCCATCAAGGTATCCGCGGCGGTTTCCGCTTGTCATCTCGTACGTTGCGCGAGGCGAAGCCACGCGGTCAGGCGGCCCGGCGCCGGATTTCGTAGGGCTCGACGAGGGTCTCGCGCAGGGTTCGCCGCAAGCCGTCCGCCGTTCCGGTGATCGTGCTCTCGTAGAAGAGATTGGTGTTGAACCCGAACTTGCCGAGGATGTCCCCGGCCGGGTCCAGTTCGAGCGACCACAGTGCTCCGTTGGGAATCTGGGTTCCCACGGGCGCGGACCTCAGCCGCCGCCGGATGGCGGTCCAGCGCACGCCGCCGTGTTCCTCGTCGGTCATGGTGAACGGCGACTGGACCGCCTGGAACACACAGGCCGCGCCGTGGGGTTCCATGACGGCGTTCATCAGCTCCGGCGCCTCCGCGATGATCTGGGCGAACGGGATTTCGTGTGTGTACGCCGAAACACAGGCCGCCCGCGTCTTGGCGACGACCTCCCGGAAGTCCGCGCATCCGGCGAGATCGACGCGCAGCGGAAGGAAGTTGAAGAAATACCCGACGCTTTCCTGAGTCCACGTGGGATGGCGTCCCGGTGTGAACGTCGGCACGACCAGATCGGACTCGCCGGTTTCGTCCCGCAAGTACGTGAGATACGCGGCCAGCAGGACCATGAAGACGGAACTGCGGGTCTCCGCCGCCATCTCCACGGTCGCCACGCTGAACTCCGGCTCGAGGGTGTACCGGTGCCACGAGGTCAGGAACGTGGCGTCGGGCGAACGGGGCAGGTCCGTCCGCATCGCCACCACGCGCCCGCCCCGCAGGTTCTCCCGCCAGAACTCACGCGCCCGGTGCACCGCCGGGGAGTCCGCGTTCTCGTGTTGCCACGCCACGTAATCCCGCATCTGCCGCACCGCGGGGAGCCCGTCCGCCGCCCCGTCCCGCCGCGCCGCGTAGCGGGCGACGAGATCGCGGACGAGCACCTGCGCCGACCAGCCGTCGACGGCGGTGTGATGCGCGACGAACGCGAGTACCGCGTCCCGTTCGTCGAACCGGCCGAGCAGGAAACGGACCAGCGGCTGTTCGTCGGCGCCGAACTCGCCCGCCTCGATCTCGTTGAGGAAGAGGTCGGCCACCGCGTCCCGGTCCGCGCTCCCGTCGAGCACGCATTCGCGCAACTCGGGCGAGACAGGCGGCAGGATCACCTGGTGCGGGTCGTTCTCGTCGAGGACGACCCGGGTGCGGAGCGCCTCGTGCCGCTCGACGACATCGGCCGCGGCACCGCGCAGCGCGGCCAGGTCGATCTCGCCGTGGACCCGCCAGCCGCCGACGATGACGTACCGGGGGCCGAACGGACCGGTGCCGTCCCCCCTGTCCATCATCCGCAGGAAATCGTGTTGGAACGACAGCGGAAACCGCTCCGGCACACCGGACGTCTCGCCCATGACAACTGTTCCTTTCAGCTCGCGAGCCGCTGCGCGGGCAACGACCAGTGCAGGCCGTCGCGAGAGGGGACGAGGCCCCCGTCCCGCACCGGGACGGTCTCGTCGGCGTTCGCGCCGACGACGGCCTGGACCTGGATCCGGGCCCCTTCCTTCGACACCGCCTTCGCCAAGGAGGTCTGCAGCAGATCGCGGTCCTCACCGGCCACCGTGACCGGCTGTTCGACGGCCTCGGTCAGCTCGCGGAACGCGGCCGCCCGAGAGTCCACATAGGACGTGGGATCGACGAGGGCGTGCTCGTGCGATGCCCCGCCCGCCACCAGCTCGACGAACGCCTCCAGATCCGAGGCGACGTTGTTGGTGACCTTCTTCGCCTTCCAGAAGTACGAGTTCTCGTCCTGGTGCATGTCGTAGAAGCCGACCAGGAAGTCGTGGAAGCGCGCGTACTCACCGCGGTACCGCGACTCGAACTCCTCGAAGCAGATCGTCTCGTCGACCTCACCGCGCAGCGCCGTGTTGAGCGAACGGGCCGCCAGCAGGCCGCTGTAGGTCGCCAGGTGCACACCGGAGGAGAACACCGGGTCGATGAAACAGGCGGCGTCGCCGGCGAGCACGAGCCCCGGCCGCCAGAACT
This sequence comes from Amycolatopsis sp. NPDC043887, assembly GCF_056435665.1. NCBI lineage: Bacteria > Bacillati > Actinomycetota > Actinomycetes > Pseudonocardiales > Pseudonocardiaceae > Amycolatopsis > Amycolatopsis sp. NPDC043887. The sequence continues at coordinate 192,167 of NZ_JBWKEB010000014.1, forward strand.
TCTCCTGGATGTAGGAGTAGTCCTTGCGGACGCGGATCTCGCCGTACTGGCCCTCGGTGACCCGTTTCGCGTCGGCGAGGAACGACGCGATCAGCGGGCATTCCTCGATCAGGTCGAGCAGCGCCTTCTCGCGGTCCCCCTTCGCCCGTTCGAGCGCCTCCGGCATCAGCACGGCACCGACGCTGGTCAGCTCGTCCGAAAGCGGGATGTACCAGAACCACCCGGATTCGAACGCGGCGGCGAGGATGTTGCCCTCGTTGGGTGCGGGCAGCCGCTTGCCGCCGGTGAAGTAGCCGAACAGCGCGATGTTGCGGAAGAACTCGGAATAGTGCCGCTTCCCGCCGACCCGGCCGTGGATCCGGCTCTTGTTGCCGGACGCGTCGACGACGTAGCGGGCGCGGATCTCACGCCGGACCCCGTCCTCGTCGGCGTACAGCACTCCGGTCACCCGGTCGCCGTCCTCGAGAACGTCCACCACCGACGCCTCCTCGCGGACGTCGACTCCCTTGCGGCGGGCGTTCTCGAGCAGGATCTGGTCGAACTTCGACCGCTCGACCTGATAGGCGGTCGACCCTTCGGTGGCGAACTTCGAAGAGACCGAGAACGAGAACGTCCACGGCTCGGGGTTGCGTCCCCAGCGGAACGCCCCGCCACGTTTGACGACGAACCCCGCCCGCTCGAGCTCTTCGGTCACCCCGAGCAGGCTGCAGATCCCGTGCACCGTCGCCGGGAGCAGCGACTCCCCGATCTGATAGCGGGGGAACCGCTCCTTTTCGAGCAGCAGCACCCGATGTCCCTGCATCGCCACCAGGGTCGAGACGGTCGAACCGCAGGGCCCGCCGCCGACCACGACGACGTCGTATTCGTTCTCAGTGCTCACGTGTCAGTCCTCCTGATCCAATGCCGTCGAGCGGGCTTTCACCGAAGTTCGGCGCCTGCCCCCGTGGCGGCGGCGAGGAAGTCACCACGGGAGACCGCCTCGGCGATCGTCTCGATGTCGTCGGACATGTAGCGGTCTTCGTCGAGGGTCGGGACGAGCGCGCGCACCGCGTCGTAGGTGGCCTTCGCGACGGGGCTGAGCCCGGCGACCCGGCCGGAGATGTCGACCGCCTGCGCCGCGGCGAGCAACTCGACCGCGAGGATCTTTTCGTTGTTCTGCAGCACCCGGCGGGCGTTGCGGGCGGCGATCAGGCCCATGCTGACGACGTCCTGGTTGTCGCCGTTGGAGGGAACGCTCTGCGTGCTCGCCGGGCCGATGGTCCGGTTCTCCGCGATCAGCGCGGTCGCCGGGTACTGGGCGCCGGCGAAACCACTGTTCAGCCCGGGGTCGCCCTTGACGAGGAACTCCGGAAGACCGTAGGACAGGTGCCGGTTCAGCACCCGGTTGGTCTGCCGCTCGGAGAGCACGCCGAGCTGGGTCAGTGCGATCGTCACGAAGTCCATCGCGAACGCGATCGGCTGGCCGTGGAAGTTCGCGCCGTGGAAGATCTCCTGGCCCTCGAAGAACAACGGATTGTCGTTGGACGAGTTGAGCTCGATGTCGAGCTTCGTCGTCGCGTGATAGAGGGTGTCCCGCACCGCGCCGAGCACCTGGGGGATGGCGCGCAGTGAGTACGCCTTCTGCAGGTAGATCTCGGTGCGCTGGACGCCGTCGTCGTGCAGCTTCCCGTCGGCACCGCCGCGCTCGCCCCGATCGGCGACCTGGCGCCGCAGATCGGCGTGGTCGACGGTGAGCTTGCTCCCGCTCATCAGCGCCCGCATGTTCGCCGCGGTGTCGATCTGGCCGGCGTGCGGCCGCGCGATGTCGTGCCCTTCACGGAGGAACGGGCTGTTCGACCCCTGCAGGACCTCGATGAGGAGCGCGGTGACGATTTCGGCCTGCCGCACCTGCTCGAGCGCCTTGTGCACGACGAGCGAGCCGACCCCGGTCATCCCGGAAGTGCCGTTGATCAGCGCGAGGCCTTCCTTGAACCGCAGTTCGAGCGGCTCGATGCCGAACTCGTCGAGGACCTCGCGGGTCGGGACCTTCTCGCCGTCACGGAGGACGTAGCCCTCGCCGATGAGCGTCGAGGCGATATGCGACAGGGTGGCGAGGTCACCACTCGCGCCGAGGGAACCGATTTCCGGGATCGCGGGCGTGATCCCCAGGTTGAGGTACAACGCGAGACGCTCCAGCACCTCGGGCCGCACCGCGGAGTGGCCCTTGGCGAGCGCGTTCAGCCGCGCGGCGACGATGGCTCGCGCCTCGGTCTCGGAGAACAGCGGTCCGACACCGGCGCTGTGGCTGCGGACGAGGTTGGTCTGCAGCGCCACCTCCTCCGAGGTGGCGACCAGCATGTAGATCATTTCGCCGTAGCCGGTGGTGACCCCGTAGATCGGGATCTCCTGGCGGACGATGTCCTCGAACATCGTCCGGCATTTGGCCGCTTTCTCCAGAGCGGACGGCGACACTCGGCACGGCACTCGGTCTTCGGCAACCCGCCGGACATCGGCAATGTCCAGCGTCTCGCCGTTGAAAACAACGGCCTCCTCGACCAGGGTCATCGCTCTCCTCCATCACTTGGACGGCAGCACTCGTCGCTGCCCGAACCGCTCATACCGCCATGTCCCGCACACCGTCCGGGTCTTCCCGCACGCCCGCCGATCCGAGCAACGCGGACAGACCGGAGACCGTGCAGTTTTCGAAGCAATCCCAGCTCGGGATCGCCACGCCGAACCGCTCCCGTAGGCGGACGGCGAGTTCGGGGATCAACAGGGAATGCCCGCCGGAGGCGAAAAAACCGTCATCGGCGCCGACTTCGGTGACACCGAGAAGGTCCGACCAGATGGCGGCGACCTCTCGTTCCACCCAGGTCTCGGGTGCCCTCCCGGCACCTGCCCGCAGGGCACGCGGCGGGGGCAGCCGCCGGCGATCCACCTTGCCCGCCAGGTTGCGCGGCAACGCACCGGCCAGGATCTCGAACGACACCAGCACCATCGACGCGCCGAACCGGCGGCGCAGGCGCGTCCGCCACTCCTTGACCGGCGCCGAGTCCCGCGGCACGACATAGGCGATCAGCTGCGCGACCAGGCCGTCCTGGCCGGTCAGCGGGACCACCACGCATTCCGCGACCGACTCGTGCCCGGCGAGCGCGGCCTCGACCTCGGCGAGCTCGATCCGGTTGCCCTGCAGTTTGACCTGGAAGTCCTTGCGGCCACGGAACTCCAGCTGGCCGTCCCACCGGACGCGGGCGAGATCGCCGGTGCGGTAGCAGCGGATTTCCCGGTCGCCGTCCGAGTCCTGGCGCACCGGACGGAACGCGCCGCCCCGTTCGTCACCGCCGAGGTAGCCGCGCGCGACGTGCGGGCCGCGGATCACGATCTCGCCGGTGACCCCGGTGGGGCACGGCCGGTCCGCGCCGTCCAGCACCAGCACCTGCCTGCCGGGGATCGGCCTGCCGATCGGCACGGTCCCGGCGACGGGCGTGTCGAGCACGCACCAGGTGGCCGCGATCGTCTCGGTCGGTCCGTACATGTTCGCGACGCGGGTCTCCGGCAGCTCCGCACGCAGCCCGGCGACCAGGTCGGCGGGCAGCGCCTCCCCCATCAGCACCAGGTGCCGCAGCGAAACCGGGCGGGCGGCCCGCCCACCGGTGATCGCGGTCAGCAGCTCCCGCGCGAAACTGGGCACGGTCTGCAGGAACGTGATCCGCTCCCCGGCGAGCCAGTCCGCCAGTTTCTCCGGATGCACCCGGACGTTCTCCGGCACCGGGAACAAGGTCGCGCCACCGGCGAGGGCCGCGAACACCTCGCAGATACTGGGATCGTGTTCCGGCGCGACCCAGGCCGCGACGCGTGCTTCCGGCCCGAATCCGAATTCGCCCGCGAACCAGGTGACGAACTGGGCGAACGAACCATGGGACTGGGCGACGCCCTTCGGTTTCCCGGTCGAGCCCGACGTGTAGGCCACGTAGACCGGGTCGTCCGGGGTGACGCGTTCGCCGCCCGCCCCGGCGGCGGCCGCGTGGCCGGGCGCCGTGACGTCCACGATCCGGCCACCGAGTTCGTCCCGGTAGTAGCCCGCCAGTTCGTCGGCGTCCGCGTCACCGGCCAGCAGCAGGCACGCCGGCCGCAGCTCGGCGAGAATCGACTTGGCCCGCTCGCCCGCGTCGCCGGTGCCGAACCAGAGCAGATGCGCGCCCGCTCGCAGCGCGCCCAAGGACGCCGCGAGCTGGTGCGGCCCCGGGGTCATCCGGACCGCGGCGGCCTTTCCCGCGACGCCGAGCGCGCGCAGCCGGGTGGCGACCGCCAGCGCGTCGCGCTCGAGTTCCGCGTAGGTCACCCGGCCGCCGCTCCAGACGACCGCGTCGGCCGAGGGGATGCGCTCCGCGTGCCCGCGGACCAGTTCGTGCACGGGGACCGCGGCGGGCGGCTCGTCGCTCCGGTCCGCCGCACGGGCGATCTCGGCGGACCGCTCGGCGTCGTCGAGGGGAAGCTCGTCCACCACCGTGTCCGGCTTCGCCAGCGCTCCGGCCAGCAGCGTGCGCGTTTGGTCGAGCAGTACCGCCGCCTGCTCCGGCCGGAGCAGGTCGCCGTGGAATTCGAGCGCTCCGTCGATCGACGACCCGATTCCGGTGACGATCAAGGTGAGTTCGGCGGGCTGCCAAGGGCGAGGGTGCCCGATCCGGCCGAGGTCGTACCGCCGGACCGTCGTTCCGGCGAGACGCGGCACGGCCTCCGGTTCGTCGTGGACGACCAGCATCGCGTCGCACAGGGGTGTCCGGCGTGGATCGCGGTCGACGTCGAGGTCCCTCAGCAGCCTGCCGAACGGAACGGCCCGTCGCTCGAAGGCCGAACGCACCTTCGCGGTGCTCCTGGCGACGAGCTCGCGGAACGTCGGCCGTCCGGCGAAATCGCCGCAGAGCACCAGAGTGTTGCCGAACGGGCCGATCGTCTTTTCGCAGCCCTCCGTGCGGGTGCTGACCGGGACACCGACGGGAACCCGGTCGCCGCCGCCGTACCGGTACAGCACCGTCTGGAACGCGGCGAGCAGCACCGCGAGCGGGGTGGTGCGCTCCACCCGGCACAGCCCGGCGAGCGCGGAGCCGAGTGCCTCCCACGAGAACGGGACAGCGCCGTCGGCCGCGGGCGGCCTGGTGAACCGGGGCCGCTCCACCGGCAGGACGGGCGGATCGGGTACCGGCGTCAGTTCCGTCTTCCACCACCGCAGGAGCCGCCGGAACTCGGCGGTCTCCTGCCGAGCGCGCTCCCGGGCCGCGTGGACGGCGTACGGGGGCGGGACAGGGCCGGGCGATGCCGGGTCCGGATAGGACGCGGACAGCTCGTCCAGGACGAGCGACAGCGAACGGTCGTCGGCGGCAGCCCGGTGCAGCACGAGGACGACGCGATGCACGGTGGCGCTCAGCCGGAGCACGGTCAGCCTGGCGACCGGCCCGGCCGCGAGGTCCAGCGGCTCGGCGGCCAGCCGCTCGGTGCGCGCGTCGTGGCCGTCCGGGGACAGGTCGCTCTGATCGACGTAGCGGAACGAGTCCGTGCCCGCGGAGACGCTCGGCGCCGGACGGCCCGCGACGCCGTCGAACGTGGTCCTCAGGATTTCGTGCCGTCCGACGACCGAGAACCAGGCCGCGCGCAACGCTTCCACCCGGAGCGGGCCGGAGATTTCGAACGCGCGGCACACCTGATGCGCCGGCCGCCACGACGCGACCCGGTCGAGCAGCCACACCGCGTCCTGCGCGGATGACGTCACGACCGGGAAGGCGCGCGGCCCCGGCGCTTCAGAAGCGGTGGTTCCGCGTTCCTCTGGCATATTTGCATCGTCACACGGCGAAAGCGGGCGCGGCATCTCACGAATTGCCGTTTCCCGCGCGGTGAATTCCCGCCGGAAAGGACGTATTTTTCGAATGCGGCGACCCGGCAGGAAGACAGGGCGTCACCCTAGCGCGGCTACGACCTGCTTGCCTTTGACAGCAACAAAGTCACCGTGCAGCGTCCCGCTCCTCCCCGACCGGACACAAGGGCGATACGGACAATTCGGCCCATGTGTTCTTCACGTCGTAAATATGTGAAACACCTTGGTTTCACCGGTAAAAGAAAAGGCGCCTTCCCGTTACCGGAAAGGCGCCTTGGCCGCAGTGATCGAAGCTACTTCTTCCGCGCGATGGTCAACCCGTCCGCGAAGGGAAGCATGACGACGTCGAACCGGTCGTCGGCGGCGAGGGCGGCGTTGAACGACCGCAGCGTTTCGGCGCACAGGCGCGGCAGCCCCGGCTCGGCGAGCGCCGGGTCGACGACGTGGCCGTCGAGCAGCACGTTGTCCGCGATCAGCAGACCGCCGGGACGCACCAAGGACGCGGCGAGCCGGTAGTACTTCGGATAGTTCATCTTGTCCGCGTCGATGAAGACGAGATCGGCACTCGTCCCCTCGGCCAGTCCGGTCAGCGTCCGCCCGGCGGCGCCGAGCCGGAACTCGATGCGATCCGCCACCCCCGCCCGTTCCCAATGCTCCCGCGCGAGGGCCAGCGAGTCGTCGGTGACGTCACAGGTGATGACCCGCCCGCCGTCGGCCAGCCCGCGGGCGAGCGCGAGGGCGGACAACCCGGTGAACGTGCCGATGTCGATCACCGTCTTCGCGGACACCAGCCTCGCCAGCATCGTCAGGAGGGTCGCCTGCGCGGCGGTCGCCATCATGCCCGCCGCCTCGCCAAGCGACGCGGTGCGGTCGATCAGCGAGCGCACCACGGGGTCGGGTGCCGTGGTGGCGGCGGCGAGGTAGTCGCCCGTGGCTTGATCGACCAGTAAATGCTTGGTTTCGGCGAAACCCGCGCTGCCCATCGGTCCTCCTGGAACTCGGCACCCGGATACACCGACATCGTCGGCCGATCGCGGCCGCGCGGCGTCCTGTCGATTGCGCTCGGCCGTCTCCGTATCCCCGCAAAGCGGAGGAGGTAGGGGAGAGGACATGGCCGGAAGACTGATCGGCGAACCCTTGGGAGGTCGCTCGTGAGCCTTGCTGCCCCAGTCGCCCCGTTGGCCGCGCATCCACTGCTGATCTTTCTCCTGGCGCTGGTCGTTCTGCTGGTACTGGCCCGGTTGCTCGGCAAGCTGGCCGAAAGATTCGGGCTGCCGTCGATCACCGGCGAACTGCTCACCGGTGTCCTCCTCGGACCTTCGCTGCTCGGACATCTCGCGCCGGGCTTCACGGCCTGGCTGCTGCCGTCCGAACCGGCGCAGATGCACCTGCTCGACGCCGTCGGCCAGCTCGGCGTGCTGCTGCTCGTCGGGGTCACGGGCACCTACCTCGATCCCCGGGTCCTGCGCCGTCAGGGCAAGGCCGCGGCGCTGGTGAGCCTGTGCGGCCTGATCGTCCCGCTCGGCCTCGGCATCGCACTCGGCCTGCTGCTGCCGAGTTCGGTGACCGCGGGCGAGAAGGCGAACCCTCTGGTCTTCGCGCTGTTCCTCGGGGTCGCCATGTGCGTCACGGCCATCCCGGTCATCGCCAAGACCCTGAGCGACATGCGGTTGCTGCACCGCGACATCGGCCAGCTCACCCTGGCCGCGGGGATGATCGACGACGCGGTCGGCTGGCTTCTGCTGTCCGTCGTCGCGGCCGCCGCGACCATTGGGATCAGCGCGGGCGGTATCACGCTCTCGGTGCTCTATCTGATCGGTTTCGTCGTGTTCGCCGCGACGATCGGGCGCCCCCTGGTCCGCAAGATCATGAACGCCGCCGCGCGATCCGCCGCGCCGGGGCCCGCGGTCGCCACCGCGGTGATCATCGTGCTGACGGGTGCGGTGATCACCCACGCGCTCGGCATGGAGGCGATCTTCGGGGCCTTCGTCGCCGGCCTGCTGGTCGCCGGCTCACCCGAGGCACAGGTCAAACTGGCGCCGCTGCGGACCATCGTGCTCTCCGTCCTCGCGCCGATCTTCCTCGCCTCGGCGGGATTGCGGATGGATCTGACGGCGCTCGGCGAGCCTTCCGTGGCGATCACCGCGGCGGCGGTGCTCGTCGTGGCGATCCTCGGCAAGTTCGGCGGGGCCTATCTGGGCGCCCGGCTCGGCAAGCTCAGCAGGAGGGAAGGGCTCGCGCTCGGCGCGGGGATGAACGCGCGAGGCGTCGTCGAGGTGATCATCGCCTTGACCGGATTACGGCTGGGCGTACTGAACACGGCCACGTACACGATCATCGTCCTGGTCGCCATCGTGACCTCGCTGATGGCGCCCCCGCTGCTGCGCTTCGCCATGAACGGGGTGGAGTACAGCGAAGAAGAACATCTTCGGCGGATCGATCACGAACGGTGGCAAGGCGCGCGCGCCGAAGAGCCCGAATCCGGCTACGAACGGCCGGCGGCCGCCTGATGTCTTGGCACACAAGCACTTCTCGATGCGCAAGCGTGGAGAGGACCGCCCCGGCGCACGCGTGTGACCATGGCTGCATGGCTGAATTCGACGGCAAGACCGTACTCATCACCGGTGGCGGCAGCGGAATGGGCCTTGCCACCGCAGGACAATTGGTCGCCGCGGGCGCGAACGTCGTGCTCGCCGGCCGGGACCGCGAGCGGCTCACGACGGCGGCGAAGGAGCTCAACGCGGGAGACCGGGTCCTCACCGTGCCGACCGACGTCGCGAGCACCGACGACCTCGACACGCTCGTCACCGCCATCCGCGACCGGTTCGGCCGTCTGGACGGCGTGTTCGCCAACGCGGGCACGGCCGATTTCGCGCCGAGCGCGTACGTCGGCGAGGCCGCCTTCGACCAGCTCGTCGGCGTGAACCTGAAGGGCGTCTTCTTCACCATCCAGAAAGCGGTGCCGCTGCTGGAAAACGGCGGATCCGTGGTCATCAACGGATCGTGGCTCGCGCATCGCGGGCTGGGCTTCGCCGCGGTGTACGCGGCGACCAAGGCCGCCGTCATCAACCTGGCCCGCTCGCTCGCGTCCGATCTCGGTGACGCCGGGATCCGGGTCAACGCGATCAGCCCCGGGTACATCCGGACCGACATGTTCGACGGCATTTCGCCCACCGAAGAGGCCCGCGAAGCGTGCCGGGTCCAGGTTTCGCTCGGCAGGCTCGGCCTGCCGGAGGACGTCGCGAGTGCCGCGCTCTTCCTGCTCTCCCCCAAGTCTTCGTACATCACGGGCCAGGAGCTCGCGGTGGACGGCGGCCTGACCACCTCCATCCCGATGAGCTCCGTCCAGGCCTGACGGCCACCCTTTGTCCCTTTGAAAGTGAAGGAGGTGACCGCGATGGGCCAGGATGCGCCAACCCGCGCGGTGGTACTCGGCGGCAGTATAGCCGGATTGTTCGCGGCCAGGGTCCTCGCGGACGCCTACGACGAGGTGCGCATCGTGGATCGCGACACCCTCGTCGGGACGAAAGGCCCTCGCCGTCACGCGCCCCAAGGGCGGCACATCAACGGCCTGCTCGCCAGGGGCCAGCAGATCATGGAAGAGCTGTTTCCCGGGCTCACCAAGCAAATGCTGGACTACGGGGTACCCGGCGGCGACCTGTCCGGCAGCTGCCGCTGGTTCTTCGGCGGCAGGCGACTGAAGCAGCAGCACGCCGGCCTCGTCACGCTGGGCGCGCGGCGGCCGGTGCTCGAGTTCCACATCCGCGAGCGCGTCGAGAAGATCCCCAACGTCGTCTTCGCCGAGCAGCACGACATCCTCGGTCTGGTCACCACCGCCGATCGCGGCACGGTCACCGGGGTCCGGGTGCAACGGCGCGGCACGAAGACGGAGAAGGTGATCGAGGCCGACCTGGTCGTCGACGCGACCGGGCGAGGCTCCCGCACTCCCGTCTGGCTCGAAGAGCTCGGCTACGGAGCCGTGCCGGAGGAGCGCAAGAAGATCGACCTCGTCTATGTCACGCAGCACTTCCGGCTGCGCGAAGGGGCCGACCCGTTCGGCGGCGACGTGGCGATCAACCCGGTCGCCTTCCCCGGCAGTCCGCGCGGCGCGGTCTTCGTGCGCACCGACGGCGGCGAACTCGAGCTGACCACCTACGGTCTGCTCGGCGACCACCCGCCCACCGACCAGGCCGGGCTTTACGAATGGCTCAAGACGTTGCCCTCCAAGGACGTCTACAACGCCATCCGGTACGCCGACCCCGTCGACGAGCCGACGGCGTTCCGCTTCCCGACGACGGTGCGCCGCCAGTACGAGAAGCTCACCCGCTTCCCCGCCGGTCTCCTGGTCACCGGCGACGCGATCACCTGCTTCAATCCGGTGTACGCGCAGGGCATGAGCGTCGCGGCGCTGTCCGCGATGACCATGCGTCAGCATCTGCACAGCGGCGCGGCACCGGAGCCGATCGACTACTTCCGCGACCTCGCTCACGACGTGATCGACCCGCCGTGGGAGATGACGAACACGGTGGACCTCACTTTCCCCGGGGTGAAGGGAAACCGCACGTTCCAGGTCCGGATGGCGCAGAAGTACCTGAAGCGGGTGCAGGTCGCCGCGACCCGCGACGGCAAGGTCACCGCCGCCTACATGCGGGCCGCCGGCCTCGTCGATCGCCCCGAGGCGCTGATGCGTCCCGGCATGGTCCTCCGGGTGCTGGCGAAGTCACTGTTCGGCCCCTCGCCGGAGAGCGGCGTCCACGCGAACTGGGCACCGGCCGCGGACGTCACGCCGGTGATCGAAGATCGCCGGGCTGCGTGAGCGATGCCGACCACCACCGCGCACCGGACCTGCCCGATCTGTGACGCCGTCTGCGGCCTGCGACTGGTACTCGACGAGGGCCGAGTCCTCTCGGTGACCGGCGATCAGGACGATCCGTTCTCCAAGGGGTACATCTGCCCGAAGGGAGCGAGTCTCGGCAAGATCGAAGGGGATCCCGATCGCCTGCGGGTGCCGATGATCCGCGAAGGCGACCGGTGGCGGGAAGCGACCTGGGACGAGGCGTTCCGGCGGGTCGAAACGGGATTGACGAAGGTGATCGAGACGTACGGCCGCGACGCGGTCGGCGTCTACTTCGGCAATCCGACCTACCACACGATGGCCGGTTTCATGTACCGGCAACCGCTGGCGCAGGTGCTGAACACCCGCAACGTCTACTCGGCGAGCACCATCGACCAGCAGCCCAAGCACGTCTCGACCGGGTTCATGTTCGGTGATCCGTTCGCCATCGCGGTCCCCGACCTCGACCGGACCGACTACCTGCTGATCATCGGGGCGAATCCGCTCGAGTCGCACGGGTCGCTCTGCGCGGCCCCGGATTTCCCGCGCAGGCTGAAGGCGTTGCGGCGGCGCGGCGGCACGGTGGTCGCCGTCGACCCGCGCCGCACCCGCACCGCCGAATTCGCCGACCGGCATCTGCCCATCCGGCCCGGCACGGACGCCGCCCTGTTGTTCGGCGTCATCCACACCCTGTTCGCCGAAAACCTCACCTCGGTCGATCTCGACGTGCGGGGGCTCCCGGAACTCCGGGAGCTCGCCGAAGAGTTCACGCCGGAGGCCGTCGAGGTGGTGAGCGGGATCCCCGCCGGCGAGATCGTAAGGCTGGCAAGGGAATTGGCCACCGCGCCGACGGCGGCGGTGTACACCCGGATCGGCACGTCGACGGCCGAGTTCGGGACCGTCACGCAGTGGCTCGTGGACGCGGTGAACATCCTGACCGGCAATTTCGACCGGCCGGGCGGGGTGATGTTCACCAGGACCGCGGCACTGGAGATCTTCCGCACCGGCCAGCCGTTCGGCACCGGCCGATGGCACAGCAGGGTCCGCGGCCTGCCCGAGACACTCGGCGAGCTCCCGGTCGCGACCCTCGCCGACGAGATCGAGACCGAGGGCGAAGGCCAGGTGCGGGCGCTGATCTCGATCGCGGGCAACCTCGTGCTTTCGGCACCGAACGGGCCGAGGCTCGATCGCGCGCTTCCCGGACTCGACTTCATGGTGTGCGTGGACCCGTACCTGAACGAGACGACGAAGCACGCGGACGTGATCCTGCCGCCACCACGGATGACGCAGACCCCGCATTACGATTTCCTGCTGCTCATCGTCGCGGTCCGCAATTACACCCGGTTCTCCCCGCAGATCACGCCGCTGGACGACGACCAGCGGTCCGAGGCCGAGATTCTGGCCCGCCTGCTGCTCATCGCCGGTGGCCACGGCGCGGAGGCGGACCCGGCCGCGGCGGACGCCATGATCATCGACGGGCTGCTCCAAGGCGTCACCTCGGCGCCGGGCTCCCCGTTCGCGGACGTCGACGTGGCCGCCCTGTCCGAAGGGCTGACCGGCGACAGCGGTCCGGAGCGGATGCTCGACGCGTTGCTCAAGCTCGGGCCCTACGATCTCTCCCTCGCCGAGCTGCGCGCCCATCCGCACGGCATCGACCTCGGTCCGCTGGAACCCCGGCTGAAGGAACTGATCACCACGCCGTCCGGTCTGGTGGAGCTGGCCCCGCCGCAACTGGTCGCCGACGTCGACCGGCTGCGTCGCGCGCTGGCCGGGCCTCCCGGCGAGTTCCTGCTGATCGGGCGACGCCAGCTCCGGTCCAACAACAGCTGGCTGCACAACACCGCGCCACTCGTCGGCGGGAGCAACCGGTGCACGCTGCACGTCAACCCGGCCGACGTGGCCCGGCTCGGGCTCGGCGACCAGGCGCTCGTCCGCTCGGCGACGGGCGAGCTCGTCGTCCCGGTCGAGCCGACCGACCGGATCATGCCCGGCGTGGTGAGCCTTCCGCACGGATGGGGCCATCAGGGCAGTGCCCAGCGGGTCGCGGCCGACCATCCGGGGGTCAACGCGAATACGCTGACCGATGAGTCCAAAGTGGACGCTTTATCCGGGAACGCGGTCTTCAACGGCGTTCCCGTCACTCTCGCCCCGTACGAGGGCCATTGAGCCCGAATCCTTCATGGACAACCCTGCGCCCGCGAAGGCATTCCCGCCGATAAGCCATTCCAGGAGAATCAGATGCGTACAACGCGAAGAGCCATGGGAATCGCCGCCGCCGTCGTGGTCGCGGGCGGCCTGACCCTGATCGCCCCGGCGACCGCGCAGGCGGGCACGGTCGCGGTCACCTGGGGCTGCGGCTCACCGCTGGGGCCGGGCGGCCAGAAGGGGCTGCACGTCACGGTCACCGCGCCCGCCGCGGCGACGGCGGGCGAGACCGTGACGATCCAGGCGAACACCGTGGAAACCATGAACCATCCCTGGGCCGAACCAGCGGGGCGCTACACCGCGCGGCTGGCGATCGCCCTCGGCCCGGCCGCGGAAACGATCCACGCCGAGGGGCTGTCGAATCCGGCGACCGCCGAGGGGACGCCGCTGCGGCTGGACGGCGGGACGGCGCGGGTCACCTTGCCGACGGCCGGTGACGTCACCTTCAAGCCGACCGGCCTGCTCGTTTCGATCGACGGGGTCTTCCGCTTCGTTTGTGGCGGGTCCGCCCCGATCGCGGCCACCACAAGGGTTTCCTGACCTTTCACGAGGGCGCGAACAGAGCAAGCTCGGAGACGGTGTCAGCCGCACCCGTGGAGGTACGGTCCGATGGTGGACAACGCAGCCGAAGCGGTCGTCGATCCCGGACAGGCGCTGCCCTTCGTCACCCGGCAGCAGTACGCCGAAGCGATCGAACGGGCCAAGGCCGCGGCGTCCGCGTACTACGTCGGCGACGAAATACTCGTCGACGACGCGACGTACGACGCCGTCCTTGCGCGGATCGCCGCGACCGAAGCCGCTCACCCGGATTGGCGGGCGGCGGGTTCGCCGACCGGTGCGGTCGCCGGTGGCGCGGCCGCGGGCGGCGACATCGAGCACAGTTCCCCGATGCTCGGCCTCGACAACGTGTTCACCGAGGACCAGCTGCGGAAGTGGGCGGCACGGCTGGAAAAACTGCTCAGCGGACCGGCCGCCGGGTACACCGTCGAACCGAAGATCGACGGCCTCGCCGTCGCCGCGTGGTATGTCGATGGCAGGCTGGTCCGGATCGCGACCAGGGGTGACGGGCGCACCGGCGAGGACGTGACCGGGACGGCCCGCCGGGCCGCCGGTCTTCCCGGACGGCTGAGCACCGGGGCGACCATCGAGGTCCGCGGCGAGGTCTTCATGACCGACGCCGATTTCGAAGTGGCCAACGCGATGCGCGTCGAGCACGACGAACCCGTGTTCGCCCATCCGCGCAGCGCGGCCGCGGGAACGCTGCGCGCCGACAAACGCGACTACCACGCGCCACTGTCGTTCTTCGCCTATGCCGTACACGGCCTGGACGCGGCGATGCCGCATTCGGCCGCGGTCGCCACGCTCGAAACCCTCGGCGTGATGACCACGGCGAGCTCCGGGCCGGGCATGACGATCTGCGACGGCGTCGACGAGGTCCTCGCCGCGGTCGAGGCGCTCCGGGAAGCCAGGGCGACGCTCGGGTTCGGTGTGGACGGCGCGGTGATCAAGGCAGACGCCCCGGCGGACCGGGAGCTGGCCGGTTCGTCGAGCAAGGCCCCGCGCTGGGCGATCGCCTACAAGTTCCCCGCCGACACGCGCACCACCACCTTGCTCGGGATCGACGTCCAGGTCGGCCGTACCGGTGTCGTCACCCCGGTGGCCACGCTCGCCCCGGTGCTGTTCGGCGGCGTCAAGGTCACCTCGGCCACCCTGCACAACTTCGACGACCTCGTGCGGCGCAACGTCCGGGTCGGCGACACGGTGTTCGTCCGGCGGGCGGGTGACGTGATCCCGGAGATCGTCGGGGCCAAACTGGACGAACGGCCCGCCGGCTCGGTCCCGTTCCTGCCACCGTCGCACTGCCCCCGGTGCGGAGGCGAGATCGACCGGAGCCAGAAACGGTGGCGCTGCACCAGAGGGCGGGTCTGCGGCGCGCGCCAAGCGCTCGCCTACTACGCGACGCGCAACGCGATGGACATCGAAGGGCTCGGCGAGAAGATCCTCGACCAGCTCGTCGGCGAAGGCATGGTCACCGATCCCGCCGATCTCTACGATCTCGACGCCGGGACACTGGCGACCCTCGAACGGTTCGCGGAACTCTCCTCGGGCAAGCTGGTGGCCAGCATCGCCGCGTCGAAGGGACGGCCGCTGTCCCGGTTGCTCACCGCGCTCGGCATCCGGATGGCGGGCCGCGCGATGTCGCGGCGGCTCGCCGCCCATTTCGGCACCATGCGGGCGTTGCTGGCGGCGACGATCGACGATCTCCAGGCCGTCGACGGGGTCGGCCCCGAACGCGCGGTCACCATCGCGGCCGATCTCGCCGAACTGACCCCGTTGATCATCAGGCTGGCCGATCGCGGCGTCACCATGACCGAGCCCGGCCACGACCGGCCCGGATCGGCGGGCGAGGAGGTCACCGCGGCGCCACTGCGGAAACCGGACGGGACCCCGATGAAGGTCGTGGTCACCGGCGCGGTGCCGGGATTGACCAGGGACGAGGGCAACGAAGCCGTCGAACGGCTCGGCGGCACCGCGTCCGGCTCGGTCTCCGGCCGCACGGATCTGGTCGTGGTCGGCGCGGGCGCGGGGTCCAAAGTGGACAAGGCGATCGCGCTGGGCGTGCGCACCATGCCCGCCGAGCGGTTCGCCGCCCTGCTCGCGGCGCTGGCCGAAGGCGAATCGGTCACGCTCGACGAGTTCATGACGGGCTAATGTCCTGGGCCGGAAATCTATGAGTTATTGAGGAGTAAGGCGAACGTGTCGTGGTCGGCGCGGGGTGGTCGCGAGTGGCGTTTCGGGCTCTATTGAGGGGAAGGCAAACGTGGCGTGATCGACTCCCTGTCACGCGGGCCGTCTTCGCCGACTTCTGATGAGATCGCCGCCCTGGACAACAAGGCTCCGGGCTGACTTGCCGGCCGGCTCCGGCGTGAAGTGTCCACCTGGGACGCTTCACGCCGATTGCGCGCCCGATTGATGTCATGATGTCCGCTTCTCGCCGGGGTCGTGAATGACAAAGACGGTTAGAACGATCATTGCCACTCACGACCCCCACGCAAAGCACCCAAATCGGGCACACGGGGGTGTCTTTGTGTCCCTTGTAGACAGTGGGGTCGCGATCAGCCCGGCAGGCCGGGCCTCCAGCACGCAGCACGCCACATTTGACCTCCCCCTCGATAACCCGAAACGCCACTCACGGCCCTCCTCCGAAACCGCGCAGCTAGCCACGAAACAGACATTTCGCCACCGGAAAGCGTCCCTTGTGGACACTCAGGGCACGACTGACTCCACGTCGGCGTCCGGCACCCCGCACCGGGTCAGCACGCGAACTCAAGACACGAATCAATGACTCGGGACACTGGGCATTCGAGAGGACGCGGCCCGGTCCGGGACCGTGGGATGGTCGCGACGTTCCATACTCGTGTCAGGAGGACATGATGCCGACCACCGACATACCGACGCGTGAGCAGCTGGTTCGCCAGGCCGCCGAGGTGGCGCCGGTACTGCGCGCGAACGCCGCCGAAGCCGAGGAAACCCGCCGGATACCGGAAGAGTCCATCGAGGCCCTCGCCGACGCCGGGGTCTTCAAGCTGCGGACGCCGGTCCGTTACGGCGGCTACGAAGTGGACACGAAGACGCTGGCGGACGTGGCCACCGAACTCGGCAGCGCGGACGGTTCGACCTCGTGGGTCGCCTCCGTCTACTGGATTCCCACCTGGATGACCTGTCTGTTCCCGGACCACGTCCAGGACGAGGTGTTCTCGACACCGGACGTCCGGGTGTGCGGCACGCTGAGCCCGGGCGGGATGGCCAAGCCGGTCGACGGCGGCGTCGTCGTCAACGGCAAGTGGGGCTTCATCAGCGGGGCGCTGCACAGCCACTGGCAGGAGATCATCGCGATCCTGGTCCCCGACGACGGCGAGCCGTACCCGATCATGGCGCTGGTCCCGATGCCCGATCTGCTGGTCGTCGACGACTGGCACACCGCGGGGTTGAAGGCGACCGGGAGTGTCACCACGGTCGCACAGGACCTGTTCGTCCCGCAGGACCGGATCCTGCCGCTGCCCGCGGTGCTCGAAGGGCAGAGCGCGTCGAAGCTGAACGCGGGCAGCTCGATCTACCGGGCGCCGCTGCTCCCGGTGGCGTCCGCGTCCGCGGTCGGCACCGCGATCGGCCTCGCGAAGGGCGCGAAGGACACCTTCCTGAGCCGGCTGCCCGACCGGAAGATCACGTACACGGGCTACGAAAGCCAGCGAGAAGCCCCACTCACGCACCACCAGGTCGCCGAGGCGGCACTGAAGCTCGATGCCGCGGAATTCCACGCGTGGCGGCTGACGAACCTCGTCGACACCAAGTCGGCGGAAAACACGCCATGGAAGCTGGGAGAACGCGCGCAGGTGCGCGCCGACGTCGGCGCGATCGTCCGGCTCGCCAAGGAATCCATCGACATCTTCCAATCGGCGAGCGGCGGTTCGTCCATCTACCTCGACGTGCCCATCCAACGGATCGCGCGGGACATCCAGGCGATCAGCCTGCACGCCTTGATGAACCCGAACACCAACAACGAGCTGTACGGCCGGGTGCTGTGCGGGCTCGAACCGGACACGCTCTACATCTGACCCGACGCAAGAGCCCTGGCCGGGTTTCACCACGGCCAGGGCTCTTCTCCGCTCAGGACGCGAGGCGGGCCAGCAAGGGGACGACGTCCGCGGGGCGGAGCTGGGCGAACATCTCCCCGGCGACCTCGGTGGCGGCATCCGTGTACCGGGGCACCGCCAGCAGTTCGCCGCAGTGCTCACCGATCGCGGCCGGCGTGAAGTCGGCCAGGGGCAGGCAGATCCCGGCACCCGCCCGGACCACCGCCGCCGCGTTGTCGAACTGGTCGTCGAACGTGGGCAGCACGAGCTGAGGCAGGCTGGCCGCGAGCGCGGTCAGCGTCGTGCCCTGGCCGCCGTGGTGGACCACCAGATCACACGTCCGCAGGACCTCGGACAGGGGAAGCCTGCCAACATGGCGGACGGCCTTGGGCAACGGAGGCCAGCCCGCCGCGACCTTCTCGTCCACGGCGACCACGATCTCCATGTTCATCCTGGCCAGTGTCTCCAGTACCGGCACCACCAGCTCATAGGCGTCGTCCAGGTACAACTGGGGCAGCACGGTACCGAAGGTGACGCACACCCTCGGCCGGTCCGCCGGGCGCAACGCCCAGACCGGCACCCGCCCGTCGCCGTTGTAGTCGACGTTGCACATGCTCCGATGACCGTCGGAGTAGGGCAGCCGGAGGCTCGGCGGCCACGGGTTGAGCACCGCCGAAGCGGTCGGCAGCTCCCCCAGTTCGGCCGCCGCCGACGCGCGGTACTCGCCGAGTTCGGCGACGGCCCAGTGCAGCTCCACGAACGGGATCCCGCGCGCGGCGGCGGTCACCGGGCCGGCGTGCTCCGCCCGCTCGCTCACGACCACGTCCGGGCGCCACGAGTCCATCACCGCCGCCATACCCGGCAGGGCCCGCGCGGCGACGCGGGCGAACCCTTTCCCATGCGCGTACCGCCGCTCCGCGAGTTCGTGTCCCTTGGCCAAGACGAACGCCTCGTCCAGCCCGTCGGCCGCGGGACCGCACGCCACGACCGGCAGGCCCGACCGCGCCACCGTCGGGACGAAGTTCTCCGCGGTGGTGACGAGCACTTCGTGGCCGGCGAGCCGGCACGCCCAGGCCAGCGGAACCATCGGGAAGAAGTGCCCCGACAACGGAATGGTCGAGAACAGGACCCGCATTATTTCCGCTCCAGCCGGTCAGGGGCACGGCGATCGTCGATTGCACCGCTCACAGCGATCTCCTTCTGATCTGAGGGGCGGCTTCGGAATCAGTGCAGCCGCATTGAGCAGGCTCGAAAGAATTGACTGAGCAATTCCAGTCTATGTCCGGGGACACATTCCCGTACTCCTCGATTGCCCGCGCGATCGCGTCTTCGCGAGCGAAGCCGCATCGGAGAAGGTGCCGCCGCGACCCACGCGGTGAAATGCTGACCGGAGAGGAATCCACGTGCGTGCTGCCGGGCAGGAATGAGGAAGAACTCGTGACGGGCGACCAGGACACCCCCGCAGGAACGCGGCCGCTGACCGGCGGCGAATACATCGAAAGCCTGCGTGACGATCGCGAAATCTACCTTTACGGAGACCGCGTCAAGGACGTGACCACGCATCCGGCGTTCCACAATCCCATCCGGATGACGGCGCGGCTCTACGACGCCCTGCACGACCCCAAGACCAAGGACGTGCTCACCACCTCGACCGACACCGGCGGTGGCGGCTACACCCACCGGTTCTTCACCACGTCGCGCAGCGTCGAGGATCTCGTCGCGGACCAGAAGGCCATCGCGCAGTGGGCACGGATGAGTTACGGCTGGATGGGCCGCAGTCCCGACTACAAGGCCGCGTTCCTCGGCACGCTGGGGGCCAACGCCGAGTTCTACGCGCCGTTCGAGGACAACGCCCGGCGCTGGTACCGGGAATCCCAGGAGAAGGTCCTGTACTGGAACCACGCGATCGTCCATCCCCCGGTCGACCGCAACCGGCCGCCGGACGAGGTGGCGGACGTGTTCATCAGGGTGGAGAAGGAGACCGACTCCGGTCTGCTGGTCAGTGGGGCGAAGGTAGTCGCGACCGGCTCCGCGCTCACCCATTACAACTTCATCGCGCACTACGGGCTGCCGATCAAGAAACGGGAATTCGCGCTGGTCGCCACGGTGCCGATGGGCGCGCCAGGGGTCAAGCTGATCTGCCGCCCGTCCTATTCGGCGACCGCCGCGGTCATGGGCGGCCCGTTCGACTATCCGCTTTCCTCCCGGCTGGACGAGAACGACACCATTCTCGTGCTGGACAAGGTCCTCATCCCGTGGGAGAACGTGTTCATCTACGGTGATCTCGGCAAGGTGCAGATGTTCACCGGCCGCTCGGGTTTCGTCGAGCGGTTCACCTTCCACGGCTGCACCCGCCTCGCCGTGAAACTCGAGTTCATCGCCGGGCTACTGGCCAAGGCCCTGGAGATGACCGGCACCCAGGACTTCCGTGGCGTGCAGAGCAGGCTCGGCGAGGTGCTGGCCTGGCGCAACCTCTTCTGGGCGCTTTCCGACGCGTCCGCGCGGAACCCGATCGAATGGAACAACGGCGCCCTGCTGCCCAATCCGCAGTACGGACTCGCGTACCGGTGGTTCATGCAGATCGGCTATCCGCGGATCAAGGAGATCATCGAACAGGACGTGGCCAGCGGGCTGATCTACGTCAACTCCAGCGCGGAGGACTTCAAGAACCCTGCGATCCGGCCGTATCTCGACAAATACGTCCGCGGTTCGGGCGGCGCCACCGCGGTCGAGCGGGTGAAACTGATGAAGCTGCTGTGGGACGCCATCGGCACCGAATTCGGCGGGCGGCACGAACTCTACGAGCGGAACTACTCCGGCAACCACGAGAACACCCGGGTGGAACTGCTGTTCTCCCAGATGGCCGGCGGCGAACTCGACGGGTACAAGAGGTTCGCCGACGAATGCCTCGGCGAATACGACCTCGACGGCTGGACCGTGCCGGACCTCGCCTCGTACCCGGACTTGACCGCGCTCCGGAACGACCTGCTCGGCGGTGACCTCGCGGCCTGACCGCGAGCGGGACCGCAAACGTGGAGACGTGACGATCGGCGGTTCGCCGGGATCATGGATCCGAGAACCCGGCGAGCAGGAGGATTCCACCATGACCAACGACGAGCGGCGTGCCGACCTGTCCACCGCGGCCGAGCACATCAAGGAGATCTGGAAGGACGTCCTCAACGTCCGGGAAATCCCCGCCGGCGCCACCTTCTTCGAGCTGCGGGGCCAGTCGATTTCGGCGGTCCGGATCGCGGCGCGGATCGAGGACGAGCTCGGGGTCCAGATCGACATGGGCGGCTTGTTCGAGGATCCCGACCTCGCCACCTTCACCCGGGATGTGGTGGCGAAGCTGGCGGCCTCGACGACCCCGGACAGCCGCACGGCCTGACGCCGTCGCACGAGGTCTGCCTGTCGGGCCGGCACGCTCACCCTCCCCGGTGACGTGACCGGCCCTTTCGGTGTCTCCCGCCATATTCGCACGCTCAGGGGCGATGGCACCCCGGCGGGCGGGTACGACGTTCCACAGAGGACAGACACCGAAGAGGCCTGTCTCCGGCGGGAGACAGGCCTCTTCGGGCATCGCCGCCCTCAGGCGGCGGAACTCACTTGTCGCGCGGGGTGTTCTGGTACGCGGCGAGCCGCCACTCGCCGTCCTGGCGGGTGACGGTCCAGGAGGCGCGGATCGCGTTGTGGTCGGCGACCTCGGACTCGCCCTTGTACAGCACGCCGCCCTGGGTCAGCAGCACCGCCGAGTCCGCGGAGAGGAAGCGAAGGCTGACGGGCTTCCCGGTCACCTGCGTGCCCTTGTAGTTGGTGGCGTAGGCATCCTTGAGGAACGCCCGGATCTCCTCGCGCCCGTTGGCGAAGCTGCCGGCGAGGATCATCGTGCCGTCCTCGGTGAAGACGTCGGCGAACGCGTCCGCGTCGTGGTAGGCCCAGGCGGCGATGACCTTCTGGGTGAGGGCCGCGATGGCCGCCTTGTCCGCGTCGGTGACCTTGGCGGTTTCGGTGGTCGTCATGACTTTCCTTCCTGGAGGTCTCGGGGCGTCAGATGTAGAGGGTGTTCGGCTCGAGCCCGCACAGCACGCGCCCGTACAGCTCGTTGTTGGTGTCGGGGTGCATGAGCGCGTGCAGGTTGACCGCTTGGATGTCGCGGACGATGCGCTGGATCGGGACGTCCGAGAAGATCGACGACCCGCCGCTGGCGTTGGCGAAGATGTCGATGGCTTCCTTGCTCAGCTTCACCGTCGCGCCCATGTCGGCGCGACCCTGGGCGCGCTCGTCGAGCTTCCATGGCGTGCCGTCTGCCGCCTTCCCGTCGACGAGCGAAGTCAGCCGGGTGGCGTGGAACTCGGCCTCGTCCAGCTTCAGCGTCGCGTCGGCGACCTGGTGGTGCGTCAGCGGCGCTTCACGCTGGCTCTCGTAGGCGGTGTAAGTGATCTTGCGGTTCGGCAGGCGCTTGAGGAACAGCTCCTTCGCGGCCCTGCCGAGGCCGAGGACGCTGCCGACCGACGACGCCGCGGCGACCGGGAGCAGGGGTGCGCGGAAGATCTCCAGCCCGGCGTTGGCCGCCGAGGAGTACTGCCCCTGCAGGACCGCCGGCAGGCTGATGATCCGCTCGCTCGGGATGAACAGATCCTTGGCGACCGTGCTGACGCTGCCGGTGCCGCGCAGTCCGGTGGTGTTCCAGTCGTCGACGATCAGCAGATCCGTCAGCGGGACGACGCCCATGACCGGGTACGGCTCCGCGCCTTCCTCGACGAGGACCGCGATGACGACCTGCCAGTGGGCGTGCCGCGCGCCGCTGATGAAGCCCCACTTGCCGTTGACGACGATGCCGCCCTCGGCGGGCCCGGCGATCGCCGTCGGGCTGAGCGTCCCGCACACTCGGATGTCGGGGCGGGAGAAGACCTCGTCCTGGACCGCGTCCGGGAAGAGACCGGTCATCCAGCTGGTGATCCAGCTGACCGCGGTCGTCCAGGCCGGGGACGCGTCGGCGCGGCCCAGTTCCGCGGCGACCTCGACGATGGTGCGGGTGTCCGCTTCGTACCCGCCGTACCGCTGGGGAACCCGCAGCCGGAAGAGACCGGCCTCGGTGATCGCCTCGATCGACTCGTCGTGCAGCCGCCGGTTCTCCTCCGTCCAGGCCGCGTGCTTCCGCAGCGTCGGAACCAGATCGGTGGCCCGCTGGACGAGCTGTTCGCGAGTCGGGTTCTCGGTGTTCGACACCATTTCCTCCTAGCCGTGGAACCGGGTGGGCTGGTAGCGGGAGGACACCGGTCCTCGCGTGAACCTGTTCCGACGATCCCAGCCGGACGGCGGCGTGACGTCTCTCCGATTGCGGCAGGTTTAAGGACGTGAGTTACCGGGCGGCGTGGAGACGATGAGCCTGCCGGGAGGGACTTCAGGCTCGCCCGCCGACCCAGAGGAGATCGTGGATATGGTCATCGTGATGACGCCGGACGCCACCGACGAAGAGGTGTGGGCGATCGTCGACCAGGTGGAATCCGTCGGTGGAAGCGCCTTCGTCAGCCGTGGGGTGAGCAGGACGATCGTCGGGCTGATCGGCGATGTCGACCTGTTCGAAACCCTGAACCTCAGCGGGCGCCCCGGCGTCGCACGGGTGACGCGGATTTCCGCGAAGTACAAGCTGGTCAGCCGCGAACACCGGCCGGAAGGCCGGTCGACGGTCGTGGTCGGCGGGGTGTCGATCGGGCCGGACACCACGACACTGGTCGCCGGGCCGTGCGCGGTGGAGACGCCGGAGCAGACCCTCGAAGCCGCACTGATGGCCAAGAGAGCGGGCGCCACCCTCCTCCGCGGCGGTGCCTTCAAACCCAGGACGTCGCCGTACGCCTTCCAGGGGCTCGGTGAACGCGGGCTCCGGATCCTGGCCGACGTCCGGGCCGAGACCGGCCTCCCGGTGGTCACCGAGGTGGTGGCGCCGCACGATGTCGCCATGGTCGCCGAGTACGCCGACATGCTGCAGATCGGCACCCGGAACATGCAGAACTTCGGGTTGCTGCAGGCGGCGGGCCGGGCCGGGAAACCGGTGCTGCTCAAACGCGGGATGAACTCCACCATCGAGGAATGGCTGATGGCGGCCGAGTACATCGCGCAGCGCGGCTGTCTAGACATCGTGTTGTGCGAACGCGGGATCCGGACGTTCGAGACCTCGACCCGCAACACGCTCGACGTCTCGGCGGTGCCGGTGGTCCAGCGTCTTTCGCATCTGCCGGTGATGATCGACCCGTCGCATTCCGGTGGCCGCCGCGATCTCGTGCTGCCGTTGAGCCGGGCCGCGATCGCGGTGGGTGCCGACGGCGTGCTCGTGGACGTGCACCCGCATCCGGAGGAGGCGCTCTGCGACGGGCCGCAGGCGCTGGTGACCGAGGATCTGCGGGAACTCTCGCAGGCACTGGACGCGCTGGGCACGCTGATGGGCAGGCGGTCGATGGCCGAGCCGTGGCGCCATCTTCGGGCCAGCTGATTCATTCCCGGCGCGCCGCGGCGTAGGTGGCGGCCGCCAGAGCGAACGCGAAAAGCGTGTACGAGGCGAGCAAACCGGTGCCGGAGGAGCTCAAGGCGCCACCGATGGCCCGGCCCAGCAGCTGCCCGACGCATTCCGCGGTGATGACGGCGGTCGCCAGTTCCGCGGCGGTGGAACCGCCCGAACCCGCGGTGGTGGCTCGGATGTACAGACCCGGATAGGCGAGTCCGACGCCGATTCCGGCGACGGCCCAGGCGGTGAGAGCCGTGGCGAACGAACCGCCGAAGGCGAGGGCGGCGGTCAGGACGGCGGTGCCGAGGGCGGTCAGGCCCAAGCCCACGACGGGAAAGCGGGCCGAGGTGAACCGGGCGGCCACCAGGCTGGTCACCGCCCAGCCGAGCGGGGCGGCGCTCAGGACGATCGCCGCCTGCCCGAGGCTCACCCGGAACCCGCTCGTCAGGAGCACGGTGATCAGGCTGTCCGCGCCGAAATAACCGATGGCGAACAGCACCATCGCGCCGAGCGCGGCTGGGGTTCCCGGCCGGAGCCGCGCGGTGCCCGGCGGCAGGATCGCGATCATCCCGGCGACGGTGATCGCCGCCCCGGCGAGCGCGAGCGGCCAGGAGCCCGCGCTGAACACGACGAGTGCCGCGCCCAGCGGTACGGTCAGCGTCTTCGCGAGCGGTCGCTGTCCGTCCTCTGTGGACGGTTCGCCGCGGGCGGCGCGCACGACCAGCAACCGTCCGAAAAGGACGAACGGCACCGGGAGCAACAGGGTCCACCGCCAGCCGACGAGATGTTCCAGGCCGAGGGTCGCGGCCGGGCCGACCAGCGCGGGCACGATCCACATCGCCGAGGACGCCGCGACCACACGGATCCGCAACCGGTCGTCGAGATGCCGGATCGCCGAGCTGATACCGAAAATCGCCAACAGGCCGCCGGCGAGCCCGGCGGAGAACTGGCCGAGGGCGAACATCCACGCCGTCCGTGCCGTCGCGGCCAGGAGCAGCCCGCCGAGGTAGGCCGCCATCCCGGCGGCGAGCGTGCCGCGCGGGCCCAGCCTGCCGAGAACCCGGCTCGCCAGGGGAAGCGCGACGAACAACCCCAGTGTCGAGCCGGCGATCAGGAGCCCGAGGTCGTTCCTCGCGCCGAGATCGGCGGCGACGATCGGCAGCAGGCTGGAAGCGACGAAACCGGTGACGGCCGCCGCGAACTCGAGCGCGACGATGCCCACCGCGAGGAACAGCGGACCCGCGCGCCGGGTCTCGGTCACGTGTAGAGGTCGCGGTCGTACAGGTTGAGCTGCACCCACACCCCGTCCGGGTCCTGGACGCGCAACGAGTGACCGAAGCCTTCGTCCATCGGCGGTCCCGGCTCGAATCCGGCCGCTCGCAGGCGTTCCGCGACGTCCTCCAACGGTTCTTCGACCTCGAAGGCCAGCTCACACCGGCCCACGTCGTCGCCGGAGGACCGGTGGATGGCCAGCATCCCGCCCGCGGCGGGCATCTCGACCCAGCCTCCGGGCCGTGACACCGGCCCGACGCGGAGGCCGATCGTCTCGTAGAACCGTGTCATCGCCTCGACGTCCGCGCTGTAGCGGATCGGCATGACTTTCATCGCTCACGTTCCTCACTGGTCCGCCGCAGGTACTCCTCCAGCACCCGTTCGACGAACGACGAGAGCGACTCGTCGGCGTCGACGGACGCGTGCTTCACCCGCTTGATGAGGTCGTTCGGCAGATAGACGTTGAATTGCCGCTTGGCGACCTGGGCCATGCTCGCATGCTAGCAAGTGAGCATGCGATCACGCGAGCGATCGAGGAGCACCAGCGGGATCGTGGCCAGCGCCAGCGCCGCGCCGATCCACGGGATCGCGGTCAGCGAAGCTCCCAGGTTCACTGCCCCGGCGGCGAAGGCCGGGGTGAGGCTGATGCCCAGTTGGAAGGCCGAGACCGTGGTCGCGCCGGCGAGGGTCGGGGCGGAGGCGGCGATCGTGAAGACCCGCCCGTAGAGCGCCGGATTGAGCACGAAGGCCGCGACACCCAGCAGGAACACCGTCGGCACGACCACCCAGGCGGAAGTGGCGAAAAGCGCGAGCAGCGCCGAAAAGACCGCGATGCCGACGCCGCCGCCCAGCAGCGCCTGGTGTGACTGGCGGTCCGAGATCCGGCCGCCGAGCGACAGGCCGGCGAAGGCGCCGATCCCGAACAGCGCGAGGACCGCGGGGATCCAGACCGCGGGCAGGACGTCCGCGAGCATCGCCGCCAAGTAGTTGAAGGACACCATGTACGCGGCCGTGCTCAGGATCGTGACCGCGTAGACGCCCCAGAGGCGCGGTGTCCGCATGGCGCGCAGTTCACCCGAAAGGCTCGGGGCGGCGGAGGTGGTGGCCGGCAGGCCGACGGCACAGGCGACCACGCCCAGGGCGGTGAGCGCGACGACGCCCCAAAAGCCGCCGGTCCAGTCGGTGAGATTGCTCAGCAGGGTGCCCGCCGGTCCCCCGGCCACCATGGCGACGCTGAGCCCGGCGACGACGACACCCGAGGCGCGGGCGTTGCGGTCGGGTGTCACCAGGCTGATCGCGGTCACGGCGGCGACGGCGAAGAAACCGGCGTAGGCGAGACCGGCGATGAACCTGGTGATCAGGAGGATCCAGTAGTCGCCGGCGAGCAGGCCGACCGCGATGGCGGCGGCGAAGACGGCCTGCGTCGTCATCAAGGCCGCGCGCCGTGGCCACTTCAGGCTCAGCACGGCGAACGGCGGGCCGCCGAGGACGACCCCGAGGGCGAACGCGGTGATGAGGGCACCCGCGGACGACAGGGAGACGCCGAGATCGGCGGCGGCCGCGGGCAGGACCCCGGCCATCAGGAACTCGGCGCTCCCCATCGCGAACAGGCTGAAAGCGAGGAGGTAGACCCCGGCGGGAAGGCGTTTCGTCTCGATCATGCCGCCAGCATCGGAAGCTTCTGGCTGTTTCGGCAAAGAACTTTGCCGGAACCGGGACGACCTGCTGTGCTGGCGGCATGGAGAGCCAACCCACCGTCACCGCGGCGATCGAACAGATCGCGCCCCGGCTGCGCCGCGCCCGGGAGAAGAAGGGCACCACGCTGGTGGAACTCAGCCGCGCCACCGGCATCTCCACCAGCACCCTGTCCCGCCTCGAATCCGGGCAGCGCAAACCGAGCCTCGAACTGCTGCTGCCGGTCATCGCCGCGCTGGGCCTGCGCGTCGACGAGATCGTCTCCTCACCGAGAGTGCTCGAACCGCCCGCGGACGGCCGGGTCCTCATCCCGCTCACCCGGCACGAGGACGGGCCCCGCGCCTACAAGATGACGATCCCGGCGAGCGACGACGAACCCCGCCCGCGATCGCACGGCGGACGCGAGTGGCTCTACGTGCTGCGGGGCAGGCTCCGGCTCGTGCTCGGCGACCAGGACGTCGTGCTCGGCGCCGGCGAGGCCGCCGAGTTCGACTGCCGGACGCCACACTGGTTCGGCGCCACCGGCCGCGGGCGAGTCGAGGTGCTGAGCCTCTTCGGCGAACAGGGCGAACGAGTCCACGTCCGCGCGCGCACCCGGTGAGCTCAGACGCGCTGCTGGATACGGATCAGGTTCCCCGACGGGTCGCGGACGGCGCCGTCACGCAGGCCGTACGGCTGGTCGGTGGGCTCCTGGATGACCTCGGCGCCCGACTCCCGCAGGTGTTTGAAGAGACCGTCGAGGTCGTCGGAGGAGAACAGGATGCTCGCGTAGGTGCCCTTGGCCATCATCTCGCCGATGACGCGGCGTTCGTCCTCGGTGATACCCGGGTCGACGGCGGGCGGGTGCAGCACGATCGACACCGGCTGCCCCGGCGGGCCGACGGTGATCCAGCGCATGCCGTCGTAGCCGACGTCGTTGCGCACCTCGAAGCCGAGGGTGTCGCGGTAGAAGGCCAGAGCGGCTTCGGGGTCGGTCTGCGGGAGGAAGCTCCCGTGAATGGCGATGTCCATGACGGTCACGCTAGGTGAGACCGGTTCGCGACGCTTCTCGATTCCTGATCGCTCTTCATCGCCGTCCGGATCGCGGCGACACTGCGATCGACGTCCGCTTCGGTCGTGCTCCAGTTGGACACGGAGACGCGCATCAGGCGCATGCCGTGCCAGGTGGTCGCGCCCATCCAGCACTCGCCGGAACGCTGAAGGGCCTCGACGACCCTGTCCGTATCGTCGCCGAAGCTGACCAGCACCTGATTCAGCACCACGTCGTTCACGACGGCGACGCCTTCGCACGCTTCGAGTTTCTCGGCGAACCGCCTGGCCAGCGCGCAGCACCGTTCGATCATCTCGGCGATCCCCGTGCGGCCGAGTTCGCTGAGCGCCGCCCATGTCGCGAACCCTCGTGCCCGGCGGGAGGACTCGGGCACGAAGTCGCTCGGCGCCCTCACCCCGCCCTCTCCCTGGCCGGTCAGGTACGCGGCGGTGAGCGCCATCGCGGCCCGGTGCGACTCGGGATGGGCACAGAAGGCGTACCCGCAGTCGTAGGGGACGTTGAGCCACTTGTGCCCGTCGACCGCCCAGGAATCGGCCTTTTCCAGCCCCGCGGTCAGCCGTTTGAGCGCGGGGGCGGCGGCCGCCCAGAGCCCGAAAGCGCCGTCGACATGCACCCACGCTCCGTGACGGTGGGCGATCTCCGTCGCGGCGGCGAAGTCGTCGAACGCGCCGGTGTTCACGTTCCCGGCCTGGAGGCAAACGATTGCGGGTCCGTCGAGCTGCCGCTCGAGATCGGCGATGTCGATGGCGCCCTGGCCGTCCGCGCGGACCGGCCGGACGGCGTCGGTGCCCAGGCCGAGCAAGCGGAGGGACCGGTCGATCGTCGCGTGCCGCTCCTCACTGGCGACGACCGGCAACGGTGGCGCCCCGTGCAACCCGCGGCGCTCGACATCCCACCCGGCCCGCGCGAGGACGTGATGCCGGGCGGCGGCGAGGCCGACCGTGTTCGCGCCCTGCCCACCGGTCACGAAACCGAACGAGGCACCGGACGGCAGGGCGAGGACGTCCTTGAGCCATTCGCCCGCCACCTCCTCGACGATCGCGGCGGCGGGCGAGGTGATCTTGTTGAACGCGGGCTGATCCCAACCGGTCGCCAGCATGTCGGCCGCCGTCGCGGCGTCCAACGCCCCACCGGTGACGAAACCGAAGTACCTCGGGCCGGTGTTCGCCACCAGGGCCGGTTCGACGGCGTCCGCCAGCCGCCGGATCACGTCGGCGGGCACGGCGGGTTTCTCGGGCAGGTCACCGAGCTTCTCCCGGACACCCGTCGTGTCATCGGGGAAGACCGGGGCGTCGGCGACGTTTTCGCGGTAACGGGTGACACGGGAGGCGACGTCGGCCAGCAGATCCCGCAACTCGGTCATCCGACGCCCCTCTTCCGTCATTAGTTCATGATTCCACGACCGCGGCCGTGCGGGTTCTTCCCGAACCAGGCGCCTGCCAGGAACAGAGCGCCGATGAGCAGCAGGATGAGCGTTCCGCCGTCGAAACCACCCAGCAGTCCGAGCAGGACCGCCCACGCGACAACGCCCGAGCCCAGCCAGCCGGGCACGCGATCGCCGCGCCGGGTCTGCCGGAGCACCAGCGCGCCGAGCAGAAGCAACGGCACCCCGAAACTGCCCGGGCCGAACCAGAACGCCTCGGCCATGGGAAGCCGGTCGGGTGAAGGCTCCAGCGTGACCGTGTTGAAGAATCCTTCGCCGAAGATCCGCGCCCAGACTTCCTGGCGCATCGTGGCGGCGACCACGGTGTGGAAGAGGCCGCCGCACAGCGCGAGAATCCCGCCCCAGGTGGCAGGGTCGCGCCACCGGACGCGAGTGGTGGTCGTGTCGATTGTCGTCATGCGCACCAGGCTGCTCGCCCGCTCGACGGGAATCCTCGGCCTGAGGTCGCCGGCCCCTCCACCGAAATGATGAGATCGGGCGGACGTCGTACAAACAGCCCGTCGGAACACTGCGGCTGACCCCTGGGCTCGTGAGTGGTGAGGACGGTTCTAACCGTCCTCACCACTCACGAGACCTGACCGACTCGGAACCGGTGTTCTTGTCGCCCGCCCGAGTACATGAAGGATCAATCACAGCCGGAATCCCAGCAGACGGCGAACAGGGCTGTCCCGGCTCAGCTCGGACGCACGAGCCCGTTCTCGTACGCGAAGATCACCGCCTGCACCCGGTCACGGACCCCGAGCTTGGCGAGGAGATGACCGACGTGCGTTTTCACCGTGGCTTCGGAGAGGAAGAGCCGCTGCGCGGTCTCGGCGTTGGAGTACCCCTGCGCGATCTCCAGCAACACGTCGCGTTCGCGCGCGGTGAGCCGCTTCAGCAACGGAGAAGTCTCGCGTGCGACCGCGAGCTGGTCCAGCATGCGGCGGGTCGTGGAGCGCGCGATCACGGCATCCCCGGCATGGACGGCGCGGATGGCATGCAGCACTTCGCCTGCCGACGCGTCCTTGAGCAGGAACCCGCTCGCGCCGGCGCGCAGGCCGGCGATGGCGTACTCGTCCAGGTCGAACGTCGTCAGCAGAATCACCTTGGGCGCGTTCTCGCGGGCGGCGACCAAGCGAGTGGCCTCGACGCCGTCCATACGCGGCATTTGGACGTCCATCAGGACGACGTCGACCCGCGTCTCGGCGAGCTTCGCGACAGCTTGCACCCCGTCGGCGGCCTGGACGACGATCCGGATGTCGTCGGTCGCGTCGACGACCATGGCCAAGCCGGTCCGGACCAGCTCCTGGTCGTCGACCAGCGCGACGTCGATCGTCATCTCGAAGCTCCCTGTTCGCCGACGCGGAACTCCGCGCGCACCCTGAAACCGCCGTCGACCGGACCGGCCTCGAACGTACCGCCCGCGGCTCGCACGCGTTCCCGGACACCGCTCAGTCCGGCGCCCGTGCCGGGGAGCGACGGCCGCTCGCCGGCACCGGCTCCGTCGTCCTCGACGACGAACACCGACGTATGAGGGGTGTGCGTGATCGTGACGGTGACAGCCGTGCGCGGACCCGCGTGCTTGACGCTGTTGGTCAAGCCCTCCTGGACGAGCCGGTACGCCGCCATGGCCGCGCTCGCCGTCAGCGCGTCGGGCCGCCCCTGTTCGGCCAGCCGGACAGCGACGCCCGTCGCGCGGACACGCTCCACCAAGGCAGGGATTCCGGCGAGCGAGGGCCGCGGCTCGGTCTCCCGCAACACCCGCAGCGTGTCCCGCATGTCGGCCAGTGCCTCGCGGGCGGTCCCGGCGATGACGGAAAGCGCCTGCGCCGCGCGGTCCGGTGACTTGGAGGCGATGGCGGAGCCGCCTTCGGCTTGACGCACGATGACCGCCAGTGAATGGGCGACGATGTCGTGCATGTCGCGGGCGATGCGCTGTCGTTCGCCGGCCGCGGCGCGCTCGGCGGCTTCCGCGGCCTCGCCGGCGAGGCGGCGCCGCCGGTCGAACCGGAAACATCCCACGGCCCAGGTGCCCGCCACCGCCGCGACCAGCGCGAGAACGGCGAGCAGCAGCGTGAGCCACCCCGCGGGGAGCGCGCCATAGGCCGTCGCCGTGCGAGCGGTGCACAACAACGCTCCGAGCACGCTGATCCCGAGGGCGAGCAGGCTCTCGCGCCGCGGCCGGCGCGCGGCGACGGCGTACAGGAGCACCAGGTAGGCCGCCGACGTCGGGAGGAAGAACAGCGGGATCTCCATGCTGTCGCTCGCGCTCGCCAGCCCCAGCGGCGCGGGCCGGACCTCCGTGTTCGGCAGCGCGACGGTCACCGCCATCGCGAGTCCGGCGGCGATGAACGCGGCCACGGTGGCGAACCGCCGCAACGCGATGCTGACGAGCACCGTGAATGCGCAAAGACCCGCCACCCACAGCACCCAGGCCGGGGAGTCCGCCACCAGGAGGATGCCGAGCGACGGCGGCCCCAGCAGTGCCGCGACGGCCACGGCGAAGAGGACGTCCAGAACGATCGGGTGTGTCCGCGTCCACCGGTCCACGCGGTCGGTCCACGTCACGGCCGGATCGTAGACCGCTCCCGGCGCGGCGCGGGTGACCGCCGTTGGCCTGCCCTACGCACTGTCTTCAGCCAGTCCGCCGAAGAACGGCCGAACCTCTTCGAGAACGCGTGCGTACACGAGCGGATAGACCCCGGACACCCAGCTGCCGCTCCCCGCGGCGACCACCACCGCCGCCACGTCGTGCAGTTTCACGTTCGTGTGCTGCGAGATGCTCACGAGCGCCTCGAAGGCTTCGTCAGGCCCCCAGGTGCGCAACACCATGAACATGCCCTTCGCCTGCTCGATCACGGGCAGCGAATGCATGGCTTCTTTCAGCTGCCCCAGTTCCGCCGCTTCCCCCTGCCCATCCTGTGACGTCATGAGGTCATCTCACCGCATCCGATCGCGCGCCACCTCATCCCACGCCGGTCAAGATCGACTCGCCCCGGTCGGCCGGGTCACCGCACACCGGCGCGGACCAGGTGCGGTACAAGTGGCGTGACCAGGTCGTCATGTGACCTTGGGAAACCTTGTTTGACCTGCGTCGGAATGCCCCGGTACCGTGTGGCGTTAGCACTCTTGTCGGCTGAGTGCCAATGCACGAAGGAGCAGCAGTGCCCACCTACCAATACGCCTGCAAGGAATGCGACCACGCTTTCGAGGCCGTGCAGTCGTTCTCCGACGCGAGCTTGACCGTGTGCCCGCAGTGCTCGGGCCCGCTTCGCAAGGTCTTCAGCTCGGTCGGCGTGGTCTTCAAGGGCAGCGGTTTCTACCGCACCGACTCGCGCGACTCGAAGGCCAGCACCACCTCGGCCCCGGCCAAGACCGAGACCAAGTCGGAGTCGAAGACCGAGACCAAGAGCGCCGCATCCTCCTCCACGGGTACGACGAAAACGGCCGCCGCCGCTTCCTGACGTCCCGAGTTGTCCACAGGCCCCCGGTTATCCACAGCCGGGGGTTTTCGTACTTTCCAGGGCAGCGCGCCCGCCCCTAGCGTCGAGATCATCACCGATCGACGAGGGGGAATCCCGTGCTCCACCATCTGCCCGTCCTGCGAAGACTCCACGGCAGGCCCGCCCGGCTGCTCCGCCGCTGGCTCGCCCTGTCCCTGCTGCTCGGCGGCCTGATCGCGCTGTTCCTGCCCGCGTCCGCCCGCGGCACGCCCGGCACCGCGACCGTCGTCTCCGCCCGCGACCTCCCGGCAGGTTCGCTGCTGCGTGCCGAAGACGTCAAACTCGTCGACCTCCCGGACGACGTCCGTCCCCAGGGCGCCACCGGCCTGCCGTCCTCGGTGGAGGGACGGATGCTCGTCGGTGCGGCGCGGGCGGGTGAACCGCTGACGGACGTCCGTCTGCTGGACGCGGGTATCCCCGGATCGGGTGATCCCGAGAATTCAACTGTCCCGGTGCGGCTCGCCGACGCCGGGGTCACGGAGCTGCTCAGGCCTGGCCACCGGGTCGACGTCGTCGCGGCCGCCGCAGCCGGGCATGAGGCTTCTGTGCTGGCCAGCGCGGCCGTCGTGGCGGCGGTGGGCGATCAGGGCACCCGCGACCCGAAGACCTCCGGTGCCGGGAGCAAGGGACCTTTGGTGCTGCTTTCCCTGCCGTCCGCGATCGCGACACGAGTCGCGGCCAGCTCGCTGGAACGTTCCATAACGGTTACCCTCCGCTAGCTCGCGCCTGCCCTGTGGCGGCGGGCGCCTGCGTCCCCCCGGTATGGAGATGGGACGGTCGGCGAACCGTCCCAGGTGAAAGAGGAGAGCGTCTTGATCAAGGGCTTCAAGGACTTCCTGATGCGCGGGAACGTCGTCGACCTGGCGGTCGCGGTGGTCATCGGCGCCGCGTTCACGGCGATCGTCACGGCCTTCACGAACGGCCTGATCAAACCGCTGATCAACGCCATCGGCGGTTCGGACGCCGCCAAGGGGCTGGGGTTCAACATCCTGAGCGCGAACGACTCGACGTTCATGGACTTCGGCGGCGTGATCAACGCGGCGATCAACTTCGTGATCGTGGCGGCCGTCGTCTACTTCGTGATCGTGCTGCCGGTCAAGCACCTCCAGGAGCGGCGCAAGCGCGGTGAAGAGGCGGGCCCCTCGGAGCCGACCGATGTCGAGCTGCTCACCGAGATCCGCGACCTGCTGCGCGCGCAGCAGAACCGCGCGAGCTGAGCCGGATCACCGGTCGTGATGAGGCGGCCGGTTCTCCAGGAACCACGAGTCGGAGTCCGGGGAGCGCTGCCCCGGCTCTCGCTCGTCGGAGGTCGTGTCCGGCAGGACGTCGCCGAAGATCTCGTCGACCCGCCGTTTCTCCGCCGCCCAGCGGCGCTTGTCTTCGTCTTCACCTGGCATGACGTCCATTTTCGCACCGGTCGCGGGGGCCGCCCACCGGTGGGACCATCAGCGCATGAGCATCGTCGACAAAGCGAAGGGGCTGGCCGCGCAGGCCATCCACAAGGCGGAAGAGGTCGCGGGCGAGGTCCGCGAGAAGGCCGGGCCGCTGGCCGAGAAGGCGGGCGACGTCGCGGCCAAGGGTGTCTCGGCCGCGTCGGCCGGGGCGAACAAGGTCACCGGTGGCCGGTTCGAGGACAAGATCGGCCAGGTCACCGAAAAAGTGGAAGGGGTGCTGCACCAGGACAAGAAGGGCGAGCCCGGGACCGAACCCGGACCCGCCCCGAAGAACTGAAGAACTAGGCCTCTTCGAGCCCGGACAGCTCGTCGATCACGTACGGCACCAGCGACGAGAGCGTCGCCATGCCGTCGCGGACCGCCGCGCGTGAACCCGCGAGGTTGACCACCAGCGTGCTGCCGGAGACCCCGACGAGCCCGCGGGAGATGCCCGCGTCCACCGCGCCGGCGGCGAGGCCGGACGCGCGGAGCGCTTCGCCGATGCCCGGGATCGGGCGGTCGAGCACACCGGCCGTCGCGTCGGGAGTGCGGTCGCGCGGGGAGACCCCGGTGCCGCCGACGGTGATCACCAGGTCGGCACCGCCGATCACGGCGGTGTTGAGCGCGTTGCGGATCGCGGCCG
Organism: Amycolatopsis sp. NPDC043887; assembly: GCF_056435665.1. Taxonomy (NCBI): domain Bacteria; kingdom Bacillati; phylum Actinomycetota; class Actinomycetes; order Pseudonocardiales; family Pseudonocardiaceae; genus Amycolatopsis; species Amycolatopsis sp. NPDC043887. The sequence goes on from NZ_JBWKEB010000014.1 coordinate 227,210, forward strand.
TCTCGGCCTCGACCACCACGACGCCGTCGACGATGAACCCGGCCTCTTCGAGCAGCTCCGTGACCAGCGGTCCCGTGTTGTCCTCGTGTTCGCCGTGGGCGACCCGATCGTCCACGATGACCACCAGTGCGCGGCCCAGCCGTTGTGCGCTCCGTTCCATGGTCACACCGTATCCGGTTTCGGCTGATCTTCGCTTGAGCGGTGCCGCGTAGTTGTGACGATTCCCTGACGTGAGCCCGCGATCCGGCGCCGCCGCCGGGGATCGCCCTTAGCGTCGGAACGGTGCGAACACTGGTAACCGGCGGGGCCGGGTTCATCGGCTCCCACATCGCCGATCTGCTGTCCGATCGAGGTGACGAGGTCGTGATCCTCGACAACCTCCTGAGCACCGCGCACGGTTCGTCGCACCCGCCGGGGTACACCGGCCGCCACCGGTTCCTGCGTGGCGACGTCACCGACACGGACCTGGTGGCCGGGCTGCTGGACGGCGTCGACGCGGTCTGTCATCAGGCGGCCGTCGTCGGACACGGCGTCGATCCGTCCGACGCGCCGTCGTACGCGTTGAACAACGACTACGGGACCGCGGTCCTGCTCGCCGCGATGCACCAGGCCGGAGTCCGGAAGCTGGTGCTCGCCTCGTCGATGGTCGTCTACGGCGAAGGCCGCTACGAATGCCCCATCCATGGGATCGTGCCGCCGTCGCCGCGGAAACAGTCCGATGTGGACGCCGGCTGCTTCGAGCCCGCGTGCGCGGCTTGCGGCGCCGAACTCGACTGGCGGCTGGTTCCCGAGGACGCGCCCCTGCGGCCGCGAAGCACCTACGCGGCCACCAAGCTCGCGCAGGAACATCTGGCGGCCGCGTGGGCGCGGCAGACCGGCGGAACGGTCTGGGCCCTGCGCTACCACAACGTCTACGGGCCGCGGATGCCGCAGAACACCCCGTACGCGGGCGTCGCGTCGCTGTTTCGGTCCTCGCTCCTGCGCGGTGAGGCGCCGATCGTGCTGGAGGACGGGAAACAGCAGCGCGACTTCGTGCACGTCCACGACGTGGCGAGGGCGAACGTCCTGGCGCTGGGCACCGACGGGCCCGAAGGTGACCTGACCCCGTTGAACATCTGTTCCGGGCAACCCCACTCCGTCGGCGAACTCGCCGAGGAACTCGCGAAGGCCTGCTGCGGACCGGCGCCGAAGATCGCCGGGGGTGCCCGGCCCGCCGACGTCCGGCACGTCGTCGCCGACCCCGCCCGCGCCCGGCAGCTGCTCGGCTTCACCGCGCGAACCGGTTTCGCCGAAGGCATCGCCGGGTTCGCCACCGCTGAGCTGCGGGAACCGGTCGGTCTCTGAAACCGGGAACAGACCCGGCCCCCGCTGGGTTGTCGTTCCCGGCAACGGAATCGACTTTTTTGGGGGTTTTGGTGGGCATCACCGTCGGAGACATCGAGATCGAAGCGATCGGGGACGGTCTGATCAGGCTGCCGCTCGCGTTCTTCCCGGGTCTCGACCCCGAAGCCCACCCGGACGTCTTCGACGAGGACGGCACCGTGCACGTCCCGACCGGCGCGTACCTGATCCGCGGCAACGGCCGCACGATCCTCGTCGACACCGGCCTCGGCCCGCGCGAGTTCGCCTTCCCGCCGGGGATGACGCCTGCCAAGGGCGACCCCACCCCGCCGATGGGCACCGGCGGCGACCTCGCTGCCGCGCTGGACAAGGCGGGCTGCCCGGTCGACGAGATCGACACCGTCTTCCTCACCCACCTGCACAACGACCACATCGGCTGGATCGCCCCCGAAGGCGACCTGACCTTCCCCGGCGCTCAGGTCGTCTTCGGCCAACTCGACTGGGACGCCTTGATCGCGCCCGCCGGGACGGGCGAATGGAGCCGTGTCGGTATGGAGACCGCTCGCGGCGCGGGGCTGACCGAGGCGATCAGCGGCGACGTCGTCGAGATCGCCCCCGGGATCGTGGCGCGGCACGCCCCCGGTCACACGCCCGGCCACTACGTCCTCGACATCACCGCGGACGACGAGCGCCTGCTGCTGCTCGGCGACGTCCTGCACACGCCCGCGCAGCTGACGGACACGCGCGTGGGTTTCCTCGGCGACGTCGACCCGGAACTCGCGCTCCGCACCCGGCAGCGGTTCCTCGCGGAAGCGGAAGAGACCGGCGCGATCATCGCGCCGGCCCACTTCCCGGACATGGGGTTCCTGCGGCTCTGACCTACTTGCCGCAGAGCACCTTGTTGGTGAGCAGCTGGTCCGCCTTGTTGTAGGCCTGCCCCAGATCGGCGTCCGAGTCGCCGTAGGTCATGGAGAGCTCGAAGGTCCTGCTGCCGTCGGGGGTACTGGCCATCACCGTCCCGTAACCGTGGAAGCCGCCCATGCCCTTGAGGACGGTGCCGCAGCTCGCTTCCTGGACGTACACGCCCAGGCCGTAGCCGCCCTTCGGGTGCGGTTTGCGCATCTCGGCGAGCAGCGGGGCCGGCAGGAGCTTTCCTCCCAGCAGCGCGGAGAAGAAGGTGTGGAGGTCCTTCGTGGTCGAGATCAGCTCACCGGCGCTGGACGCCCACGACGGGTTCTGGTTCGTGATGTCGACCGTCTTCCACTGCCCGGGCTTCTCCTCGTAGCGGTAGTAGCCGTGCGCGTGCGGCCCGGGGATGCCCGGCCAGGTACCGGGCACCACGGTGTCCCGCAGTCCGAGCGGCCGCAGGATCCGCCGCTGGATTTCGTCGCCGTAGGGGCGGCCGGAGACCTTCTCGATCACCAGGCCGGCCAGGACGTAGTTGATGTTCGTGTAGGTCCAGTCCGTGCCCGGCGCGAACAGCGGCGGCTTGGACAGCCCGAAGCGCACCAGTTCCTCCGGCCGGTAGGTGTGGAACCGGTTGTCCAGGAACTCCTTACCGGTCAAGGGGATTCCCGGCACGATCGTGCCGTCGGGCAGCATCGCGCCGGTGTAGTCGAACAGGCCGCTGGTGTGCTGCAACAGCATCCGCACCGTGATCCGCCGGTCGAGGCCGAACTCGGGCAGGTACCCGGCCACCGGCGCGTCCAGGCCCACCTTGCCCTCCCCCACCAGCTGCAGGACGACCGTGGACACGAAGGTCTTGGTGTTGCTGCCGATCCGGAACCGACCGTTCGTCGGCGGCTTGGCGGCCGAGCCCAGCTCGCGCACCCCGGCGCTGCCGGTCCAGTCGCCCCGCGCGTCGTGCACCCGCAGCTGTGTCCCGGCGAAACCGGAGGCGGCGATCTGCTCGGCCATCGCCCGCAGATCCGGCCGGTCCCGTCCTTTGTCCGCGGCGGCCACACCGGGTGTCACCCCGGCCAGCAGTGCGGCCGCCACCGCGGTGATCCCGGCCCGTCGGAAGAATCGCTTCGCTGAAGTCGTCATGGCGGCAACGATCGCCTCCCGCGCTGACACCGCGGTGACACGCCGCTGACACGGTCAGGGCATGGCGAGCGGAAGCCGGACCTCGAACCGGCAGCCGGGGCCGTCGTTCCGGACGCCGATGCGGCCGCGATGGGCTTCGACGAGGCCTTTCGCGATCGCGAGCCCGAGTCCGCCGCCACTCGCCAGCCCACCGCGCTCGGGGGTGCGCGCCGTCGTCCCGCGGAACGCGACGTCGAAGACCCGGCCGATCTCGTCCTCGGGGATCCCGCCGCAGCCGTCGGAGACCGCGAGCAGCGCCTCGCCGCCGTCGATACCGATCTGGACCGCGACCGTCCCGTCCGGCGGCGTGTGCCGTACGGCGTTGGACACGAGGTTGCGCACGATCCGCGCCAGTTCCGGATCGCTGCCGGAGACGACCGGCCACACTTCGGCGTATTCGATCATCCGCACGCGTTTCTGCTCGGCGAGCGGCGCTTGCGCGGCGACGGCGTCGCTCACGACGTCACGCAACGGCACGGCGGCCATGGTCAGCCGCAGCGCGCCCGCGGTGATCCGCGACAGTTCGAACAGGTCGCCGACCATGCCGGACAGCCGCGTGGTCTCACCGCTGATCCGCCGCGCGTAGCCGGTGACCTCGATCGGGTCGGCGACGACGCCGTCCGCGACGGCCTCGGCCATCGCCTGGATCCCGGCCAGCGGGCTCCGCAGGTCGTGGCTGATCCACGCGACCAGTTCGCGCCGCGACGCCTCGGCCGCGCGCTCCCGTTCCCGCGCCTCCCGCTCCCACACGCTGCGGCGCGCGATCGCGCGGCCGAGCACGAGCGCCGCCGGCACGGTCACCAGCGCGACCAGCACACAGACCAGCGTCATCGTGGTCAGCGCGGGGGTGAACATGAACCCGCTGATCCCGAGCACGGCGATCAGCGTCGCGAGCACCGGGATCAGCACGAGGATCGTCATCGTGCTGGCCAGCGAGCCGCGCCGGAGCAGGTACAGCGCCAGCCCGCCGAGCAGCATCACCGGCAGCGCGAACATCAGCGCGAACGGCAGGATATGCCAGGCGTGCGCCAGCATCTCGCCGAACGACTCACCGGAGCCGATCATCGCCGCACCGGGTCGTACCGGTAGCCGACGCCCCACACGGTGGCGACGCGGACGGGTTTCGCCGGGTTCTTCTCGATCTTCTCCCGCAACCGTCTCACGTGGACGGTCACGGTGGACTGATCGCCGAAGTCCCAGCCCCAGACCTTCTCCAGCAGATCGGCGCGGGAGAACGCCACGCCGGGATGGGTGAGGAAGAACGCGAGCAGATCGAATTCCCGGCTCGTCAGGGGAAGTTCCACGCCACCGAGGGCCGCCTGCCGCGCGGTCATCTGCAACGCGAGGTCGCCGTCGGTGATCACGCGCGCCGCCGGTTCGGGCCGCGGCATCCGTGCCCGTCGCAGGACCGACGCCACGCGCAACGCGAGTTCCTTGGGGCTGAACGGTTTCGTGACGTAGTCGTCGGCGCCGAGCTGGAGCCCGGCGATCCGGTTCTCCTCCTCGCCGAGCGCGGTCAGCATCACGACCGGCACCTGGCTCACCTGCCGCAGGCGGCGGCAGACCTCCAGCCCGTTGAGCCCGGGCATCATGACGTCGAGGACCACGAGATCCGGCCCGGTCGCGGAGAACAGCCGGAGCCCCTCGGTGCCGTCCCCGGCGACGTCGACTTCGAAGCCCGCGACCTCCAGGTATCGCCGGACGACGTCCCGCACGGTCTCGTCGTCGTCGACCACGAGTACGCGGCCCTGCTCTGTCATGCAGCCCACCTCATCGTCTGTCAGTGAACCCGCGGCCGCGATCGACGTCGGCAGGACGCTGCCCGGTCGAGCGACTCACGTCGGGTTGCAAGGGCGCCCTGCCACCGCGGTAGCGGGGCCTTCGGCCGGGCGGGTTCACGCGTATTGTCACCTTTCCGGATTCGTCGCAGCTCCGCCAACAGGTACTCACCAGCTCGTCAGCACCAGATGGTTCACCACCAGCGCCGTGGCCGCCGACGCGGCGAGCCACCACCGCCGTCCCTTCGGCGGCAGCAGCGCCACCGCGGGCAGCAGCCACACCGCGAACGGTAGCCAGATGCGTTCGACCTCCGCCTTCGACAGGCCGGACAGGTCGGCGAAAGCGATCGCCAGCGCCGCGGCCGCCACGATCAGCGTGACCGGCTCGCGGAACGACCGTTTCGGCTCGGCGAGGAACTCCGCGCCCGCCCGCCGCGTCCCGGCGATCACGGCCGGGCCGAGCGCGATCAGCACCGCCGCGATATCCGCCCACACCCAGTAGGAGTACGGACGCAGCGTCGCGATTCCCTGGTAGTAGCGCTCGACCACCAGGTGATAGCCGTCGATCCACCAGAACCCGGTCAGCGCGAACGCCACGACGACCGCGGCGACCCCCGCCGTGGCGAGAAGCAGGATCCGCCACTCGCGGGTCAGCACGACGACGGCGAGCACGATCAGGCCGAGCAGCACGAGACCGTAGGAGAGGAAGAGCCCGAACCCGAGCAGCAGACCGCCGGGGAGCGCGAGGATCCGCCGTCGCGTGGCGAGCGCCAGGAGCGCGATCCCGGTCGCCGTGACACCCGCGAAGAGACCGTCCGCGGACACGCCGATCCAGATCGCGCCCGGCGTCAGGACGGCGAACGGCAGGACGGTCCTCGCGGCGTCCTGCCTGCCCAGCGCGGCGAGCGTCACCGGCACCGCGACCACCGCGAGACAGCCGACCAGCACGACGACCGTCGAGGCCCACGCGCCGCCCTGCAGACCGAGCCGGTCGAGCCAGACGAAGACCAGCGTGGCGCCCGGCGGATGCCCGGAGACGTGCGTCGTCCACGAATCCGGCTGGAAATCCAGGATGCGCGAGGAGAACTCGTCCAGCATCTTCGGGATGTCGGTGATCCCCGGGACCTCGTGCAGGTACTCGTGTTCCGTGGTGAGCCTGCCGGTGAACCCGCGCGTCCACCCGTCGATCATCGCCAGCGAGAACGTCCACGCCAGCGCGGTCACGTAGCCGAGCGCGAGCAGCGGACGCCACCGCAGCCGGGCGGCGAGCAAGGGACCTTTGGTGACGACCAGGAGCGCGAGCACGACCGCGGCCACCGAGCCCGGACCCACATGCGGCAGCCACAGCCCGAACAACGGCGGCGCGAAGGCGTAGATCACCACGCCGGAACCGGGACGGTTGTAGTGGAGACCGACCGCGATGGCGGCGGCGACCACGAGCATCGCCAGCCCCACGGCGATCAGATCGGCCCGGCGGCCGGTGCGGGAAGGGGCGGTGACTGTGGACATCACCGGCACCATAACCGCGTTTTCGGCCTCCGACGGCCCGGTGCCGCGGTCCGTCAGAACTCGGTAAGAACTTCGCCGACGTCAGAATTCGGTAAGCAGCACAAGGGTTCTGATCCCTCCATCCCGGACTTAACGTGCGTTGCGTGAACGATGACCAGGTTGACGTCGTGCTCCCGTGTCTCGACGAGGCCGGTGCCCTTCCCGGCGTGCTGGCGGCCCTGCCCGAGCGGTATCGGGCGATCGTGGTCGACAACGGTTCCACGGACGGTTCCGCCGGAATCGCGGCCGGGCTCGGGGCGAAGGTCGTCCACGAACCCCGGCGCGGTTACGGCGCCGCTGTGCACACCGGGCTGGAGGCGGCCACGGCGGACGTCGTCTGTTTCGCCGACGCCGACGGTTCCCTCGACCTCGCGGAACTGCCGATGCTGGTCGGCGGCCTCGCCGACGCCGAGCTGACGGTCGGGCGGCGGATGCCCAGCGGTCCCGGTGTCTGGCCGTGGCACGCGAGAGCGGGCAACGCCGTGATCTCGTCGCTCTTGCGATACAAGGGATTGCCGGTCCGCGACATCGCGCCGCTACGAGCCGTCCGGCGGCAGGCGCTCCTCGATCTCGGCGTCACCGATCGCGCCTTCGGCTACCCGCTCGAACTGCTGATCAAGGCGAGGCGCGCGGGATGGCGGGTCGCCGAGTTCGACGTGTCCTACGGCGAACGTGCCAAGGGCACGAAGTCGAAGGTCTCCGGCTCGCTGCGGGGAACGTTCCGTGCCGCGCGGGATTTCGGGCGGGTGCTGAGCCGATGACCTTCTGCCTGTTGATCGTCGCCAAGGCGCCCGTGCCCGGTTTCGCGAAGACGCGGCTGTGCCCGCCCGCGACGCCGGAGCAGGCCGCCGAGATCGCGGCCGCCTCACTGCTCGACACCCTCGACGCCGCCCTCCGAACGCCGGACGCACGCGTGGTCGTCGCCATGACCGGCGAACTCGGCAAGGCCGCCCGCGGCACGGAGATCGCCGCGATACTCCGGAAAACGGAGGTGATCGCCCAACGCGGGGAAGGTTTCGACCTGCGGCTCGTCAACGCCCACGCCGACGCGCCCCGCGCCGGGGAACCGGTGCTGCAGATCGGGATGGACACCCCGCAGGTCACCCCGGCGCTCCTGGCCGAAGCCGCGGACCGGCCCGGAGATTCCGTCCTCGGGCCCGCCGAGGACGGCGGCTGGTGGGCGCTCGGGCTCAAGGATCCTTCGCACGCCAAGGCTCTCGCCGGGGTGCCGATGTCGCGTGACGACACCGGACGTCAGACCCTGCGCGCACTGGCCGGCGTCGGCCTCCGCCCCGGCGCCCTGCCCACACTGTCCGATGTAGACACTTTCGCGGACGCGCGCCGGGTCGCGGCGGCGGCTCCGCACGGCCGGTTCGCCCGAGCGGTGGCCGAAGTCCGGTGACCGCCTTCGACCGCGGCCTGCTCGGCCACCGCTGCTGGCTGGAACTGGCGACCGGCGAACGCGTCGACCTGCCGGTCGACCGCTGGACCGCCATCCCCTGCGAAGGCGACGACGTTCTCCTCGACGCCTGTGACGGCCCGACCCTCGACGTCGGCTGCGGGCCCGGCAGGCTCACCGCCGCGCTGACCGAACGCGGCGTCGCCTCGCTCGGCGTCGACATCTCGGCCACCGCCGTGCGGCTCACCCACGCCCGTGGCGCCGCCGCGCTCCACCGGGACGTGTTCGACCGGCTTCCCGGCGAAGGGCGCTGGCGGCATGTCCTGCTCGCCGACGGGAACATCGGCATCGGCGGCGATCCGCACCGCCTCCTCGCGCGGATGGCGGAACTGATCACCGACGGCGGGACGGTGCTCGTCGAACTCGACCCACCCGGCCGCGGCCTTCGCCAGGACAGAGTCCGCCTCCGTCCCGACAACGGCGCCTGGTTCACCTGGGCGTGGGTCGGCGTCGAGGCGATCGCGGACCTCGCCGCCCGCACGGCGTTCCGCGTCGCGTGGTCCACCAGCCACGGCCATCGCTGGTTCGCCTGCCTGGAGAAAGCATGAACACCCCTTCGGAGCGGGTGACGTCGCGGATCGGGCTCGCGCTCGCCGTGACGTTCACGCTGTGCTTCGTCACCGGCCTGCTCAGCCATCTCGTCCAGCATCCGCCGTCGTGGTTCGGCTGGCCGAGCCGCCCGGTCTGGCTGTACCGGGTCACGCAGGGCACGCATGTGCTCTCCGGTATCGCGTCGATTCCCTTGCTGCTGGCCAAACTCTGGAGCGTCTACCCGAAACTGTTCGAGCGGCCGGTGATCCGCTCGCTGCCGCACGCGCTCGAACGCCTGTCGATCCTGGTGCTTTCCGCGGCCGCCTTCTTCGAGCTCGCCACCGGCCTGTTCAACGTCGCGCAGAACTATCCGTGGAACTTCTACTTCCCGCAGCTGCACTACGCGGTGGCGTGGGTGGCGATCGGCTCGATCCTGGTGCACATCGCGGTGAAGCTCCCCATCATCCGCCGCGCGCTCACGACGAAGCCCGAACCGTCGCGACGAGCCTTCCTCCGCACGACCTGGCTGGCTGCGGGGGTCGCCGTCGTCGCGACGGCCGGGGCGACGGTTCCGTTGCTGCGCAACGTTTCCGGCCTCTCGTGGCGCAGCGGTAAGGGGCCACAAGGGCTGCCGGTGAACCGGACCGCCGCGGCGGCAGGCGTCCTGGACACGGCGAACGACCCCGGCTGGCGGCTTTCTGTGGTGACCCCGAACGGCACGAAGACCTATTCGCTGGAACAGCTCCGAGCCCTCCCGAGGACTTCGGCCGAGCTGCCGATCGCGTGCGTCGAGGGATGGAGTGAGTCCGCGCACTGGAGCGGGGTCTCGCTGCCGGAACTGCTGCGGCACGCCGGAAGCACACCGGGCACGCCGGTCCGCGTGTTCTCCCTGGAGAAGGCGGGGCCGTACGGGATCAGCGATCTCCCCGGCGAGCACACCGCGGACGAACTCACCCTGCTGGCACTGGAACTCAACGGTGAAGTGCTCGACGCCGACCACGGCTTCCCGTGCCGGATCATCGCCCCGAACCGGCCCGGTGTCCTGCAGACGAAATGGGTCACCCGCTTGGAGACGCTGTGAAGACGTTGCGGCTACTGCTGTTCCTGCCCGGCCTCGCCGCGCTCGCGTGGGGCGCGGTGCTGTTCGCCGAGTACGCGTTCCCGCTGCGCCCGGACGTCTTCGGGACACTCGGGTGGCTCGTCGGCGGTCCCCTGGCGCACGATCTGCTGATCGCGCCGCTGGTCGGGGCCGTGGGATTCGCGCTGAGCAGGTTCCTCCCGGAACGCTGGAAGACCCCGGTCAAGACGGGCGCGGTGCTCACGGGTGTGTTGACGCTGCTCGCGTTCCCGTTGCTGTGGCGTCCTTTCGGCGGCGCTCGGAACCCGGGCCTGCACGACGCCGACACCGTCACCGGCCTGCTCGTCACCCTGGCGGTCGTCTGGCTCGGCGTGCTCGTGACCGCGCTGGTCCGGCGGAAAGCGTGATATCGGGTCGAAAGTCAAAGGTGGCGTGATCGAGTCAGTGGCGAAGTAGGCCGCCCGAAGCCTGGCGTGCTCTTGATCGTCCACAAGGGACTCCAGTCGGGTAACAGTGTCCATTTTGATCACTTTGCGCGGGGGTCGTGAGTGGCAATGAGCGTTCTAACCGTCATTGCCACTCACGACCCCCCATCAAGAACCGCACATCTAGCCATAAACCAGACATTTCATCACGCGAAAGTGTCCCTTGTGGACACTCGGGCCACGATCGGCTCCCATGGCCAGTCCGGAACCATGTCACGAAGGCCTCCTGCGCTCGTCGGAGGCTCAGCTGGCCACGCACCTGCCTCAGTCGAAGGCTTCTTTCGCTGCATCGGACGCGGCGAAGGGCGGCTTCGGCCCACCGCCGGCCCCGCCCACGAACCTGACACGTTCGCTCTTCTTCTCCCTAGAAAGGGCCACGCGCGACCGGGATTGGCAGCCGGTCGCGCGTGGCCTCTTCGGGTCCGGCCCGCTGGGGGTTCGAGCCGGAGCTGGTCTCGGCCGCGCACTGCGGCCGAGCGTCTCTGGATGGGCTAGTTCGGGGTGACGGGCTGCCCGCCGAGGGTCACCTCGATGACCTTGTCCCCGCTGAGCGTGAACTTCACCTTGTCGTTCGGCGCCCGGGTGCGGATCTCGGCGACGAGCGCGTCCGCGTTGGGGATCGGCCGGTCGTCCAGCTTCGTCACGACGTCACCGGATTTGAGGCCCGCCTTCTCCGCCGGGCTGCCCGGCGAGATCTCACCGAGCTGCGCTCCGCCGGTCGGCGCCGTCTGCACTCGCGCGCCGATGAAGGTCTGCGTCGCCTGGCCGGTGTTGATGATGTCGTCGGCCGTGCGGCGCGCCTGGTCGATCGGGATCGCGAAGCCGATGCCGACGTTGCCGCCGCTCTCGCCGCCCTGGCCCTGCGCGGACTTCGGGCTGTAGATCGCCGAGTTGATGCCGATGACCTGACCCGCCATGTTCGCGAGCGGGCCACCGGAGTTACCGGGGTTGATCGCCGCGTCGGTCTGCACCGCCGACATCACCGTGGTCTGGTCGCCGTTGCCGCCGGCGCTCACCGGCCGGTTCAGCGCGCTGACGATGCCCGAGGTGACCGTGCCCGTCAGTTCGAACGGCGAACCGATGGCGACCACCGGCTGCCCGACGCGCAGGTCGTCGGAGCGGCCGAGTTCCACCGGGGTCAGGCCGCTGACACCGCTGACCTTCACCACGGCGATATCCGTCGTGGGGTCACGGCCGACGACGGTCGCCGTGCCCTTCTTGCCGTCCTGGAACACCGCCTGGATCTGCCCGCCACCGGCGGCGACCTCGACGACGTGGTTGTTGGTCAGTACGTAGCCGTCGGTACTGAGCACGAAACCGGAACCCTCGCCCGCGCCCGAGCGCCCCGACACCTGGAGCTCGACCACGCTCGGCGAAAGCTTCTGTGCCACCGCTTCGACCGAACCGGCGGGCAGATTGCCCGTCTGCTGGGCGGGCTTCGGCGCGTCGAGCGCGTTCACGGAAGAGCCGCCGGACGCGTCACCGGTCAGGTAGCCGACCGTGCCCCCCGCGACGCCGCCGACGACCAGCGCGATCGCCGCGACACCGGCGAGCAGCTTGCCCGACGTGGACTTCTGCGCCTGCCGCTGCCGCGGGACCGCGTACACCGACGGACCCTGCTGGGTGAACGGCGTCTGCTGGCCCGGCACCTGGTGTCCCTGGGCGTAGTGACCCTGCGTCTGGTGTTCCTGAGACTGCGCCTGGGGAGACCACGGGTTGTACTGCTGCTGTTCCGGGGTGTAGGCCTGCTGCGCTCCGGTGTGCGGAGTGGCATGGCCGCCGAGGCCGGTCGCGTCAGGCTGCTGCGGCGCGGGTTGGGCCGCCCAGCTCGCGCTCGGCTCCGCGTCCGGCTGAGCGCCGGCGGGCCGCGCCTTCTCGGCGTCCTGGCCGCTGGGGTCGTTCTCGGTCATGTCTTCACCTTGCGGGATGGTCCTGAGAAGTTCCTGAGCCAAAGCTGTGCATCGGACATGAGTATGGCCCCGGCAGCGGGTGGCGCGCAGCCTGTTCGCGTCTCCCGGCCGGGCGTTTCACGCTTCTTCGGCCTCAGCCGTCTCCGCCGTTTCGGCGATCATCAGCTCACCCGCCTGCTCGGTGAGCGTTTCCCTTGCCTTGTCGGGCAAACCGTCGTCCGAGACGACGACGTCGGCCTCTTCGAGCCCGGCGATCGTGGAGATGCCGACGATGCCCCATTTGGTGTGGTCGGCCAGCACGACCAGCTTGCGGCCCGCTTCGACCAGCGCGCGGTCGGTCTCGGACTCGGTGAGGTTCGGCGTGGTGAACCCCGGGCCCTCGGCCATCCCGTGCACGCCGAGGAAGACGACGTCCAGGTGCAGCGACCGCAGGCTCTGCACGGCGACCGGACCGACCAGCGCGTCCGACGGGGTGCGGACGCCGCCGGTGAGGACCACCGTGCGATCCGGCCGGTTCACGCCGCGCAGCACGTCGGCGACCTGGATGGAGTTCGTGACGATCGTCAGGCCCGGGATCTCGTCGAGCGCCCTGGCCAGCGTCCACGTGGTGGTGCCCGCGGAGATGCCGATCGCGGTGCCCGGCCGGACCAGCCCGGCGGCGAGGGCGGCGATGGCCTCCTTCTGCGCGCGCTGGCGCACGGACTTGGCCTCGAATCCGGGCTCGTCGGTGCTCTTGCCGGCGACGGAGGTGGCGCCGCCGTAGACCTTCTCGACCAGTCCGCGGCCGGCGAGCACGTCGAGGTCGCGGCGCACCGTCATATCGGAGACGCCGAGCCTCGCGACGAGATCGCTGACCCGGACCGCCCCGGTCCGGCGCGCCTCCTCGAGGATCACCGCCTGCCGTTGCCGCGCGAGCACGAAAGCCTCCTTGGATCAACTGCACAAAATCCTACACGATCAAACATGGCGCGACGAGGAGCCGCCTGCCGTCATCCGGCTTCGCTCGCCCGTTTCCGGGCGACCGCGCTCGACGGCTACGAAGTCGCACCCTATGTCGAAGGAGAGCTTGATCGCCTTCGTTCACTGGAGTTTTCGGGCCCCGAAGACGATCCTTCGGTACTGGTCGAAGCAGCGTCGGGACCGCGGCTCTTCTTCAATCGGGTTCCCGAATCCAAGGTCGCCAAGAACCGGGTGCACCTGGACCTGACAGGAGACGACGTCGAACGGCTCGTCGCCTTGGGCGCGCGTACTCGCCGATCCGGAAGGCAACGAGTTCTGTCTCGTTATTCCTTGACGCCTTCGATCGGGACGCCGCGGAAACTCAGCACGAAAAGCGAGACGGCGCCGAAGAACAGCGCGATGTCGGCGACGTTCCCGACGAACCAGCCGTTGTAGTCGATGAAGTCGACGACGTGGCCACGCGCGAAACCGGGCTCGCGGAACAAACGGTCGCCCAGATGCGTCGTCGCGCCACCGAGCAGCAGCCCGAGCGAGATCGCCCAGCCCGCCGAGCGGACCTTGCGGGAGATCCACAGCAGCGCGACCACCGCGGCCGCGGCCAGGATCGCGAAGATCCAGGTGGAGTTCGCGCCCAGCGAGAACGCCGCGCCCGGGTTGTAGAGCAGCCGGAACCGGATGAAGTCGCCGATCACCGGGATCGGCGCGTGGCCGGTGAGGACGTCGACGGCCCACCATTTGGTCAGCTGGTCGGCGGCCAGCAGCACCGCGGCCACCAGCAGTGTCCACAGCAGACGGCGGGGCGGCATCTCAGGCGCGTTCTCGGTGCTCATCACCCGTCAGCGTAATCACCCGTCAGGCCGGGGCTCCCGGGAGCCGCAAGGTCATCAGAGCGCCACCGGTGGACGCGCGCCCCGCGTAGACGTCGCCGCCGTGCCGCTGCGCCGCGTGCTGGACGATGGCCAGCCCGAGCCCGGAACCGGGCAGCGTCCGCGCCTCCGACGAGCGGTAGAAGCGGTCGAACACCTTCGGCAGGTCCTCGTCGGCGATCCCCGGCCCCGAGTCCTCGACTTCGAGCACCGCGGTGCCGTCGCCGACCGGGTACAGCCGGACCCCGACCGTCGATCCTTCCGGCGAGAACTTCACCGCGTTGTCCAGCAGGTTCAGCACCGCGCGCTCCAGCGCACTCGTGTCGCCGGTCAGCACCCATGGCTGGAGCGAGACGTCGAACTCGATCTCGCCCGCGCGGCGGCGTGCCCTGTCCAGCGCGCGCTCGACGACGTCGACCATCTCGACCCGCTCGTGCTCGATCCGCGGCTCGTCCTGGCGCGCCAGTTCGACGAGGTCGCCGATCAGCTGGGTCAGCTCGTCGAGCTGGCCGCGGATGTCGGCCTCGATGTCGCTGCGGTCCTCGTCGGACAGCGTCCGCGCGCCGGGCCTGCTCGCGGACAGGAGCAGCTCCAGGTTGGTGCGGAGCGACGTCAGCGGGGTGCGGAGTTCGTGGCCGGCGTCGGCGACGAGTTGCCGTTGCCGCTCCTGCGATTCGGCGACCGTGCCCAGCATCGTGTTGAAACTCTGGGTGAGGCGGGCGAGTTCGTCGTCGCCGCTGACCGGGATCGGCCGCAGATCACCCGTGGTGGCGACGCGTTCCGCCGCCGACGTGAGTCTGTCGACCGGCCGCAGGCCCGCTCTCGCGACGGCCGTTCCCGCGGCCGCGGCGACCAGGATCCCGGCGCCGCCGATCAGGAACAGGACCACCGAAAGCTCGTTCAGGGTGCGCTTCGTCGGCCCGAGCGACTGGGCGAGCACCATCGCCTGGCCGTCCCCCTGCGGGAGGGCGACGACGCGGCTGTCGGTCCTCGGGTCGGTGCGCAGGGAGAAGGCCTTGTCCCCGGAGGCGACCGCGATCTCGTCCTCGCCGTACGGCGGGCGGCTCCCGGACTGCGGATAGGTCAGCCGGACCTTCTCCCCGACCGTCAGCTGCCCGATCTGCAGGTCCGCGCTGGCGAGGAAGGCGCCGGGCACCTGCTGCAGTTCGGTCTGCACCTGCGGCGAATCGACCGCGGCCTGCGCGCGGGCGAGCAGGTTGTCGTCCACCTGCTGGTAGAGGTTGTCGCGCACGACGAGGTACGCGCCGAGCGACACCAGCGCCACCGCACCCGCCACCGAAGCGGCCGCGAGCAGCGTCACCCGGCCGCGGAGCGAGAAGCGCCGCGTGCCCCAGCGGTCGCCGCGTGGATCCTTTTCGGACACGTCGACGACCGGGACCGGCTCCGTCACGGCGGGGTTTCCCTCAGGACGTAGCCCACTCCCCGCACCGTGTGGATCAGCCTCGGTTCGTTCCCAGCCTCGGTCTTTCGGCGCAAATAACCGACGTAGACCTCCAGCGCGTTGCCCGACGTCGGGAAGTCGTATCCCCACACTTCCTCCAGGATCCGGCTGCGGGTCAGAACGTGCTTCGGGTAGGAGAGGAACAGCTCCAGCAGGGCGAATTCGGTCCTCGTGAGACTGATCTCCCGCCCAGCCCGGCGCACCTCACGCGTCCCCGGGTCCAAGGTGAGGTCCGCGAACGAGAGGGCCTCGGCGTTCTGTCCGGCCTGCGGATCCGGGATCGCCCGGCGCAGAAGCGCGCGAAGGCGCGCGAGCAGCTCTTCGAGCGCGAAGGGCTTCGGCAGGTAGTCGTCCGCGCCGGCGTCGAGGCCGGACACCCGGTCGGAAACGGTGTCCCGCGCGGTGAGGACGAGGATCGGAAGGTCGTCTCCGGTGCTCCGCAGCCGCCGGGCGACCTCGAGGCCGTCGAGCCGCGGCATCATGACGTCGAGGACCATCGCGTCGGGTCTGTTGGCGATGATCGCTTCCAAGGCCTGTGCGCCGTCCCCGGCCAGTTCCACCTGGTACCCGTTGAACTCAAGGGATCGCCTGAGTGATTCACGGACGGCCCTGTCGTCGTCCACTACGAGGATGCGCATGACGACAGTCTTACGCAGAGTGCTGAGACTCGCCTAAGAACACACACAGAACCAACAAAGGAAATCCGGCGGTCCAGATGACGTTTCAGCCGGTCTCGGGCCCTTTCGCAACGGGTGCGTTCCATCTCCGCCACAAAGCGAGCATCCGGACCCCCACCACGGCGGCGGCTGCCACCACCGTCACCGCCCCCGGCGGCAGTCGCAGAGAGTGACCGATCACGACGAGTACGGCCCCCGCGAGCGCCGCGACCGCGTAGATCTCCTTCCGCAGCACGAGCGGGATTTCCCGCAGGAGAAGATCACGCACGGCGCCGCCTCCGATACCCGTCGTCATGCCGATCAAGCACGCCGCGTAGGGAGTGGCGCCCGCGTTCAACGCGATGGTGGTCCCCGCCGTCGCGAACACCCCGAGCCCGAGCGCGTCCGCGAGCAGCACGGCGCGCCGCAGCTTCGCGATCTGCGGATGGAAGACGAACACGGCCAGCGCCGTCCCGCCGCAGACCGCGAGATAGGGCCAGGTCCGCAGGGTCGTGGGCGGCGTGATCCCGAGCAGGACGTCACGGATGACCCCGCCGCCGAGCGCGGTCGTCAACCCGACGACCACGACTCCGAAGACGTCCAACCTGGACCGCACCGCCGCGAGCGCACCCGAAGCGGCGAACGCGATCAAGCCGAGGAACTCGAGCGCGGTGAGGATCATTACTGGTCGAGCAGGCCACCGCGGTACGCCAGCAGCGCGGCCTGCACCCGGTTCGCCGCGCCGATCTTGGACAGGACGGCCGAGACGTAGCCCTTGACCGTGGCCTCGGACAGGTGCAGGCGTCCGCCGATCTCCGCGTTGGACAGCCCCTGCCCGATCAGCCCGACGACCTCGCGCTCCCGCTCGGACAGCGACGCGAGCAGCTTGCGCGCCGGCTGCGCGGCCCGCTGCTCGTCCCGATGCGACTGGACCATGCGCGCCGCGACCCCGGGGTCGAGCACCGCGCCTCCCCTGGCGAGGTCGCGCACCGCCCTCAGCAGCGCGGCCGGGTCGATGTCCTTGAGGAGGAAGCCGTTGGCCCCGAGCCTGAGCGCGAGACTGACGTAGTCGTCGATGTCGAACGTGGTCAACATGGCGACGGTCGGCGGATCCGGCAGGGCGAGGATGGCCCTCAGCGCGCGAATACCGTCGTCAGGCGCCCGCATCTTGATGTCGAGCAACGCGACGTCAGGGTGGTACCGCCGGGCGACCTCGACCGCTGATCTCCCGTCGCTCGCCTCGCCCACGATCTCGATATCGGCAGCGCCCGACATCATGGCACGCAGGCCCGAACGGACCAGTTCCTCGTCGTCGGCGAACATGAGCTTGATCAACGAAGCCCTCCGGCAGCCGGGGGAGCGGTGTCTCGCGTCCCGTTAACGAAGATTACCTACTGTTGTTCAGGGTTTCGAAACCAGACACGTACGAGTGACCCGCGCGGGTCATCTGTGTCGATCTAGCGCTCGATTCAGACCCTGGTTTGCTGCTGGAGAGTGTGGCTGCTCCTGGGCAGATCCGCAGGTCGAGTGTCACTAGGCGGCCAGTGTCGCTGTCCGGCCGCATGCCCGCTTGCGGGCTCTTGGGCAACCGCCGTTCGGGGCATTCCGGGCGTTCACCGAGCCGGCCGCTTGGTCCACCCGGGTGTGACTTGCGACCTCGCGCTCGGGCGGCTCCGGTCACCCGGTAGGCTGCGCGTGGCAGTACATGCCCTCGTAGCTCAGGGGATAGAGCACCGCTCTCCTAAAGCGGGTGTCGCAGGTTCGAATCCTGCCGGGGGCACAAAACCCCTGATCACGGAAGCGATCAGGGGTCTTGTGTCTCACCGGCCCATGCTTAA
>NZ_JBWKEB010000015.1:0-91400 GCF_056435665.1 Amycolatopsis sp. NPDC043887
ACCAAATCATAATCCTGAAGATGCCGATAAATATACTCAGTCGCCATCTGAGTCTTACCGATACCACCAAGACCATGCAACGCCGAAGGAAGCACGGCGGTGGTACCACTGCTCAATCGCTTGGTGAGCTGGTCGAGCAGTTCGTCGCGACCGGTGAAGTTGGGGTTCCGCGGGGGGACGTTCCCGAAGATCAGCGGCGGGTCGTCGGGCTGGCGGTCGGGGAAGTGCCGGGAACTGTCCGCCGCCGACGGGTGGACGATCCTGGTCGTCGGTTCGTTCGCGTCGGGCTCGCTGAGATAAGTCGACCGTCCCTGTGGCACAGGTGTCGAAGCAGGTGGACGTTCGGCCGTCTCAGGCATTTTTGGGCTCACAGCCTTCTTTATTGATTCAGATTCGAATGCGACGAGACCCCGGCCTCGTACCGCGTTCCGTAGCCGGTCGGCCCGGGACAGATACGGTCCGGAAAGCGCGCGCATGAGCGCGCTTTCCAATTCCACATCGGCCGGGGACTCGCGGGTGAGGTCTGGATCCGGTGTGTTGTTCGGGTCGGCGATGGCGTCCCGGAGGTGACCGAGCAACCTGATCCGGTCACCGAAATGGGTGGCGGCCACTCGGACGACACTGGCCGTTTCCGACCGTCGCGCGCCGCTGAGCAGCAATTCCCGGACTGCCTCGGGAAAAGCGAAGACCCCGTCGGTGTCCCAAGTGGACTTGCCTTCCCTGAGTGCGGGAGCGTACATCATCCCCGAAAGCAAAAGCTCGAGGAGGTGCTCCACTCCCGCTTCCGGTACGAACCGTTGTCCCACCAGCTTCGCCACGTCGAGACGGACCGGTACCGCCGCGAGCAACTGCGCCAAGCGTAGCGCCGGCGGCGACGCAACACTGCGGAATCTGTGCACTCTTTCGGCGGGTGACAAAGTTACCGGCGGGTCCGCGAAATCGGACCGGGAACTCCGTTCCGTGGTGAGGACGACCGTTCCTTCGACGGCACCGGTGTTCTCGCCGGTCATCAGCCCGGCCCACCAGCCCAGCGACCGTGGCCGCAGTTCGAGCATCGGCACGGGGACGAGGTGGCCGGGCACTTCCGAGCCCGGTTCGAGCCAGGCGTCCGCGAGGTCGCAACCCCATCGGCTGTTGGGTGCCAACGCGTTCGGGACACGTAACCACGCCTTGTGCGGCTCCATTCCGCACCGGCCCCACAGCCATGGCGGGAGCAGGTGGACGATGCTCACCGGCATCCGCCTGCCCCAGCGCGCGAGCATCGGGTACAGCGCGTCCTTGTTCTGCCAGGCATCGCCGACACCGTCGGTCAGCAGCAATACGGCCCGCCGTCCCGAAGAATCCACGATCTCGTCCGGGTCACGGGCGGGCGCGCCGGGCGTACCACCACGAAGAACGAGACCCTCTTCGCTGTCCTTCGCCGTTTCCAGCAGCCGAACCTGAATGGTGCGGAAAGCACCCACCTGCCGGAGTAATTCGACGAAGGCCGACACCCTCGGCCGCCACAAGGCCATCGAGGGACCATTGTCGAGGACGAGCGTCAGGTCCAGCCAGCGCTCTTTTCTCGATCGGGTGACCGGCCACCACCGGCCGGTCTCCGCGACCCGGACGGCGGTCGCCACTTCGTCCAGGACCACGTTGTTGTGTCGCCGCGACACCGTCTCCC
Organism: Amycolatopsis sp. NPDC043887; assembly: GCF_056435665.1. Classification (NCBI taxonomy): domain Bacteria; kingdom Bacillati; phylum Actinomycetota; class Actinomycetes; order Pseudonocardiales; family Pseudonocardiaceae; genus Amycolatopsis; species Amycolatopsis sp. NPDC043887. Next base: position 1,667 of record NZ_JBWKEB010000015.1, read on the forward strand.
GTTTCAGTGATCTCAGTGCGCGGAAGTACTCCAGCGATTCGAGGAGTACCACTCCCCCCGGCCCGGTGCCGTCCACCGCGGGTTCGGGCAGCTCACCGGGCACGGCCTCGATCCCGACGATCTCACCGTCGTCCCCGGCGGGCGCCTCGGTGTCGACGATCCGCGACGGCCGCGACTCGGGAGGTTCCGGGTTTTCCCCGCGTTCGGCGGGAGCATTGCGGATCCGCGTTTTCTCGGAAGTCCGCTCCGGCTCCTCGTCGGGCTCGGCTCGGTCTGCGGCGCGCCGCGGCGAAATGGCCGCGGCCAGCCACACGATGTCGGCGACGTCGGTCCAGCTCAGGTCCTCGAACCCGAACCGCTCGACCCCCTGGGGGGAACCGGTCTTCCGCCGCTCCGCCACCGGGGCGGAACGCGAGTCGGACACACCGCCCGGCCCCTCCATGTCACCGCACCGTCAGTCGTTGCCAGAGGGCGTCCACCAGCCGCGGCCATGCCTCCTGATCCGGCTGGTACGCGCCCGACGTCGCGAGATAGACGGCGTCGAGCAGCCTGTCGGTGGGGAGACCGCCTTCCGCCTTGCTCCGTTCGGCGAATTCCCGGATGAGCCTGTCCCGGTGTTCGCCGTTCTCGCCGACCAGATGGCCCGCCACGATCGCCGCGAGCTGCTCCTCGTCCGGGTTCTCGATCCGCAATTGGAGGCAGCGGCGCAGGAAGGCGGGCGGGAACTCCCGTTCGCCGTTGCTGGTCATGACGATGATCGGGAAGGCGTGGCAGGCGATCCTGCCGTCGCGGACCACCGCGGTGCGCTGCGGATCGGCGGTGTGCACGGTGACCTCGGGATGCCGGTTGCGCATGCGCGCCAGTTCCTCGATGGAGAATTCGCCGTCCTCGAAGACCGACAGCAGGTCGTTGGGCAGATCCGCCTCGGATTTGTCCAGCTCGTCGATCAGCAGTACCCGCGGCAGCCTGCTCGGGAGGAAGGCGGTGCCCAGCGGGCCGAGCCGGACGAAATCGCCGATCGGTGGTTCTTCCGCCTCGCCGCCGCGCTGCGCCTGACTGGTCGCCGCGGCCTGGACCCGGCCGATCGCGTCGTAGCCGTAGAGGCCGGAACTCAGCGCGGTGTGGCTGGTGATCGCCCAGCGCAGCACCCTGCCGAGACCGAGTTCCCTGGCGATCCGGTACGCGAGGCTGGATTTCCCCGTCCCCGGGTTTCCGGTGACCAGCAACGGACGGCGCAGATACAGGGCGGCGTTGACCATGTTCAGCTCGCCGTCGTCGACGGTCAGCTCCGAAAGCGTGAACGCGGTGCCGAGACGGCGCTCCGCCTCGCCGTCGTCCGGCGGCGGCACGTCGTTCTCCGGTGGCGGGTCGCCGCGATACGAACGCCACGGCGGCGGCGCGGGCAGCAACTGCGCGAGGTCGATGTCGTGAATGGGCCTTCCGGTTCCCCGGTAGATCCACCAATCGGGTGCGTCGTGCTGAGGCGTCCGGCCGTTCACGGCCGCGTCCTGATCGTTCCCGCTCATCCGCGGCATCCCCTTACAGTCGAGTCGGGATCAACGGTTGGTCCAGAACGATCACCCGTTTCGGGTCGTCCCACATTACCACCAGATCGTGAGCCAGAGAATTCTTGAACGGTACCGCCGCACCCGAATTCGCCAGTTTGCGGCGATCCGGGAGTTCGATAAAACCGCTGTCCGCGGCCAATACCCAGTCGAGCAACTCGCGCAGGTTCTCCGGCTCGGCGTCCGGATGCCAGAGCACCACCGGAAGACCGCTGCGGAGCGCGCTCGTCAGTTCGTCCGGCACGCCGCCCGGTTCCGCTTGGGGCGAAGGGGGTTTCGTCAATACCAGGCCGACCCAGTGATCGTCGCTCAGGATGGCGTCGATCGGATGATCCTCGAACTCCGCGCACCCGGAATAGTGCAGCCGATCGGCGGCGGGGTCCTTCACCATCGAATCCCAGCGAACATGCCATGCGCGATGCCAATGCCTCGCCCGCATCCTCTCCAAAGACCGTATTCCGAGCCGGTACCCGTAGCGCAACGGCTGGGGATGGCCGGTCTCATGTTCCTTCGCCCAGCGCTGCACGGGCAAATTGATCAACGTCCTCGGCAGCAGGAATTCCACCGACGCGGACACGCTCTGGCCGGACCAGACGCCTTCAGTCTCCAAGATGACGTCATCGACCCTGAACTCGACCTCTTCTATCCCGATTTCCCGCACTCCACCGAGTGACGGCGGCCAGACCTCCGGATCGTCCTGCCGCCAGAACGCGAGGGTGCACCGCGTGGGATCCCCGGAAACCGGTTCGAGCATGATCAACAGATGCAGATGGGGCCGCTCCGGAATCGGTGGCCTGCTCTGCCGCTGATGCAGAAGGGCGGGGCCGAGCCGCAACGACCTGGCCTGGTCGGCGATCCAGTTCGCGATCATGGCCGCGGGCTCGCCGTCCACGTTTTCCGCGAGCAGGCCCAGAAAAGTCATGGCCGGTGGGATACCGTCCGGCCCCGCGTTGAAGTCGGCGAGCAACTGGAAAGCACCCCACGCGTCGGTGATGCCCTCCAGCCGGGGCAAGGGGACCGCGGGGCCGAGCGCGCGGCTCACCATGACCGCCAAATGGGGGACTTCCAGCCGGGTCAGCCTTCGGTGCAGGCCGGCCAGATCCTTGCGGGGGATCAGCTCCAGAACGGCGCTGTCCAGGTCGGCCAGAAACAGGTCTTCGGCGGCCACTACCGCCGGTTCGGGGAATTTGGCGACCGTCGCGGTACCTTCTCCGTGCAGTCGTAAATAAGCCGTTCCGGTGAAGGTCTTCACCGCAACGGGTATCGGACTGTACGACTCGGGCAACAGGCCCGGGTCCTTTTCGATGACGTCGGCGAAAAATCGCTGCGAACAGATGAACGCGATCATCCGGCCGGATTCCGCGAACGCGTCCTTCGCCTGTTGCGCGTCCAGAATGCGGAAAGCGATGTCGACCGCTTCCCCGACCCACCCGTTGCCGTCGTCGATCACCTCGCCGGAGTTGAAGCTCACCCGGAGCCGCATCTGCGCCTGCGGCGTCCGCGTGTGGTTGTACCGGCGGAGGGCGACCGCGATGCGATCCGGGAACAGGTCGGCGACCAGGCTTTTGGTCGTTCCGGGCGGCAGAAGGACCAGCACACCGTCGCCGCGGTCCTCGTGCGCGCAGGAATCGAAATCGATACCGCTTTCGGCGAAGGCCGTCTTCAGCACCTCGTACATGCCTTGGTGGACGGCGAGTCTGTCGAGCCGGTTGCGGTCCGGCGCGGTGAACCCCACGACGTCCACCACGACGATCGTGCGGTCGAGAGCCCGCGTCGGTCGCGCCACTGGCCCCCTCCCAAGGTCCACGGCGCCGCCCCACCGGCGCCGACCGCCACATTATCGCGTCGATCGGCCCTGAGGGTGAGTGTCAATTGACAAATAGGGGGCGGCGGGAGCGTGCTAGGGCTCGTGAGTGGTAAGGACGGTTCTAACCGTCCTTACCACTCACGAGGCGGTCAGACGCCGGCGACCTGCTGGATCCAGCTGCGGTAACGGGTGATGTTGGTGTAGGCGGTGTTGTTCGACCGGTCGCTGGTCGAGGCGACGCCGACCTGGCGGCTGCCGGAGAACATCGGGCCGCCCGAGTCACCGCCGGCGGTGATGCCGTCGACGCGGTTCGCGCAGACCGCGACCCCGCCGTGGTAGTCACCGCAGTTGACCGAGTTGACCCGGACGGTGGCGACCTTCAGGTAGCGGGACTGGCAGTTGATCTCCGAACCGCACTGGCTGGTCGCGCCCCAGCCGTAGACCTGGACGTTCTGGCCGACCGCGACGTTGCTCGTGGTGCCGAGCGGCGCGTAGGTGGCGTTGACCGAACTCGTCAGCCGGACGATGGCGAGGTCCGCGCCCGAGTGGCGGGTGATGCTCGCCGCCGTGGCCATCGTGCCGCCGCTCTGCTGGTCGAGGCTGCCGATCCGGAACGTGTAGCTGCCACTGCTGGCGACACAGTGCTTCGCGGTGAGGATGTACTGCGGCGCGATGATCGTCGCGCTGCAGTTCTGCTGGCCGTTCACGAACAGCCGGGCCGCCCAGGGAGCGTTCTGCGCGTACTGACCACCGATGATCATCGGCTGCACGCCCGAGGGCTCGGCGGCGGTCGCGGTGGGGGCGGTCGAGCCGAGCAACGCCATGAAGGCGGTACCGGCCAGCAGGACAAGAGAGCGCAGTCGCATGTTCCGACTCATTTCTGCGGCGGGTTCCGGCCGCTTCAGTGGGGACGAACGCGCTGATTCTGTGTCGTGCCAAGGGAACCCGGAAACCGACGAAAGTTCGCGTCGGCTACCTATTTATTTCCATGACGCGCGGCGAAGGTTTTTGAGTATGCGCCGAAGATCATTAGGTAGTCACTCGCCGAGCAGCCGCCACGCGGTGAGGGCGAGCCTCGCCCTGGTCAGCCCGAACGGGTCGGTCAGGTCGACGGCCAGGCTCTTGCCGATCTGGGTCAGCCGTCGCGCGACGCTGCTGTGGTGCAGGTGCAGGGAATCGGCGGCCTGGCGTACCGAACCCGTGGCGCAGTAGGCGTCCAGCGTCCGCAGATCCTCGGGATCCGCCGCCAGCTTCGTGATCGCGACGACGTCGGCGTTGGCCCGCGTGTCCTCCTCCGGGATCCGCGCGAGCAGGGCCAGCGCTCCGAGGTCGTCGTAGTGGATCACCGGACGGCGCGCGGTCGTGAAACGCAAGGCCGTCTTGGCGTCCTGCCAGGAACGATGCGGGCAGCCGGTCTCCCCGATCCCCGCCCGGACGTCCTCCGGAAAGCGGTCCGGGTCCACCGCGGTGGCGAGGATGATGCCGACGTCGGTGAGCGACGCGGCCTTGACCGGGCGGCCGGGGCAGATCAGGTTCCCGATCTTCTCGAGCGGGAGCCCCGACCGGACGGCGACCACCCTGATCGACGCGTCGGCGGGGAAACCCAGCAGCCGCAGGGCCCGGCTCCTCGCGGCGTCGTCGCCGGCGGCACTGATCACGAGCTCCACCAGCGCCGGATCGGCCATCGTGGTACGGGCCGGTCCGTACCTTTCGACGACCGTCGCCACGGCGATCGCGAGCCGGTCCAGCACCGCTTCGTCGAGGGCGACGGGCGTTCCCTCGCGTTCCAGCCACACCGTGCCGATCTCCTCGTCGTCGAGGGTGACCGCCTCCGTGATGGACGCGGGCGCGGCGGTCGGCGCGGCTTCGCGGCCGTCGGGTGCCATGCGGATGGTGCGTCCCGTGCTGTGGAGCCGGATGCCCGCCACGCATTCCGCCAAGCCCGCGGTGGCGCGAGCGAGCGCGGGGAGGTCGACCCGCCGCCGCATCAGGGTGTCGTAGAACATCACGACCCGGATCGCGCCTTCGACGTCGGGATCCAGATGCGACAACCGCGCGGCCAGTGCCTCCATGTCCGCGAGCGTACGCGGCGATCGTCGCGCGAAGGGGCGATCACACGCGACGGATGGCGGCCGCCCTCCGGCCCCGGAGCCGGAAGGATCGTGGTCATGGATCCCGAACTCGAAGCCTTCATCGCCCTGTTCCCGCAGGCGAAACTCGACGACCCGGTCGCGGACCGCGTGAGCTTCGCGAAACTCGCCACGTCCGTGCCGCAGCCCGACACGTCGGACCTGGAGGTCGAAGACCGGACGGTGCCCGGTGAACCCGGCGTCCCGATCCGGATCTACCGGCCGCGTGAGGCACAGGGCGCCATCATCTGGCTGCACGGCGGCGGCTGGGTCATGGGCAACCTGGAGACCGAACATCCTTGGGCGGCGCGGCTCGCCGAAGCCTCCGACGCGACAGTGATCTCGGTCGAGTACCGGCTGGCACCGGAACATCCGTTCCCGGCCGCGTTCGACGACGTCTACGCGGTGCTGAACTGGACGGCCGAGCACGCGGCCGAACTCGGCGTCGACCCCGACCGGATCGCGGTCGGCGGGCACAGCGCGGGCGGCGGCCTCGCGGCGGCGACGGCATTGCGGGCCCGCGACGAAGGCGGCCCCCGGATCTGCTTCCAGCTGCTCAATCAGCCGGGGCTCGACGACCGGCAGGAGTCCTGGTCGGCGCGGAACTTCACCGACACGCCGTGGATGAACCGCGCCAAGATCACCGCAGCGTGGGGGCACTACCTGGACGGAAAGCCCGCGCCTTCGCCGTATGCCGCCCCTTCGCGGGCCACCGATCTCTCCGGGCTGCCGCCCGCGTACGTGGCCTCCGCCGAGTTTTGCCCCAATCGCGACGAGAACATCGAGTACGCGCTCCGTCTGCTGCAGGCGGGGGTTTCGGTCGAGCTGCACCAGTGGGCGGGCACCTTCCACGGGTCGCAGGCCATCCTGTCCGCCGAGGTGTCCCGCCGTCAGATCGACGAACTCGGCGGCGTCCTGCGCCGCGCGCTGGCCGGGTCATGACGGCACCCACCGCGACCCCCACGACGGCCGGGCTGCTGCGTCCGTTCGCCGGGAGTTTCGCCGCTGTCGTCGTCCTGCGGATCATCGGTGCCATCTCGGGGTTGGCGCCGCTGCTGGCGGTCGTCGAACTGGGCAGGGCGCTGCTGGTGCCCGGCCCGGCCGACGAGAGCCGGGTGTGGACGGCGGTGGCCGTCGGCGCGGCCGGGCTGTTCGTCCGGCTGGTGCTCACGGCCGCGTCGTCCGGGATCGGGCATCTGCTCGACGGCCGGGTCCAGCTCACGTTCCGCCGTCTGCTGGCCGAACGTCTGGGACGGGTGCCGATCGGCTGGTTCTCGAACCGCCGCACCGGTGAACTGGCCAAGGTCGTCGGCGAGGACGTCGGCGCCGTGCACCCGTTCATCGCCCACACCCCCGGCGAACTCGTGTCGGCCTTCGTCGTCCCGCTGGTGTCGCTGGTCTACCTGCTCACCATCGACTGGCGGCTCACCTTGATCACGCTGATCCCGGTGGTGCTGGCGGTGGCGCTGGTCCCGCTGATGATGACGCCCTCCCGCCTGCGCGAGCAGGAGGAGTTCGACCGGGGAATGGCGGGGATCTCGGATTCGGTCGTCGAGTTCGTCCAGGGCATCGCCGTGGTCAAGGCGTTCGGCGGCGCGGGCCGTGCCCATCGCAGGTTCCGCACCGCCGCGGACGCCTTCGTCGCCACCTTCACCCGGTGGGTGCACGGTATGGCCGGGCCGGCGGCGGGGATGCAACTGGCGCTGTCGCCGCCGTTCGTCCTGCTGGTGGTCCTGATCGGCGGCACGCTCCTGATCACCGGTGGCGGCCTCGCCCCGGTCGATCTCCTGCCGTTCCTGGTGCTCGGCCTGGGCTTGACCGCGCCTGTGGCCGCGCTCGGCCACGGCTTCGACGAACTCCAGGCCGCCCGTCGCGCCACCGGCCGGATCCGCGAAGTGCTCGCGGTGCCGTCGCTGCCGGAGCCGTCGAAGCCGGTCGCGCCGCGAGGCCATCGGGTGGAACTGCGCGGCGTCCGCTTCGGCTACGAGGCGGAGCGCGAGGTCCTGCGCGGGATCGATCTGGTGCTCGAACCGGGGACGGTCACCGCGCTCGTCGGGCCGTCGGGCGGCGGGAAGTCCACTTTGGTCACTCTGCTGCCGCGGTTCTTCGACCCGGCGGACGGTTCCGTGCTGCTGGGCGGCGTCGATCTGCGCGAGATCGGCAGCCGGGAGCTGTACCGCAAGGTCTCCTTCGTGTTCCAGGACGTCCGCCTGCTGCGCGCGTCGGTCGCGGACAACATCGCGCTCGCCGTGCCGCACGCCGAGCTCGACGACATCGTGCGCGCCGCCCGGCTCGCGCAGATCCACGACCGCGTCCTCGAACTACCGCACGGCTACGAAACGGTGCTGCACGAGGAAACCGGGTTGTCGGGCGGCGAAGCGCAGCGGATCTCGCTGGCTCGTGCGCTGCTCGCCGACACTCCCGTCCTGGTGCTCGACGAGGCCACCGCGTTCGCCGATCCGCGGACCGAACTGGCCGTGCGCCGGGCACTGACGGCGGGGCGCGCCGACCGGACGGTCCTGGTCATCGCCCATCGCCTGGAGACGGTCGTCGACGCCGACACCGTCGTACTGCTGGAGAACGGCACCATCACCGAACGCGGGAAACCCGCGGAGCTGCTGGCGCGGAACGGGAGGTTCGCCGCCTTCTGGCGTTCCCACCGCTCCGCCGAACCACTGGGGGAACCTCGATGATCCGGATGTTGCTGAGCGTCCTCGGCCCCGACCACGCCCCGCCGGTGCGGCGCACCGTGGCGCTGATGACGGCGACCGCGATCGTCGAGGGCCTGTCGTACGCGCTGCTGGTCCCCCTGCTGCGGGCGCTGCTCGGGAGCACTCCGGGCGACGCCGTCCCGTGGCTGATCGCGTTCGGCGCGGCCTTCTCGGTGTTCGCGATCCTGCGTTACCGCGCCGATCTTTCCGGATTCCGCGCCGGGACGACGTTGCTGCGCGGGATGTACCACCGGCTCGGCGACCATCTCGCCCGGCTGCCGATGGGCTGGTACAGCGGGAAACGGGTCGGTGAGGTGTCGTCGCTGGCCGGACCCGGTGTCCTGCGGGCGATGGGCGTGATCGCGCATCTGCTGGCGCCGTTCATCGCCGCGTGTGTCACCCCGCTGACGATCGTGTTCGTGATCCTCGTCTTCGACTGGCGGCTGGGGCTGGCCGCGCTGATCGCGGCTCCGGTCGTGGCGGCCATCCAGGTCTGGACGGGTCGTTCGATGGCCGCCGCCGACGAGGAGACCGCGGAACGCGGGAACGAGGCCACCGGGCGGGTCATCGAGTATCTGCAGGCACAGCCGGTGCTGCGCGCGGGTGGCCGAGCCGCGGAACGATTCCGGTTGCTCGACGACTCGCTGCGAGACCTTCAGCGAGCGAACCGCCGGTCCACGCTGTCGGCGCTGCCCGGTGTCGTGGGGCTGACGTTCACGGTGCAGGCGATGTTCACCGGCCTCCTGGTGCTGGGCGCGTTCCTCGCGCTCGGCGGGGGCATCGGGGCACCCGAGGTGCTGACGATCCTCGTCCTGGCCGCGCGCTGCGCGGATCCGCTGCTCTCGCTGACCGACATCGGCGGCAAGCTCCGCGGCGCGCGTACGGTGCTGACGAGGCTCGACGCGCTGCTGCGGACCGAACCGCTGCCGGAGCCGCCGGACCCCGTCCGGCCGGAGCGGCACGACCTCGAATTCGAGTCCGTCGTCTTCACCCGCGGCGGCCGCACGGTGCTCGACGGCCTCTCGCTGACCGTCCACGAAGGACAGAAGCTCGCCGTCGCCGGGCCTTCGGGCGCCGGGAAGAGCACGGTGCTGCAGCTGCTCGCCCGGTTCCACGACGTGGATTCGGGAGCGGTGCGCGTCGGCGGGGTGGACGTCCGCGCGATGAGCACCGAGGACCTGATGGCGCGGATCGCGATCGTCTTCCAGGACGTCCACCTCTTCGACGGCACGATCGAGGAGAACATCCGGCTCGGCCGCCCGGACGCCGGCGACGCCGAGGTGCGCGCCGCCGCGACGGCGGCCCGGCTGGACGAGGTGATCGAACGGCTGCCCGGCGGCTGGTCCGCGAACGTCGGCGAAGGCGGGGCGCTGCTGTCCGGCGGGGAACGCCAGCGGGTCTCGATCGCGCGTGCCCTGCTGAAGGACGCGCCGATCGTGGTGCTCGACGAGGTGACGTCGGCACTGGATCCGGTCAACGAAACGGCCGTCCACGAAGGGATCGAGCGCCTCATGGCGGGCCGGACCGTGGTGATGGTGGCGCATCGGTTGCGGACCGTCGAACGTGCCGATCACGTGGTCTTCCTGGACGGCGGCCGGATCGTGGAGGAGGGAAGCCACGACGAGCTGGCCCGGCTCGGTGGCCGGTACGCCGGGTTCCTCGAACTGCAAATCGCTTGACGCCACGCGCGAACGGCAATGCACTGTGGCGATGAAGATCCGTTCCACGACCGCCGAGGACCGCGACGTCTTCGTCGACACGATGTTCACCGCGTTCGCGCGTTTCCCGGACACCGCGGGCGAGACCTGGTCCGCGCTCGAACTGGACCGCGGCCTGCTCGCGGTGACGGAGGACGGGCGGCCCGTCGGCACGGCCGCCGCGTATTCCTTCGAGCTCACCCTGCCCGGTGAGGTCGTCGTCCCGGCCGCCGGGGTGACCGCCGTCGGTGTCCTGCCCTCGCACCGGCGGCGGGGTGTGCTCAGCGCGATGATGCGGCATCAGCTCGCCGAGTTCCGGGAGCGGGGCGAGTTCCTCTCCGTCCTGCTGGCGTCGGAGGCGCTGATCTACCGGCGGTTCGGCTACGGCCCGGCGACCTACACCCGGCGTCTGACGGTGCAGCGCCATCGGGCCGCCTTCGCCGGCGGGACGGCCGGTGGCTCGATCGAGGTGCTGCGCCGGGCCGAGTGCGGCGAGCTCCTGGAGGAGGTCTACGACCGGTATCGCCGTGCCCGGCCCGGCGCGCTGTCGCGGCCGCACCGCTGGTGGTCCTTGGGCGCCGGGCAGCCGCCGATCTCCCGGGCATCGCGCCACATCGCCGTCCACCGCGACGCCGACGGCGTTCCGGACGGGTACGCCTCGTACTCGCTCACCGAACCGAGCACCTTGACCGTCGACGAGACCGTCGCCGTCGACGACGAGGTGTCCACGGCGCTGGCCCGGTTCGTGCTCGAACACGACCTGATCACCGAGGTCGTGTTCGAGCACTGCCCGCCCGACCATCCGCTGCGGTGGCAGCTCGAGGACTTCCGCGCCGGCGAAGTCGGCGGTGACACGGACTGGCTCTGGGTGCGGCTGCTGGACGTGCCCCGCGCGCTCACCGCACGCGGCTGGTCCACCGACGGCGAGCTCGTCCTCGACGTCGACGACCCGGCGCTCGGCGAGCACGGCCGGTACCTGCTCACCGTCCGGGGCGGTGAGGCGGACTGCGTGCCGACCGACAGCGAACCCGACCTCTCCTTGGACGTGAGCGACCTGGGCTCGATCTATCTCGGCGGCACCGCCCCGAGCCTGCTCGTGCGGGCCGGACGCGTCCGAGCCCATCAGCCGGGTGCGGCCGCGCTCGCCGACGCTCTCTTCCGTACCGAGCGTTCGCCGCACTGCCTGCACTGGTTCTGATCAGGTCCGGCGGGTGCCGACCGTGAACAGCAGCGACGCCGCGGTCAGCACCACGCCGAACCACACCACGCTGGTGATCCCGGCGTGGTCCGCGAGCAATCCCGCGAACAACGCGCCCAGTGCGATGGAAGTGTTGTACGCCAAGGTGTTGAGCGACATGGCGGCCTCGAACGTGTCGGGTGCGGACCGCTGCGTCATGGTGAGCTGGCTCAGCTGCACCACGCCGTAGGACAGTCCCCAGAGCACGAGCGCGATCATCGCCCCCGCCTGCCCGTGGCCGATCGCGAGCAGCAGCAACAGTGACGCCACGAGCCCGGCCGCTCCGACCGCGAAGCTGACGAGCACGTTCTTCGCCACGAAATACCCGGCGATGAAGTTCCCCGCGGCTCCCCCGGCACCGAAGACGATCAGGCACACCGTGACGAAGGCGGGCGACGCCGACGAAGTGCCTTCCAGGAAGGGCCGGATGAAGGTGTAGACACCGAAGTGCCCGAGCACGAACAGGACCACCGTGATCAGGACCGATCGCAGGCGCGCGTTCACCCGCGGCAGGCCGAAGACCTCACGGACCGGGACCGCGTTCGCCGACGGCAGGGACGGGACCAGGACGAGCACGGCGAGGAAGACCAGGACGCTGAGCCCGCTCCAGATCAGGAACGTGGCCTGCCAGCCGACGAGACGCTCCAGGACGGTGCCCAGCGGCATCCCCAGCACGGTGGCGACGGAGATACCGGACATCACGACCGCCGCCGCCCGGTTCGCGTGGCGGCCGGGGACGATCCGCATCGCCATCCCCACGCCGATGGCCCAGAACGCGCCGTTGGCGAAGCCCATGACGAGCCGGGTCGCCAATACCAGCGGATAGCCGGGCGCGAGGGCGGTGATCAGGTTGCCCGCGGTCAGGATCGCGAGCAACGCGGAGAGCAGGACGCGCCGGTTGATCCGCCGCGTCCACGCGACCACGAACGGCACGCCGAGCCCGGCCGAGACGCCGTAGAGCGTGACCATCAGGCCGGCGGCGCCCACCGAGATGTCCAGGCTGGAACTCACCGGGGTGAGCAGGCCGACGGGCATCAGTTCGGTGGTGAGGAAGACGAACAGGCTGGCGGTGATGGCGGCGACCCCTGCCCAGCCCTTCAGGGTCGAGTGCGCGTTTTCGGTTCGGGTGACCATTTCTTCTCTCTCGATTCACGAGCATGACGAAGAAACCCCTGCGGGCACGGCGATTCCGCCCCTGGGGTGCTTCGCTCCAGAAGGATCGACGGCGCGCGGGACGACCCGCGAACCTCTTAGCGCTAAGCTATTCGATGCTTAGCGCTAAGTCAAACTAGTACCCGAGAAGGTTCGCGCGTCAGTCGTCGAGGGCGACATCTCCCAGTGACCGCAACAGGTTTCGCAGCAAGGCGGCCAACTCGTCCCGTTCCTCGGCGCTGACCGCGCTCAGGAGCCGGTGCTCGGTGTCCACGTGATCGGGCAGGGCACGGTCGATGAGCTCGCGCCCTTCCTCCGTGAGGTCGACCAGCACGCGGCGGCCGTTCGTCTCGTCGGGCGCGCGGACCACCAGTCCGCGTTGTTCGAGCCGGTCGAGCCGCTGGGTGACAGCGCCGGAGGTGATCATCGCCGAACGCATCAGGTCGGCGGGGGTCAGCGTGCCCGCCCGGCGCAGGGTCGCCAGGACGTCGAACGACGACCGGTCGAGGTCGTGGCGGGCGAACGTCTTGCGCAGTTCGCCTTCCAGGACCCGGGTCAGCCTGGTCAGCCGCCCGATGACCCCCATCGGGGAGACGTCCAGGTCGGGACGGGCTTCGGCCCACTGGCGAAGAATGTGATCAACGTGATCCGGCACGACCGGAGATTACCCCGGTCCCAGAGCGCGGACGTTCGTTGACACCCCCGTAGTGCCACTGCTCTACTCGGACGCATGCTCCGTACGGCCTGAATCAGTGTCCGCCCAATTCGGTGAAAACCCGGGAATTCCGGGCGCTCCGTCCTGCCCGGAAACCCCGTTCGCCCTCGCACAGAACGGAATTCGCCCATGACCACGACCGAGAACCGGATCCGATCAGCCAGTGAATGGCTGGCGGCCGCGAAAGACGTCGCCGCCGAACTCGCGGTGGACGCCGCCGAGCGGGACCGTGAGAACGAGACGCCCTACGCGGAAGTACGACTGCTCAAGGATTCCGGCCTGGTGACCCTGCTCGGCCCGGTCGAACACGGCGGTGGCGGCCAGAGCTGGGAGACCGCCTACCGCGTGATCCGCGAGGTCGCGCGCGGCGACGGCTCGATCGGCCAGCTGCTCGGCTACCACTACCTCTGGGCGTGGGCCGCCCGGCTGGTGGCGACCGACGAGCAGATCGCCGCGGTCGAAGAACTGTACACGCGGAACAACTTCGTCTTCGGCGGCGCGGTCAATCCCCGTGACTCCGATCTGAAGATCACCGAAGACGGCGACGAGATCGTCTACAACGGACACAAGTCGTTCTCCACCGGCAGCAAGGTCTCCGACCTGACCGTGCTCGAAGGTGTCCTCGAAGGTGTCCTCGAAGGCACCGAGGACCATGTCTTCGCCATCGTTCCGTCCGAACAGGACGGTATCGTCTTCCACGACGACTGGGACAACATCGGCCAGCGGCTCACCGAATCGGGCAGCGTGACCATCTCCGGCGTGCGCGTCCCGTGGGCGAGCGCGGCGGGCTACGTCGACAAGAAGTTCCGCCCCTTGACCTACAACACGCTCAACGTCCCGGCGATCCAGCTGGTGTTCACCAACTTCTACCTGGGCATCGCGCAAGGGGCACTGGAAACCGCACTGGCGTACACGCGCGAACGCACCCGCGCGTGGCCGTACGGCGGCGACAACAAGACCTCCGCCGGCGAGGAGTGGTACATCCTCGACGGCTATGGCGATCTCCAGTCGAAGCTGTGGGCGGCCGAGGCACTGGCGGACAAGGCCGGAACCGCGATCTCCGCCGTGCTGCACGCACCGCGCGAAGACCTGACACCCGGGGCCCGCGGCGAGGTCGCGGTCCTCATCGCGGCCGCCAAACAGCGCGCGATCGAAACCGGCCTCGAAATCGGCACGAAGATCTTCGAGCTGACCGGCGCGCGGGCGAGCGCCACGAAATACGGCCTGGACCGCTTCTGGCGGAACCTGCGCACGCACTCGCTACACGATCCGGTGGCCTACAAGCGCCGCGAAGTCGGTGCGTACGCGCTGCTGAACGAACTCCCGGAACCCACCTGGTACACCTGACCCCCGGGCGGCCGGCTAGCGCGCGACGGCGTAGGTGAGCAGCAGCGCGCCCGAAGCGAACCGTCGGTCGTCAACGAGCGTGAGCGCCGTCTCGGCGTACTCGCCATCGAACAGCCGCGTCCCGCCGCCGAGGAGCACCGGGTTCATCACGAGCCGCACTTCGTCGAACAGCCCGAGCCCGGCGGCGGACGTCGCGGCCCCTCCCCCGGCGAAGAGCGCGATGTCACCTTCGAGACCGGCGAGCGCCGAGGCGTCTTCGATCACGTGGGAGTTGTGCCAGTTCGTGGCTCGGAGAGTGCGCGAGAGGACATACTTCGGCAGTTCGCGCATCCGGCGCCGCTGCGTGGCCGAGACCTCGTCCCCGGCGGCCGGCCAATAGCCGGCGAGTTCCTCATAGGCCTTGCGACCGAAGGCCATGCCGTCGATCGACTCCAGCAGCTCGTCGATATGCCCCTGGAACTCGTCGTCGGCGAACCGCCAGTCGATGTCGCCCGCGGCGTCGGCGATGTACCCGTCGAGCGAAACGTTGATGTGCAGGAAGAGCCGACCCATGTGAACTCCTCGGTTGACTTCTTGAACGCATGAACAAGAAGTCAAGGTACACTTCTTGAACGCACTGTCAAGAAGTCGTACGATGACGCCATGCCACGCACGGGACGGCCGCGCTCCTTCGACGAAGACCGGGTGATCGGGGGTGCGCTCGACGTCTTCTGGCGGCGGGGTTACGCGGCCACGTCGATGCGCGATCTGAAGGAGGACCTCGGCATCCTGCCGGGAAGCCTGTACGCCGCGTATGGCGACAAGCACGCCCTCTTCCTGCGAGCACTGGAACGCTACGCGGGCGGCGCCGCGAACCAGGCGGACACTCTCGCCGAAGGACCGGTCCTCGCGCATCTGCGTGAGCTTCTGCTCAGCGTCCTCGAAGCGGCGCGGGAAACCCCGGGACGCGGATGCCTGCTGGGCAACACCGCCGCCGAACTGCTACCCGCAGACGAAGCCGCGGGAAAGATCGTCCACAGTGGATTCGACGCACTGGAAACCGGTATCACGCAAGGACTCGAAGCCGCCCAGCGGTCCGGCGAGGTCCGCGCGGACATCGACTGCGGGGCGCAGGCACGGCTCCTGCTCATCGTCATGCAGGGCCTGCACGTGGTGGCCAGGGCGGAGGCCGATCCGCGCCGGCTCACCGACGCGGTCGACGCCGCTTTGGCGCCCTTGACCGCGAAGTGACCCCTGGGCACACCGGCGCCGGCGTGCCCAGGAGCCGGATCACTCCTCGAAGCCTTCGTCGCCGCCGTCGAAGGCGTCCTCCATGACCTCGCCGAGGATCATGCCGCCGACCACGCCTGCCGCGGCACCGGCGACCACGCCGCCCATCCCCGGTCCACGCCTGCCGTGGTGCCCGTGGTGGTCGTAGTCGTGGCCGTAGTGCTCCTGGTGCCCGCCGAACATGGCGTGCCCGCCGCCGGACTCGGCGACCTTGGCCAGCCAGCCGTCGATGGCCGCCGCCCAGTCGGTGCGCAGGGCCTCCTCGTGCGAAACGTGGAAGCGGCCGAAGGAGTCGCCGCCGGAGCGGAACATGCCACCGCGCCGATCGGCCTCCAGCACCACCACGAGGTCGTCCGGGCCGGCGACGAAGGTCAGCTCCACCTGGCTGACGCGGCCCGCGTAGCGCGACGGCGGGAAGAACTCGATCTCCTGGAAGAACCCGAGCTCCTGCCGGACGCCGTGCAGCCGGCCGGCTTCGACGTCGGCGCTGCGGAACGAGAAGCCCAGCTCGCCGAACGCCTCCAGCACCCGATCCTGCGATTCCAGCGGCCCGACCAGCACCGGGTCGAGGTCGCCCTTGTCCGGCGCTCCGGCGATGACCAGTTCGGTCCGCACACCGACGACCATACCCGGCAGTTCACGTCCGCCGACCGCGCTGATCGGCGTCTCCCAAGGCAGCGCGATCTGGAACGGAACGGTGGTCAGCTGTCCCGCCGTCACCTTCACCTTGCGGCCCGCGCTGACCCGCAGGAACTCCGCGGTTCCGGCGCGCTCGTGGTCGCCACGCTCGACCTCGACCCGGGTGACCAGCGAAAGCAGGATCTCCTCGATCTGGGCGTCGCTCGAACCGCCCTGGATGCGGACCTGGCCGGTGATCACCTCGCCGGGAACGGCGTGCGGTGAGTCGAGCACGGTGTCGACGGACGGACCGCCGACCCCGAAGGCGCTGAGCATCCGTTTGAACATCAGGGATTTCCTCCGCTGGGTACTGGAACAGGGGGTACTGGAACAGGGGGTACCGGAACACTTCGACTACTACCGAGATCCGTCGCGGCACGCCAGGTAAACCGGGTTAAAACCCCCTAAACGGGCGCAACGTCACTACCTTCTCAGATCGGCCTGGCGGACGTCGTGCAGGTGGATGACGACGTCGTAGGACCGCCCGAGCGAGACGGTCGCGGGGTCGACCGGGAACTGCGTGCCGATGGTGCGGGTGGGCCGGGCGGTGTCCAGCCAGGCGCGGGCGGCGGGCGGCGCGGTGCGGAGGTCCAGGTAGAAGTCCTCGAACCGGACCTGGTCGAGGGTGTCCTCGTTCGTCCCGGACGGCGCGGCCGGGACGGAGAACCGCTTCCACTCCCCGCCCACCGCGGTGTCCTTGGACAAGAAGGAACCCTCGTCGAAGCTGAACCCGATCGGCAGGTAGCCGCGGCCCAACGTCTCGCTCAGGAAGGCGCCTTGGGTCTTCGGGTAGATCGCCGGCATGTCGGGGATGTACGCGACGTGGGCGTTGTGCGCGGAGAGCAGGATCTTGTGCCCGGTCCGCCGCTGCCACCAGGCGACGTTCTGCGCCATCGCCTGGTCGCGCAGGATCTGTGCCGCGGGCAGGCTCTCCGGATCCGCGAGGTCGACGGCGAGGAAGCGGGCGGTCTGCGCGACGAACCGGGCGTGCTGCTCGGCCCAGCCGTGGGCGTCCGCGCCGGTCAGGCCCTTGACCAGCTCGAAGGCCTGCTCCGCCTGCGTGGCGAGCCGCTGTCGCTCGTCGACGGGTTTGCGCAAGTAAGCGAACGCGTCGTCGATCGGGCGCAGCCCGGTGTACAGCTCGTTGAGCCGGGGCAGCGCCTCCGGGTGATGGCGGCCGATATAGTCGGTGATCCGCGCGAAGAACCCGTCGTTCACCGATGGCGCGCCGAGGTCGTCACCGACGAAGTGCACCGTGCGGTCGGGGTGCGCGCGGTTGTGATCGCGCATCCACCGGATCAGGCTGACGAACTCCTCGCGGTCCCACGGGGAGCCGGCCAGCGTGCGCTTCGCGATCTCACGGGCGTCGCCGCGCCCGCTCTGGACGTACTCGTCGATCTCCAGGCCGGCTGACCAGCTGAGCTCCAGCGCGAAGGCCCGGAACCCCTTTTCCTCGACGAGGTAGCGGAACACCCGCTCCTTCATGGTGAAGAACTCGTGGGAGCCGTGCGTCGCCTCGCCGAGGCCCACCACCTTCGCGCCGCCGATCATCCCGCCCAGCGCCCGTAGATCGGCGGTGCTCCGGCCGGGCTCGGTCGAGCGCAACGGATATGCCGCCCGGTCCAGCGACCGCACCGGATCCCGCCAGGCGGAGGTCGTCTCCGCCGCGAGAGCCGGACTCGCCGCGGGAGCGAGCACCGCCCCCGTCACCACCACCGCCGCGGCCACCAATCCGCGTCTCCCCCACCGTTTCCGGCGCTGTGTCATTACCGTCCACCCCTTCGCTCCGATGTCGAAGACGATCATCGTCCGCGGACCGGAGCGGCGCACTGAAGCAAAGCTCCCACTTGGGGTGAGGAAAACCCCACCCCACGAGGAAGCGGGTGGACCCCGCCGCCGGGGTGTGGGTCCCGGCGGCGGGAGTCCACCCGCGTTTATCTCCCTCCGCAGCGGCTGTCCGTCACTCCGCGCGCCACAACGCGGGTGTGGACGGCGGCTCCCAGCCTGGCTGGGCCGTGTGCGCCTGCAAGCACACGTAACCGCGACCGCTGTAGGTGACCCGGGCGCCCGCGGAATAGCCGGTTCCCGCCGCCCAGGTCGTCCCGCCGGGCGGGTTGGAGGTCGAAGTCGACGTCGTCGGCGTCGTACTGGTCGGCCGTGAGGTCGACGTCGGCGTCTGCGGCACGTTCAGCACGAAGTCGAACGCGGCCTGCTTGCCGGGAGGCTGATCGCGCACGGTCATCAGCAGCCGCGGGTCGAAGATCGAGTCGGTGTTGTTGCGCGGCTCGTTGGGGAAGTAGAGCTGCGTGGTCAGTACCGGCCTGCCGGGCGCCTGGACCTTGACGTGGATGTGCCGCGTACGGCCGGGGTACAGGCCGGGCACGATCGTGCTCAGCGAGAACGCGCCCTGGTCGTTGGTGAACTGGTGACCGCGGAAGGTGTACCCCACGTTGTCGTAGGCGCCGTTGACGTCCGCCTGCCAGAAGTCCAGCAGCACCCGCGAGATCGGAAGGCACCCGAGACCGAAGACGTAGCCGGAGACGGTGAGCCTCGTCCCTTGCGTGTTCGGCGTGACGAGCGACGTCCGCTGCGGGGAATTCGGCTTGAAGTAAGGACCTTCGGTCTGCGGCGGGGTCGGGTCGTCACCGTCGTCACAGGCGGGGGTCAGCTCGGGTGCCTGGCCGCTCTCGACGGTGGTGCGCGCGAGAGCCGGGCCGCCGATCAACGCGACCGGAGCCGCCACGCCCGCGGCGAGCGCGGCCTTCAGCACGGTCTTCCGGCTGAGCTTGTTCTCTTCGTCCATACCTGCTCCTCGTGGGGGCTTCGGGAATCACCCTCGACGGTATGGAGAAGATCAGCTGCGGACGATGGACTGAGGTGGTCAGTCGTGGTGAATCTCCGGGGGCGCGTCACCGGTCCTGCGGTAATCGCCGGGGCTCAACCCCGTTTCCCGCCGGAAGAACCGGCAGAAATAGGCGGGATCCGCGAATCCGACCCGGCTGGCGACCTGCCGCACGGTGAGATCCGTGCCGCGCAGGAATCGTTTCGCCTCCCTCGTCCTCGCCTCGCGCATCAGTTGTGCCGCCGTCCGGCCGGTCGCCGTTTTCACCGCGTCGGTGAGATATCCCGGCGTGACCCCGATTCGCTCCGCGAGTGCGCCGACCGACCACAGCCCCAGATCCGGCCTGCCCAGCAGCCGGGCGAATTCCGTGCCCACCGCCTGTGCTCTGGCGGGCGGGCGCGGGTCCGCCAATCCCGGAAGGCGTCCCGCCCGCACGATCAGCACGTGCATCAGGGCCCGCAGCACCGAATCGGTACCCTGGCCGCCACAACGGAATTCCTCGTCCAGTTCGGCGACCATCCGGGCCGTCTCCTCGGCCGCGCGCTCGTCGAGCCGCCACGGCTGCTGGCTGAGCCTTCGCAGGGTTTCGCGATCCGACGGATGTTCGAGCAGGAAATCGTCGGTGAACAACACGACGAATCCACTGAGATCGCGGGCATCCCAATGGTGCACCTGCCCCGGTGTTATGACCGCGAGCTGCGGCGGCCCCAATTCCCAGCGGGTGAAATCGATGACGTGGTCGCCGGTACCGCCGGTGACATGGACGATTTCGTAGAAAGTGTGCCGATGCGGGAACGCCGCCCGCGACATCGGCCCGATCGTGTCGAATGTGCCGACCGTGAACGGCAGAGCGTCCGGCGCGCGGACCTCCAGCCGATGCAGTGGCAATTCCCCCGCCTTCGGTTCGAGGCAAGGCGTCCTCGGCAACACCGTCGTTCCGCGCATGGACCGGTCCCTTTCACCACACTGGGAATGAAAAGTCTAGACCAATGACGGATCGCTGACTGCCGACGGAAGTCGCTTGTCGCCGTCGGGGTACAGTCAGGAGCATCGACGCACGTCCGAAGGGTCACCACGCGATGTCTCCCACCAAGTCGCGCGGTCGGACCTGGTGGCCGGTCGGCGCGTTCGCCGCACTGGTACTGGCGTGCGCCGTGGCCTGGGCGACGACGGGCGCTTCCCACAGCGACCTCGAGATCTACCGCTTCGGCGTCGACACCCTGTGGAACGGCGGCGACCTCTACGGCGCGTTGCCGCTTTCCGACGCGGGCATCCCCCTGCTGTTCATCTATCCGCCGTTCGCCGCACTGGTGCTCACCCCGCTGGCGCTGGTGCCCTGGACCGGCGCGGTGCTCCTGTTGTTCGCGCTCAGCCTGGCCGCGCTGGGGATCACCTTCTACGGGATCACCCGCACGCTGTGGCCGTCCGGGGACCGGCGGAAGGCGCTGCTCGTCGCCTCGCTGGCGATCACGCCGGTGCTCTTCCTCGAACCGGTCCGCCAGACGCTCGGCTTCGGCCAGATCAATCTGTTGCTGATGGGTCTCGTCGCGGCCGACTGCCTGCTGACTCGGGGCCGCTACCGGGGAATCGGCGTCGGTCTCGCGGCCGCGATCAAGTTGACGCCCATGGCGTTCTTGTTGTTCTTCCTGGTGCGCAAGGACTTCCGCGGCGCGTTGACCGCGTCGGGCACGTTCGTGGCCGCGTCCGCCGTCGCGTTCGCGGTCGCCCCGGAGGCTTCCGCGCGCTATTGGTTCGGCGGACTCGCGGGGGCGTCGGGGATCAGCGGTACCTCGTTCCACACCAACCAGACCTTGCGGGCCGTGCTGGCGCGATTCGGCGTCGAGGGCGCCGCGAAGCCGCTGTGGATCGTCCTCACCGGCGTTCTGCTGATTCTGGTGACCCTGACCATGTACCGCTCGGCCGCGGTGCCGGCGCTGCTGCTGAACGCGACGTTCGCCCTGCTCATCTCGCCGACGTCGTGGTCACACCACTGGGTGTGGATCGCCCCGGCGCTGTTCACCACCGCCGCGTGCGCGGCACTCCATCGCCGAGATCGCCGCCGGGCCGCGGCCTGGCTCGCCGTCACCGGGGTCGCCGCCACGATCTTCGTCGGGGCACCGTTCCGGTACTTCCCCGCCTTCGACCGGCCGGGCCAGACGTGGACGACCGCCCAGCAGTGGCTGGGAAACTGCTACGTCGCCGCGGGCCTGGTCTTCCTCGTCGTCGCGGCCGTTCTCGCGCTGCGGAAAGGACCTCGATGCTCGACCTGAGCGGCACCACGACCCTCGTCACCGGGGCCAGCGGCGGCATCGGCCACGGCATCGCCCTGCGCTTCGCCGGAGCGGGCAGCGCCGTCGCCGTGCACTACCACCGCGATGAAGCTTCCGCGCTCGCCGTCGTCGAGCGGATCGAGGAAGCGGGCGGCACCGCCAAGGCGTTCTCCGCCGACCTCACCGACGACGGCGAATGCCGCCGTCTCGTGGCCGCCGCCGCGGCATGGACCGGACGACTGGACACGTTGGTCAACAACGCCGGCGTGCAGCCGATAGACCCCTTGCCGGAGATGTCGGCGGAAAGCTGGCGCGCCGTCCTCGACGCGAACCTCACCAGCGCCTTCTCGTGCACGCAGGCCGCCGCCGACGTGATGGACGGCGGCAGCGTCATCCACATCGCCTCGATCGAAGCGGCCCACCCCGCGCCGGGACACGCGCACTACAGCAGCGCCAAGGCCGCCCTGGTCATGCACGCCCGCGCCGCCGCGCTCGAATACGGACCGCGAGGCCTGCGCGTCAACGCGGTTTCCCCCGGCCTGATCGACCGCCCCGGCCTCGGCGACGCTTGGCCGGAGGGCGTCCGCCGCTGGGAGCAGGCCGCACCCCTTGGCAGGCTCGGCACCCCCGGCGACGTCGCGAACGCCTGCCTGTTCCTCGCGTCGCCGCTCGCGGCGTGGGTCACCGGGCACAACCTGACCGTGGACGGAGGCGTCTCCGCACGTCCCACCTGGTGATCACGGATTCGGGTTCTGGGACGGTTATTCGTCGCAGCGCTACTGGCTGACACTTCTACCGTTTGACTTGTGCGGCAACACGACATGGCCATCATCATTTATTGGAGCAGGTGAATCTTCATACATTGATGAGGCATGACTAGTCTGAATATGCGATAGTACAGGTGTTCGATTCGGGTAATGTCGGTGTCGTGGCCAGCGACGATGCACTCCCGAGGACGTCCACCGAGTGGTGGCGTGTCGACACCGCGACGCTGCATGCCGCAAACAGGAATTGAAGGTTGTGAAGCGGCGGGCGGATGCCGAGCAAAAACGCGATCCTGGCGGAAATCAATTCCCGCGGGGTTCGCGGGTGTTCGGGTCATTCGACGTTGGCGGCGTTGATTTTCGAGGATTTCCTGGTGACGGACAAGGAAGCCAGCGCCCGCGCCGACCGGGTCCTCGCTTTGCATCCCGGACCGTCCATCGGCGGAGACCCCGAACCACCCCTGGCACCCTTGACCGCCCAAGCCGCCGCCGAGGGCGCGATCGGGGGTTCGCAGATCGACGCCATCATCCGGACTCTCGCCCGCATTCCGTCCACCGTGCCGGAAGAAGACGTGCAGGCTGGGGAGAAGATCCTGGTCGAGCTGGCTCGTCGTGCCGGGCCCCGGCAGATCGCCCGCGCCGGACGCCGCCTGCTGGACACACTCGACCCCGACGGCAAAGAGCCCCGCAACGAAGACCCGAAAGACACCCGGCCGGAGCTGCGGTTCGTCCAGCACCGCGACGGCACCCTCGGCCTCAAAGCCAGGCTCGACCTCGAAACCTACGCCCGGTTGAAGTCCGATCTCGACCCGATGGCCAAACCTGATAAGGCCATCGACGGGGTCCGCGACTCCCGCACCCAGGACGAACGCCACCACGGCGAAACGAAAATCGACAACCTCGTCCTGCTGTGCACCAAACACCACCGGTTGATCCACCACAGCGAATGGAAAGTCCACATCGCCCAAGACGGCCTCCCGAATTCACCCCACCGGAACACCGAGACGGAACACCATGCACCTCAGGACATAAGCCGACCCCCGGAAACTTCCGAACCACCCGGCGACGCCGGACCACCTGGCCCGCCCGACCGCACCGGAAACACCGAACTTCCGTGACCGGTGCAGCAGAAGGCCGCGCCGGACCATCACCGGCTCCGGATTTCGGCCCCATGCCTCAGATTCGTCACCAGCGCCGTCGACTTGCCGGTGACGGCGGCCGCGAGCGGGCGTTCGAGGCCGGGAAGGCGTGCCACGTGAAGGAAAGCCCGGCGCGCCTGGAGCAGGAATCGGTTGGCGGGCAGGAACCATCGGGCGCCGCGGCGGGCGACCTGCTGCTTTTCGGTCACCACCGGGCGGACCAGTTTTTCGTACTCGGCGAGCGCGGACTCGATCGAGGGTGACCGGGTGAGCTGTTCGGCCAGCACGAACGCGCCCGCGATCCCCAGCGAAGCGCCTTGTCCGGCGAGAAGGGAGACGGCGTAACAGGAATCGCCGACGAGTACGACCCGGCCGCGGCTCCAGGACGGCATCTCGATCTGCGCGACCTGGTCGTAGTACACCTCGCTGGAGGGCGGACACAGAGCGAGCGCTTGAGGTACCGCCCAGCCCAGCGAACCGTAGGTCGCGCGCAGGGCCGCTCGCGCGTCGTCCGGCAGGACCGGATCCGTCGTGCGGTGCACGGCGAAGGCCGCGAGCTTGCCGTCGCGAAGACCGTAGAAACCCATCTGCATCCCGATCGTGTCGGTCAGGCAGAACCGCTCCCCGACCCGCGCACGAATCTCCTCGTCCTCGAAAACGAAGGCCGCCGTATGAAACCCGAGACGACGCAAGAACCGGTTCTCTTCACCGAAGACCAGCCGCCGCACGGTCGAATGGATCCCGTCGGCCCCGATCAGCAGATCGGCTTCGAGTGTCCCGCCGTCCGCCGAAGTGACCCGCACCCGGTCGCCGAGATCCTCGACTCCCGTGACCCCGGCACCGAACCGGACGTCCACTGTGGACGGCAGTCCGGTGCGCAGGACACGTTCCAGATCGGGCCGCATGATGCTGCAGAGCCTGCCCCGCACCGATTTGGCGAACTGGACGTAATCGATGGCCGCCCGGCGGCGACCGCGCTCGTCCAGCAAACTCGCCTCGTCCACCCGGTACGCCACGTCTTCGACCTGAGGCAGCAGGCCCATCTCCTCGACGGCGTCGAAGCCGGGACCGAAGAAGTCGATCATGTAGCCCTGTTCGCGCGGCCCCGCGGCCCGCTCCAGCACCACGACCTCGACGTCCAGCGTCGCGAGCCGGTGCGCCAGCGCCAGCCCGGTGATCCCGGCCCCGCAGATCGCCACCTTCATGGGTGTCCTCCCTTTCGGTTCAGTCGACCAGTCTGCGCAGGACGGCGGGAGAGACAGCGCCCGAATCCGGCCCGAGCGCCCGATGGAGCAGAAGCCCGTCCACCGCCGCGAGAAGGACCGCGGCCGTGTCCTCGGCGTCGGCCACCCCATGCCGCGCCAGCCAGCCGCCAAGCCGGGTGCGCAGGTCGGCGAGCAGTTCGCGGATGCCTTGGCGCAGAGTGTCGTCGCGGGTCGCGGCGAGGTAGGACTCCGCGAACAGCAACGACATCGGGTCGGTACCGGAGTACCCACCGACCGACGCCAGCAGCGCGTCGACCGCGTCCGCGGGCGTTTCGACGGTTTCCAGCGCCGGCTCGAAGGCGAGGGCGACCTCGCGCATCGCCCCCAGCACGGCCTCGATCAACAAGGCTTGCAGCGAAGGGAAGTGATAGTGCACGACGCTCGGCGTGACACCCGCGCGTTCGGCCAGGATGCGGGTGCTGACCGCGGACCAGCCGAGTTCGGGCACGAGCGCGACGGCCGCGTCGAGCAACCGGCGCCGAACGAGCTGACCGCGCGCCGCGGCCGGGGATCCTGCCACCGTTCATCTCCTAGGGCATTCGTCCTGTACGAATGCCCTGATCGTAGGCCCGGATCCGCCCGCGGCGCAAACCCGGCGGTCACCGACCTCTGCTCACGCGGTCTTCAGGAGCTCCACCACGCGCTCCGCGGTCGCGACGCTGGACTGCGGGTTCTGCCCGGTGACGAGGTTTCCGTCGACGACGACCTCGCTCGACCAGGCGGTCGCCGGAGTGACGATCGCGCCCTGTTCCCGAAGCCGGGTCTCGACGAAGAACGGGCTCTTGTCGCCCAGCCCGCCCTGCCGCTCCTCTTCGTCGCTGAACGACGTCATCGATCGGCCGGCGAAGGTGAACGAGCCGTCATCGCCACGCGCGCCGAGCAAGGCGGCGAGCCCGTGGCAGAGCGCGGCGATGGTCTTGCCCCGCGCGTCGGCGGCGTTCAGCAGGGCACCGAGATCGGCGTCGTCCACCAGGTCGGTCATCGGACCGTGCCCGCCCGGCAGGTAGAAGGCGTCGTAGGCGTCGGCCGAGACGTCGGAAAGCTTGAGCGGCGCCGAAAGATCGAGCCCTTTGAGGTATTCCGCGAACTTCGCGCCCTCGGCCGGGTCGACGCCGCCGCGTTCGTCGAGGCTGATGGGATCGACGGTCGGCCGGAGCCCGGCCGGGGTCGCGATCTCCACCTGGTGACCCGCCGCGGCGAGCACCCGATGCGATTCGGCGACCTCTTCGGCCCAGAACCCGGTCGGGTGGTCGGTGCCGTCGGTGAGCCGCACGTGGTCGGCGGCCGAGACGATCATGAGGATCCGCGCCATGAGTGTTCCTTTCGTTCTTCCGGGGCGATGTGCCCCACTGCCGGCTTCAACGAGGTCTTCGCCGCGCGTACTCCGCCCAGGCGGCTACAATCCATAAGATTTCTTATGGAAGGTGCCTTGCATGCCCAACTTGGATCGGCTGGCGACCTTCCTGGCCATCTACCGTCAAGGCTCGCTCTCCGCGGCCGCCGCGGAACTCGGCCTGACCCAGCCCGCCGTCACCGGGCAGCTGCTCAAGCTCGAGGAAGAACTCGGCGAGCAGCTGTTCGTCCGGTCGCGACAGGGCGCGGCCCCGACCGCCCGCGCGGCCGAACTCGCCGCCAGGATCGGCACCCGCATCGACGAACTGCGAGGCGCGTTGACGGCAGGCGACGACGTCCAGTACCGCGAACGGGTGGCGGTGGGCGGTGCGAGCGACGGCATGGCGACGCGGTTCCTGCCCGCGCTCGCCCCGCTGACCGAACGCGGGCTGCGCGTCACCGTCACCCTCGGGCTCGCCGATGAGCTCCTGTCCGCGCTCGAAGCCGCGCGCCTGGACCTCGTGATCTCCTCGGTCCGCCCACGGCAGCGCGGGATCATCGCCATTCCGCTGATCGACGAGGAATTCGTCCTCGCCGCCGCGCCCGCCCTCGCGCGGAGCGTGGATCCCGCGTTGCTCGCGACCGACCCGGTACCCGCGCTGGCCCATCTGCCGCTGATCGCGTACGCCGACGATCTGCCGATCATCCGCCGCTACTGGCGCAGCGAATTCGGGCGGCGGCCGCCGAACCGCGTCGCGATGGTCGTCCCCGACCTCCGCGCGATCCTCGCCGTCGTCGTCGCGGGCGCCGGGGTGAGCGTGCTGCCTCGCTACATCGCCGCGGCCGCGCTCGAAGCGGGCTCGGTCTCGATCGTGCACTCCCCGGAGGTGCCGCCGCTCAACACGATCTATCTCGCGTACCGGTCGGGGACGACGCGGCCGGTGGTGACGCTCATCCGCGACAGGCTGCTGGAACGCGCCCGCTCCTGGGGCTCGCTCTGAAAGTCCGACGCGGCAAAAATGACCTCTTTCCGCGGCGGAACCATCGCGGGGCTTGCTCTTCCGAACCGTTTCTTGGAGGGCACATGGTCTCGAAACCCCGCGTCGCACTGGGAATGCTCGTTTTGGCCGCCTTGGCGGGCGGGCTGCTCGCGTTGCTCATCTCGCTCGACGTCGGCGCCTTCTGGGCCAAGACGCTGCCGCTCGTCTTCCTGGCGGGCGGAGCGGCGTTCGCTCAATCCCTCGGCCTGTTCACCAAGGCACCGAAGGATTAGGGACCGGTCCCCGCACCCGCCGTTAGCGTCCTGCCCGTGACCGAACTGGGTGCGTACGTCGAACGCTTCGAGACGAATTGCCGCAGGCGTGCGCTCCGGGGTGTGGCCGCGATCGTGATCGGCGTGCCGATCGCCGTCCTCGGTGTCGTCGTGTTCGTGCTGGGTCAGGAAGCCGGGGTTTCCGGCGGCGAGATGATCATCGGCCTCGTCATCGGCTGCGGGCTCGGGCTGGCGCTGATGGGCGCCTGGGGCTGCTGGCACGCCATCAGCAAGCGAGGCGAGATCTTCACCTTGTACGAACAGGGATTCGTGCGCACCTGGCGGAAATCGACCACCGTCGTGCCGTGGAGCAAGGTCGAGGTGGCCGTCGACCACGCCAAGAAGAACGCCCTCGCCAAGGCGTTCGGCGGCGATGTCGGCTGTCTCGTCAAACTCACCGACGGCAGGAAGATCCTCATCAACGGATTCACCGAAGGCGCCGACCTGTTGGCACACGACATCTTCGAGGCCGTCGGACGGCGTTCCGCCTGAAGGAAGGTCAAACTCGCCGCGGCGCGAAGGTCCGGCGATAGTCCTGCGGGGAAACGCCGACGACCTTGTGGAAATGGTGCCGTAGCAAGGCTCCCGAACCGAAACCGCAGCGGCGCGCGACCTCGTCGATGCTCATCGTCGTCTCCTCCAGCAACGACCTCGCGTGCAGAACCCGTTGCGTCGAAAGCCATCGGTGCGGCGTGGTGCCCGTCTCCGCGACGAACTTGCGCGCGAAGGTGCGCTCGGACATCCGGGCCCGGCGGGCGAGATCGGCGACCGGATGTTCGTGGGCGATGGTGTCGAGCATCCAGGTGAGCACCGGCTGCAGGCTGTCCCCGGTGCACTCCGGGATCGGCACCTCGACGAACTGGCGCTGCCCGCCTTCCCGTTGCGGCGGCACCACCATGCGCCGCGCGATCGCGGTGGCCGCGGCGGAGCCGAGTTCGCGCCGGACCAGATGCAGGCAGGCGTCGATGCCGGCGGCCGTGCCCGCGCTGGTGACGATGTCGCCGTCGTCGACGAAGAGGACGTCCGGATCCAGCTGGGCCTGCGGGAACCGCTTCCGGAACGCCGCGCTGTGGCGCCAGTGGTTCGTGCACCGCCGTCCGTCGAGCAAGCCGGCGGCGCCCAGCACGAACGCGCCCGTGCAGACCGAAAGCAGCGTGGCGCCGCGCTCCGAAGCCGCCCGGAGCGCCTCGAGCACCGCGGGCGGGTACTCGTCGCGTACGTCGCAGGCGGGGACGACGACGAGATCCGCGTCCTCCGTCGCTTCGAGACCGTGCTCCGGGGTCACTTTGACGCCGTGGCCGAGGCTGAGCGGTTCTCCCGCCCGCTCCCCGCACACGCGGAAGTCGAGCAGTGGCACTCCGTCATCGGTGCGGTCGTAACCGAGCACCTCGCAGACGACACCGAACTCGAAGGCGGCGAAATCGTCCAGCAGCACCACGGCGACGCTTTTCAGCATGGCCGGAGCATAGCTGGCAGGATATTGTCACACAACGACAGAACTGCCACTTTTGGCAGGATCTCTGGCGGCGCAAACTTACTGCCATGACCGCAATCCTCGTCACCCTCGCCCTGATCGCCCTCGTCGGCTACCTCCTGGAGCGCAACCACACGCGCCAGGGTCGCCCCGGCACCGCCGGCGGAGACCCGCTCGTCCGCCCCTTCTGGAGAGGCGGCGACACGGCCTGAGGACACCGGGCCGCGAAGGCCCGGTGTCACGAGCGCC
Source organism: Amycolatopsis sp. NPDC043887 (assembly GCF_056435665.1). NCBI lineage: Bacteria > Bacillati > Actinomycetota > Actinomycetes > Pseudonocardiales > Pseudonocardiaceae > Amycolatopsis > Amycolatopsis sp. NPDC043887. The sequence continues at coordinate 30,621 of NZ_JBWKEB010000015.1, forward strand.
ACGTTCCCCGCCCGGACCGCGAACCCGACCGTCATCCGCCGAGGTCAAACCCACAATCACGGCTTTAAACCACTTCGCCCGTATTTTCTGCCGGTTACCAGTTTTCTGGTTAGGGTGCAGTGGTGCAAACGGGTTAACATCGGGCGGAAGGAGAGCGCGCCGCAGTCGGCGCGTCACTGAACATGAGTTCGCAGGACGGTAAACAAGCGGAAGAAGAGGTCGTCGCGGAGACCGCGGCCGACCTTGCCCACGCACCGGACACGACGGGCCCGGGCCACCCGCCCGATGAGCACGTCCCCCTCGACCTCGCCTCCGAACGACCCGCCGAGACCGACCGGACCGTTTTCGGTGTGGCGGCGGTGCTCGCGCTCGCGATCATCGTCTGGGGCGTGCTGGCCCCGGAAAACCTGGCGAGTGTCGCGTCGACCCTGTTGAACGACGCCGTGATCCCTTACGGCGGTTGGGCTTTCGTGCTGACCGCGAGCGGTTTCGTGCTCTTCGCGGTCTGTCTGGCCATAAGCCGCTACGGCCGGATCCCGCTGGGCGGGGACAAGGAACTGCCCGAATTCCGGACGTCGTCGTGGATCGCGATGATGTTCAGCGCCGGCATGGGCATCGGCCTGATGTTCTTCGGGGTGTACGAACCGGTCTCCCACCTCGCGAGCCCGCCCCCGGGCACTGCGGCCCCGAATTCCGACGAAGCCGTCCACACCGCGATGGCGACGACGTTGTTCCACTGGACCGTGCACCCGTGGGCGATCTACGCCGTCGTCGGTCTCGCGATCGCCTACAGCACCTTCCGCAAGGGTCGCAGCCAGCTGATCAGTTCGGTGTTCGCGCCGCTGATCGGCAAGCGGCGCACCGAAGGCCCACTGGGCAAGGCGATCGACATCATGGCGATCTTCGCCACTCTGTTCGGTTCCGCCGCTTCCCTCGGTCTCGGCGCGCTCCAGGTCGGTGGCGGCATGGGCGCCGTCGGCTGGATCGACGACCCAGGCAAGGGCCTGCTGGTCGCGATCATCGCGATCCTCACGATCGCGTTCATCGCTTCGGCGGTTTCCGGTGTGGCCAAGGGCATCCAGTGGCTGTCCAACATCAACATGGTGCTCGCCGCGGTACTCGCGGTGTTCGTCCTGGTGGTCGGGCCGACCGTGCTGATCCTCAACATCGTGCCGGGCGCCATCGGCGACTACTTCCGCGAGCTGGCCGAGATGTCCGGCCGCACCGGGATGACCGGCGGCGAGGAGATGCAGACCTGGCTCGGCGGATGGACGGTCTTCTACTGGGCCTGGTGGATCTCGTGGACCCCCTTCGTCGGCATGTTCATCGCGCGGATCTCGCGCGGCCGCACGATCCGGCAGTTCATCTTCGGGGTCATCGCGATCCCGAGCATCGTGAGCCTCATCTGGTTCGCGATCTTCGGCGGCGCGGCGATCAGCAGGCAGCGAGCGGGGACGGACATCGCGGGCGCGGGCAGTGCCCAGTCGGCGACGTTCGAACTGCTCGAGACGCTGCCGTGGTTCCTCCCGATCGCCATCCTGGTGATGATCCTGGTGTCCATCTTCTTCGTCTCCGGTGCGGACGCGGCGTCGGTGGTGATGGGTACCTTGTCCCAGCGCGGAAGCGTGCATCCGAAGAAGACCGTCGTGATCTTCTGGGGCGTGCTGATGGGCGCCGTCGCGGCGGTGATGCTGCTGGTCGGCGGGGACAAGGCGCTGACCGGTCTGCAGAACCTCACGATCCTGATCGCGGTGCCGTTCGTGTTCGTGATGGTCGGGTTGTGCGTCTCGGTCTGGAAGGACCTGCGCAACGACCCGCTGATGAAGCAGGAAGACGCGATGATGTTGTCGCTGAAGGAACTCCACGAGGAACGCACGAACGGCCACGGCCGCCGTCGCATCCTCGGACGCTCGAAACAGCGCACCTGAGCTGATCGCGCGTGAAGGCCCCCTTCCCTCGGCTGAGCCGAGGGAAGGGGGCCTTCACGCGTTTCAGGCGCGCCCGATGGCGACGAAAGCGCACAGCGCGAGGTAGCCCAGGTCCAGCAGCGCGACCAGGGGCTCCCGGCGACGCAGCCGGACGACCACGGCGCCCGCCATGACCAGCGCCAGCCCGAGGGCGGCCAGCGGCACGAGTTCCGGCGCGATGTCGAGCAAGGCCGGAAGGATCAGGCCGACCGCGCCCAGGATCTCGACCAGCCCGATGAACTTCACCGTGCCGGGGCCGAAATCCAGTACCCAGCCCGCGGCCGACGCCACGCCGGCGATCTTTTCCCTTTGCAGGAACAGTTTCCCGACGCCGGACACGGCATACATGACGGCCAGCAGCCAGGCGACGATCCATAGTGCGGTGTCCATCAATGCCCCGCGAACTGGCCTGGCGTGTAGTCGCCCGCCGGCTGCCGGGTGATGACGTTGAGCCGGTTGAAGGCGTTGATGAGCGCGATCTGGGTCACCAGCGCCACGAGCTGCTCGTCGTCGTAATGCTTGGCGGCGGCCGCCCACGCCTCGTCGGTGACACCGCTGCCGTCGGCGAGGCGGCAGCCCTGCTCGGTGAGCTCCAGCGCGGCGCGTTCGGCCTCGGTGAAGACCGTCGCCTCGCGCCAGCACGCGACCAGGTTCAGCCGGGTCGTGGTCTCCCCCGCGTGCGCCGCGTCCTTGGTGTGCATGTCGAGGCAGCCCGAGCAGCCGTTGATCTGGCTGGCCCGGATGTTCACCAGTTCCCTTGTCGCCAAGGGAAGTTCGCTGCCGTCGAGCACCTTCGCGGCCGAGACGAGGTGCTTCACCAGCTTCGGCGCGAGAGCGGTCTTGAGGTAATCGATCCTTGCCTGCACGGGATTTCTCCTTCTCGTCGGTGTTCACTTACTTCGACGAGGAGGACTCCCGGGAGGTAACACCCATGGCCGCGAGGCGACGCGGGTCACTCACGGAATCGATTTCGACGATACGGCCGTCGACGACGGTGCAGGACATCACGCCCAGCAGCTTGCCGGTCCTGCTCCACGACACGATTCCCGGTTTTCCGTTGACCAGCGCGGGACGAGTGGTGACGACGGCGCGCGCCCCGCGCTGGACCCGCGTGGCCACCTCGGCCGCGCCGAGCCGCACGACCTCGCCGTGCCTGCTCCGCGAACGCCACGTCACGCCGGGGTCGAGCATCTCGACCAGTCCTTCGAAGTCTCCTTCGCGCGCGGCGGCGAGGAACGCCTCGACGACCGCGTGCTGCCGAGGCTCGTCGGCTGGACGCCGTCCTTGCACCTTCCGGCGGGCCCGGCTGGCGAGCATCTTGGCCGCGTCGGCGGATTTGCCGAGGATCTCGCCGACCTCGGCGAACGGGACCGCGAACAGGTCGTGCAGGACGAACGCCAGCCGCTCCGCCGGGCCGAGGGTGTCGAGCACCACGACCAGCGCCACCCCGACCGATTCGGCGAGCAGCGCGTCCTCTTCCGGCGAGTCCTCCAGCACCAGCAGCTCGGGCGGCTCGTCGTAGGAATCCTCGGGGCGGGTCTTGCGGGAGCGCAGGACGTCGATGCAGACGCGGCCGACGACCGTGGTCAGCCAGCCGGAGAGGTTGTCGATCGTGTCGGCGTCCTGGCGGGCCAGCCGCAGCCAGGCCTCCTGGACGGCGTCCTCGGCGTCCGCGCGCGAGCCGAGCATCCGCTGGGCCACGGCCACCAGACGCCCGCGCTGTTCCTCGAACGCGCTGGCCAGGGCTTCGCCGGTCATGTCGATTCCTTTCTCGCGCCGAACCCGTCATGTCCATGACGAGCGCGACGCGAGAAAGGTAACCGGCGGCCGGTCGAGTGCGCCGGTCCGTGAAGGCCTCCTTGCCTACCCTGAAGGTAGGGAAGGAGGCCTTCACGGACTACGTGATCGCCATCCGCGGCCTCAGCAACACCACCAGCTCCAGCAGTCTCAGTGGCGGCGCGGGAAGCGAGCAAGGGCGGCGGTGGCAGGGTGGGGCACGTCTCGTGAGTGGCAAGGACGGTTAGAACCCGAATCGCCACTCACGACACACGTGACCGACCCGGTTACCGAAGGTGGCAGGCACAGGCGTGTGAAGCCCCCTTCCCTCGGCTGGGCAGAGAGAAGGGGCCTTCCGCGCTACGAGGAGCCGCTCAGACGTCCCGGATCGGCGTCTTCACGGTCTTCTTCATGCCGGGGTTCTTCGTCTCCGGCTTCTTCTTACCGGGCTCCGGCTCGGGCTCGGCGGTCGAGCCGCCGATACCGGAGTCGATCGCCGCCGTGACGATCAGGTTCCGCTCGTCGGACGAGATGACCTCGCCGTCGAGGAGCTCCTGCGTCACGGCCCGCACGTAGGTCACGAACTGCTCGTTCGACGAGTAGTCCGACTCGTCGTCGATCACGTCGTTGATCGTGCAGCCGTTGCCGGTGTCGCGGTTCTCGACCTGGCTGTCCGCCGTGCCGAGGATCACGGTGTCCCGGACGTCGGAGTCCGGGCACGCGTCCGAGCCAGGCGGCGCGGCGACGATGGTGAACGCGCCGCCCTGTTCCGCCGAGACGTTGCCCGCCTTGTCCGACGCGCGGTAGGTCAGCGTGTGCGTGCCGAGCTCGGTCACCTTCACCGGCGCGGTGTAGACCGTCCAGGCCCCACCGTCCAATTTGTACTCGATCTTGTCGACGCCGGATCCGGTGTCCGTCGCGGTCAGGTTGATGGTCGCGTCCTCGATGTACGACCAGCTTCCGTCCAGATCGCCGCTCACCACCACCGAAACGGCGGGCGCGGTGCTGTCGTCGCCCTCGACGATGGTGAACGTCGCCGTGCCTTCGGCCGAGACGTTGCCCGCCTTGTCGGTGGCGCGGTACTTCACCGTGTGCGCGCCGACGACGGTGAGCGCGAGCGGCGCCGAGTACGCCAGCCACGGACCGCCGTTCAACTGGTACTCGACCTTGCCGACACCGGAACCGGCGTCGGTGGCCGTGAGGGTCACGGTGGCCTTGCCGACGTAGTTCCCGGCGGTGTCCTTGGTCCCGGTCACCTCGGAGGTCACCGTCGGCGCGGTGGTGTCACTGCTGACGATCGTGAAGTGCGCCATGCCCTCCGGCGAGACGTTGCCCGCCTTGTCCGACGCGCGGTACGAGACCATGTGCATCCCCGGCGCGGTGACCGCGACCGGAGCGGTGTACGCGGTCCACGCGCCTTCGTCCACTTTGTACTCGACCTTGTCGACGCCGGTGCCGGCGTCGGTCGCGGTGAGCTTCACGGTGGCGGTGTCGAGGTAGTTGCCCGCGGTGTCCTTGGTCCCCGTCACCTCGGAATTCACCGTCGGCGGAGTCGTGTCGCCGGGCTGCCCGGTGACGACGGTGAACGACGACATCCCTTCCGGCGAAACGTTGCCCGCTTTGTCGGAAGCGCGATAGTGGACCATGTGCGAACCGGCCGCGGTGACCGCCACGGGTGCGGTGTACGCGGTCCACGCGCCGCCGTCGAGCTGGTACTCGACCTTGTCCACTCCGGACTGGCTGTCCGACGCGGTCAGGTTCACCGTCGCGGAACCGACGTAGTTCCCGGCGGTGTCCTTGGTGCCGGTCACGTTCGCGGTCACGGTCGGCGGAGTGGTGTCGGCGCCGCCGCCGTCGGTGACGACGAACTCGCCCATCATCTTGGTGTGGCCCTGGATCGTGCAGTAGTACCGGTACTTGCCCGGGGTCAGCGTCACCGTGGCCTGGTGCACGCCGTTCTTGTCGTCATAGGGGTTGGCGAGGATGTTCAGGTTCACGTCGTGGTTGTAGCCCGGGGTCGCCGTGTCGAACGTCAGCGTGTGCGACATCGTCGAGCCGAGCTCTTCGGTGTTCTTGAAGACGATCGTGGTCTCGCCCGCCACCGCGGTGGACGGCGCGCTGAGGTAGTGGTCGGTGCTGTCGCCCGCGGTCCATTCCAGGGTCTGGACGGGTGCGGCGGAGGCGGGAGCGGACGAGCCCGGTAACACCAGGCCCGCCAGCGCGAGCGTCGCGGCCACCAGGGCCACGACGAGGGTTCTTGGGGACATCGCAGGGAAACCTTCCGTACAAGGGACACCGGCCGGGCACGCGAACCCGCGCCCGGCCGGCTTTCGCGCTACAGCTGCCGCACCCGGATGTTGCGGAACTCCATCAGGTCGTTGTCACCGTGGTTCTGCAGACCGATGAACCCGCTGACGAACTGCCGGAAGTCGGTGGACGGATCGCCCGCCCGCGACGACTGGATCCCCGGCGCGTTCTCGAACTCGTTGATCACCACACCGTTGCGGATGATCGTGTACTTCTGCCCGACGACCTTGACCTCGTACTCGTTCCAGGTCCCCTTCGGCTTCACTCCCGCCTGGTCCAGCGGCCGCGGGTCGAAGTTGTAGATCGACCCGGTCTTCTGCGGTTCACCGGTGGCCCCGTCGTACAGCTGGACCTCGTGGCCGCAGTAGATCGCGACCCAGGCCTGCGACGTCCTCGCCGAACCGACCGTGCCGCAGCTGCCCGGCGGACGCTGCTCCAGCGGGGTGCGCGGGTCCGGGAACCGGACGAACACACCGCTGTTGGCGCTGCCGGTCGGCGCGATGTCCTTGAACTGCAGCTTCACCGAGAAGTTGCCGAACTGCCGTGCCGAGTACCACAGCATGCCCAGCCCGCCCGACGGTCGCAGTGACCCGTCCGGCTGGATGGCGAACTGCCCGGACGGCGCCTGTGACCAGTTGCGGAACGATTCGGGCGTGCCGTCGTAGATCGCGTCGTAGCCGGTGACGCCCTTGTTGCCGATGGGCGACGCGGCGGCCGCGGCGTTGATCTTGTCCGACTCGGCCGCGTTCAGCACGCCGAGGTCGCCGAGCCGGTCCACGGCCTGGGTGACGTGGTTGACGAAACCGGCGTGGGAGGTCCACGTGCTCTCGTCGTCGATCATGTCGTCGACCGTGCAGCCGCCACCGGCGTTGCGGTTGGTCACCCCGGTGTCGGTGTCTCCGATGGTCACCGTGGCACTGGGATCCGCCACGAGACACCCGACGTTCACCGAGTTCCGCGTGGTCACCGTCTCGCCGTTCGCGTAGGTCACGGTCAGCTTGGCGGTGTACAGGCCCGTGCGCGGGTAGGTGTGCCGCGGGTCGGGCTGCGTCGAGATCGTGCCGTCGCCGAACTCCCACTTGTAGGAGACGCCGCCGGACTTCGACCCGGTGAAGGCCGCGGTGAGCGGCTTGTTCTGCACCATGGTCGAAGACGCCGCCGCGGCCGGCGTGGCCTCGCCGCCGGTGTAGCTGATCTTCAGCAGCTTCTGGTTGTTGGTCAGGGTGAAGAAGCCGCCGCCGTAGTCGAGCGCGTACAACGCGCCGTCCGGCCCGAACTTGGCGTCCATCCACTGGTTCAGCTTGGTGTCGCCACCGCCGGTCGGGATGATCTGCCGCACGGTCTCGGCGAACACCGGCGGATCCTGCTTCGCGACGCCGTTCGGGTCGAGGGTGACCGCGATCCGGTTCTGCCCGTTGCTCTGGTCACCGATGAACCACTTGTCGTTCCAGTAGGCGGGCCACGCGACGCCGCTGTTGGTGTTGACCAGTTCGCGGTGGTACGTCGGCCCGGTCATGACCGCCTGGCCGCCGCCCTTGAGGTAGGGCTGCGTGTAGGTTGCCTCGGCCGCGTTGTACGTCGGGACGGAGCTGTTGGGACGGTTGGGGAACACCGGCCCTCCGCCGTCCGGCGCGTACCAGATCATGTTCTTCTTGATCGGCGGAAGGTTCACCAGACCGGTGTTGCGCGGCGAGGTGTTGACCGGGTTGTCGCAGTCGTACCAGCCGGTGAGCACCGCGGCGTCGGTACTGCTGCGGTCGCGGTACGGCTGCTTGTTACCCATGCAGTACGGCCAGCCGTGGTTGCCCGCCTCGGTGATGACCGTGGCGGTCTCGTACTTGGCCGGGCCGAGTTCCGGGCTCGGCGAGGACGCGTCCGGGCCGACCCACGCGGCGGTCAGCCAGTTGGTCTTCTTGTCGACTTGCAGACGCGAGATGTTCCGCACGCCCATCACGTAGATCTCGGGCCTGGTCTTGTCCCCGGGATCGTTCGCCTCGGGGAACAGGTTGCCCGCCGGGTTGGTGTAGGTACCGTCCGGCTCCGGGTGGATCCGCAGGATCTTGCCGTTGAGGTCGTTGGTGTTGCCGGCGGTGCGGCGCGCGTCCTGGAACGAGACGCCCTTGTAGTCCTTGGTCCAGTTGTTGCCGGAGTACCCGTTGGAGCCCTGCGACGAGTTGCTGTCACCGGACCCGATGTAGAGGTTCCCGTCGGAGTCGAAGTCCATCCCGCCGCCGGCGTGGCAGCAGCTGTGGATCTGGACGTCCCACGACAGCAGGTCCTTGCGGGTCGCCTGGTCCAGCGTCTGGTTCTTCAGGTCGTAGGTGAACCGCGAGACCGTGCGCTTGCCGATCCGCTTGTCGAGGTCGATCGACGCGTGCGGCATCCAGTAGGCGTACATGAAGCCGTTCTCGCTGAACTTCGGGTCCAGCACGAGACCGAGGAGGCCTTCCTCGTTCTTGACCAGTTCGTCGCCGCTGCCGCGGTTGCCCATCACCTTCAGCGTGGTGAGCAGCTTCGGCTTCTTGGTGACCGGGTCCCACTGGTGGATCGTGCCGCAGCCGGCGCCGATCTCGGGGTTGGTCCAGTCGTTCGGCGCGGGCACCACGTTGCCGGCGCAGGCCGCGCGGCCGATGTAGAAGACCCGGCCGTTCGGCGCGATGGTGAGCCCGTGCGGCTCGCCCATCTGGTCCAGCTGACCGGGCTGGTTGATCCCGGTCAGGCGTTCGACCTTGTAGTTGGCCGCGATCCCCGCCTTGCAGTCACCGCGCACCATGCCGGTGGTCCACTTCAGCGCGCCGAGGATGTGGCTGCGGAACTGGGCTTCGCCGTAGCTCGCCTCGGTCCGGCCCATGCCGGTGTAGAAGGAGCGGCCGCCGTCGTAGTCACGGCACCACGAGATCGGGTGGAAGGCGCCGTTCGCGCCGACTCCCGGCTTGTAGGTCGATTCCTCGACCTGCGCGACCGTGTGCACGGTGCCGACCGGGTTGACCTCCCAGTTGAGCCACCGGTCGGTGCGGACCCACTTCTGCGGCAGGCCGGCGGTGGCCGGGTTCGCCTTGTCGAGGACGTCGACCGTGGCCTGCGCCGGGTCGCTCTCCGGCGGCGGCGGGGTCGTCGAGTTGTCCTTGAACAGCTTGAAGTCGGCCAGCTGGGTGGCCGATTCACCGGCGTTGGCGGTGATGTTCAGCCGGTAGTTCGAGTACGCCGTGGTGTTGGCGAAGGTGAAGGTCCGGCTCTGGAACCGGTCGGCGAACACCTCGTTGGTACGGGTGTCCAGATCGGTCCACGCGGTCCCGTCGTTGGAGCCCTGCAGGGTCCAGCTCTTGGGGTCACGCCCGGCGAAGTCGTTCGCCGAAACGAGCGCGTAGCTGCTCACGGCGACCGGGGCGGCCAGCTTGTAGGCGATCCAGCCGCTGTTCGCGAAGGCCAGCCACTTGGTGTTCTCGTTGTTGTCGGCGAGCTTTTCCTTGGTCTCGTTGGGCGGGTTCTCCGCGCTCGCGGTGATCGAGGCGACAGCCTCCGGAGTGGGACGCGCCCCCACCGGGCGCGCGCCGATCAGCCCGGAGAACCACTGCGAGCCGTCCTGCGCCCGCGCGGCGTCGGAGAGGCCGAGGAAGCCGCCGCCCGCCTTCATGTAGTTCTGCAGCGAGGTTTCCTGGTCACGGTTCAGCGTGATGCCCTGTGCGGACAGGAAAACGACGCCGCGGTACTTCGCGAGGTTCGCCTGCGTGAACACCGCGGGGTCCGAAGAGGACGAAACGGAGATGCCGTTCGCCTGCCCCAGGCTCGCGATCGCGTCCGTGGCGCGCAGGACGGGGTCCTTCTGGTCCGCGGCGGTGCCGTGGAAGACCAGGACGTTGATCGGGACGTTCGTCGCGGCTTCGGCGGTCACCGGTGCGATGGCCAGCGGAAGCCCGGAGGTGACGACGGCGCCGACCGCCAGCGCGGCCAGTGACCGTCTGCGGAGCCGACGTTGCGAAAACACTCGTCTCAAGTTCTCGCTCCTTTCAAGACTGGTGGTGGGTATGGGCGGAAGCGCCGGTGGCGTCCGGAGTGGACGTCGGGTGCTGATGTCCCTTGAAGCGGTCGATCGCCTCCTGGGCGCCCGCGGGCATCCCGCCGTCGGCGTTGCGGACCAGGAACACCCCGGACATGCCGTCGTCCGAGTGCTGCTGGACGTGGCAGTGGTACATCCACGCGCCGGGCCCGACGCCGTCACCGGCGATCACCTGGAAGCCGAAGGAGTTACCGGGGTCCAGGGTCTTGTTGTCGAGGATCGGCGCGTTGTCGGTCGCGCTGGTGAGCATGCCGGTGCGGGTGTCCGCCCAGCGGTGCGCGTGCAGATGGAAGGTGTGCATCAGGTTGCCGTGCCCGATGCAGATGAACTCGACGCGTTCGCCGAGGTTCGCCTCGAAGATCGGCGTGTTCGGGGCGACCTGGTGGTTGATCCACATTTCGGTGAACACCACGGTGAACTGCTTGCTGGGCAGCAGATCCCCGCGTTTGCGCACGATCAGTCCGCCGTACAGGCCCTTCATCAGGCCGACGGTGCCGTGGTCACCGCCGAACGCGTGGTCGTGGTAGTGCCAGTACCCCGCGCTGCCGGGCATCCAGAAACCGTTGGCCGCCTGGTAGGCCGTCCGGGTCTTCCAGGTGTAGGTCTTGGTCTCGTACGGCTTGTTGAAGGAATCGTTGAACGGCGAGCCGTCCGACTTGGTGTCGTAGTTGACGCCGTGCGGGTGGATCGAAAGCCGCTGGTCGGTGTTGTTGACCAGCTCGATCACCAGCGTGTCGCCCTCGTAGCACTCCAGGAGCGGCCCGGGGATCGTCGGTTTCCCGGGCTCCAGCCCGTAACCGACCCGGGTCGAGCCGGGAACGTAGTCGGCGTAGACGGTGATGTTGCGGGTCATCCCGGCCGCGGCGGCCGGTGCCGAACCCGCGCTGGCCGACACCACGACCGGGGCGATGACCCCGGCCGCGGTGCCCGCGAGCATCGATCTGCGGGACAGCCCGCGTTTCTTCATGTCCATTGTGGATTCCCCAGTCAGAATCGGACGTTGCGGAGATAGGTGAATCCGGTCTGGGCGGTGCTCAGGGGATCCGTGGGGTTGTCGTGCTCGACGATGTACTCGGCGAGGTGGGGACGGGTGTGCCGGAAGATGCGGGGGAAGTCGATGACGCCCTTGCCCGGGTCGACCATCTGACCGTCCGCCGTCCGGTCCTTGACGTGGTACTGCACCACGCGCGGGCAGTGCCGCCGGTACAGCGAAACCGGGTCCATCCCGCCTTCCACCGCCCAGAACAGGTCGATCTCCAGGTGCACGTAACGCGGGTTCGTGTTCCTGGTGAGCACGTCGTACGGGCGCACGCCGTCGATGGGCGCGAACTCGTGCGCGTGGTTGTGGTAGCCGAGCGGGATACCGGCCTGGCGGAACTTCCGTGCCGCCGTGTCCATCCGGCCGGCGAACTGCTTCCAGCCGTCGATGGTGTCGAAGTTCGCCCACGGCACGTTGGCGCGGGTGTTCCCGAGGATCTTCGCGTCCGCGATGGTCTTGTCGAGGTCACCGTCGATGCCGACGTGCGTGGACGTCGCCTTGATGTGGTTCTTGTCCAGCAGCCCGCGGAACTCCTCGGCCGTGCGGCCGTAGGTGCCCGCCAGTTCGACCTTCCGGTAGCCGATGTCCGCCAGCGCGGACAGGGTTCCCGGCAGATCGGCCTGCAGCGCGGTGCGCAGGGAGTAGAGCTGGATGCTGATCTTCTCCACCGGGACCCGGCCCCGACCGTGGTGGCCGGATCCCTCGGTGGCCGCACTGGCCACGCTCGGCAGGGCTACCGCCGCGCCCACCGCGACCGCCGCCGTCGCCGCGCCGCGCAGGAGCGCCCGTCGAGAGTGGAACTGCTCAGCTTCTTCACCGCACATGAAACCGCCCTCACTTCTGGTTGCTGAAAGCCGCGTCGAAGGCCGCCGACGGCTTGTCGAACAGGAGCCCCCGCAGAAAGGTCACGGCTTCCGCCGCGCCCCGGAGCCGGTCCATGCCGGCGTCCTCCCACTCCACCGAGATCGGACCGGCGTAGCCGATCGAATTCAGTGCGCGGAAACAGTCCTCCCAGGGCACGTCGCCGTGCCCGGTCGAAACGAAGTCCCAGCCGCGTCGGGGATCTCCCCAGGGGAGATGCGAGCCGAGCCGTCCGTTCCGCCCGTCGAACCGCTTCCTGGTGTCCTTGCAGTCCACGTGGTAGATCCGGTCGGCGAAGTCGAGGATGAAGCCGACCGGGTCGAGGTCCTGCCAGATGAAATGCGAAGGATCCCAATTCAGCCCGAATGCCGGACGGTCGCCGACAGCTTCGAGCGCACGTTTCGTGGTCCAGTAGTCGTAAGCGATCTCCGACGGGTGGACCTCGTGGGCGAACCGCACGCCCACCTCGTCGAAGACGTCGAGGATCGGGTTCCATCGGTCCGCGAAGTCCTGGTAGCCGTCGTCGATGACCGCCTGCGACACCGGCGGGAACATCGCGACGTACTTCCAGGTCTTCGAACCCGTGAAGCCGATCACCGTCTCCACGCCGAGTTTCGCCGCCGCGCGGGCGGTGTCGGCCATCTCCTTCGCCGCCCGCTGCCGGACGCCTTCCGGTTCACCGTCGCCCCACACCCTGGACGGGATGATGGCCTGGTGGCGTTCGTCGATCGGGTCGTCACAGACGGCCTGGCCGACGAGGTGGTTGGAGATCGCCCACACCTTCAGGCCGTGGTCGGCGAGCAGTTTCAGGCGGCCGGGCACATAGTCCTCTTCGGACAGTGCGCGGTCGACCTCGAAATGGTCGCCGGAACACGCGATTTCGAGGCCGTCGTAGCCCCATTCGCTGGCCAGCCTGCACACCTCGGTGAACGGCAGATCCGCCCACTGGCCGGTGAACAGGGTGATCGGACGGCTCATCAGTTCTCCTCGAAGGTGATCGCGTCTACGTCGAACAAGCCGCCGGAACCGCCCTTGAACACGAGGAACAACGGGCCGGTACCGCCGGGGTCGGTGAGGGCGGACGCCGGGATGTCGGCATAGGTGTCCCAGCCGCCGGTGTTGGCGACGGTGACCGTCTGGACCAGCGGTCCGTCCACCGCGCCCGAGCGGACCTCGATCGTGCCGCCCGCGCCGCCGGAGGACACCCGGTAGCCGATGCCGCTGACACCCACGAGGTTCACCGGGTCGAATTTGATCCAGTCACCGGATTCGATGTGGCCGACGCGTTTGCCGCCACTGGCGCCGGCGTGCACGACGACCTCGATCCCGCTGGACTGGGTGTAGAACTCGGCCTGCTTCAGCTTGGGTTGCAGGATGGATTCCGCCTCACCGGTGAGCGCGGGCACGCCGTTTCCGCCGTTGTCGGTGTAGCTGGCGTTGATGACGCCGAAGACGTTGGCGTCCGCCCCGTGTCCTTCGTCGGCGGGCGTGGCGATGGTGCCTTCACAGCCGGTCGCACGGCTCAGCGGATGTCCGTGGCCCTCGTGGCCGAGGATGTATTCGACGGTCACCTTCGAGCAGTCGATCGGGTCGTCCTCGGCGTCGGTCACCTCGACCTTGAACGGAACCATGTCGCCGAAGCTGAACACGCTGCCGTTGACCGGCGTCTTCAGCGTGACCACCGGCGCGGTGTTGCCGACGGTGACGACCACGCTCGCCGAACCGGTCAGCCCGGTGGAGTCGGTGACCGAGAGCTTCGCGGTGTACTGGCCGTTCGCGGCGTAGGTGTGGGAAACCGGGGTGGCCTCGGTGGAATCGGTCGTGCCGTTCCCGTCGAAGTCCCACGCGTAGGTGAGCGCGCCGCCGTCGGGATCGTTCGTCCCGGCCGGGTCGAACTTGACGGTCAGCGGCGCCTGGCCGGACGTCTTGTCCGCGGCCACCTTGGCGACCGGCGTGCGGCGGCCCTTGGTGTAGTCGATGCGGTAGACGGCGGATTCCTTGGAGCCGCCGAAGTAGCCGGTGCCGTAGTCGAGGACGTAGAGCGCGCCGTCCGGGCCGAACTCGAGGTTCATCGGGCGGACGAGGTCCATCGAGTCGAAGAACGGCTTGATGGCGCCGCGTTCACCGTTCGCACCGACGGTGATCTCCTTGATCCAGCCGCGTTCCCATTCGTAGGCGAAGGTCTTGCCGTTGAAGTACTCCGGGAACTTGGTCTGCGACGGGTTCTTCGCGTCGAACTGGTAGACCGGGCCGCCCATCGGCGACTCGGGGCCGGTGCCGAACTCGGGCAGCGAACCGCCGTCGTAGGCGATCCACGCCTTCTCCACCGGCGGCAGATCGGTCAGGCCGGTGTTGCGCGGGCTGGTGTTCTTCGGTTTGGCGCAGTCGAAAGCGGCGCCGGACTGCTTGGTGGCGAAGTCGTAGTCGATGAACGGCTGGTTGTCCCCGACGCAGTACGGCCAGCCGAAGTTGCCGGGCTTCTTGATCAGGTTGAACTCGACCGTGCCGCCGGGACCGCGCTTCGGGTCGGCCGCGCCGGCGTCGGGACCGTAGTCGGCCAGGTGGATCCAGCCGGTCTTACGGTCGACGGCGAACCGGAACGGGTTGCGGAAGCCCATCGCGTAGATCTCGGGCTTGGTCTTGGCCGTGCCACGCGGGAACAGGTTGCCCTTCGGGATCGTGTACTTGCCGTTCGCGCCGACCTTGATCCGCAGCACCTTCCCGCGCAGGTCGTTGGTGTTGGCCGAGGTGCGCTGCGCGTCGTAGACCGGGTTGCGGTCGGCGCGTTCGTCGATCGGGGTGAAGCCGTCGGAGGCGAACGGGTTGGAATCGTCCCCGGTGGACAGATACAGGTTGCCCCGCGCGTCGAAGTCGATCTCACCGCCGGCGTGGCAGCAGATACCGCGTTCGGCGGGGACCTGCAGGATCTTCTGCTCGCTCGCGAGGTCGAGCTTGTTGTCGGTACCCAGCTTGAACCGCGAGAGCTGGTTGTAGCCCTTGAACGGCTCGAAGTCGGCCGGGGTGCCGTTCTCCGGCGCGTCACCGGCCGGGGTGTTCAGCTTGGGCGCGTAGTACAGGTAGACCCAGCGGTTCTTGGCGAAGTCCGGGTCGATGGCGACCCCCTGGAGGCCGTCCTCGTCGTGGTTGTAGACGGGGATCTGCCCGGCCAGCGACGTCGTCGCCGACGAGCTGGTGTACCAGACGCGGCCGTCACGCGAGGTGTGCAGCACGTCGCGATTGGGCAGTACGGAAAGCGCGATCGGCTCGCCGGTCTTCTCCTCGCCCTTGGCCAGGGTGATCTGGTCGAAGTCCGCGTCGACCGGGTCTTCCTGGGTCTTGGCGCAGCCCGCCTCGCTCAGCTTGGTGGCGTACTTGATGCCGCCCGCCAGATGCTTGAGGAAGGCAGGCTCGGCGTAGGAGGCCTTGGTGTGCCCGCCGCCGGTGTACCAGGAGCGGCCGCCGGAATTCTCGTGGCACCAGGCGATGGGGTGGTCGCCCATCGCGCCGTCGCCGGGCTGGTAGCTCTTCTCGTCCAGACTGGCGAGCACGTGGACGTCGCTGCGCGGGTTCTCGCGGTAGTTGTACCACTCGTCCGTGCGCGGCCAGGTCTCCGGAAGGTCCACAGTAGACACGTGCTCGTGATCTTCGACCTTGACGTTCGCCTGCTGGATCTGCGGGTGGGACTTGAAGTACGCCCCGACCAGCTCGCCGTACCAGGGCCAGTCGTACTCGGTGTCGGAGGCGGCGTGCACGCCCACGTACCCGCCGCCTCCCTTCACGTACCGCTCGAACGCGGCCTGCTGGTCCGCGTTCAGCACGTCACCGGTGGTGGAAAGCCAGACCACCGCGTCGAACCGCTTGAGGTTCGCGTCGGTGAAGGCCGCCGCGTCCTCGGTGGCCTCCACCGCGAAGTGGTTCTGCGCCCCCAGTTCCTTGATCGCCTTGATGCCGTCGGGGATCGAATCGTGCCGGAAGCCCGCGGTCTTGGAGAACACGAGCACCGTGGCCGCTTCGTGCGCCGATGCGGTCTGCATCGGTAGCGCGACGCCTGTCAGAGCCGTGACCATGGATGTGACGAGCACACCCAATCGTCGTTTCAAAGACATAGCAGTGGCGATCCTTTCGATGAGCGGCGGCGATCAAGGAAGGACTTGCGGGTGGAACTTTCCTTTCTGGCGGTGATTTCGGACTATTCAGGCCAGTCGCGAAGCCGGATCACGCGTGCTTGGAGGCGGATCACGCGTGTCTCCGGCCGGATCACGGTGTTCGGTCTCCAAGCACGCGTGTTCCGCCTCCAAGCACGCGTGTCCCGTTCACTTCAGGCCTTGCAGGGACAACAGCAGCGGATGCACGTCGGTCGCCCCGACGCGACCGGACGGCTGGAAGGCCGGATCCGAACACAACAACACCGGACCGTCCTCAGTGGAATCGGGCAGCCGTCCGTGCGAACCGCGCACCCAGCGCGGATCGGTCGGAACGACGTCCATCGCGTACCGGAGCCCGGCGAACTTCTTCGCCAGGTTGAGCCCGGCCCGCGCCTTGGCGAACTTGTCCTCCGGGTCGAAGAACAGCTCGGCGGGGTCGTAGCCCGGCTTGCGGTGGATCTCGACGCCGCGCGCGAAGTCGGGCTTCCGCTCGTCGTCGAGCCAGTAGTAGTAGGTGAACCACGCGTCCGGCTCGGCGACCGCGACGAGCTCGCCTGCGCGCTCGTGATCCAATCCATAACGAGCCTGCGCCTCGCGGTCGAGCACCTCGTCGACGCCGGTCAGTTCACCGACGATCGACCGCACTCGCTCGATATCGGCGGAGTCGCGGACGTAGACGTGCGCGACCTGGTGGTCGGCGACGGCGAACGCGCGCGACGCCCACGGGTCGAGGTACTCCATGCCCGCCTGGGTGTAGACCTCCAGCAGACCCTCGCGCCGCAGCGCCCGGTTGATGTCGACCGGCCTGCTCACGTTCGTGATCCCGTACTCGCTGAGCGCGACCACGGTCGCCCCGGCGTTGCGGGCGTCGTCGAGCAGTGGCGCGAGCGCGTTGTCCAGCTCCCGCGCCGCCCTGGCCGCCTGCTGCGCGTCGGGACCGAAGCGCTGCAGGTCGTAGTCCAGATGCGGCACGTAGGTCAGCAGCAGATCCGGCCGCTTCTCCCGCAGGATCTGCCGGGACGCGCCGATGACCCACTTGCTCGACTTGAGCGACGCCGTCGGGCCCCAGTACTGGAAGAGCGGGAACTCCCCCAGCGCGCCGGTCAGCTGATCGTGCAGCTCGGGCGGCCGAACGTAGGCGTCCGGCGACTTGCGGCCGTCGGCGTGGTAGATCGGCCGCGGGGTCACCGTGACGTCGGTGCTCATCCCCATCGCGTACCACCAGCAGACGTTCGCCGACGTGTAGCCGGGATGCGCCGCTCGCGCGGTCTCCCACAGCTTTTCGCCGCCGACGAGCCGGTTGTGCTGGCGCCACAGGAAGATCTCGCCGAGTTCGCGGAAGTACCAGCCGTTGCCGACGATCCCGTGCCGCGCGGGCATGAGCCCGGTGAGGAACGTCGACTGCGCGCTGCAGGTGACGGCGGGCAGCACCGTGCCCAGTTCGGCCTGCCAGCCGTCGCGGGCGACGGCGGACAGTTTCGGCATGTCCCGCAACGCCTTCGGGGTCAGCCCGACGACGTCGATGACGACCAAGGGTTTCACGCGGACACCCCTTCCTTGACGAGGTTGGCCTGTGCCCATTCGAGTTCGGCGGCGATCCCGCCGACGAGGTCGCCCGCGTCCGGGAGCACGCTCCAGGTGTAGGTCTCGACCTCGATATGCGGTTCGCCGGGCAGGCCGGCGGCGATGGTGCGCAGCACGTCCGTCGTGGTGGACAGCGGTGCGGCCGGCGCCTGGTGCAGCGGCATGTGGAAGTGCACGCGCCACGGCCCCTCCCCCGGCAGCTCGGACCACGCCTCGGGCAGGTCGTCGGCCTTGCGCACGACACCGCCCGAAAACTCGCGGACCTGGTGCAGGTACCGCGGTTCGGCGAACGCCGCCAACGCTTCACGCGCATCGGCGGGCTTCTCGACATGCAGCGCGGCGGAAGCCTGCACCTTGACGATGTCCACATCGGACTCCGCGATCGCCTTGAGGGTCTCCGCCGGGTCGGCGAACGACACCGCGAGGTGACAGGTGTCCAGGCACAGCCCGACGTACTCCGGGTCGACGCGACCGGACAGCCAGTCCAGCGCGTCGGCCACGGTGTCGAGCACACAACCTGGCTCCGGCTCGACGGCCAGTTTGATCGGCCGGTCTCCGATCGCCCGGACGACCTGACCGAACGCCTCGGTGGCGCGACGATCGTCCTGTTCGGCCCACGGTTCACGCCAAGCCAACGGCAGCGTGGATATGCTGCCGTAAGAAGCGTCCTCGGCGAGCAGATCGGACAGCACGTTCACGCAGTCGATCGTGTACACGACCCGGTCCGGGTTCGTCCACTCAGGACGATAGACCGCGTGCTTGACGACGTCGTCGTGGAAACCGCCGTACGGGAACGCGTTCAGCGTGTACACCGAAAGCCCGCGAGCGTCGAGTTCGGCGCGGAAACGCTTGCGGGCTCCGGCGTCTTCGGCGAGTCCGCGCGCGACCGGCGCGGAGAGCCACAGCCCCACGCCGAGCCGATCGGCGGCCAGCCGCTCACGCACGGGCAGCGCGTACCGCTCCAGCTGCGCGACGATGCCGTCGACGTCTTCGGCCGGATGGACGTTCGTACAGTAGGAGATCATTTGCGGGCACCTCGCAGGACCGAGTTGCCCTCGAAGGTCACGGCCTCGCCGGTGAACCCGGGCAGCGGATCGAGAGTGAGCCTGCCGCTGAGGCCGTAGAAGTCGACGGGGTTCTGCCAGAGCACCTTGTCGACGTCGGCCTCGGTGAAACCGCCGTCGAGCATCGCCTGTCCGGTCTTGGCGGTCTTCAGTGGATCGGACCGGCCCCAGTCGGCTGCCGAGTTGACGATCATGTTTTCGAGCCCGTACTGGCGCAGGATCTCGACCATCCGGTGCTCGTCCATCTTGGTGTCCGGGTAGATGGAGAAGCCCATCCAGGCACCGGAATCCTTGACCAGCTTGACGGTGACCTCGTTGAGGTGGTCGACGACCACGCGCTCCGGCGCGACACCGGCTTCCCGCACGACGTCGAGGGTGCGCTTGGTGCCTTCCAGCTTGTCGCGGTGCGGGGTGTGCACCAGGACCGGGAGGTCGTGCTCCAGCGCCATGGCGAGCTGCCGCGAGAAGACCTCGTCCTCTTCCTTGGTCATCGAGTCGTAGCCGACCTCGCCGACCGCGACCACGCCGTCCTTGGCCAGGTACCTCGGGAGTACGTCGAGCACCTCGCGGCAGCGGGGGTCGTTGGCCTCCTTGGGGTTCAGCGCGATCGTGCAGTGGTGCCGGATGCCGAACTGGGCGGCGCGGAACCGTTCCCAGCCGATGAGCGCGTCGAAGTAGTCGGTGTACGAGCCGACGCTCGTGCGCGGCTGCCCCAGCCAGAACGCGGGCTCGACCAGCGCGCGGACACCGGCCGCGTACATGGCTTCGTAGTCGTCGGTGGTCCGGGAGGACATGTGGATGTGGGGATCGAAGATACGCACTGGCTCAGTTCTCCTTGAGGAGTTCGAGGGCGTCGGCGGGTACGTCACGTCCGGCCGCCCTGCGTTCGTCGGCGAAGTCGGCGAGCATGCGCCTCAGCTCGTCGTCCGCGCGGGAAGGGAGATCCGCGACGGCGGCCAGCGGCACCCCGACGAAGACGCATTTGAGGACGCCGTGGCGCCACGTGTGGTCGTCCAGGAACCGGGCGAAGGCACCCATGGCGGCGGCGACCAGCCTGATGTCGTTGGCGCGCAAGGCGTCTTCGACCAGCTTGATCCCGGCATCGGTGACTTCGGCGCCCGGGGACTTCAGCGCGTTGAGCGCCCGCAGGACCCCGCGCCGCTCGGCGTCGTCGCCGTAGCGATAGAGGTCGCGCAGTTCCGTGGCCAGCGCGGCGTCGTCGAGGACGTCGGCCAAGACCGCCACGAGCCGGACCCGCGCCCGGTCGTCGACGGTGCCGTGGACCAGCCCTTGCGGATCGGTGTCCGGCCGCAGCGCCGCACGCCCGACCTCGCGGCCGACGGCCGGGAAGAGCGAGCCGATCACCGACGGCTTCTCCCGGATCCGGCGTTCCGCCTTGGCCGACCACGTCTGCGGCATCGCCGCGGTGAGCGCTTCGAAGGCCCGGCGCGCGGTGTCCGGCGCGGCGTGGCTGTGCCGGGGCAGTTCGACCGCGGCCAGTCCGGTGTAGCCGATCTCCGCCAGCGCGGCGAGCGTCCCCGGCAGATCCAGGTGCCCGTCACCGAACTCCAGATGCTCGTGGACCCTCGGCAGCATGTCGTCCAGCTGCACGTTCCACAGCAGCGGGCCGGCGAGGCGGACGCATTCGGCCGCGTTGACCGGCTCGACGGCGACACAGTGCCCGACGTCGAGCGTGACGCCGAACAGCTCCGGCTCGCCGAGCTCCTTGCGCAGGTCAAGGACCCGGCCCAGATGCTGCACGAGATGCCCGGGCTCGGGTTCCATCGCCAGCCGCACGTTCAGCCGCGCGGCGTGCTCCAGGACCGCCGCGACTCCCTCGCGCAATCGAGACCAGGCGATCTCCGTGTCCACAGTGGACACGCCGGACCAGAACGAAACGCAGTCGGCACCGAGATCCCCGGCGATCCGCAAAGCCCGTTCCAGGAAGTCGATCCGAAGCGCGGGGTCGTCCGACAGCAGCGTCGGCGAGTGCTTGCGCCACGGGTCGAGCAGATAACGCGCGCCGGTTTCGACGACGACGCGGTTCAGGCCGAGCGCCGAAAGCCGGGAAGCCACGTGGTCGACCTGCCGTGCCAGATCGTCGGCGAACGGGTCGAGGTGGTCGTGGTCCAGGGTCAGCGCCACCCCGGTGTAGCCGAGGTCGGCGATGATCGCGAGCGCGTCGTCGAGGCGGTGGTTGGAGAAGCCGTTGGTGCCGTATCCCAAAGAAAACGTCATGTGGGGCTCACCTTCCGCGACAGCTTGCGGGCGATCGGCAGCGCGGCCGCGACCAGCGCCGCCCCCAGTACCGAGCCCTTCGCCGTGACCGCCGCCTGCAGCGGGACCATGCCGTGGATGCCGTTCTTGGTCGCCGAACGCACGGACTTCGCCGACGGGTCGCGGACGGCGTCCGCCTGAGCCCGGCCGACCAGGCCCGCGTAGCCGGAACCGGCCGCCATCGAGGCCGCGCGATGCCAGCCGCCCCGCGCCGATCCGGTCAATGCCAACGTTGTCGCCGCACAGCTGGTGGCCAGTGCGGCGCGGGCCGTGCCTGGTTTCGCGCCGTGCACTTCCCCGGTGGACAACGCCGTGACGCCGAGTGTGTGCACACCCACCGCCGCCGCGGCGGTGGCCGCCTTCTTCGGAGAGTCGCCCGCGCCCAGCAGGACGTCGAGCGTGCGGCAGGCCGCCATCGCCACCGGCCCGGCCGGGGTCGGCTTGAGCACGGTGTCGTAAGCCCACACCGACGCCGCGAGCGGGACCGCGACACGCATCGCCCGGCGGCCGCCACCGAGCGCTGCCAGGCCAAGTCCGGCAGCGGTCAGCGCGGTCCCGGTGGTGAGCGCCGCGCCGGCACTCACCCGCCCGGACGGGATCGGCCGCTCGGGACGCTCCACGGCGTCGAGCTTCCGGTCCGCCCAGTCGTTGAGGGCCATCCCGGCCCAGTAGAAGGCGACCGAAGACAGCGGCAGCAGCAGCCGTCGCCCGGTCATCTTGAGCCCCGCCGCGGCGGATCCGGCGACCGTGTCGCCGAGCACCGTCAGCGCGGCGGGCGCCCGGACGAGTTCCACGTAAGCCTTCACAGGGTTCCCGCCCAGGTGATCAGGCGGGCGGTCTGCTCGGCGAACCGGTGTTCGTCGCTGCCCAGCGGATCCTTGAAGAAGAACCCGAGTTCGGTCAGCGCGCCGCTCTGGCCGCCGGCGTGCGCCGCGGTGACGAAACGGGCCAGATCCAGGATCAGCGGCGCCGCGAGCGCGGAGTCGTAACCGGTCCAGGTGAACTGCAGGCTCATGCGCGCACCGAGGAAACCCTCGAACGACACGTGGTCCCACGCGGTCTTGATCTCGCCGAGGTCGGGCACGTTGTCGATGTGCAGCGGCGCGGTGACGTCCTCGCCGAGCAGCGCCGCGAGCCCGCGGGCCTTGGATTCCAGCTTGCTGTTCGCCGTCACCGGGTCGGCCAGGGTCTCGCCGTCGCCGCCGCCCAGCAGGTTGGTGCCCGCCCAGGAGCGGACCTTCAACGCCCGCGCGCTGAACATCGGCGCGAGGACCGTGCGCAGCAGCGTCTCACCGGTCTTGCCGTCACAACCCGCGTACGGCAGGCCTTCCCGCTCGGCCAGCTCCCGCAGCGCGGGCAGGGTGATCCCGGCGGACGGCGTGAACTCGACGTACGGGCTTCCCGCCTTCAGCGCCGCGTAAGCCGACAGGGAACTCGACGGGAGCACTGCCCGCGCCGGGTCGGCGAGCGCCACTTCCAGCGCGGCGAGGTCGTCGTGTTCGGGCAGGTGGGGACACGGGGCCTCGGTGGAGGACACGTTGACCACGACGACCCGCGCGAGGTCGTGCCGGTCGGCGAAAGCTCGGATGTCCGCCGTGAGCCGGGCGGCCGCGTCGGCCTGGGCACCGGTGTGGGACGCCGGGTGGTAGCCGTCGCGGATCTCGGCGTCCACCTCGGCCAGCCCGGACCGGACCGCGGCGAACACCGCGTGCCCGAACACACCGGCGTGCGCCAGCTGCTCGGCCCGCTTCTCCAGCGGCGTATGCGCGATGTCGTGCCCGCCGAGGACCAGATCGTCCCAGCCCGGCAACGGAACCCCGGCGAACGCGGGCAGCTCGGTGACGCAGCCGCCACCGCCCGTCACCCCCGCGCGCAGCGCGAGGAGCCCCACCGCGGCCGTGGTGGCCACCGACCCCCTCGCCCCGATCAACCAGATGCCCGTACGCTCGTGAGCAGGCATTTCCTCCACCTTTCCCAGCCCGAGTACACCAACCTCCGATGGTCGGATGTTTCGGATCGAACCAAGTCGCAGTGACAGTCGTCATGCGACTTTCGGCTGGATCTACTACTCAGTTACTTCCTTTCGTGGTGACGCCGGGCACAGTGGTCCATCGCGCCTCGTCGGACGCGCTGCGCTCGACCGCGGCCAAGACCTGCTGAACCCTCAACCCGTCCTCGAAGGACGGTGCGGGATCCGTGCCGTCGCCGATCGCGGTGAGCAGATCGGCGACCTCGTTGGTGAAGGTGTGCTCGTAGCCGAGGAGATGCCCCGGCGGCCACCACACCCCGACGTACGGGTGCTCGGGTTCGGTGACCAGGATCCGGCGGAACCCCGCCTCGGTGGCGGGCTGGCCACCGTCGAAAAAGGACAGTTCGTTCATCGACTCGAAGTCGAACGCGAGGCTCGCCTTCGACCCGTTGATCTCCAGCCGCATCGCGTTCTTGCGGCCCAGCGCGAACCGGGTCGCCTCGAAACTCGCCACCGCGCCGCCGGTGAACCGGCCGAGGAACAGCGCGGTGTCGTCGACGGTGACCTGCCCGGTACCGCCGTCGCCGTCCGGCCGCTCCTTGACGAAGGTGTTGGTCAGCGCGGAAACCCCGGTGATCGTCTCGCCGGTGACGAACTGGGCGGCGTCGACGATGTGCGCGCCGAGATCGCCCAGCGCGCCGGAACCCGCCTTGTCCTTGTGCAGCCGCCAGGTCATCGGCGCCCGCGCGTCGGACAGCCAATCCTGCAGGTAGACCGACCGCACGTGGCGGATCTCGCCGAGCGCCCCGCTCGCGACCAGTTTCCTGGCGTGCGCGAGCGCGGGCACCCGGCGATAGTTGAACGCCACCATCGACCGGACGCCGTTGGCCCGCGCCTTCGCCGCGGCCTCGGCCATCGCTTCGGCCTCGGCGAGGGTGTTGGCCAGCGGCTTCTCGCACAGCACGTGCTTGCCCGCTTCGAGCGCGGCGATCGCGATCTCGGCGTGGCTGTCGCCCGGCGTGCAGATGTCGACCAGGTCGACGTCGTCACGGGCGATCAGCGCGCGCCAGTCCGTCTCGACGTCTTCCCAGCCGAACCGTTCCGCCGCGGCCTTCGTCCGCACCTCGTCACGGCCGCCGAGCACGGCGAGTCTCGGGATCAGCGGTGGGGCGAAGAACCGGTGCACACTGCGCCACGCGTGCGAATGCACCGCACCCATGAACGCGTGGCCGACCATGCCGATCCCGATCGTTTCCTTTGCCGTGCTCATGCCCCTCCTAGGCTGTGTCTTTCAAGCGCGCGTGTCGGGTACGCGGGTTTACGAGTCGAAGCCGACGTCCATGTACTTGTCGACGTTCTCCTTGGTGACCACCGCGGAGTACGTGGTTATCTCGGCGGGGATCTCGTGCTCGGCGAAGTCGCCGGCCCCCTTGCCCTGGCCGAGAAGCCGCGCGAGCGAGATCGCCGAAGACGCCATCGACGGGCTGTAGAGCACGGTCGCCTTCAGCGGCTCGGCGTCGGACTTGATCAGGTTCATCGCGTTCTTCGAGCCCGCGCCGCCGACCATCAGGAAGTTCTTGCGGTTGGCGTTGTTGATCGCCGCGATGACGCCGACACCCTGGTCGTCGTCGTGGTTCCAGAGAGCGTCCAATTTGGACGCAGACTGGAGCAGGTTCGACGTCTGCTGCTCGCCGGACTCCGGGGTGAACTGCGCCGAGACACGCGGTCCCACCTGGAAACCCTGACGCGCCAAGGCGTCCTTGAAACCCTTGCTGCGTTCCTGGGTCAGCGGCAGCGAGTCGATACCCGCGACCTCGCCGATCACCGGGCTGGCGATGTTCTTCGCCTTCATCTGCTGGGCGATGTAGTTCCCGGCGTTGACGCCCATGCGGTAGTTGTCGCCACCGATCCAGGTGCGGTACGCGAGCGGGGTGTCGAAGACGCGGTCCAGGTTGATCACCTGGATACCGGCGTCCATCGCCTGCTGGCCGACGGCGGTCAGCGCCTTGCCGTCGAACGGCAGGATCACCAGCACGTTGACCTTGGCGTTGATCAAGGTCTCCACCTGGGAGATCTGCTGGTTGACGTCGTTGGTGCCCTCGGTCGCGTTGAGCGTGACCTCACTGAACTTCTGCGCCTGCGCGCGGGCGTTCTTGGTGATGGCCGCCATCCAGCCGTGGTCCGCGGCAGGCGCCGAGAACCCGATGGTGACCGGGGTGCCGGGCTGCGAGTTCGCCCCGGCGTTGGCCACGTTGGCCGCGTTGTTCTGCGCCGGTGCCTCGTTCGAGGTGCACGCGGTCAGCAGCGCACCCGCTCCGACGGCCGCGCCTCCCAGCAGGAACCGGCGGCGATGCAGGGATTGTTCGGTCATGACGACTCTCCATCCACGGTGACGGCGGTGGTCCAGGTGGTCGTGAGTGGCGTTTCGGGTTCTAACCCGAAACGCCACTCACGACCCCGCTAAGTACTCGTCTTTGTCTTTTTCACGGAGCGGAACTGCAGTAGCGCGGCCAGGACGATGATCACGCCCTTGGCGATGTTCTGGATGTCGGTGTCCAGGTTGTTGAGCGTGAAGATGTTGGACAGCACGGTGAAGATCAGCACGCCGATCAGGGTGCCGATGAGCGAGCCGCGGCCACCGGTGAGCAGCGTGCCGCCGATGACGACCGCCGCGATGGCGTCGAGTTCGTAGAGCATGCCGTTGGTCGAGGCGCCCGCGGTGGTGCGGGCGACGACCATCAGCGCGGCGATGCCGCAGCACAGCCCGGCGACGCCGTAGACGAGCGCGGTGTGCCGCTTGACGTTGATACCCGCCAGCCGCGAAGCCTCGGCGTTGCCGCCGACGGCGAAGGTGCGGCGGCCGAACGTGGTGCGGTTCAGCAGCACCCAGCCGATCACGAACACCAGCGCGAACATCCAGATCAGCACCGGGACGCCGAGCAGGTCACCGCGGAAGAAGTCGAGGAAACCCGCCTCCGACACCACCTGCGTGCGGCGGCCACTGATGCGTTCCGCGAGCCCGCGGGCCGAGACGTACATCGCCAGTGTCGCGATGAACGGCACGATCTTCCCGTAGGAGACCAGGATCCCGTTGATCAGCCCGCAGCCGAGGCCGACCAGGAGTCCACAAAGGATCATCACCCACGGGCCGTAGGACTGGGTGGCCAGGGTGGTCAGCCAGACACTGGAGAGCGCCACGATCGACCCGACCGAGAGGTCGATGCCGCCGGCGATGATCACGAACGTCATCCCGACGCTGACCACCCCGATGGCCGCGGCGAGCCGCAGGATCGTCGAGATGTTGCCGTCGGTGAAGAACTGGTCGGGCCTCGTGACCTGGCCGACGATGCACAGGATGACCAGTACCCCGGCCAGCCCGAGCAGCCGGGTGTCGAGCGAGAAGTTTCGCTTTTCCTTGGGTCGTAACGGTTCCACGGCGGGCTCCGTACGCACCGATTCGGCTTGGTCGGTCACGCCGCACTCCCCTCGAGAATCACGTCGAGCACATCCGCCTCTGTCAGCTCCGCAGACGGCTTTTCAGCCAGGACACGTCCTTCACGCAGCACCAGCACCCGGTCGGACAAGCCGAGTACTTCGGGGATCTCGCTGCTGACGAGCACGATCGCGACGCCGGTCGCGGCCAGTTCCTCGATCAGCCGGTACAGCTCCGCCCGCGCGCCGACGTCGACCCCGCGCGTCGGTTCGTCCAGCAGCAGGACCCGGCAGCCGCGGACCAGCCAGCGGGCGAGCACCGCCTTCTGCTGGTTGCCGCCGGACAGCGTGCGGATGATGCGGTGCGGATCGGCGGGCCGCAGATCGAGGCGCCGCAGGCTTTCCCCGGCGTCGTCGAGCTCCCTGCCCCGCTCGGTGAAACCGAACGTCGCGTATTTGCCCAGGCTCGCCAAGGTCACGTTGTGCACGACGGGCAGGTCCAGCAGCAGCCCCTGGCTCTTGCGTTCCTCCGGCGCCAGCCCGATCCCGGCCTTGACCGCCGCGGACACGCTGCCCGGCCGGACCGGCTCGCCGTCGACCGACACCGAACCCGCGTCCTGTTTGCGCGCGCCGAAGATCGTCTCCAGCAGTTCGCTGCGTCCCGAGCCGACGAGGCCCGCGATCCCGACGACCTCACCGGCGTGCACGGTGAAGTTCACGTTCTCGAATTCGCCGACGGTGGTCAGGTTTTCCACCTTGAGGACCTCGTTGTCCGGGTCCACGTGTTCCTGGTGGCGCGGACCGAACACGGTTTCGACCTTGCGGCCCGCCATCAGCGCGACGAGGTCGGAGGTCGGCGTCTCCTTGGCGTCGAGGCCGGTGGAGACGGTCTTGCCGTCCTTGAGCACGGTGACGCGGTGCCCGATCCGGCGCAGTTCTTCGAGCCGGTGGGAGATGTAGATGATCGCGACACCTTCGGCGGTCAGTTCGCCGACGATGCGGAACAGGTTGTCGACCTCTTCGCCCGCCAGCGCCGCGGTGGGCTCGTCCATCACCAGCAGCTTCGCGTCGTACGCGAGCGCCCGCGCCATCGAGACCAGCTGCTGACCGGCGGCGGAGAGCTTGCCGACCTCGGTCGACGGCGAGATCTCGGGATGCCCGAGCCGCGCCATCAGTCTCGCGGCCTTGTTCCGGGACTCGCTGATCCGCGTGAACCCGAACGACGCGCGCTCGCGGCCGAGGAAGATGTTGTCCGCCACGGAAAGCCCGGGTACCAGGTCGAGTTCCTGGTACATGGTCGCGATGCCGATCTTCAGCGCGGCGACCGGCGAGGGCAGCGTGACCGGCTCGCCCTGCCAGAAGATCTCGCCGCCGTCGGGGCGATGCGCACCGGCGAGCGTTTTGATCAGCGTGGACTTGCCCGCGCCGTTCTGGCCGAGGAGACAGTGCACCTCACCGGGTTCGACGTCGAAGTCGACCCCGTCGAGCGCACGGACCCCGGGGAAGGTCTTCACGATCCCCCGGACGGATAGCAGCGTCATGCCGGAGCCTCCTCGGTCACGAAGGGAACTAGCGTCGGGTCGGCGAAAAGCCGTTCGGTGGCGAGATGCGCGGCGCCGCGCAGCGGGGCGGTGGTGCCCAGCGGCGACGGCTCGACGCGACAGGTGGGCTCATGCCCTAGCGGACGCGCGGACAGTTCGCGGCGCACCGGCTCGACCAGCCATTCGCCCAGTTCGGCGAAGTAGCCGCCGAGCACGACGACGTCCGGGTCGAGCACGTCGACCACAGTGGACACCGCGATGCCGAGCGCGACCCCGAGTTCCGAAACCGCGGCGACCGCGCGCTGGTCACCGCGCTGCACGCGGTGCTTGAGCAGCCCGACCCGGCCGTCGACACCCAGCGCGGGATCGTGCAGCGGGTCGCCGGGCGACGCCGCGCCGCGCAGGACGGCGTTGAGGCCGGCCTTGGTCTCCAGGCAGCCGACCCGGCCGCACTGGCACTGCTCGCCGGACGGGTCGACGGTGATATGCCCGACCTCGCCCGCGAAACCCCTGGCACCACGCAGGATCATGCCGCCGGACACGAGTCCGCCGCCGACGCCCGTGCCGCCGCTGAGGTAGAAGAGCTCCCGCACAC
The DNA here is from genome assembly GCF_056435665.1 of Amycolatopsis sp. NPDC043887. NCBI lineage: Bacteria > Bacillati > Actinomycetota > Actinomycetes > Pseudonocardiales > Pseudonocardiaceae > Amycolatopsis > Amycolatopsis sp. NPDC043887. The sequence continues at coordinate 59,235 of NZ_JBWKEB010000015.1, forward strand.
CTTGGCCGACTCCGGCGACGGCCTCGCCGATCGCGCCGAGGTTGGCCTCGTTGTCGACCGCGATGGCGTCGGCGGGAAGACCGAGCCGGGCGGCGAGGAGATCGGCGATCTCGGCGTCGCGCCAGCGCAGGGTCGGCGCGAACCGCAGCACGGCGGCGGCCGAATCGACCAGCCCCGGCACCGAGACGGTGACCCCGACCGGCTGATCGTCGAGCAGCATGTTCCGGGCGAGGAAGGCGAGTTCGTCCATGCTCCGGTGCAGCCCGAGCGCGGCGACGTCGGCGGTCTCGATGCGTTCGGCGACGACGCGGCCGTCGAGGTTCGTGACGACGGCGGCGAAACGATCGGCCTCGACGCTGAGCGCGAGCCCGCAGGCGCTGGCGCCGTTCAGCTCGACGAGCTGGCTGGGCCTGCCGTTGCCGCCGCCCTGGAGTCCGGCGGAGCGGACGAGACCACGTTCGGACAGCTCGGTGATCAACCCGGAGACGGCCGCCTTGGTGAGCCCGCAGCGCGCCGCGAGCTGGGTACGCGAAAGCGGCCCCGCACGCAACGCCCGCAGAAGCACGGCGAGGTTCGAGGTACGTGGGCTGACCGGGTCGAGCTGCCCGGATTCAGTCGCGGCCACACTGCCCTCACTTACGAATCGGCCGTAACAAACTTTGTTACTTAGCCAGCGAAAGTAGGGTGGTCCGTGTCACTCGTCAAGGTGACAACAGGACAGAAATGCCCGCCGTCACCCGAATAGCCGTCCAGAACCGCGCAGACTTTCGCATGGTTTGAGCGAAAGTCTGTACGATCTTGACGTTACTAATCGGAATCAGGTGAGTGCTCAACGTGCCGCCGAGCCGGTCACTCAGCGTTCTCCGGGCGGTCGTCCCGCGCGCTTCCCCGCGTGCAATGAAGGGGCCTTTCATAGCAAATTTTGCTATGAAAGGCCCCTTCATTGCACAGGCGGTGGGGCGCGGGTGAGGCGCCTCAGCTGCTCAGCGTGAAGGCCCGATCAGTAGCGGACCAAGCGGCCCCGATGACGCCCGCGGTGTCCCCCAGCTCGGACAGCACGATCGGCAGGTTCCCGGTCGCGAGCGGCAGCGACCGCCGGTAGACCGAGCTGCGGATCTCGGCTAGCAGCTGATGTCCGAGCTGCGCCACGCCGCCGCCGATCACGACCATGCCCGGGTTCACGAAACTCACCAGCGAGGCGACCACCTGCCCGAGCCTGCGCCCGCCGTCACGGATGAGGTTGACCGCGCCGAAATCGCCCGACGCCGCCGCGCGGCCGACGTCCTGCGCGGTGATCACGCCGCGGTCCGCGACGACGTCGGCCAGGTATGCCGACCGGCCGCTGCGGGCCAGCGTCAGCCCGTCGCGGGCCAGCGCGGCGCCGCCGAAGTACGCCTCGAGACAGCCCGTCTCACCGCAGGCGCAGGTCGGCCCGTAGTCGTCGAGGCGGATGTGCCCGATGTCGCCCGCGGTGCCGGCGACGCCGCGGTAGACCTTGCCGCCGAGCACGATCCCGCAGCCGATCCCGGTACCGATCTTGACGAACACCAGATCGTCGATGGAGCGCGCGACGCCGGCGTGCCGTTCCCCGAGCGCCATCGAGTTCACGTCGTTGTCGACGGTGACCGGGCAGCGCAGCAGCCCGCCGAGATGGTCGCGCACGGAGAACCGGTCCCAGCCGGGCATTATCGGCGGCGCGACCGCCATGCCCTCGGCGAAACTCACCGGCCCCGGGAGGCCGATCCCGGCGGCGATCAGCTTGCCCGGCGCCTCTTCGCGGATCTTCTCCGCCAGCGCGACGACGCGTTTGAGCACGGCGTGCGGACCCTGCCGGACGTCGCAGTCCTCGACGGTGTGCACCAGCACCTCGCACGAAGCGTCGGTGAGCGCGACCCCGACCGACGTCGCGCCGACGTCGACCGACAGCACCCGCAGGTCTCCCGCGAGCCGCACCAGCGTGGACCGCCTGCCGCCACGGCTCGCCGAAGGACCCGCGGTCTCGACGAGGCCGACCTCGGCCAGCCGCGCGACCTCGGCCCCCACCCGGGCACGCGGCAGCTCCAGCCGCTCCCCCAGTTCGACCCGGGACATCGGTCCCTCATCCCGCAACAGGGTGAGCAGCTGGGTCTGGTGCCGGGTTTCGACCATCGGATGCTCCGAGGTGGATGCCGTGCTCATTCACCTGAGCCTACGGCGTTGTCCACCGGCTGTCCCGAATGCCACTCGGAACCAGCGGGACGCGTCGGGCGGGAACAAACCCACCGGCACGGTCAGTCCACTGTGGACGATTCGGCGCGAACGAGCAGCCACGCCGGGATCAGCACGATCGCGGTGATCCCGGCGATCCACCAGTGCGTGCCCGCGACGGCCGCCGCGGCCCCCGGAGCGGCGGCGAACCGCGCGGAGACGACCGAGGTCAGGATCGACGTCCCGAAGGATCCGCCGATCCGTTGCAGCATGGCGAAGAGCGGCATCGCGTGGGAGATTCGCGCCTCGGGCACCGACACCAGCCCGGCGGCGAGCGCCGGGGTCGTGGTGAGTCCGATCCCGCAACCGCGGACGACCTGCACGGCCGAGAGCCACCAGTAGCTGTCGGTTCCGGTGAGCAGCGCCAGCGGCACCGTCCCGGCGATCGTGACGATCAGCCCGGCGAAGATCACCCGGGCCCCGCCGATCCGGTCGGTCAGCCTGCCCGCGAGCGGGAGGGCCAGCACCGTGCCGAGTGCCAGGGGCGCGGTCAGGAAGCCGGTGGCGACGAGGCTTTCGTGCCGGACGTCGAGGTAGTACAGCGGCAGGACGATCATCGCGCCGAACAACGCGATCCCCATCCCGAAGATCACGGCGGCGGCCGAGGAGAACGTCCGGTCGCGGAACAGCCGCAGATCGAGCAACGGCGCGGGCGACCTCAGCGCGCTGACCGCGAAGGCGGCGAGCAGGGTCGCGCCGGCGGCCGCCGCGATCGGGGCGGCCGCCGGCGAAGCCGTACACGAGCAACGGCAGCCCGGTCACGGTGAGCGCCAACCCACGCCGGTCCAGCGGCCGGGTGTCGACGAAGCCCTCCTTCGGCAACCGTTTCCGGCCCAGCAGCAGGCAGAGCAGCGAGAGCGGCACGTTCACCAGGAACAACCACGGCACGCCGAACCGCTCGGTGAGCACGCTGCCCGCCAGAGTGCCGAGCACGGGCGCGAGGTAGATCGGGATGCTCAGCACGGCCATCATCCGGCCGAGCCGCGTCGGCCCCACCGTCGTCGCGAACAGGATCTGTCCCGCCGGGACCAGCAGCCCGCCCGCGGCGCCTTGCAGGACACGGAAAGCGATCAGCGCCTCGATCGTCGGGGCCGTCGCGCAGAGCGCGGAAAGCACCGCGAACAGACCAACGCACACCAGCCACAGCCGCGTCGTCCCGAAGCGGCGGCTCGCCCAGCCGCTCACCGGCACCATCGCGGCGAGCGCGAGCAGATAGCCGGTGGCGATCCACTGGGCGGTACCGAGCGGTGCCTGGAATCGGGCCGCGATCGTGCCGAGCGCGACGTTGACGACGGTCGAGGTGAACATCGACAGGAACCCGCCGAGGGTCAGGATCGAGGCCATCCCCCACAACGCCGGGGCTATGCGCTCCTCGGGACTTCCGATCATCCTACCTGCCCATCTTATCACCGTTAAGATCTTAACGGTGATAAGATCTTGCCGAGTTGTCAAGTCCGATACGGACCGGCGAAGGTGTGCGCATGGTCGTGAGACGGGATGGCTACGTTCGAGCCGCGCTCGAACTCCTCGACGAGGTCGGGCTGGACGGATTGAGCCTGCGCAAGCTCGGGGAGAAACTCGGCGTGCGGGGTCCCGCGCTCTACACGCACTTCAAGAGCAAGCAGGCGTTGCTCGATCAGATGGCCGAGACCATGCTGAACGACCGGCTCGCCCCGCTGGACGATCCCTCGGCGATGGACGATTGGGCCGAGTGGCTGGCGCGGCGCGCCCGCACCATCCGCCGCACCCTGCTGTCCTACCGGGACGGCGCCCGCCTGCACGCGGGCTCCCGCCCGACCGACCGGTCGGCGATGACGCCGCTGATCAAACCGTTGCTGCGGGCCGGTTTCACCGAAGAAGACGCGACGCACGCGATCCTCGCCATCAGCCGGTACACGCTCGGCTGCGCGATCGACGAACAACAGCACATCGACGGCGACCACGACGAGGATCCGGCCGCCTCGTTCGAGTACGGTCTCGCACGCCTGATCGCCGGGCTCCGCGCCGACGTCGATGCCGCGAATCCGCCGGACCAGGATGTCGCCTAGCCGCATTTAGAGGACTGAACGCGGAAGGGTCAGGACCAGAGGTAACGGCGTTCGGGGCGTCCGGTCCCGCCGTACTTGAGGGTCACCTCGGCCTTTCCGGTCGCCACGAAATGCTCCAGGTACCGGCGCGCGCTCACCCGCGCCACGCCGGTCGCCTCGGCGCATTCGCTCGCGGACATCCCGCCGGCCGCGCCCCTCAGCGCGGTTTCCACCAACCGCGCGGTCTGGACGGTGAGTCCCTTGGGCAGCACGGGTTTCGCGCTCGGCCGCGCGCCGAAGACCTGATCGACGTCGGCCTGCCCGGCCTCGGCCAGCCGGTCCAGCCGCTGGTGCAACGACGCGAAATGGGTGAGCTGATCGCGCAGTGACGCGTACTCGAACGGCTTGATCAGATAGTGCAGGACGCCGCCCCGCATCGCCTGCCGCACGGTTTCCACGTCGGTCGCGGCGGTGATGAGGATGACGTCGACGTCCTCGGTCGCGCGCAGTTCCCGCAGCACCGAAAGCCCGTCGAGATCGGGAAGATAGACGTCGAGCAGCACCAGATCCGGTTTCAGTTCCCGCGCCAGGCGGAGCGCGTCGGCACCGGTGTGCGCGACCCCGACCACGGCGAACCCCTCCGTCCGCGTGACGTATCCACTGTGGACTTTAGCGACCATGAAATCGTCGTCGACGACGAGCACCTTGATCATCGCGGCAACCTCGCCGTGAACACCGCGCCGCCGGAGTTGTGCACCTCGACGGAACCGCCCCGCCGCACGCACGCCTGCCGGATCAGCGCTAGCCCGAGCCCGCGCTGGCCGTGCGCGGCGGCCTTCGTGGTGAACCCGTGCTCGAACACTTCTTCCGCGATCTCCGGGGCGACCCCCGGTCCGGAGTCACGGACCTCCACGCGCACTTCGTCCTCCTCCTGCCACACCCCGACCTCGATCCAGCCCTGCTCCCCGCCCTGCTTGTTCAAACTCAGCGCGTCCAAGGCGTTGTCGACGAGATTTCCCAGCACTGTCACCAGATCCGTGGAAAGGGCGTCCTCGACGCGGTCCAGTTCGCTGTCCGGGGCCATGCGCAGCCCGACCCCGCGTTCCGCGGCGAGTGACGCCTTCGCGATCAGCAACGCCGCCACCGCCGGATCGCCGACCCGTGAGCCGACCTCCGCGCGCCACTCCCCCTGCGCCGAACTGATCCGGCTGACGTAGCCGCGAACCTCTTCGTATTCCCCGAGTTCCAGCAGCCCGGAGATGGTGTGCAGCCGGTTGCTGAACTCGTGCGCCTGCGCCCGCAACGTGTCGGTCGCGTGCCTGCTGGCGTCGAGTTCGTCCCGCAGCGTCATCAGATCGGTCCGGTCCCGCAGCGTGACCACGGCTCCTCGCACGTCGATCGGCATCCGGTTCAGCGTCAGCACCTTCCCTTGCCGCAACACGATCTGGTCGGCGCCGGTCGCGCGGCCGGTGAGCAGGTCGCGGATCCGCTCGTTGAGGTCGAGGTCCTCGACCGACCTGCCGACGGCGTCCTCCGGCAGCGCCAGCAGTTCGCGGGCCTGATCGTTCACCAGGGTGATCCGGTGCTGCGGGTCCAGGCCGACGACGCCCTCCTTGATGCCGTGCAGGAGCGCCTCCCGGTTCTCGACCAGCGCGGTGATCTCGTGCGGCTCCAGGCCGAGCGTCTGGTTCTTCACGCGCCGCGCGAGCAGCAGCGAACCGCTCACCCCGATCACCAGCGCGACCCCCAGCACCCGCAGCGCGTTGTCCGGCGAGTCGAGCACGCCGGCGAAGAACCCGGGCGATTTAGAACCCGCCGCGACCATGCGGATCACCTTGCCGCCCTTTTCGTCGAGCACCGGTACGTGCGCCACGATCGAACCGTCGAGTTCACCGACCCAGGACCGTCCAGAGAGGACAGTGCTCTCTCCGATGTCGAGCAGCGTCCGCACCTGACCCGGATCAGGTGACGCGAGCACGGAGCGGTCGGCGCTCGCGATGACCACGAAATCCACCCCGGAGAGGCTTCGCGCGGTCTCCGCGGGCGCGTTCAATTCGAACGGGCCGTTCTCGAGGTCGCCCACGACCCCCTGCGCGGCGACACTCTCCGCGACCGAAAGTGCCCGGCGTCCCTCGGTCGTGCGGAAGTTGTTCCCCGCCTGGACGACGGCCAGCACGCCCACCGCGCACAGTAGGCAGGTGACGACTACGAGTTGCCACACGAGGAGCTGGCGGGCCAAGGAACCCCGAGCACCCATCGCCACCTCCGCGTGACCACAAAGAACAAAAGAAACCTTAGGCGTCTAAGCGAGACATCTCTGTTTACACGAGTGCAACATGTCCAACCACGCGGCAGAGAGGCGGGGATCACAGTGAAGCCCAGTAGCTGGTTGGCCATCGCGGCGGCGCTCGTCGCCGTTTTGCTGGTGCCACCGTTGCTCACCCCGGGCGGCGAGGCCGACGAGGGCTCGCAGATCCGGTCGTTGCGGGTGCTCGTGCCCAACGCGCCCGGCGGCGGTTACGACATCACGGCGCGCACGGCGACCAAGGCGATGGAAGACGCCGACCTGCTCGGCAACGCGGAGGTCTTCAATCTCCCCGGTGCCGGCGGCACGGTCGGCCTCGGCCGCACGGTGGCCGAACGCGGCAACGGCAAACTCGTCATGTCGATGGGCCTTGGCGTCGTCGGCAGCGTGTTCACGAACAAGTCGCCGTCTTCGCTGCTCGACACCACGCCGGTGGCGAAGCTGATCGAAGAGTCGGACATCGTCGTGGTCGGCAAGGACTCGCCGTACCAGAACATCGGTCAGCTGATCGAGGCTTGGAAGAAGGACCCCGGCGCGGTACAGGTCGGCGGCGGTTCGTCGCCCGGCGGCCCGGACCACCTGGCGCCGATGCTGATGGCGAAGGCCGTCGGGCTCGCGCCCAAGGCGGTCAACTACGTCCAGTTCGACGGAGGCGGTGAACTGCTCGCGTCGGTCCTCGGCGGCAAGGTCGCGTTCGGCGTCTCGGGGGTCGGCGAGTACCGCGACCAGATCGCGGCGGGCACGCTCCGGGTCCTGGCGGTGACCAGTGGGAACCGGATCCCCGGAATCGACGCGCCGACGCTTGCCGAGTCCGGTGTGGACGTCAAGTTCACCAACTGGCGCGGCATCGTCGCGCCGCCCGGCATCACCGAATCGGACCGCGCGAAGCTGGTGAGCCTGTTCGAGCGATTGCAGAAGACGCCGCAATGGCAGGAAGCCTTGCAGCGCAACGGATGGACCGGCGCGTTCGCGCCAGGTGAGCAGTTCGGTTCGTTTCTCGAAGAGGAGAACACTCGAGTGGCAACGGTGCTGAAAGAGCTGGGTCTGGCATGACGACCACGTGGCTGAAGGAGCGCTCCGAACTCGGGGTGAGCGTCGGGCTCGTGGTGCTCGGTGTCCTGGTGCTCACCGACGCGCTGAGCATTCCCACCGACTTCGCCCAGCGCGGCCCGGTGGGACCGAAGGCGGTGCCGATCCTGGTCGGCTCGCTGCTGCTGCTCGTCGCCGTGCTGCTGGCGCGCGACGTGCTGCGCGGCGGCAAGGGCGAGGCCGAGGGCGGCGAGGACATCGACCTGACCGCGCCCGCCGATCTGCGCACGGTGCTGCTGCTGTGCGGCGCCTTCCTCGCCAACGCGGCGCTGATCGGCCTGGTCGGTTTCCCGATCTCGGGCGCGATCCTGTTCTGGGGCGCGGCGTACGCGCTCGGCAGCCGCAACCTGGTGCGTGACCCGCTGATCGCGGCGGGCATGTCCGTCGTGACCTTCCTGGTCTTCAACAACCTGCTCGGAGTCCCGCTCCCCGGTGGCCCGTTGATGGAGGTGTTCTGATGTTCCAGCAACTCATCGACGGCTTCGGCACCGCGCTGACCCCGACCCATATCGCGATGGCGGCGATCGGGGTACTGCTGGGCACCGCGATCGGTGTCCTGCCGGGTATCGGCCCGGCCATGGCGGTGGCGCTGCTGCTCCCGGTGACCTACGGGCTGGAGCCCACCGGCGCGTTCATCATGTTCGCCGGCATCTACTACGGCGGGATGTTCGGCGGTTCGACGACGTCGATCCTGCTGAACACGCCGGGTGAGAGCGCCGCGGTGGTCGCGGCCATCGACGGCAACCCGATGGCTCGCAAGGGACGCGGCGCGCAAGCGCTTGCGGCGGCCGCGATCGGGCATTTCGTCGGCGGTATCCTCGGCACGATCGCGCTGGTCGTGCTGGCCCCGGTGATCGCGAAACACGCCGTCGACATCGGCGCGCCGGATCTGTTCGCGATCATGGTGCTGGCGTTCATCGCGGTCACCTCGGTGCTGGGCAGTTCCCGGATCCGCGGCGTGGCGTCGCTGCTGATCGGGCTCACCATCGGGCTGGTCGGCCTGGACGAGATGACCGGACAGCAGCGGCTGACCTTCGGCTCACTGCATCTCGCCGACGGGATCGACGTCGTGATCGTGGCGGTCGCGCTGTTCGCGGTCGGCGAGTCGCTCTGGGTCGCCGCACACCTGCGGCGCAACGCGTTCAAACCGATCCCGGTCGGCAGGCCCTGGCTTTCGCGTGCCGATCTGAAGCGGACGTGGAAGCCGTGGCTGCGCGGTCCGGTCATCGGGTTCCCGTTCGGCGCGGTGCCCGCCGGTGGCGCCGAGATCCCGACTTTCCTCTCCTACGTCACGGAAAAGCGGCTCTCGAAGCACAAGGACGAGTTCGGCAAGGGCGCCATCGAAGGGGTCGCGGGCCCGGAAGCGACGGCGTCTGCTTCCGCCGCCGGGACGCTGGTCTCGATGCTGACGCTCGGCCTGCCGACCACCGCGGTCGCGGCCGTGATGCTGGCGGCGTTCCAGCAGTACGGCATCCAGCCGGGACCGCTGCTGTTCGAGCGGGAGTCTTCGCTGGTGTGGGGCCTGATCGCCTCGCTGTTCGTCGGACTGACGCTGCTGCTGGTGCTGAACCTGCCACTGGCGCCGCTGTGGGCGAAGCTCCTGCGGATCCCGCGGCCGTACCTCTACGCGGGCATCCTGTTCTTCGCCAGTGTCGGCGCGTACGCGGTCAACGCGGACATCTTCGACCTGCTGGTGATGTTCGTGATCGGCCTGATCGGGTTCGCGATGCGCCGCTACGGGTTGCCGGTGCTGCCGGCGATCATCGGCGTCATCCTCGGCCCGGCCGCCGAACAGCAGATGCGGCGCGCGCTGCAGCTCAGTGACGGCGAGATGACCGGACTGGTCAACACCCCGTTCGCGATCGTGGTCTACGTGATCATCCTGGTGATCCTGTTCTTCCCGTTGATCAAGCGTTTCCTGCCTGCCCGTCCCACCGCCACCGAGGCGGAGCCCAAGGACAAGGTGGACGCCTGACCAGTGGGAAACCGGCCCGGCCTCGACTGCCCCGAGGCCGGGCCTTCTCCCTCTCCGGAAGGAGGGCACTTGTCCGCGCGAGTGATCTTTCCGGCGCCACACGGCGACAGGATCGGTTTCATGAAGATCCTGCACCGTCCCCCGGCCGTCAGCGACACCGAGCGGCCGGTTCCCCGCTGGGCGATGCGCCTGGCCTACGCACTCCCCTGGCTCCTGCTGCCTTCGTGTCTGTGGCGGCTGCCCTTCGCGGTGCATTTCGAAATGGGGCAGATCCACGATCGCGAGATGCCGGACTACTGGGTGAGCATTCCGTACGTCCTCACACTCAGCGTGCTTTCCGAAGTGATCGCGATCCTGGCCATCGGGCTGGTCCGAGGCTGGGGCGAGGTGGTGCCCCGATGGATCCCGGTCCTCGGCGGCAAATCCGTCCGGCCAATGGCGGCGGTCGTTCCCGCCGTGGCCGGAGGCTTGATCCTCACCGCGCTCTTCAGCTCGATCCCCCTCGGTGACGGCCGCCGGCTCACCGTGTTCGGCGTCGCCGAAAACGCCGCCTACGTCCACGAAGGCTGGGAAACGCTGGCCTCGATCTGCAGCGCCCCGCTCGCCTTGTGGGGGCCGATCACCATCGTTCTGGGACTCGCCTACCACCGCCGTCGCAAGATAACGAAAGCATAACGGCGAGGTCGCGTTTTGAACCGGGCACCCGTCGGGGCCGTTTCAGCCAACGCGGAGTCAGTGACGCCGGTGCTGCCGGCGCCGCATCCCCCGGGCTCCGCGCAACGACACCGAACGAGGTGAACAAGTTCATGCCCCGTAACCAAAGAACCGCCGGCCGCCATCGCATGGCACGCCGTACCAAGGTCGCCACGGGCGCCATCGCCCTCGCCCTAGCCGTCGGCGGGATCGTCGTGATCAACACGACCGGAACCCCCGACGCCGCCAGGGCCGACGGCGCGGACAAGTCTTTCTTCATCGACATCACGAAGGTCCCCCGCGGCAACAACGTCAACCTCGACCTCGCGAAACGAGGCGCGCGAGGGACGTTCACCGTGGACTGCGGCCGCAACGAGAACGGCCACTTCAACGGCGACAACTTCATCGCGCAGCCCGGTGTCCGCAATGGAGCCGAGCATCTGCACGACTACGTCGGAAACCTGTCGACCAACGCGGATTCGAACAACAAGAGCCTGCTGCGCGCGGGCACCACGTGCAAGAACGGGGACAAGTCGGCCTATTTCTGGCCGGTCATCCGGATCAACACCGAAGAAGAGGAAGAGAACGAGGCGGCGAACGAGGAGAAACTCGCCGCCGACCGCGCGAACGCGGCCAAGGACGAGGCGGCCGCCCAAGTGGACTGCCCCGACGTCGCCAGCGAGCTCAGTGAACTCAGTGAGGTCCCCGACCAGGCCATGCCCGCGGTGGACGAGAACCTCGACAAGCTCGACCAGGAGTCCGAGAACGCGGACAACCAGCTGGCGCAAGGAAAACAAGCGGGCCAGGTGCTCGATGAACTGAAGAACAAGCGGAAGCCGTCGATCGAGAAGATCGCCGACACCCTGCGGCAAGCAGGCAAACCGGTCGCGAAGAACGAAGACCAGCTGGCCGGCTGCGCGGTGAAGCAGAACGGCGAGGGCGGCCTCGACAACGGTGGCGACAACAGCAACGTCAACGCCGCGGGCGACGCCGAAAAGAAGAAGTCCGACGGCAAGGCCGCCGACCTGCCCGGTGCGGACGACAACAACGAGATCGGCGACAACGAAGGCGAGATCCAGCGCGCCGAGAAGGTGGACCTGACCTTCACCAGCGGCGGCGCCCGCCGGGTCGTCGCGATGCCGAAATTCCTGCGTGTGCTCTACGGCGACGCCAAGCAGAGCACCAACGGCCCGGCCAACGCGCGGCCCAGCTGGACCTGCACCGGCTTCGAAGACCGGCTCACCGAGCTGTACCCGATCTGCCCCCGGGGCAGCAAGGTCACGCGTATCCACTCGTTCCCGAACTGCTGGGACGGGAAGAACACCGACAGCGCCAACCACCGCACGCATATCGTGTTCTCCGACCGCAACGGGAAATGCCCGCGCGGCTTCAAGAACGTGCCGCAGCTGCGGATCACGCTCGTGTACAACATCCCGCCGGAGATCCAAGCGGCCGGGCAGTACGCGGTCGACGCGTTCGCGCAGGAGAAGCACGATCCCCGCTCCGATCACGACGACTTCGCGAACGTCATGTCGCAGCGGCTGATGAACCAGCTGGTGAAGTGCGTCAACAGCGGCAAGAGGTGCCGACAGTAGCGAGCCGCGTGTGGTCCCGTCTCGTGAGTGGTAAGGACGGTTCTAACCGTCCTTACCACTCACGAGGTCTCCGCGAGAGGGCGCGGCGGGGATGACCCGCGCCCTCACCCCCGCGCCGAGGGTCCGGTTCCCGGCCCGGCGTAGGGGTACCGGGCCGGGAACCGGCGAGCGATACGGTTTTCCCTCCCTGGAAACCGGACCGCCCGGTCTGGGTCAGGCCGTCGTGGACAACCGGCTCACCCGGTCGAACACGAGCGGCACCGCGACAGCGGGGTTCAGTTCGGCGAGGACCGCTTCCGCGTCCAAGCCCGGCAGATGGATCCACGCGCTGTCCGCGAAATCCGGTGTCGTGACGCTGATCCTGGCGCAGCGGGCCGGCGGGACCAGCGCGACCCCGAACGGCTCGACCACGTTGCGCCACACGGATTGCGAGACGATCATCCCGGCGCCGAACTTGTCGCCCGTCGGATCCGAACGGCACCAGTAGCCCACGGCGTCGTTGAAGGTGGAGGCGCACAGCAACCGGGTCAGCGTGATGTACGTGCGGTGGTAGCGGTGGTTGTCCGCCATCGGTCCCATGTGGACCGCCACGCGCGCCCGCATCGGGACCCGGGCGTAGCGGTTGCGGGTCCGGAGGAGATGGTCCAGGTGGAACACGACCTCGCAGAGCTGGCCGACGGCGTGGTCCGGATACGCGACCATCAGCCCGTCCCCGGTCTCCCGGAAGTGGCGCGCTTCCCCCGGCGCGAGCCCGACCGCGGTGAACGAGCGGGAAACCAGCGTTTCCATCTCGGTCTTCATCGGGTCCAACAGGTCGTCGCTGGCCTTGGACGAACCGACGATGTCGACGGACAGGACGGCGTGGGTGTGCGCGTTGTAATGGCCTGAGGTCAGCACCTGCATCTCTGCGACCCCTCCCCTGATCGGTGAAAACTGGCGACAGGGAGCAGTGTTCCCACTCCTCACCGGAAGTTCTGTTCGGAACCGAACAAAACGTGACCCCGCGTCGATCAACGCCAGTGAGCTAAGTCACACCTTTTTCCGTGACCACCCGCAATGCCTCGCGATCGATGACGGTGATCGCCCGGCGCGAACTGGCCACCACTCCCGCCTTCCGGAGTTTGTCCAGTGCCTGCGCGACCATGGTCCGGCCCATCGGGATGAACTGCGCGAGTTCGTCCTGGCTCAACGGGATCCCGATGCGCCAGCCGGCGGGTGTCCGGATGCCACAGACGTCGACGAGATAGTCCAACCTGGTCGCGACCCTGGCCACCGCCTGCGGTTTCCAGGACTGGGTCCGCTGCCGCTGGGCGAGCACGAACCTGCGGGCGACGCTGACGAGCACCTCCCGCATCGCCGCCGGATGCTCCAGCAGGAACCGGTTGAACTCGCTCGCCGCGATACGCCGGACGTGCACTTCTTCGATGGCGACGACGTCGGCCATCCGAATGCCGCCCGCGATCACCGCGATCTCGCCGTGCAGATCTCCAGGGACCCCGACGTCGAGGATGACCGTCGCGCCCATCCGGTCGGCGCTGGTCACCTTCACGTAGCCGTGCCGCAGCAGCATGACGAAGTCGCCGGGTTCGCCCGCCCGCATGAGCGCCTGCCGTCCCTCGTAGGTCTGCGGGGTGCCCATTTCCAGCAACCGGGCGCGGACGGGTTCGTCCAGTCGCTCCAGGAACGGACGTTCTCTTTCTTCGGCGGCCTCCTGGCCCAAACCCACGAAACACCCTCCCAGGCAGTCGTGAACACCTATCGCGGAGAGTAACCGAATCGGCCACCCGATCCGGCGGCGGAACCGTCGTGGGTGGTGAAGATGCCCAGCCGGATCAGCTCCGATCTGATCCACTCGGCCAACCGGTGCAACGGTCCGTCTTCGGCCTCGACGAAATAGCTGTCCACGATCTGGTGTCGTCTGTCGGCGTGTTTCGCCGCATAGAGCAGCGCTGACCGTACCTCCGACACCTTCAGCGGAGCGACCTTGACTCCCGGAGCGGGCCGCACGGTGCTCTTGGCGGCCATCACCGCCAGCACGGCCTCCTCCAGGCTGAACCGGTGCTCCACCGGTACGACCACATGTTCCACGCCCTCGACAACCCGGCGCCCGATCAACGGCATGCTGTCAGATCAGCATGACGCACGGCCGTAGTCTGTTCGGCACCGAACACTCAACCCGGTTCGACCGCCCGGAGAGCCTCTTCGAGCGTTTCCCGGTACAGCCCCATCCGTTCGACGAGCATCACCGGATCAGGGTTCTCGTCCCCCGCGTGTCGTTCCAGCCGGTCGGTGGTCTGCTTCACCGTCACCCGCAGTTCGACGACTTCGGGAGTGTTCCGGTTCTTGTGTTCTTCGAGCCGGGCCACCGCCCGGCGGAAGGCTCCGGAAAGCTCCGTCTCGCCCGGCCGCACCGTTTCGATGGCGGTCAGCGCCCGGCCGAGCAGGCTGAAGTGGTCGTAGGGAGTGGGTTGCGGCGCACGCTTCTTCTCCCGCGCCGGCCTCCGCCGCCTGCCGTTCAGCACGAAGAACGCGGTCTCGGCCGGAATCAGCACGGCCAGGACGGCGACGCCGCCGAAGAGCCAGGCCTGCGGATGCGGATAGGTCACCGCGCGGCCGATCATCCCGGCGATCAGGCCCAGCACCACCGCGACGACGTGGAACGGGCGGTTGTCGTGATCGGCCATGTCAGAAGTTGCTGAAGACGTTGACGAACATCTTGTCGATGCCGTGCGGGTCGACGGCCTGGTAGCTGCGGGCCTTGGACTTCTGCGCGATCTCGTCGAGGACCCGGCTGTCGGCCTGCGCGCCGTAGGCCATGGTGAAGATGCGGACGGAGTTGTCCAGCCGCTCGGCGTCGACGTTCTGCAGCACCTGCTCCTTCGTCCCGGCCTCGGTGTTCTCGCCGTCGGTCAGGAAGACGACGGCGTTGATCAGGTTCGGGTCGAACTCCCGCCGCATCTTGTCGTTCGCGGCCATCACGGTCTGGTACAGCGCCGTATCGCCTTTCGGGGTCAGGTTTTCGACCAGGTCGAGCATCGGGCCGCGGACGTTCTTCACCTTGCCGATCGGCATCTTTTCCTCATACCCGTCGGAGAACGTCCACAGCCCGACCTCGTCTTCGGGATGCAGGTACTCGAGCTGTTTCCGGATCGCGGGTTTCAGCAGGGCGATCCGGCTCTCGGAGTACGGCTTGTCCTTGCGGTTCTTGTCGAACGGTTCGTTCATCGAGCCGGACAGGTCCAGCACCAGCAGGATCCGGCCGCGCCGCTGCGTGTACTCCCAGCCGTCGAGCATCTTCTGGATCTGCTCGCCGGTCGGGACGCCGATCTTCGGGGGTTCCTGGGTCTCCTGCGTGCCCACGACCTTGGCCAGCTCCGGGTTTCCGCTACCGCCGGGCTCCCGGAACCCGAGATCACGGAACCGTTTCTGCTGCTCGGTCTCCAGGAGGAAGTCGTAGAAGTCCTTGGCCGCCGCCTGCTGCTCCGGTGACGCGTTCGCGGTGGTCAGGAAGGGATGGTCGATCAGCATCGTCCCTTCCCTGGGGTGGACGGCGACCAGCGGGCGCAGCGGCGCGACGGGGTTTCCCTTCAGCTGCGCCGGATCCCCGGTCGGCACGCCGCGGTTGTAGAGGTAGACCATCTGCTCCTGCATCGCCATCGCGCTGATGTAGGGCGTCGGCTTCTTGCGGTCCTCTTCGTACAGCGTCTTCAGGAAGGCCACCGAATCGTCGCTGTAGTAGGCGACCGACGCCTCGATCCCGCGGACGAACTGCACGGTCTCCGCGGTCCCGATCTTGCCGTAGTCGCCGCCCGTCGCCGCGAAGTAGGTCGCGATGGTCGCGGCGAGCCCGGACGTCGACCGCCGCGGGTTGTCCTTGCCGAGCGTGAAGTTGCCCCACTGGGCGTACGCCGCCCCCTTCGAGGCCCAGCCACCGTTCCGGTTCACCTCCAGGACGTCACCCCAGCCGAGGGTCCTTCCCGGCCAGCCCATGGCCTTGGCCATCGGTTCCGGCATCGCGATCACCATCGGGCTGGTCGCGAGGGAGGTCTTCGGCCCGGTCCTGATCCGCTCGCCCTTTCCGCTCTGGCGCAGCAGATCGAGCCAGAGCGACGAACTGGGCATCCAGACCTGGGGCTCGGGCTGGCGTTCGTCGATGTCGTTCCAGCCGTCGGCGATGAGGTCGAGCGTGGCACCCGAGGTCTTCTTGTACGCCTCGACCTTCGCGCACCGGCCGCCGTCGAACGTCCGGCCGGTGTTGTTGTACCGCTCGGCCAGTTCGGCGATCAGGTCGCCCTTCTCCGTGGAGGAACTGGTGACCAGGCGGACGCAGTCGGCCCTGGTCGCGTTCGAGGGCGGGGTGACCGTGGTGGCGAGCAGGACGATCACGAGCGTCCCGACGAGCGCGCCGAAGACGAGCGAAAGCCAGCTTGATCTCCGCATGCGCCGCCCCCTAGCCGTCGTAGCGGGCAAGTGTAGCTACAACGTGGTTCCCGGTTCCGTCTCCTCGGTCACGAGATCGTAGGTTTCGAAACTGAAGCGGGCGAGAGTGCCCACCCAATTCCGATAGACCTTTAGATCATCGAAGGATTCGGCGTCTAGCCGCCATTCAGGTGGAAAGGCCTCTCGTAACGATTCTCCGGCCGCGAGGGCGACGAACGTCGCGCGCGCGGCGTCCGGATCGGCGACCAGCAGGGTCAGCAGGACGAGCACCGCGCGGTAGGGGCCGCCGACGAACCGCGCCAGTTCCGCGTCCGGGATGCCGATGCGCACGAGCCGGTAGAGGTTGACCAGCTTCCGGATCTCGCGCGGCGTGTTCAGCCTTTTCCGCAGCACGTGGACGAAAGTGCGTTCGACCTCGGTGAGCCGCAGCCGGTCCGGCCGCATGTTGTAGAACGTCGGCGGGGCCGTTTCCTGGACGACGACCTCCCTCGTTTCGCCGGGTTCGGGGGTGCTCCCGTCCTTCGGCCATTCTTCGGGCTCGGACGGCTCCGGTTCCCGTTCCTCGATCGGCATCAGCGCGTCGATCAGCTCGTCCGCCGCGCTTCCCATGGGGCGCAAGGCGAACACGATCTGGAAGATCTTGTCGAGGTACTCCGCCCGTCGCGCCTCCCCCGTGCCGAACAGTTCTTCGTGGTGCAGGTCGAGGCAGCGCCGCAGCCACCGCGGGTCGACCGCGACCACCACGACGAACGCGGGCAGCGCCAGCAGTAGATGCACCGCGGCCAGTACTTCGATCACCTTCGACGGCGGGCAGCGGTCGAGATCGTCGATATAGAGCACGATCCGTTCCAGCGGCGGCTTGCCCGTGCCGCCCGCCCGCAGCCACTCCTCCCTGGCGTCCACCAGATCGGCGCTCAGGTTCGCGAGGTCTTCGCGGACCCGGGCGAAAACCCCTTGGTAGTCCCCGTATCTCCCGGTTTTCGCCTCTTCGATCAGATCGCCGAGCCTGCTCGCCGCGTCGAGCCGCCGGAGCCGTTCCTCGGTCTCCCGGACCTCGGTCTCGAACCGTTCCGCGCGTTTGTCCACGTCGTGCCGCAGCTTGTCCAAAGTGGACTTCACCGGCGCGAGGGCCGCCCTGGCGGTGGTGAGCGCCGGGGTCAGCACGGCACCGAGCGCGACGACGGCGCCCGCCGCGGCGAGGATAGCGTTGTGCCACAACGCCCAGCCGGTGATCGCCGCGGCGACACCGAGCACGCCCAGCACCGCGTATCCCGCGACGGCGAGCCTTCGCCGACGGCGTTCGGCCCGGTCCACCCCGGACACCAGCAGCCGCCAGCGCCAGGTGTGCGGGGAATCCGCCTTGACCGCCTTCAGTCCCGCGAGCCGATTGCGCAGCTCCTCGCGTTCGGCGCGGACCTCGCCGGAGTCCGCGTGCGTCTCGGGCGCGCCGAGGTTGCGGAACAGGTGGTCCACGAGCCCGACCCACAGATGGTCGTCGTGGTACTGCCAGGCGTTGAACCGGATCTGCCGGATCTCACCGGTGAACACGCTGTTGGCGGCGGCGCCGCGGGACCGGCGCGCCAGTTCGGCCACCCGGTCGGTCACCTGCCGGACGAAACTCGACTTGCCGGAGCCCCACGGGCCCAGCAGCGCGACGCACAGCGGCGGGCTGGTCTCACGGTCGGCGATGACCGCGGCGAGGGTGCGCACGTCGTCGTGGAAACCGATCAGGTCGACCGGACTTTCGACGTCGGGCGTGATCCGCGGCCGCGCCCGGCCCGGTTTGGGCTCGACGAAGCCGGTGCCGTCGATCTGGTTGCCGAAGCGGTCCCACACCCGGATCGTGCGGTCGTCCCCGACGGTGACGATCTTCTCGTTGCCCGCGGTGCAGACGATCGCCCGGACGTTCCCCTGATGTCCCTTGAGGAGCGTGTAGTCGCGCGGGTCGTCGATCTCGCGGACGCGGACCTCGCCGTCGGAACCGCCGGATAGCACCAACCTGCCGTCCGCGCCGAAGGCCAGCGCCCGCACCACGCCGGTATGCCCGGGGAAGACGAGGGCCGGATCGCCCTTGCGCCCCCACAACCGGACCACCTCCCCTTCGGCGGACAGCACCTGCTGGCCGTCCTCCGAGATCGCGACCACGTGGACCGCGCCCGCGCCGCCGAACCGGTAGTGGGAAACGATTTCCCCGTCCCACAACCGCACGCCACCGGCGTCGTCCCCGGCGACGACCACCCGGCCGTCCGGGGTCACCGCGACCGACTCCACCTCCGGGCCGCCGGTGCGCAGAGCCCGTACCGTCGTGCCGTCCAGCCTCCGGACCTCGACAGTGCTTCCCGCGCCGGACACGGCGAAGTCCTTCGCCACCGCGACCGCCACGGTCCGCCTGGTGGTCTGGACCTCCGGGGGATGCGCGCCGGTACCGGTGATCCGCCAGCGCCGCACCGTCGCCCCATCGCAACCGACCACGTACTGCCCCGAAATCCCCACCGCCAGCACCGGCCGATCGTGGCCGCTCAGCGCGAAACGCTGCTCTCCGGTCTCCAGGTCCCAGACCCGCACGGTCCGGTCCGCACCGCCGGTGACCAGGCGGTTTCCCTTCACCGCGACCGCGAGGATCGGTTCTTCGTGTCCAGTGAAACGCGCCGTCGTCATAACGGCACAGTCTTCCGGTCGCGTCAAGATCATGGTTAACGACAGGCGACTATCGGCGGGTACCCCGACCGCCTCGAAAGGTTCAGTGTCGACACTGCTCCGAAATTCCAGCACGCCTTAAACGCGAGGAGTTCAACGTGCTTCGACGTACCTTCGCCGCGGTGCTCACCGGCGCCGCGCTCTCCATCTCGGTGCTCTCGGCCCCCTCCGCCGGTGCCGCCGAGATCATGGCGACCACCCTGACCTACGACGACAGCCAGGCCGCGGAGTTCAAGGAAGCGGTGGCCGCCGGCGTCAACGTCTGGAACACCAACGTCACCAACGTCCGTATCGTGAAGGCGACGCCGGGGCAGCGGGTCAACATCCGGGTCATCGCCGACAACGGCTGGCCGCGCGCCACGCTCGGCCCGGTCCGCCCCGGCGGCACGGTCACCGTGTGGATGGGCAGGCAGGCCGTCCAGCAGGGCTATCACACGCCCCGGATCGCTTCCCACGAACTCGGGCACAGCCTCGGCCTGCCCGATGTGAAGCCCGGCCCGTGCTCGTCGCTGATGTCCGGCTCGACCGGTGGCGTCAGCTGCACCAACGTGAACCCCAACGCCCAGGAGAAGGCCAGGGTCCAGCAGCTCTACGCCGGCACCGCGGTGCAGAGCGCCGACGCGGGCAAGGTCCTCGCGGAAATCGGCTAATCCCGCGCCAGGGGGTGCCCGCCCGGCACCCCCTGGCCGGTCATTCGCTCGCCGTGATCGCCGCCGCCGGACACAACTGCACGGCGTCGCCGATCTCCGCCGGGTCCCGGTCCAGCAACCGGACACGGCCGTCTTCATCGTCCTGTGCGAACACATCGGGCGCGGTCAGCACGCACATTCCGGCGCCCACACAGCGTTCCCGGTCCACTTCGAGTTTCATCGCGATCAGTCCCACGCCACCGGGAGCGCGTACACCCCGTAGATGTCGGAATCCGTCCGCATCGGGATCTCTTCGGCCGGAACGGCCAGTCGCAGCTTCGGGAACCTGGCGAGCAGCCCGGTGAAGGCGACCTTCATCTGGACCCGCGCGAGCTGCTGACCGAGGCACTGGTGGACCCCGTGCCCGAAGGAGGCGTGCCCGGCGGCGTTCCGGCGGACGTCGAGCCGGTCGGGATCCGGGAATTTCAGCGGATCACGGTTGGCCGCCATGCCCGACAGCGCGACCGCCTCCCCCGCTTTGACGAGCCGGCCGCCGATCTCGACGTCTTCGAGCGCGGTGCGCGCACCGGTGTGCGCGATCGTCAAGTAGCGCAGCAGTTCCTCGATCGCGCCGTCGATACGCTCCGGTTCTTCGCGCAAGACCGCGAGCTGGTCCGGATGCTGCAGCAAGGCGAAAGTGCCCAGCGCGAGCATATTGGCCGTGGTGTCCAAACCGGCTCCCAGCAAGAGGAACGCGATACTGGTGAGCTCCTCGTCGGTGAGTTCCGTGGTCGTCAGTTCGCCGAGGATGTCGTCGGTCGGCTCGGCCCGTTTCGCCAAGATGAGTTTGTAGAGGTACTCCCCCAGCGCGTTGATGGCGGCTTCCTGCTCCTCGGCCGGAGCGTCCGGCAGGTTCAGCGGCAGGACGTTGCGGCGGAAGAACTCGTGGTCTTCGTAGGGGACGCCGAGCAGCTCGCAGATCATCAGCGCCGGAATGGGCTGCGCGAAGGCCGTCACCAGGTCTGCTGACGTACCTTGCCGTTCCATCGCGTCGAGATACTCGGTGGTCACCTGCTCCACTCGTTCGGAGAGCAGCCGCATTCGGCGGACGGTGAACTTGCCGGTGAGCAGCTTGCGGTACCGCGCGTGCTCCGCACCGTCCATCCTGATGAACATCCCCGGGGCCGCCGGTGGCATCTCCACCATCGCGGCCGCGCCCGGCAGCGGCGAGTGCATCAGCTCCTGCCGGGCACTGAACCGCGGATCCGCGAGGACGGCCCGGGCGATCGCGTGCCCCGTCGCGAGCCAGCCTTCGTGGCCGTCGGGGAACGTCAGCCGGACGAGCGGGTGCTCGTCGCGCAGCGTGCCGAGCTCGGCGGGCGGGTCGAACGGGCAGCCCTTCGGTCGTTCGAGGGGTATCTCGGTGAGATGAGGGATCGAGGTGGTCATTGCTGTTCCTCCCAGTTTTTACCGATACCCAAAGGCTACGTTGCATTTACGTTTTACTCAAAGCTACGGACTGGCATTTTTACTGTTGCTGCTGGTAGATTTCGGGAAATCGTTGCAACGGTCGTGGCGGTGAATGCAACGTCTCGTTGCAATGATCTGCGCGTGAACGCACAGGAGGTGCCCATGCCGGGCGGCAGGCTGACCCAGGAGGACCGCCGGCTGATCGCGACCTGGCTCAAGGACGGTCTCGGTTACGCCGAGATCGCCCGGCGGCTCGGGCGGCCGACGTCGACGATCAGCCGCGAGGTCGCGCGCAACAGCGGCCGTTCCGGCTACCGCGCCGACGAAGCGAACCGCGTGACCGGCGAACGCGCGCGGCGCCGCAAACCGCGACCGCGCGCCGTCCCCGTCCTCGAGAACGGCTACGGACGGGACCCGGAAGCCGTACGCGCCTTCGAAACCGACTTCGCCGAGATGATCGTGGCGACCGGACTCCCCCGGATGACCGCGCGCGTCCTCGCTTGCCTGGCCGTCAGCGACGACGGCGTGCTCACCGCCGCCGAACTCGCCCGGCGGCTCCAGGTCAGCCCGGCCTCGATCTCGAACGCCGTCGCCTACCTCGAAGCGCAGGCGATGCTCAAGCGGGAACGGGACGGCCGCCGTGAGCAGTACGTCATCGACGAGGAAATGCCGCAGCGAGTCTGGGCCGAAAGCGTCCGCTCGAACCAGGAATGGGTCAAGGTCTCCCGCCAGGGCGCCGAAGTCCTCGGCGTCGCGACACCCGCGGGCGCCCGCTTGGACGACCTCTCCCGGTTCCACGCCCGCATCGACGAAGTCATGCACGACGACCGCGTCGCCGTATTCGCCGGTGACGCGCTGACCGTACTCACCGCACTCCTCCACGCCGGGCGCGCACTCTCCCTTCCTGCCCTCGCGTCCGCACTGGACTGGTCCACCGAGCGGGCCGCGGCCGCCTTGCGGGTGGCGGAAGAGCACCCGCACATCGCCGGCCCGGTTCGGGTGGATTCTCGCGCTGGGGAGTATCGGGCGGTCCCGTTGGCGGAACGGCTCACGACTGCGCAGTTGGCTGCTTTGAGGTCTTGAGTGGCCCCGGGTGGCTCGGGTAGGCGATGGCTGCGCCCGGTTTGAGCGGAGTCTTGCGGACTCGCCGCCTGTTGCCGCTTTTTGGCGACGCTGGCCTAATGGCGAGTTTTGGCAGCGGCTTTTGAAGGGGCCGAAGCAGAGCCCTTGCGCACGCGGTGCCCGTCGCCGCTTTCCGGCAACGCCGGTCTAACGGTGCGACTTGCCAGCGCCGCTCAAAGGACCAAGCGGCACCCTCCTCGCACGCCGCCCGTCGCCACTTTCCAGCAAAGCGAGTCCAATGGCGAGGCTTGCCAGCGGCGAACCTCGATAGGCCAACGCGGAGTCTCCTGCGCACGCGGTGCCCGTCGCGCTTTCCGGCAACGCTGGCCTAATGGCGCGACTTGTCGGCGACAGCCCCGAAGAACCAAAGCCGAGCCCTCCACACAGGCCGCCCGTCGCCACTTTCCGGCGACGCGGTTCTAACAGCAAGACTTGCCTGTGAGCGTCCTTGAAGGTGAAAGTCGAGCCCTCCGCACAAAGCCGCCTATCGCCGATTCCCGGCAATGAGACTCAGAACGGTGGTGGCTCGTCGGCGAGCGGAGTCCTTGGGCGGGGTACGTGAAGCGGCGGGGGTGAGCTGTCGTAGCTCTGTCCGGTGGGGGTGGTAATGGTGAGGGTGCCGTCGGTGGCGAGGTGGTAGGTCCAGCCGGGTTCGTCTTTGAGGCGGTGGTCACGTCGGCAGAGATCGATCAGTTCGTCGACATTGGTATGGCCGCCGTGCTGCCAGGGCACGGAATGATCGATGTCGCATGCTTGCGCGGGACGGTGGCAGCCGGGTCTTCGGCACTCGCGGTCCCGGACCCGGACGAACTCGTCCAAACCGGCGGTGGGTCGATACCGGCCCCGCCCGAGATCGAGTACCTGGCCGGAGAGCGGGTCCGTGATGATGCGGCGCAGCACGGTGTTCGGGCCGGTGGCGATGTGCCGGGCCAGTCCGGCGGGGACTGTGCCGTGTCCGGCCATCTCCGCCGGGTCGTCGTTGAGGCCCAGGTAGGTGAACAGATCCATGTACAGGAACACTTCGGTGCGTTCACCGGTGCCGCCTTGGCCGCCGAGCAGGAGGTCGAGCGCGACGTCGGCGCGTAGCTGCTCCAGGGTGCGGGTCTCTTCCCCGGTCTTGAGCGCCCGTGCTTCCCGATCGATGCGCCGGTAGGCGGCGGTGACTTTCTCGACCGGTCCGTCTTCGACCTCGATCGACGCCACTCCCGTTTCGCCTTGCCGCAAGGTCAGGCGACGGCCTTCGCGATGCCGTTCGGCCCGCGCTTCGGCGCCCTCGCGGTCGACGGTGTTCGCCGCGTGGTTCGCTGCTTTCCGGATCTGATCAGGGTTCCTGCCCGGTAACCGCTCCTCCAGGAGCGAATCGACGGTACGGGCGTCCTCGTCCGACAGCCACGCGGTGGCCGCGGCGACCTTCATCGCGCCGAAGCCACTCACTTCTCCTAGGTCCATCAGGGACAGAGTGCGGGGCAGGCGGGCGGTCAACGCGTCGGCAGCGGCGACCATCGCACCGGCATGATTGTCCACAAGAGACAGCGCGAAGGCGACTTCCTGCGTGACGCTCCGCGCCCCGTCGCGATGCCGGTTCAGCTGCGCCAGCGCCCGGAACCGGACCGCTTCCAGCCGCGCGATCCCGGCCGACGCCGCTTGCGCGACAGCGACGGAATCCTTGTCGTCCAACGAAGTGACCGAAGCATTCACCGCTTCCAGCACCTCGGGTTCAGTGAGTTTTTCCAGTAGCGCCACAGGCGCGGAATGTGTGTCCACCCCACGACCATACGACCGGCCACCGACAGTTTCCGGCTTCATGACGAGGGGCGGGATCGCCGATTTTCGACGACGAGCACTCGGCGGAGGCCCGGCAGCCATAGCAGCCGGGCGGCGCCGCCGATTCTCGACAACGAGGGCATCCGCGCAGCGTCGACGACTTCCGGCAACAAGGTCTCAGCCGAGACCTGCCGATAGGCACCACCGGGCGTCCGTCGCCGATTTCCGGCACTGAGGTAGCCACCGGATCACATAGCCGATTTCCGGTGACAAAGGCAGGCCGCCGACAGAATCTGCCACCCGAACGCCCAGCAAGAACCCGCCGAGAAGCAACCGAGCCCGCCCACCGGGAAAGCCCTACATCACATCCCGCACGACCATCCGCTCCGAAGCCCGTTCGATAGCCGCCTCGACCGCCCCCACCCGATCCGCCAGCAAGCCCATCGCGCCGACCGCGCGGCTCATCGGGTCCTCGTCGTCCCCGCCCAGCGCCTGCGCGCGCAGGTAAGCCGCCTTCACGTCCGCCCATCGCTTCGCCTCCGAGGAGCTCAGCCGTCCGCGCAGTTCCGCCAGTTTCAGCAGATTCGCTTCGGCGCCAGAGGTGAGTGTCTGCGCTTCGCCGGCGTAGTGGTCGTCGATCAGCGCTTCCAGTTCGGCGTCGTTCATCGCGGGCACGATCCGGCCGGCGAGTTTGTTCATGTTCCGGTACGAGCCTTGCAGCTGGAACGGCGGTTCGACGCGGGACGAGTCCGCTTGCGCGGCCGAAGCGATGTACGCCTGGTTGTTCGTCAGGACGATCCGCTGGACCTTGATCAGTTTCCGCAGTACGGCGAGGATCTGCTCGAGCTCAGTCGCCGAGTACGCGTGCTTCAGCTGATCCGCCCGCACCGAGCCGTCGCCACGGGCCAGCCGGACGAGAACGTCCACATCGGACCGTTCGCGCGAGACCAGCGGGGCCAGGACGGTGTTCGCGGTGAGCGAGTTCTCGATGTAGCTCAGCGCGAACAGCTCTTCCTTGCCCGACAGCACATCGCCGAGGTTCCACACGTCCGCGCGGTTGGCGAGCATGTCCGGGATCCGGAACCGCTTGCCCTGTTCGGTGTACGGGTTGCCCGCCATGCAGACCGCGAACCGCTTGCCCCGCAGGTCGTAGGTCCGCGTCCGGCCTTCCCACACGCCTTCCATCCGCCGTTGCGCGTCGCACAGCGAGATGAACTTCTGCAGCAGTTCCGGCGACGTGTGCTGGATGTCGTCCAGATACAACAGCACGTTGTTGCCCTGCTCCAGCGCGAAAGAGATCTTCTCGACCTCTTGCCGCGCCGTCGCGTTGGGCGCGTCCGCCGGATCCACCGACGTGACCTCGTGCCCGAGCGCCGGCCCGTTCACCTTGACGAACACCAGCCCGAGGCGGCTCGCGACGTACTCCATGAGGGTCGTCTTGCCGTAACCGGGCGGCGAGATGAGCAGCAGCAGACCGGACTGGTCGGTCCGCCGCGCGTCGCCGGTCGCGCCGAGCTGCTTGGCGAGGTTGTCGCCGATCAACGGCAGATAGACCTCGTCGAGCAACCTGTTGCGCACGAAGGCGCTCATCACCTTCGGCTTGTATTCGCTCAGCCGCAGCCTGTCGCGTTCGGCCGTCACCAGATCGTTGCGCAGCCGCTGGTACGCCCGGAAACCCGGCACCCGGTCGCGCCGGAAGCGCAGCGTCCTGGCCAGCGTCTCGTCTAGCCGCAGGGTCAGTGTCCGGTTGACGATCCGCGGATGCGCGCCGAGCAGACCGCCCACAGTGGCCGAAAGCTCCGCCGAGGAGTCGTAACGGGGCAGGTCGGCCAGTTCGATCGCGACGGCCTCCGCCAGCTCGTCGTCAGGCAGACCTGCCGAATCCACAAAGGACCGAAGCCAGGCCTCGGCGAGCTGGTGACGGTCCGCGAGGTCTTCGAGGGCGCGCAGGTCTTCGGCGAAGGTCCGGCGGTCGAGCCGGAACTTGTCGAGCAGGGTCCGCGCGCCACCGCTGGTGACGAAACCCGGCGACGCGTCGGCCAGCTCCTCGAACAGGTACTCGCCGGCGAGTTCGATGTCCAGCGCCAGGCCGGACGACGTGGCGAACGCGCCCACCGCCTCGGTGAGTTCCCGCGCCAGCGCGTCGATCGCCGTGGAGTGACCGAAAGCCTCCCGCACCCGCGCGAGCGACGCGGCGCGCGTCGTCCACGCGGACTTCGCCGCCTCATCGGCGCCGAAGGCCCAGAACAGCTGGGCGGCGGCCCTGGCGGCGGGCGGGTAACGCAGCAGCCCGGCCCCGGATCGCAGGCGCAACAACACCGACAGGATCGCGGCGGCGTCGTGGTCGTGCACACCACGCGCGTAACCCTCGTCGTAGCGGTCCCCCGCCACCCGCCGGACGACGTCCAGCAGATCGGCTTCCTGCAGATCCGGCTGTTCGGCCAGGATCGACGTCGCCAGGTACTCGGCGCGGTAGACCTCGGCCGACTCCGAGACCAGCAGCTGGTCCCAATACTGCCGCGTCTCCTCGAACGAGGAATCCCGCACAGGCGAGCGGTAGTCGGTCCCCGTGATCGCGAACTTCATCCCGCCGTCGTGCGGCACCAGGGTGAGGTCGATGTCCTGTGTGTTGACCGCGAAGGTGTTGCGGCCGAGGCGGATCGTCTCCCCGTCCTCGCCGTAGAGGTCGAGCCGGTCGCGCAGTGCGCGGCCCGCTTCCTGCCGGGCGGCCTTGACCCGGCCTTCCAGCTCTTCGGCGCGCACCTGGTCGCCGAGGTCCCGCAGTTCGGCGACGACGCTGCGCAGCTTCGCGACCATCGGGTCGGAAGCGAAGTAGGTGTTGATCTCGTCGACCGAACCGAGCGTGCCGACCCGCCTGGTGACGCTCGAGAGAATCCGCTCGGCCGAGTCGACCAGCCTGTCCGCACGGCGGGCCCGCTCGTCGAGCAGCGCCTGCTTGCGTGAGGAGAACGCCTCGTAGACGTCGGTGCGCTTCTCGCCGAGCGACGCGAGGAAGTCGTCGAACTCGCCGAACCGCGACTCGAGGTTTTCCAGCTGCAGCAGCAATCTGCCGAGCTGTTCGTCGCAACGGTCGGGGGTGTCCGCGACCGCGAGCCCGCCGGTGATCGCCTGCGCGAGCAGCGCGAACTCGGCGGCGAACTCCGCCCGGCCCTCGGTCTCCAGCAGTTCCTTGCGACGTGCTTCGAGGGTGGCCCGTGCCCGGTTGACCGCGCCGATGACCTCGCCGACGCGTTCGAGGATCTTCGTCCGCACCACGGCGTCCGCGATCTCCAACCCCCCGACGACGTCGGTGAGGACTTCGAGTCCGCCGGACTGCTCGTCCAGCTGTTCGGCGACCGGGACGGCTTCGGCGACCGTGGAGATCGCGCCCGCGGCCTCGATCAGCCCGTCGACCTCGGCGTGGTAGCTCGTGAACGCGTCTTCGCCCTGCAGGAACCGGACGGCGCGTTGAGCGGCTTCGCTGAAATTTCCGTCGAGATCGGCGATCAACTTGTCGACACGGCCGGTGTCGACGTACCGCAACTCCCGGACGGTGACGAGATGCCCTCGCGCGCGATGCATTTCGGCGAGCCTGCGCACCCACGCGTCGGCCGCGTTCAGCGCCTCGCCCCGCACCTTCCGCACGAGCGAGGCGGTTTCCGCGGCGGCTTCCTCGACGGCGTCGGCCGCCTGCGAGGTGAGCGCGGTGACCGTCTCGAACTCGTCGAGCACCTGCTCCGCGGTGACCCGGACCTCCGACAGCGGCGACCGCAGATCGCCGAGTTCGGCCTCGCCGAGCCAGTGGTAGTGGTCGAAGACCCGCGCGCACGCGGCGATCAGAGCCTCGAACACCGCCGCCGACGGCGCCATCTCGCCGACCATCCGGCCGATCGAGAGACAGTCGGAGATCCCGCGGACCAGATCGGCGTTGCCGACCCGCTCCAGCGGCCCGGTCCCGGCGGGCTGCGACGCGGCGTAGGTGTCGGACTGGAACGGCGTCCGCCACACCTGCATCGGGTGCACACGGCTCGGCTCGTCCGACAGCGCGCGGAACAGCACCATCGTGCCGTCGTCGAACAGCGAGTACCCGTGGCACGGGATCGGGTTCGAGACCTCTTTGCGGATCACGTTGTACGGCAGGAGCAGCGAGCGTCCGTCGGTCCGCGCGTGGAAGACGTAGAGCACGTCCTCCCCGTTGGGCGAGCGGATCACACGCTCGAATTCGAGCTCGTCCACGGTGGTGTCGAACGTCTTGCTGACACCCGTGTCGAGGTAGTAGCCGCCGGGGAAGATGATCCCGTGGTCCTCGGGCAACCGCTGGCACGCCTGCCCGATCCCGTCGAGGCGCACCACGTCCCGCGTGCGGGTGTTGAACACCAGGTACCGGTACACCGTCTCCTTGTACGGCAGGATCCGGAGCAGGATCAGCGGGCCGATCCTGGCGTAGGAGACCTCGGCGTCGGCGAGGCTCTGCAGCGGCTCGTCGACCGCCTCGGCGTAGACGCCCTCACCGGTTTCGGTGTTGTTCTCGACCTTGATCGTCAGGTTGCCGCCGACGGTCTCGACGAACACCTCGTCCTCGATCGAGATATGCGGATGCCGGCCGAGAACATGCTGTTCGCGGCTCGTCTCGATCCATTCGAAGTCGTGCGACGGCGGGAAGACGTGGTCCCGTTCGCCCCGGCTGTCCACATAGGACACCGTGCCGTCGGCGGCGATCCCCCAGCGCAGCACGCGGATGTCCTCGGTCCGCGGACCGATCTGGAACACCGCGAGCAGTTTGCCCTCGACCCGCCGCAGCTGCAGCAGCTTCGCCTGCCGGTAGTACCGGTACAGCTCGGCGAAGTCGCGGACGAACTGCTCGTCGCGCAGCAGCTCCGGCAGCTCTTCGGCGGGCACGTCATCGAAGCGGAACGCCTCTTCGTCGTGGCTGAAGCCGTGCAGCGAGAAGACGTCATCGACCGTCGTCTCGGGCTTGAGGCCGATGAAGACGTTGTAGCCGAAAAGCATCCGCCCGCCGACCGACACGACGTCCCGCGGCACGCAGTTGTTCGCGGTGCGAATCCGCTCCGTGCCGATCAGCGCGAGCTGCGCGCTGCCGAAGACCCCGAGCCGCGCCTTGTTGAGCTCGTCCGCGCGTTTCGCCAGTTCGGCGGCCTGTGCGGCGAGCCGGGCGCGGAGCACCTCGTAGGTGCCCGCGTCCAGCTGCTCCGTTCCCGCCGCCGGTTCGGTCGTCGTCACTGCTTCGCGGGGGCGAGGGCGGCCACAGAGGTGTCGGCGAGGCCGAGCCGCTGCGCCATGGCCAGCAGCTCCTGCACCTTGCCGCTGTCCGGGCCGCCCGCCTGCAGCTGCTTGGCCAGGAAGGCCGACAGCGTCAGATTCTTCACGTCCTCCGTGCTCACCGAGCCGACCAGTTTCGTCAGGTCGTCGGTGAAGCTGCCCGAACCGTCGAGCCACGACTTCCCGAGGGTCTGGACGACGTCCGAATGCTCGACGAAACCGTCCACGCTCTTGCCGAGCCCGATCGAGCCGATCACCTTCTCGAAGAACATCGTCTCGCCTCCGACGATGTCGATGTCGGCCTTCTCCAGCCCGATGCCCAGCACCGTGGCCTGCGCCTCGGCGACCTCACGCTGCACGTTGAGCGCGGCGAGCCGGATCTCCTTCTCGGCCTCCAGGCGCAGACGGTACTCCTCGTGCTGGCGGCTGGCGGAGTCGAGCGCGGCCATCGCGGCGGCCTTCTCGGTGAGACCTTCGGCCTCGCCCTTGAGCTTGTCGCGCATCGCGTCGGCGAGCACGATCGCCTTCTCGCGTTCGACGATGGCCTCGGCGCGGCCGACCTTCTCCAGCGCGTCGGCGTCGCGTTCCTTGACCTGCGCCGCCGCCAGGCCGACGGCGGCCTCCTCGGCCTGGATGCCTTCGGCCAGGCGGATCTTCGCCCTGGTCTCCAGCTCGGCGGCCTGCTGGCGCGCCTCGGCCAGCGTCAGCTCCTCGCGGGCCTTGTGCTTCGACGCGGCCTCGGCGGCTTCCGCGGCCTTGATGTCCTTGACGAGGTTCTCCTGCGCCTCCCCCTCGGCCCGGATGATGGTGGCCTCACGCTGGCGTTGCGCCTCTTCGACGACGCGGAGCTTCTTGATGTTCTCTTCCTGCTCCGCGACGGTCTTCTCGACCGCGATCCGCTCGCGGATCACCTCGGCGATGGACCGCTTCTCGGTCTCGACTTCCTTGTCCTTGGCGATCCGGGACAGCTCGGTCTCACGTTCGCGGCCGATGACCTCGAGCAGCCGGTCCTTCTCGATGCGCTCGCTCTCGATGGCGATGACCCGCTCACGGTTCTTGCCGGCGACCTCGATCTCACGCTGCTGGTTCTGGTGCTGGATGCCGAGCTGCTCGTCCGTGCGGAGCTGCGCGGCCTGAGACTTGAGCCGCTCCTCCGCCTGCACCTTCGCGATCTCGGCCTCTTCGCGCGCCCGCATGGTCTCGACCTCGCGGCGCTGCTTGATCTCGGCGTCGGCCTGCCGCCGCTCCAGTTCGAGGATCGCCTCCTTGGCGTCCACGTTCTGGCGGGTGATCTCCTTTTCCTCGCTGCGGCGGAACTCGTTCGTGCGCACGTGCTCGATCGCGGTCAGCTCGGTGATCTTGCGGATACCCTGCGCGTCGAGGATGTTCGCGGAGTCGAGCTGCGCCATCGGCGTCTGCTCGAGGTAGTCGATGGCCGCGTCCTCCAGGCTGTACCCGTTGAGGTCGGTGCCGATGACGCGGATGATCTGGTCGCGGAATTCGTGGCGCTTGGTGTAGAGGTCCACGAAGTCCAGCTGCTTGCCGACGGTCTTCAGGGCCTCGGAGAACTTGGCGTTGAACAGCTCCTGCAGGGTCGCCTCGTCGCTCGCGCGTTCGGTGCCGATGGCCTGCGCGACCTTGATCACGTCCTCGACGGTCTTGTTGACCCGCACGAAGAACGAGATCCGGATGTCGGCGCGGATGTTGTCCCGGCAGATCAGGCCCTCGCGGCCGGTCCGGGTGATCTCCATCGCCTTCACCGAGGTGTCCATGATCTCGGCCTTGTGCAGCACCGGCAGGACGATCGCGCCGGTGAACGTCACGTCGACGCGGCGGACCTTCGAGATGATCAGTGCCTTCCCCTGCGGCACCTTCTTGAACAACCTGGTGATCGTGAAGAGCAAGACCAGGAGGATGACAACTACCACGGCGATCAGCACGCCGGCCCCCACACTGATGGCACCCATAGTGTTCCTTTTCTGCTTCAGATGTCCAAGGACTCGACCCAGAAGAACTCGCCTTCGGAGTCGTAGTCATAGAGAACTACGCGGCTGCCCGCCGTGAGGTTGCCTTCGCCGGCCTGACGAACGTCCACAATGGCCGTGGACCCGTCGGCGGCGGCGACTTCGGCCTGGCCGAAGTCATGGGTGACCGACGAGGTGCGGATGACCGCGGCCCTGCCGACGAAGTCCCTCCTGCTCGGCTCCTTCGCGGGGCCGAAGACACGACGTAGCGGCACCACGATCACCCTCGTCCCAAGTGCGCCGAGCACGAGCGCGACGACGAGCACGCCGACCCCGAGCCCGATCCTCGATGGTGTCGAAAGCTCCAGGTCATCGAGAAGAACCGTCCCTGCCAGGCTGGTGAACCAGGTGAATGCGATCAGTAAGGAGAGCGAAATGGACAGTGGGACCCCGCCGAAGCCCACCAGGAGCCCGTCGCCGCCGTCGAACTCGTCGAGCTCGACGGCGCCCAGCAGGGCAAGCAGCCAGTAGCCGATCACCACGATCAGCAGGAAGCTGAAGAGCACGGCCGGAAACCCCAGAGCCGCGGTGACGAACCCGCCCATCGCCGTCGTTCCCTCCCCCGTTACCCCGGGTCAGGACTATAACCAGCGCGTGAGCGCGGGCGGGCCGTTTTCGGCTACGACTGGGTCACGGTGTGCGGAAGCGTGCGGGAGGTCGCCGCATTTCGTCCTCTGAATGCGACAAAGGCGCCGGAACCGAGTCGGCCGGGGTGGTCGTGGGGGGGGTTTTTGGGTGGGAAACCAAAAAACCCCCCCCCCCCCCCCCCCCCCCCCCCTCCCCCCCCCCCTTCCCCCCCCCCCCCCCCC
>NZ_JBWKEB010000015.1:91410-238025 GCF_056435665.1 Amycolatopsis sp. NPDC043887
GGTGGGAGGGGGGCCCCCGGCGATCCTTCGGTGGTGTTTGGGGGGTGCGGGGGTTTTCGGCACGAGCAACTTTTCCTCTTGGGTCTCTGGGGGGGGGGGGGGGGGGGGGGGGGGTTTTTGGGGGGAAAACCAAAAACCCCACCCACGACCACCCGTACCGACGCCTTACCGCCGGCGTTACGCCGACCGGCCGCTCCGAAGCCATCCGGTTGGACCTGTCGCACCACCGGAGCGAGCCCTACTCTCCAGTATTGAGAGTGACACAGGACACACCACGGTCTTGGGAGGCTCCATGGGGTGGCACGTTCGCGAAACGATCGACGAGGATCGACGCGAACGGCGAATCCGCCATGTCACCCGATGTCTGAGCTGCACGCTCACCTGCGTCCATTGTGGACTTCCCGCGCGATTCTCCGTTCCCCCAGGACATCCCGGCCTCGGCGTCGTCGAGCACCTACCGGGTGTGACCACCCCGGGCCTCCCGGATCTGGCTCTGCTGCACCGATTCTGCCGGGACACTCTCGCCGCGGAACCGGGGATCGCGCTCAGGCGTGCCTATCTCGGCCTGGCGACCGAACTCTTCGAAACGGGGCGGCGGATCCGCCGTCACCACAGGCTCGGCGTGCATCCGCCACGGCCGGGACATCTCGAGGCCTACCGAAAACGGTGGCGAGTGGCCAAAATGCGGTACGCCTGCAAGGCGTGCCGGTACTACACCGGCTCTCACTGAGCCGATTCTCCCCCGGAGGACTCGTGCTCGTTCGTCTCATCCTCGGTCTGCTCATCACCGTCGCCGGTCTCGCTTTCGCCGCCCGCCGCGCCGCCTGGCTCTACAAACTGATCCGCTCCGGCCAGCCGGACGAAAAACGCTCGGACGTCATGGCCGTCCGCGCGAAAACGCATCTGGCCGAAGTCTTCGGGCAGCGCAAACTGCTCAAGTGGTCGGTCCCCGGGCTCGCGCATCTCTTCACGTTCTGGGGTTTCGTGATCCTCGGATCGGTCTACGTCGAGGCGTACGGCGCCCTGTTCGACCACGACTTCCACATCCCGCTCATCGGGCACTGGGCGGTTCTGGGTTTCCTCCAGGACTTCATCGCGGTCGCGGTGCTCGTCTCGCTCGCGGTCTTCGCGGTCATCCGGATCCGCCAAGCACCCGAACGGAAAGACCGCGCGTCGCGGTTCTTCGGCTCGCACACCGGCGGCGCCTGGCTGATCCTGTTCATGATCTTCAACGTGATCTGGACGATGTTCCTCTTCCGGGGCGCGTCGGCCGCGGTCGGCGTCTTCCCGTACGAGTCGGGCGCCTGGGTTTCCCTTGGCGTGGGCGAACTCCTGGAGCCGCTGGGTCCGTCGGTCACCGAGCCGCTGGAGACCGTCGGGTTGCTGCTGCACATCGGCGTGATGCTGGCGTTCCTGTCGATCGTGCTCTACTCCAAGCACCTCCACATCTTCCTGGCGCCGGTCAACGTCACGGCGAAGCGGCTCCCGGACGCGCTCGGCCCGCTGCTGCCGATGGAATCCGGCGGCAAGCCGATCGACTTCGAGGATCCGGGCGAGGACGACACGTTCGGCCGCGGCAAGATCGAGGACTTCACCTGGAAGGGCATGCTCGACTTCGCCACCTGCACCGAATGCGGGCGCTGCCAGTCGCAGTGCCCGGCGTGGAACACCGGGAAACCCTTGTCCCCCAAGCTGTTGATCATGGATCTGCGCGACCACCTCTTCGAGAAGGCGCCGTACATCCTGGACGGAAAGGAGGCGCCTGAAGGGCGTCCCCTCGTCGGTCCCCAGGACGACGGCGGCGTGATCGATCCGGACGTCCTCTGGTCCTGCACCACGTGCGGCGCCTGCGTCGAACAGTGCCCGGTCGACATCGAGCACGTCGACCACGTCGTGGACATGCGCCGCTACCAGGTGATGATCGAGTCGGCCTTCCCGAGCGAACTCGGCGTGCTGTTCAAGAACCTCGAAACCAAGGGAAACCCCTGGGGCCAGAACAACTCCGACCGCCTCGCGTGGACGAAGGACCTCGGCTTCGAGGTGCCGATCTTCGACGGCGAACTCGCCGACGACGTCGAGTACGTCTACTGGGTCGGCTGCGCGGGCGCTTTCGACGACAACGCCCGCAAGACCGTCCGCGCCACCGCCGAGCTGCTGCATCTAGCCGGGGTGAAGTACACGATCCTCGGCACCGACGAGTCGTGCACCGGCGACCCGGCGCGCCGCTCCGGCAACGAGTTCCTCTTCCAGATGCTCGCGCAGCAGACCGTCGAGACGCTGAACGCGGTGTTCGAGGGCCGTGAACCGGGTACCCGCAAGATCGTCACCACCTGCCCGCACTGTCTCAACACCCTCGGCCGCGAGTACCCGCAACTGGACGGGCACTACGAGGTCCTGCACCACACGCAACTGCTGAACCGCCTCGTCCGCGCGGGCAAGCTGACGCCGGTCAAGCCGGTCGACGCCGGCCCGGTGACCTACCACGACCCGTGTTACCTCGGCCGCCACAACAAGGTCTACGAACCGCCGCGCGAACTCGTCGGCGCGACCGGCGCGACGCTCAGCGAGATGCCCCGCCACGCCGACCGCTCGCTCTGCTGCGGCGCCGGCGGCGCGCGGATGTGGATGGAGGAGCAGATCGGCAAACGCATCAACCTCGAACGCGTCGACGAAGCCCTCGGCACGGACGCGGAGACCATCGTCACCGGCTGCCCGTTCTGTCGCGTGATGCTGAACGACGGCCTCGTGCAGCGGCAGAGCGAGCAGCGTGGCGAGAACGTCACCGTGCGCGACGTCTCCCAGCTCCTGCTGGAGACCGTGCGGGAGCGGGACCGGACCACCACGGAGATTTAAGGCACCGGGTGGCGGAGCTGAGATGTATGCCGGGAACGGCCACAACGCGTGAACCCGCCCGGCCGAAGGCCCCGCTATCGCGGTGGCAGGGCGCCCTTCCTCCTCGGCCTGACCGGTCCGGCCAGGCCGCGTCCTGCCGACGTCGATCGCGGACGCGGGTTCACCCAGAGATTTAAGGCACACGAGAGTTGGAAGTTCGGCACACCGAACTCTAAACTCGCGGTATGGCGAATCTGCGCAAGACCGTGTGCGCGCTGGCGTCGTCGACGGCACTCGTCCTGTCCGCGTGCGGCGGCACGGGCGACGCGACGAGCGGCGGCGGGGACGACAAGCGGCCCGTCGTACTGACCACGTTCACGGTCCTGGCGGATATCGCCTCGAACGTCGCGGGCGACAAGCTCCGGGTCGAGTCGATCACCAAACCCGGCGCCGAAATCCACGGCTACGAACCCACCCCGGACGACATCAAGAAGGCCGCGAAGGCCGACCTGATCCTCGACAACGGGTTGAACCTGGAGGCGTGGTTCGCCCGGTTCGTCAAGGAGAGCGACGCGCCGCACAAGGTGGTCAGCGAGGGTGTCCAGCCCATCGCCATCGGCGAAGACGCCTATCAGGGAAAACCGAACCCGCACGCGTGGATGTCCCCGACGAATGTGGGTATCTACGTGGACAACATGGTGAAGGCGTTCAGCGAGCTCTCCTCCGGCGACGCCGCCGCGTTCAAGGCCAACGGCGACGCCTACAAGGCGAAACTGAAGGAGGTGCGGGACGAGATGACGGGTGCGCTGAGCGGTCTGCCGCGGAACGAACGAGCGCTGGTCACCTGCGAAGGCGCCTTCTCGTATCTCGCGCGCGACACCGGCCTCACCGAGCGGTACATCTGGGCGGTCAACGCCGAACAGCAGGCCACGCCGCAGCAGATCACCCGCGCCATCGAATTCGTCAAGCAGAACAAGGTCCCCGCGGTGTTCTGCGAGTCGACCGTCTCCGACGCCCCGATGCAACAGGTCGTCTCCGCGACCGGTGCCGCGTTCGGCGGCGTCCTCTACGTGGATTCCCTGTCCGGTCCGGAAGGCCCGGTGCCGACCTACCTCGACCTCATCCGCCACGACTCGAAGACGATCGTCGCCGCCCTCACCGGAGCGAAGCCGTGACAGCCGCGATCCGCGTCGAAGGCGTCACCGTGCACTACGGCGACGTCCTCGCGCTCGACGGTGTCGACGTCACTCTCGAACACGGGCACGTCTGCGGACTGGTCGGGATGAACGGCTCCGGCAAGTCGACGCTGTTCAAGACCATCATGGGCATGGTCCGGCCGGACACCGGCACGGTGTCGATCGACGGCGGCACCCCCGCCCGCGCCCGCAAGACCGGCGTGATCGGGTACGTGCCGCAGAGCGAGGACGTCGACTGGTCGTTCCCGCTGTCGGTGCGGGACGTCGTGATGACCGGCCGCTACGGGCGGCTCGGCTTCACGCGGCGGCCGCGCCGCGCCGACCACGAAGCCGTCGACCACGCGCTGGAGCGGGTCGAACTGACCGAACTCGCCGGACGCCAGATCGGCCAATTGTCCGGCGGGCAGCGCAAACGCGCCTTCGTCGCGCGCGGCATCGCGCAAGGCGCCCGTGTCCTTCTGCTGGACGAGCCGTTCGCCGGCGTGGACAAGCGGTCCGAAGCCACGATCACCCGCCTGCTCAAGGAACTCGCGGCCGACGGCGCCGCGGTCCTGATCTCCACGCACGATCTGCACGCGCTGCCGGGACTGGCCGACGAGGCGATCCTGCTGATGCGCAAGGTGCTCGCGCACGGCTCCCCCGGCGAGGTCCTCCGGCCGGAGAACCTCGCGCTGGCCTTCGGACTCGATGTCCTGCAACGGGAAGAAGAACCCGCGTGAGTCTCTACGACCTGTTCCTCGAACCGCTGAGCTACGACTTCATGGTGCGGGCGCTGGCGTCCACGGTCATCGCGTCGGCGGTCTGCGCGGTGCTCTCCTGCTGGCTGGTGCTGATCGGCTGGTCGCTGATGGGCGACGCCGTCTCGCACGCGGTGCTGCCCGGCGTCGTGCTCGCGTACGTCCTCGGCGCGCCCTTCGCGCTGGGCGCCGTCGTCTTCGGATTCCTCGCCGTGGCGCTGATCGGCGTCGTCCGCGACACCAGCCGCGTCAAGGAGGACGCCGCGATCGGCATCGTGTTCACCACGCTGTTCGCGCTCGGGCTCGTGCTGATCTCGGTGACGCCGAGCCAGACCGATCTGAACCACATCATCTTCGGCAACCTGCTCGGCGTCGACACCTCGGACCTGATCCAGATCGGCGTCCTCGGCGCGATCACGCTCACCCTGCTGGTGCTCAAACGCCGCGATTTCACCTTGTACGCCTTCGATCCCACGCACGCGCACGCCATCGGGCTGAACCCGCGGGTGCTCGGCGCCGCACTGCTCGGCCTGCTCGCGCTGACCGCGGTGGTGGCATTGCAGGTGGTCGGCGTGATCCTCGTGGTGGCGATGCTGATCATCCCCGGCGCGACCGCGTACCTGCTGACCGACCGGTTCGGCCGGATGCTCGTGATCGCGCCTTCGTTCTCGGTGCTCGCGGCGGTGACCGGGCTGTACCTGAGCTATCACCTCGACACCGCGTCCGGTGGGATGATCGTGCTGGTCCAGGGCGCGGGGTTCACGCTGGTGTACCTGTTCGGGCCGCGGCACGGGATCGTCGGGAAGCGGCTGGCCAAGCGGCGACGGGAAGCCGCCCGGGTGGCGTAACCGGACAATCACCCCGCGCTCTGTGTCTCTCGTGACATGGGTTGACGCCTTCCCTTAGGTTAGGCTCCCCTCATGTCTACGGAAGACGCGCTGCTCACCGGCCATGACCTGGTGCTCGCGCACCAAGAGCGGGCCGTGGTGGACGGCGTGTCCTTGTCGCTGCGCGCCGGCGTGGTGACCGCGCTGGTCGGTCCTAACGGCTCCGGCAAGTCGACGCTCCTGCGTTCGCTGGCGCGGCTGCACAAACCCCGCGAGGGCGGCGTCCGCCTCGGGGAACGCGCCGTCTGGGGC
The DNA here is from genome assembly GCF_056435665.1 of Amycolatopsis sp. NPDC043887. Classification (NCBI taxonomy): domain Bacteria; kingdom Bacillati; phylum Actinomycetota; class Actinomycetes; order Pseudonocardiales; family Pseudonocardiaceae; genus Amycolatopsis; species Amycolatopsis sp. NPDC043887. The sequence goes on from NZ_JBWKEB010000015.1 coordinate 97,315, forward strand.
GGGAACGCGTTGTCCGGCAAGGAGTTCGCCCGGCGGGTCACGTTGCTGACCCAGCACCGGCCCACGCCGAGCGGCGTTTCGGTGCGCGACGTCGTCTCCTACGGCCGGTACCCGTACCGCTCGGGCTGGCGCGGGGTCGACGTCGACGGCGCCGCCGCGATCCGCCGCGCGATGGAGCTGACCGGGGTGACGCCGATGGCCGAACGCGGCGTCGACGAGCTCTCCGGCGGCGAACTCCAGCGTGTCTGGCTCGCTTCCTGTCTCGCCCAGCAGACCTCCGTGCTGCTGCTCGACGAGCCCACCAACCATCTCGACCTGCGCTATCAGGTCGAGATCCTCGACGTCGTCCGCGATCTGGCCAACGAAGGCGTCGCGGTCGGCGTGGTGCTGCACGACCTCGACCACGCGGCGATCATCGCCGACGAGGTCGTGCTGCTGAGCGAGGGAACCATCGTGGCCACGGGTGACATCGGGCAGGTGCTCACCACCGAGCACCTCTCCCAGGCCTACGGCGTCACCGTCCACGTCGCGAACGACCCGGTGACGGGCGCGATCCACTGCAGGCCACTCGGGCGGCATTCGCCCAGGCCTGCCTGAGAAATCCAGGAAGAACCATGCGTTTGCTGACCCCTGCCGCCCTCGTCGCGGCGGCAGCCCTGCTGCTGTCCGCCTGCGGCACCACCGAGAACACCGCGGCCGCGCCGAGCGACACCGCCGCCGCGAGCGGACCGGTCACGGTGACCGACGCGCGCGGAAAGGCCGTCAACCTCAAGGCCCCGGCCAAGCGCGTCGTCGCGCTCGAGTGGGGCGAGGCCGAGATGGTCGCGTCGCTCGGGGTCATGCCGGTCGGCGCCGCGGACGTCGCGGGCTACAACGTCTGGGACAAGGCCGCCCCGCTGACCGCCGAGGTCAAGGACGTCGGCAAACGCAACGAGCCCAGTGTCGACGCCATCGTCGGGCTGAACCCCGACGTCGTCATCATCGCCGACGAGCGCGACTCGACCCTGGTCCCGCAGATCGAGAAGTACGTGCCGGTCGTGGTGACCAAGTCCAGCGACGCGAGCCGGAACTTCGACCGCCTGCGCGAGGACTTCAAGCTGATCGCCAAGACGGTCGGCAAGGAGGCCGAGGCGGACAAGCAACTGTCCGAAATGGACGCCAAACTCGCCGAGGGCAAGAAGGCCGTCGAGGCCAAGGGCGCCGCGGGCACCCCGTTCCTGATGGCCGACGGCTACCTGGAAGGCAGCACCGTCAGCATCCGCCCGTTCGGCAAGGGCTCGCTGGTCTCCGACACCGCCGAGGCCGTCGGCCTGAAGAACGCCTGGACCGGCAAGGTCGACCCGCAGTGGGGTCTCGGCCAGACCGACGTCGAGGGCCTGACCGCGATCACCGACCCGAAGACCGTGCTGTTCTACAGCGCGTCGGAGGAAGACGTCTTCACCACCGGGCTCGCGCAGAACGCCGTCTACCAGCGGCTGCCGTTCGTGATCTCGAAGAAGATCCACAAGCTGGAGGCCGGCACGTGGACCTTCGGCGGGCCGAAGTCGGTCATCATGACAGCCGACCAGATCGTGAAGGCCATCACCGCCTGATGACCAAGGAACTGCGCGCGCCGCAAGCCGTGCGCACCGCGGTGGTGTCGGCGGGGCTGGTGGTGCTCATCGTCGTCCTCGCCGGCGTCCACTTAACCCAGGGCACCTCGACGTCCGGTCCGCTGGACGTGGTGAAGGCGATCTTCGGCCAGGGCGACGCGCAGACCCTCGCGGTACTGGAGGGTTCGCGCGTCCCCCGGCTGCTCGCCGCGTTGCTGCTCGGGGTCGCGCTCGGCGTCGCGGGCGCGGGAATGCAGTCCGTGGCACGGAACCCGCTCGCCTCGCCCGACACGCTCGCGGTCAACGCGGGCGCGCATTTCGCCGTGGTGGCCATTTCCGCGTTCGGGCTTTCGCTGCCGCTCGTGCCGGTGGGCGGGGCGGCGTTCGCGGGCGGGCTCGCCGCGGCCGTCATCGTGCTGGGCCTGGCGGGAGGCGGTTCGGCGAGTCCGCGGCTGGTGCTCGTCGGCTCGGCGGTTTTGCTGGCGCTCCAGTCGGTGACCATCCTGCTGCTGCTCCTGTTCGAGCAGGAGACGTCCGGGCTGTTCGCCTGGGGCAGTGGTTCGCTCACCGTTTCCGATCTGCGGGCCACCGCCCAGATGACGCCGATCGTGGTGATCGCCGTGGCTGCGCTGATCGCGATGGGCCGCAAACTCGACGTCCTCGCCCTCGGCGACGACAACGCGACCGTGCTCGGCCTGCGGGTGCGCCGGACCCGGGTCGGCGCGGTCGTGCTGACCGTCGCGCTGACCGCGGCGGCGGTGACCGTGGCCGGACCGGTCGGGTTCGTCGGGCTGAGCGCGCCGGTGATCACGCGGCTGCTGCTGCCGATCGCCAAACACCGCGCGCTGCTGCCGGTGTCCGGGCTGGTCGGTGTGGTGACGGTGCTCGGCGCCGACGTCGTCCTGCGGGCGATCATGGGTTCGGCCGCCGCCGTGCGGGTGCCGACCGGTGTGGTGACCACGATCGTCGGCGCCGTCGTGATGGTGTGGCTGGCGCGGCGGGGGCGGGGCAGCGGCTCACGCCGTCCCGCTCCGGCAGGACGGGTCGGGGTCGCCGGATCGACCCGGCGGCTCGTGGCCATTTCCGTCGTGCTGGTGGCGCTGCTCGCCGCCGTCCCGGTGGCAGGCCTGATGCTGGGCGACCGGATGGTGCTGCTCGGCGACCTCGCGAACTGGGTCACCGGCAACACCGGGACCGCGCTGACTTTCGTGCTGGACCAACGACTTCCGCGGGTGCTGGCCGCGCTGCTCGCCGGTGCCGCGCTGGCGGTCTCGGGCTGCGGGATCCAGTCGGTCAGCCGCAACCCACTCGCCGAACCCGGTCTGCTCGGCATCACCGCGGGCGCCGGGCTCGGCGCGATCACGCTGATCACCATCGTCCCCGCGGTCGGAGCCTGGTCGATCGCCGGTGCCGCCGGCGTCGGCGCGACCGTGGTGTTCTTGCTGGTCTACGGGCTGGCTTGGCGGTCGGGGCTGGATTCGGACCGGCTGGTGATCATCGGCATCGCGGTCTGGTCGGCCGGGATGGCGCTGATCACGCTGCTGATCGTGGTCTCCGACCCGTGGAACTCGGCCAAGGCGCTGACCTGGCTTTCGGGGTCGACCTACGGCCGCACGCTGGAACAGGTCGCACCCGTGGCACTGGCGCTCCTCGCGCTGACGCCGTTGCTGTGGATCAAGCACCGGGAACTCGACCTGCACGCCCTCGACGAGGACACCCCGCGCGTGCTCGGGATGCGCATCGAACGGTCGCGGCTGGTCGTGCTGGCCGCCTCCGGGATCCTGGCGGCCACCGCCGTGTCCGCGATCGGCGTGGTCGCGTTCGTCGGGCTGGTCGCGCCGCATCTGGCGCGTTCGCTCGTCGGCGGACGGCACGGCCGGGTGATCCCGGTGGCCGCGGCGCTCGGGGCGCTGCTGGTGAGCGTCGCGGACACCCTCGGGCGGACGGTCATCGCGCCGGCCCAGATCCCGGCGGGCCTGGTCATCGCGATGGTCGGGACACCGTATTTCGTGCTGGTGCTCTGGAAGACCCGGCCGTAGAAGTCCGTGAAGGCCTCCTTCCCTACCCTCAAGGTAGGGAAGGAGGCCTTCACGGAACTACAGGGCCTTCTGCAGGTGGGTGGCCAGCAGCTTCGTGAAGCGGGCGGGGTCGCCCAGTTCACCGCCTTCGGCGAGCAAAGCCATGCCGTACAACAGTTCCGCGGTCTCGGCGAGTCCGTCGTTCTCGCCCTGCGAGGCGAAGGCGTCCCGCAGCCCGGACACCAGCGGGTGGCCCGGGTTGAGTTCCAGGATCCGCTTGATCTGCGGCAGTTCCTGGCCCATCGCGCGGTACATCTTCTCCAGCGTCGGGGTGACGTCGTTCGTGTCGCCGACGATGCAGGCGGGCGACGTCGTCAGCCGCGACGAGAGCCGCACCTCCTTGACCTGGTCGGAAAGGGTCTTCGTGAGCCAGGTCAGCAGCCCGGAGAACTCTTCCTTCTGCTCGTCGGTGGTGTCGGAGTCGAGTTCGACCTCGCCCTTCGCGACCGACTGGAACTGCTTCTCCTCGTAGCCGGGGACGGCGTCGACCCACATCTCGTCGATCGGGTCGGTGAGCACGAGCACCTCGTAACCCTTGGCCTGGAAGGCTTCCAGATGCGGGGAGTTCTCGATGCTCTGCCGCGACTCGCCGGTCAGATAGTAGATGTGCTCCTGGCCGTCCTTCATCCGCTCGACGTACTCGCGCAGCGACGTGAGCTTCTCCGGGTCGTTCGTCGAGGCGAACGAGCAGATGTCGAGGATCGCGGTGCGGTTCTCGTGGTCGTCCAGCAGGCCTTCCTTGACGGCGCGGCCGAACTCCTTCCAGAACGTCTCGTACTTGTAGGGGTTCTCGTCGGCCATCAGGGTCTTGACCGTCGAAAGGACCTTCTTGACCAGCCGTCGGCGGATCAACTGGATCTGCCGGTCCTGCTGCAGGATCTCGCGCGAGACGTTGAGCGAGAGGTCCTGAGCGTCGACGACGCCCTTCACGAAGCGCAGGTACTCCGGCATCAGCGCTTCGCAGTCGTCCATGATGAAGACGCGCTTCACATACAGCTGGACGCCGCGTTTGCGCTCCCGCATGAACAGGTCGAGCGGCGCGTGGCCCGGCAGGAACAGCAGCGCCTGGTACTCGAAGGTGCCCTCGGCCTGGAGCCGGATCGTCTCCAGCGGGTTGTTCCAGTCGTGCGCGACGTGCTTGTAGAACTCGTTGTACTCGTCTTCGGTGACGTCGCTGGAGGGGCGGGCCCACAGCGCCTTCATCGAGTTGACCGTGACGACCTCGTCGCCCTCGGTCATGCGGATCGGCCAGGTGATGAAGTCCGAGTACTTCTTGACGATCTGCTTGATCTTCGTGGCCGAGGTGTAGTCGAAGAGCTGGTCTTCGGCGTCCTCGGGCTTGAGGTGCAGGACGACCGACGTGCCCTGCGGCAGGTCCGGCACCGTCTCGATGGTGTACGTGCCCTCACCCTCGGACTCCCAGCGGACGCCCTCGTCCGATCCGGCGCGGCGGGTCAGCAGCGTGACCTTGTCGGCCACCATGAAGCTGGCGTAGAAGCCGATGCCGAATTGGCCGATCAGATCCTGCGAAGCCGCGGAATCCTTGGTCTCTTTCAGTTTCTTCAGGAATTCGGCGGTGCCGGATTTCGCGATCGTGCCGATCAGCGCCACGACGTCGTCCCGGCTCATCCCGATTCCGTTGTCCCGCACGGTCAGGGTGCGGTTTTCGGGGTCGGTCGCGATCTCGATGTGGAGATCGTCGGTGTCCGCCTGGAGGTCCTTGTCGCGGAACGCTTCGAGGCGGAGTTTGTCCAGTGCGTCGGAGGCGTTGGACACCAGTTCCCGCAGGAAGGTGTCCTTGTTCGAGTAGATCGAGTGGATCATCAGCTGGAGCAGCTGACGTGCCTCCGACTGGAACTCGAGTGTTTCGGCAGAGGTTGTCACGCGCCGATATTACCCAGCGTGGAACGGGCTCAGGCCAGCCTCCGCCTGGCCACTTCGACCAGCCCGTCGCCGATGGCCCGTTCGATCGTCGTGACGCACGCCCGGCCCTCGGTCTCGACCGTGGCGATGACGTTGCCGAAATGCGGGCCGGACACCTTGGACCAGGTCAGCGGGTCGGGTGCGACGCCGCCCCGGCGGGCCCAGCGCCGCGCGATCGACGCCACCGGCGACGACCACGTGGCGGCGAAGGCCAGCCGGAGCGGGCGCGGCATGGCGTTGTGGACCGGGGAGCAGGTGAGCTGGAAGACGGTCGAGGTCACCGGCTCCGGATAGCGCGCCTCGGCGATGTAGGCGTGATGGACGTCGCCGGAGAGCACCGCGATGGTGGCGGGCGGTTCGTCCCGGCGTCCCTCACGCGCGATCATGGCGGCGAGCCGGTCGAACGACGCCCGGAAAGACGCCCAGTGCTCGAGGTCCGCGGCCTGGCGGATCCGCTCCGCGAGCCGTCCGCGCCACCCGGGACGGTCGCAGGCACGCTCGTTCAGAGCCTGCAGATGGGAGACGACCGGAGGCAGCAGCCACGGCAGCGAGGAGCCGATCAGCAGGTGGTCGCACGGCGCGGCGGCGTTGTTCTCGATCCAGTCGAATTCGTCGTCGTCGACCATGCACCGGGCACCGCCCGTCAGGATCCGCCCCGCCCGGCTGTCGATGACCAGCAGCCGTACTCCACCGAAGTCGCGGCGATAGCTCCAGCGCGCGCCTTTGGTGCCGTCGCGGTCGTCGTCTGCCTCGTCGGCGAACGCGGTGAGCAGGCCGGCGTTGTCCCCTCCCGAGGTGAGGGCCTTCTGGAAGGTCGCGTCCTCGGCGAGTTCGGCGGGGCCGAGGTTCCCGAGATGCTGGTAGACCCAGTACGACATGATCGCCCCGCGCAGGCGCTCCTGCCACCACGGCTGGGCGCGCATCCGCTCCCGCCAAGGGTGCGAGGTGTTCCAGTCGTCGCGGACGTCGTGGTCGTCGAAGATCATCGACGTCGGCACGGTGGACAGCAGCCACCGGATCGACGGCTCACCCCAGGCTTCGAGGTAGAGGTGGGTGTACTCCTCGAAATCCTTCACCTCGGTCCCGGGCGGCTTCGAGATGTCACGACGCCGGGAGAGCCATTCCCGCGTCTCGTCGGTGGTCTCGTCGGCGTAGACCTGATCGCCCAGCATCAGCAACGCCTGCGGCCACTCGGTTTCCGCGCCGGCCGCCATCCGGCGGGCGTACGCGGCCAGCGCGTCCGGGCCGAAGGCGTCGTCTTCGTGCGGTTTGCGGCACGAGCCGAACACGAGCCGGACCCGCGACTCGTCCTCGGGCAAGGTCCTGATCCGGCTCGGCGGGAACCCGGAATCAGGCAGAGGCCAGGCCTTTTCGCCGTCGACGCGCACTTCGTATTCGGTGCTGGTGCCGGGTTCGAGACCGGTCAGCACGAGCAGGGCGTAGTGGTGGCCCTTGATCTCGAACGTCCTCGCGGTCGTGCCGAGTACTTCGACCTCACTGGCCGTGCCGGTCTCGACCCACACCGTCGCCGACGTCTCGTCGACATGCCGCAGCAACGGCCCCAGGCGCAGACTCATTCCCGAAACGGTGCCACAACGAAGCCAAGATCGTGCGCTGAGCGGAGCCTCAGCCGAGCCGCGAGAAGATTTCGCGGATCTCGGCCAGCGCCTCAGCCCGTTCCGCGTCGTCGTCTTCGTACCAGCCGTCGGCGGCCCGGTCCTCGACGATCGCCTCGGGGGTGAATTCCTTGCCGAACCGGTAGTGGCCGACGCAGTAGGCGAACCCCGACTCCCTCAGCGGGTCCAAGCCTTCCCGGCGGCAGTGCTCCAGGAAGCCGTCGGCCTGCGCCCACCGCTCGCCGTCGAACCAGAACACGCCACCGGCGTAGTGGATCGACGCTCCCGTCTCCGTGTCGACGAGGTTCAGCGACTCGTAGTTCTTGGGGCGGTTCCGCACCAGCGCGACGAGGTTTTCGGGAACGCCGCCGTAGAGCGCCTCCTGCGCCGAGTAGTCGTCTTCGGCGGACAGGTTCAGCGCCGACTCGTGGTCGAAGGTCAGCAGCAGCGCCTGCTTGTCCGGCGTGAAGTACCAGACGGCCGACTGCCCGCCGCCGTCGTTCCAGGCGAATCGCTCCGCGCCGTCCACCTCGACCGGCGTGATCTCGGTGATCGCGTCGATCACCACGGCACGCCGCCGCACCTCTTCGAGGGATGTCGCACCGAGGGCCGCCCAGATCTCTTCGCTCACCGGCGCAGACTATCGGCCCGCGGGCCCCGTCCAGCCGTCGGGCACGTGGCCGATCCGGATTCGCTGCGGGTGGTCGCCGACCGGGACGGACTTCACCGTCGCGCCGGTCGCGAAGTCGATCGCGGTCACCTGGTCCGAGCCGCTTTCCGAAATGACGCAATGCTTTCCGTCGCCGCTCACGGTCGCCCAGTAGGGCTTCGCGGCGGTCACGAGCTGTCCTTCTCGCAGGCTCGCACGGTCCACAATGGTCGCGTAGTCGTCCATCGTCCCGGCGACGCAGAGCTTGTCGCCCGCGGGACTCATCGAGAGCCCGTGGTGGCGCGAATCGTTGACCCAGGTCGTGCGGTCCTCACTGGTGTTCGGGTTCTTCGGCAGCGTCTTCGACCTGGTGATCCGGTCGGTGGCGACGTCGTATTCGAGGAGCCCGTTGAAGAACGACACCTGGAAGTACAGCTTCGCCTCGTCGGGGGTGAACGCCACCGGCCGGACCGCGTCGGAGAGGTCCTTGCGCCCGAAGGCGTCCAGGCGTTCGCGCATGTCGATCACCTTGACCTGCTGAAAGGTGTTGGCGTCGACCACGGTGAGCTTCCGGTCGCCCTTGGTGAAGTCCTGCCACGGCGCGTCGAGCGCGGTGTTCACCTCGCCGATCGAGCTGTTCCAGAGGTAGCGGCCGCCGTCGGTGTAGGTGTTCTCGTGCGGTTTGTCGCCGGTCTTGAACGAACCGAGCTGCCGCCCGGTCTCGATGTCGAGCACGTGAACGGTGTTCGACGTCGAAGCGGAGACCGCGATGCTGCGGCCGTCCGGCGACACCGCCATGTGGTCGGACCGGAAACCCGACACCGGGAACCGCCAGTTGACCCTGCCGGTGGCGAGGTCGATCGACACGACGTCGGCGAAGCTCGGGCGGGACGCGACGACCGCGCGGCCGTCCGGGGTCGTGTAGAGGTCGTCGACGAGCTGGTCGTGTCCCTCGCCGACGCCGTTGCGGATGCCGAGGAAGAACGCGAGTTTGATCGGGTTCAGGTAGATCTCGGTGAGCCGTTCGTCCTTGTCCGGCACCATGTTCACGCGCGCGATCTTGGCGTAGTCCCCGGAGGGCGCGATGACGTCCGCGGTCCCCTCCCAGTTGTTGCCCACGAACAGGACCTGTCGCAGTTCGTCCGCCGCGGCGGCGGGCGCCGAGCCCACTGCCGCGGCGAGGCAGGTCACGAGGACGGTGTTCAGCAACCGGCGTTTCCGCATCGGGCGCACCTTTCGGCGAGGGCCTGTTACCTTTCGGTAGCTCACAGGAAACCAACCGGCCGGACACCCTCGGTAGGGGACGGTCGCCAAGGACCGCCGGCTTCGTTGTGCACCGGGCACAATCCGCGCGGGAAGGCGGTGGCGATGGCGCACCGGTCGCTCCACGACGTGCTGCGGGAGATGGCGGCCGACGCCGGCGTCGTCGACGAAGTGGTCCGGGCCGCCCGCACGGAGTCGCCCGAAGTGGCGCGATTGCCGGTGGACGAGAACCGGCGGCACGTCGCGATCGTGCTCGCCGCCGGGCTCGCTTCGTTCGACCGGCCGGGCGGAGCCGGGGAGCAGGACTACGCCGCGGCCGCCGTGCTCGGCGCGGACAGGGCCGCGCAGGGCGTGCCGCTCGCCGCGCTGCTGCGCGGGGTGCAGGCGGGCCGCAGCCGCGCGGTGGAGATCGCCGTCGAACGCGGCAAGGCGGCCGGGGTGCCGGACGACGTCATGCTGGCGGCGCTGGTCGATTTCGACCGGAACACCCGCGCGCTCGAACGCCAGGTCATCGCCGGGTATCACGAAGCCGAACTCGAACTCTCCCGCACGGTGCACGACAGCCGCGCCCGGTTGCTGCGGCGGCTGCTGGGCGGCGACACGACGGCGCCTTCGGCCGAGGAGGTCGCGAACGCCGGGCTGAACCCGGGCGGGCGCTACCACTGCCTGCTCTCCGACGTCGGCGATCCGTACCAGGCACGCGTCGTCGAGCGACGGCTCGGCGCGGCGGGTGGCGTCTTCGGCCTGGTCGAAGGGCGGCTGGCCGGGCTGGCGCCGCGGCTCCCCACCCCGTCGGCGCTCGGGGACGACGTGCTCATGGTGGCCTCCCCCGCCGTCCCGCTCGCCGAGGTCCGCGGCACGTACGCCCTGTGCGTGATGGCCCTGCCGACAGCCGCGCGGTCCCGCGGTCTGCACGCGGTGGCGGATCTGGCCGTGGAGACCGCGCTGGCCGCCCAACCGAGGCTCGCCGCACTGCTCGAAGGCACCCTGCTGAACGCGCTGACGCCAGGTGATCCCTTCCACGAACAACTCGTCTCGACCGCGCTGGCCTACCTCGACCACGGGCGGCGGCTCGACCAGACGGCCGCCGCGCTGCACGTCCACGCGAACACCGTCCGATATCGGCTTTCCCGGCTGGGCGAGATCACCGGAACGTCGCTCGACCCGCCGGAGGAAGACGGCGGAGCGCATGTGAGGCACACCGTCAGCTGGTGGTGGGCGCTGCGCACGTGGCGATCGGGCTGAACCGCCGGAGCCCCTCGTCCGTGTAACCCGATGAAGGCAGTCCACCCCGGAAGGAACCCGCCTTGTCGGTCTTCCCGCGTCCCGCACTGGCCGGCCTGCCCGGCGACCGGACGACAGCCCGCGAGATCGCGTCCAGCGCGGCGACGACCGCGTCCGCGGTGCTCGTGCTGTTCGCCCTGCTCGCGCCGGACGACCTCGATGGGCTGACGCCGGAGGCGTTCGTGCGGCTGCCGGTGGAGGCGCTGCTCGGGGTGGCGGTCGTACTCATGCTGCGCGACGGCGCGCGACGCGTCGTCGCGGTGTCGGCCGGCACGCTCCTCGGGTTCCTGACCGTGCTCAAGGCCATCGACATCGGTTTCGGGCTCGCGCTGAACCGGCGGTTCAACCCGGTGTTCGACTGGGGTGTGCTCGGCAACGGTGTCGACCTGCTCGGCACGTCGATCGGCCGGGCGGGCGCGCTCGCGTCGTTCGCCGGGCTGACGCTGCTGGCCGTGGTCGTGATCGTGCTGATGGCGCTCGCCGTCCTGCGGTTGAGCCGGGTGGTGGCCGGACGGCGCACCGCGTCGACCCGGGTGACGGCCGTGCTCAGCGTGCTCTGGATGGTCTGCGCGGTCACCGGCGCGCAACTCGCTCCGGGACAGCCGTTCGCGTCACGCAGCGCGGTCGCCTTCGCCTACGACGACCTCCGCCAGGTGCGAGCCGGTATCCGGGACAGAGAGGCCTTCGCCGAGGAGATCGCCGTCGACGCTTTCCGTGACACTCCGGCTTCCGGGCTGCTGAACGCGTTGCGGGGCAAGGACGTGCTGTTCACCTTCGTCGAGAGCTACGGGCGAGTGGCCGTCCAGGACTCGGACATCGCGCCGAAGGTCGACGCGGTTCTCGACGCCGGGACGGCGCGGCTGAAGAACGCCGGATACGGCTCGCGCAGCGCGTTCCTGACCTCGCCGACGACGAGCGCGGGGAGCTGGCTGGCGCACTCGACGTTCCAATCCGGGGTCTGGGTCGACAGCCAGCACCGTTACGACGACTTCGTGAAGACCGACCGGTTCACCCTCGGCGGCGCGTTCAAACGGGCGGGCTGGGAGACGGTCGGCGTCGTCCCGGCGCATACCGAGGACTGGCCCGAAGGCAAGGTCTACGGCTACGACCGCTACTACGACTCACGCGGCATCGGCTATCGCGGCCCGCCGTTCTCCTACGCCACGATGCCGGACCAGTTCACGCTTTCGGCTTTCCAGCGCGCCGAACGCGCGGAGGCGGACCGTCCGCCGCTGATGGCGGAGATCGACCTCGTCACCAGTCACTGGCCGTGGACGCCGCTCCCCCGCATGGTCGACTGGGCCGCCGTCGGGGACGGGTCGATCTACAAACCCATGCCCTCGCAAGGGAAAACGCCCGAAGAGGTGTTCACCGACCCCGCCAAGGTGCGCGGCGCGTACGGCAACTCGATCGCCTATTCGCTGAACTCGCTCATCTCGTACGTGGAGACGTACGGGGACGACGATCTCGTGCTCGTGTTCCTGGGCGATCACCAGCCGAACCCGATCGTCGCCGGCCCGGGCGCGGATCACGACGTCCCGATCACGGTGGTCACGCGGGACAAGGCGGTACTCGGCAAGATCGCCGGCTGGAACTGGCAGGACGGCCTGAACCCGGACCGGAACGCGCCGGTGTGGAAGATGGACGCGTTCCGGGACCGGTTCCTGACCACCTTCGCTCGCTGAAACCCCGCATTCAGAGGACTAAATGCGGGTGGCGTCGCGATACCGGTCGGCCAACTCGCGCAAGTAGTCGACTAATTGCGGGGGTTCGGTGACGCGGAAAGGGCAGTTGAGCAGTCCTAAGTGGACAGCCATTGTCTCGATGCTGTCCGCGCCGGTGCGCAGGACGCACGTGTTCGCGTCGACGGCCTCCACGGTCCCGACGGCCGGGTTGATCCGCGCGGTCACCTCCTCCGCGGACGCGTGCACGGTGACCTCGGCCCGGTAGCGCCATGCGGCGGACGAGACGCCGCGCCGCACCCGGTCCGTGACGTCCTCGGGCAGTTCGCGCGCGGTGAACCGCGGACCGGTGGGGACGCGCGGCGTCAGCCTGTCGACGCGGAACGTGCGCCAGTCGCCGCGGTCGAGGTCCCAGGCGACGAGGTACCAGCGGCGCCCCCAGTTCACCAGGCGATACGGCTCGACCTTGCGGACGCTTTCCGAACCGTCGTGGGTCAGGTAGCCGAACCGCAGCACCTCACGATCGCGGCAGCACGCCGTCAGCACGGTGAGCGTCTCGGCGGCGACACGCGGGCCGGGCTCGTCCCTCGGCACCGGGACCGTGTACGCCTGCAAGGCGTTCACCCGGCGGCGCAACCGGGACGGGAGTACCCGCTCCAGCTTGGCGAGCGCGCGCACCGACGTCTCCTCGACACCCGCGATGGTGCCGCCCGCCGCGGTGCGCAGGCCGATCGCGACGGCGACGGCCTCCTCGTCGTCCAGCAGCAACGGTGGCAGATCGGCGCCCGCGCCCAGGCGGTATCCGCCGACCGAACCGCGGGTCGCGTCCACCGGATAGCCGAGCGCGCGCAGCCGCTCGACGTCGTTGCGGATCGTACGGGGGCTGACCTTGAGGCGTTCCGCCAGTTCAGTACCGGTCCAGTCACGGGGAGTCTGCAGGAGGGAGAGCAAACGGAGTAGTCGTGCCGAAGTTTCCAACATTTTTTCAGGATGCTCCTCCTTTAGGAACGGAACGTTCCTAATGAAACCCTACCTTGGTCTCATGAACGAAAACACCGAGATCAAGCCCTTCCGCGTCGAGATCCCGCAGGCCGAGCTGGACGACCTGGCCGACCGCCTGGCCCGCGTCCGCTGGGCGAACGAACTGCCCGCCGACCAGGTGACCGACGGGGTGCAGCGCGGACCGGTCACGCCGGGCTGGGAGTACGGCGTGCCCCTGGAATACGTGCAGCGGCTCGTGTCGTACTGGCGCGAGGACTACGACTGGCGCAAGTGGGAGGCGAAGCTCAACGAGTACCCGCAGTTCACCACGGAGATCGACGGGCAGAACATCCACTTCCTGCACGTCCGCTCGCCGGAGCCGGACGCGAAGCCGCTGATCCTCACCCACGGCTGGCCGAACTCGGTCTTCGAATACCTCGACCTGATCGACCAGCTGACCGACCCGCGTTCCCACGGGGGCGATGCGGCCGAAGCGTTCCATGTGGTCATCCCGTCGCTGCCCGGGTTCGGCTTCTCCGGCCCGACACGCGAGAAGGGCTGGAACCGGTACCGCACCGCTCAGGCTTGGGCCGAGCTGATGCGCCGCCTGGGTTACGAGCGCTACGGCACGCACGGGAACGACGCCGGTTCGTTCGTCGCCCCCGAGGTCGGCCGCGTCGACAAGGACCACGTGATCGGCGTGCACGTCACGCAGCTGTTCTCCTTCCCCAGCGGCGACCCGGCGGAGTTCGAGGGCATGACCGAGAAGGAACTGGAGTACATGCAGTTCCTCCAGACCTTCAACGACGACATGTCCGGCTACGCCAAACTCCAGGAGAGCGCGCCGCAGAACCTCGCGCACGCGCTGGCCGACTCGCCGACCGGGCAGCTGGCGTGGAGCGCGCAGCTGCTCTCGGCCACGAGTGACGACCACGTGCTCACCAACGCCACGCTGTACTGGCTCACCAACACCGCTGCCTCGGCGGCGCGGTTCTATTACGAGGACAAGCACAGCGAGCACCCGGCCGAGCCGACGACCGCGCCGACCGGGCTGGCGAGTTTCGCCTACGACTTCCGGCCGCTGCGGCGCTTCGCCGAGCGGGACCACGCGAACATCGTTTCGTGGCAGGAATTCGACCGCGGCAGCCACTGGGCGACGCAGGACGCGCCGGATCTGCTGGTCGGCGACATCCGGCAGTTCTTCCGCAAGCTGGCGTGACCCTCGTGAGTGGTGAGGACGGTTCTAACCGTCCTCACCACTCACGAGGTCACTCGGCCATGCGGTGCAGCAGGAAGATCCCGTTCAGCAGCGGCCTGTCGAGCCGCTGCCGGTCGGTCGCCACATACTCGTCGAGGATGTCGAGGATGCGGTTGTCGAGTTCGGTGGCCTCTTCCGGCGAGAGGTGCAGCGCGAACCGCTCGACCACCCGCACCGAACCCGGCCCGGCCTCGCGGAGTTCGTCCTGGAAGGCCTCGATCGGCCCGAACCGGGTGTCTTCGTCCTCGCCGTTCAACGGCCCGTCCAGCCACCAGGACTTGCCGGCGCTGCGGTAGGGCTTCTCCAGCGCGCCGCTCGCCCCGGTGCGCACCGGGGCCTGCTCCAGCAGACCGGCCTCGGTGAGCTGCCGCACGTGGTAGAGCACGGTTCCGGGATCCTTGTCCAGCCTGACGGCGAGTTCCTTGTTGGTCAGTTCCCGCTCGCCGCAGAGCCGGAGGATGCGCAGCCGCAAGGGATGACCGAGCGCCTTGGCCTCACGCGCCGTCGCCTCGCGCCGCCGGTCCGCGACCCTCGCGGCGACCTGATCGTCCATGACCGCAGCGTAGCCGACCGATGGAGAAGAGAAACATCGATGGAGTTTTCTCAATCGATGTGCGATCCTCCATCGGTGACCTCGCTCGGGACCCCCTACTGGCGGCTGTGGAGTTCGTCGGGGCTGTCGAACCTGGCCGACGGGATCGTCAAGATCGCGCTCGGACTGGTGGCCGTCCAGTTCACCCGGTCGCCGGCGCTCATCGCGGGGCTGGCAACCGTGTCGTCCTTGCCGTGGCTGGTGTTCGCCCTGCACGCCGGCGTGCTCGCCGACCGCGTCGACCGCCGCCGCGCGATGCTCGCCGCCAACGTGGTCCGCGCGAGCCTGCTCGCCGCGCTCGCGGCGGCGATCGCGCTGGGACACGGGTCGATCTGGCTGCTTTACGTCGTCGCGCTGGGTCTCGGGCTCGCCGAGACGGTCCACGACACGGCCGCGCAGGCGATCCTCCCCCAGGTCGTCGGCCGCGAACGGCTGACGCGGGCCAACAGCCGCCTCTACGCCGCCGAACTCACGGCGAACGAATTCGCCGGCCCGCCACTGGGCGGTTTCCTTGTCGCCGCAGGGTCTTTCGCCGCGTTCGCCGCGCCATCGGCGCTCTGGATCGTCGCGATCGTCGCACTCTTCTTCGTCCCGGGCTCGTTCCGCGCCGAACGGACGCGGGACACGAGCGTGCACGAAGATCTCGTCGAAGGTCTGCGTTTCCTTTGGGAAAACCGGATTCTCCGGATCCTGGCGATCATGGTCGGCGGGTTCAACCTCGCCACGAGCGCGGTGATCACGCTCTTCGTGCTCCACGCGGTGGGACCGTCGTCGGCGATGGGCCTGTCCGAACAGGCCTACGGTTTCCTGCTGGCCACCATCGCCCTCGGCAGTTTCGCGGGGTCGTTCGCGGCCGAGCGGATCGAACTCGCGCTCGGCCGTTCCCGCGCGTTGGTACTCAGCCTGCTCACCGGCGCCGCGTTCGCGGGAATCCCGGCGGTGACCGCGAATCCGTACGTGATCGGCGCGGTCTTCTTCCTCGGCGGGGCCGGGGTCATGGTGTGGAACGTCGTCGTCGTTTCACTGCGGCAGCGGATCATCCCGGACCATCTGCTCGGGCGGGCCACCAGCGGCCACCGGCTCGTCGCGTGGGGCACCAAACCACTGGGCGCCGCGGCGGCCGGGCTGTTCGCGGAGACCTTCGGGCTACGACCGGTGTTCGCGGGCGCGGCCGCCGTGATCCTGACGCTGGTGCTGCTCACCCCTCGTGAGTGGTGAGGACGGTTAGAACCGTCCTCACCACTCACGAGGCGGTCAGCCTGGCAGCACCGACTGCACGGCCTCCGGGGTCCGAGCGACGACGGTCGTGCCGTCGTCGGCGGTGATGATCGGCCGCTGGATCAGCTTCGGATGGGTGACCAGCGCCTCGATCCATCGATCGCGGTCGACGGGTGTGCGCCCCCACGTCTTCAGCTCGAGTTCCTTCGCGATCGGCTCGGCGGTGCGGGTGATGTCCCACGGCTCGAGGCCGAGCCGCTTGAGGACGGCCTTCAGTTCTTTCGCCGTCGGCGGCTCTTCGAGGTACTTCCGCACGGTGTACTCGGCTCCCGCCTCGTCCAGCATCGACACCGCGGACCGGCATTTGGAACACGCCGGGTTCACCCAGATCTCCATCCGGGGCCACCTCCCTTCGAAAAGCGCTCACTCGGTGAGCACTTTGCTTCCGATGATGGTCACAGACGTTACGACGGAAGGAACCCGGCCATGGACGAGACCACCTTCACCGCCGCCTCTCCCGCCGAGTGGCGCGCTTGGCTGGCCGAGTACGCCGGGACCGCGAAGGAGGTCTGGCTGGTCATCCGGCACAAGGACAGCGGCGTTCCCAGCGTCCGCATCGAAGAGGCGATGGAGCAGGCCCTGTGTTTCGGCTGGATCGACGGGCTGCACCGCAAGAACGACGCCACGAGCTCCCGGCTGCGGTTCACTCCGCGCAACCCCAGGAGTTCGTGGAGCCGGGTCAACCGCGAGCGGGCCACTCGCCTGATCGCCGAGGGACTGATGACCGAACGCGGGCAGGCGATGATCGATCTCGCCAAGGAGAAGGGCCGCTGGCAGGTCGTGCCGGACGGCGACGGCGTCCCCGAGGACCTGCGCGCCCGGCTCGACGCCGACGAGGCCGCCCGCACCCATTTCGAGAAGTTCCCGCCATCGTCGAAAAGGCTGATCCTGGAATGGATCCTGACGGCGAAGAAGCCGGAGACCCGGGAGCGGCGGATCGCCAGGACTGTCGAGCTCGCGGCCGTGAACCTCCGCGCCAACCACCCGGTCCGGTGACTCAGTTCCGTTCGCGGCGGGCCACGAGGAGGGCGATGTCGTCCTGCGCCGGCGTGGCGCCGACGAGCGCGGCCATCACCCGCGCGCACACCACCGAAGGCGGATCGGTGGTGACCACGCCGGCGAGCCGTTGCAAACCGACGTCGATCAGCTGGTCCCGGCGCTCCACGAGACCGTCGGTATAGAAGGCGAGCACGCCGCCGGGCGGCAGTTCGATCTCGGTTCTTCGTCGCCGCGGTCCGGTGACACCGATGGGCGGGTCGACCGGGGCCTCGACGAACACCGAAGGGCTGTCGGGCGCGGCGAGCACCGGAGGCAGGTGCCCGGCCAGCGAGATCACCGACCGGTCCCGCGAAGCCGACACCGACCCGTAAACGACGGTGGCCAGCGCTCCCGGCTCGAAATGCTGGACCTTCCGGTCCAGTTTGGACAGCACTTCCGCCGGGTCGTCCGATTCGAGCGCGTAGGCGCGAAGGGCGCTCCGCAACCGTCCCATGATCACCGCGGCGTTGAGGCCGTGCCCGGCGACATCACCCATCACGATGCCGAGACCGCCGTCCGGCAACGGGAACAGGTCGTACCAGTCACCGCCGACGCCGGGCTCGGTCCCCGGCACGTACCGGGCGGCGAACTTCATCCCGGGGACGGCGGGCAGCCGCGCGGGCACCAGGCTCCGCTGGAGCGCCGCCGCGGCCGCGCGATCGCTGGCGGCGACGTCGATCTGCACCTCCAGCGCGAGCCGCGCGGCCACCAGCCGCAGCAGCTCGACGTCGGTCTCGGAGAACTCCCGCGCCGTCACCGACCCGACGTGCAGGACGCCGACCAACTCGTCTTCGGCCAGCATCGGCACACCGAGCAGCCTGCGCAGCCCCCGTTCCCACAGGAGCGCGTTCACCACCGTGGTCTCGTCCACGCGGTCGATGATGACCGGCCGCCGCTGCTCGGCCACCCGTCCCGCGAAACCGGCTCCCACCGGGATCCGGACGTCCTGGTAGACCTCCTCCTCGATCCCGGAGGCGGCGATGGCCTGCAGTTGCTGCACTGTGGGGTCGAGCCGGAGCACCGTGGCCGTGTCCACCCCGAGGACTTCGCGCACGCGCGCCAGGATCGTGGCCATCACCTTGTCCTGACCGAGTTTCCCCAAGGACGTGTCGGTGATGGCCTCGAGCACCTTGAGCCGCTCGTCGGCGGTCGGGGTCTCGGACATGCGCAGAGCCTATCCAGTCCGCCCGGCCCGCACCGCCCAGCCCGCCGCCAGTCCGTCGAGGTCCTTCGCCAGTACGGCACTCGGCGGAATGGCGTCCCGCGGGACGCGGCAGGCGAGTGCCGTGCCGAGACCGGCCATCCGGATGACGGTGTCGATCAGCGCCTCGGGTTCCTCCGGCCAGCCGAAGCCCGGCTGGGCGATCAGCAGGCTCACACAGCCGTGCATCGCCGACCAGAGGCCCATCGCGAGCACTTCCGGTTCGCCGCGCAGGATGCCGGCCCGCACACAAGTGGTCGTCGCGTCGGCGAGATACCGGAAACAGGCGACCGCACCGGGAGACGAGCCGGCGGAGGGACGCATCAGGAGCACCCGGTACTGCACCGGATGGTCGAGCGCGAACCGCGCGTATACCCGCGCGCACCGGCTCAGCGAGCGCATCGGATCGGTGACCTCGACGGCGTGTTCGCGCATCCGGTGCGCGAGTTCGTCCCACACCCGCAGGCAGACCGCCTCCAGCAAGGCGTCGCGGCTCGGGAAATGCGCGTAGACCGACGGTGTGGAGACGCCGGTCCGGCGCGCCACGGCACGCAGCGTCAGCGCCTCGTCGGTCCCCGCCTCGCCGAGCAGGGCTTCGGCGGCGCACAGGATCTCGCCCCGCAGCTTCTCCCCTTCACCCGGCCGCGCCTTCGTCCGCTTCGCGCCCATGCCGTGATGCTGCCAGCATTGACTTGACACCGTCAACTTGACGATGTCAGCTTGAGCCATGGCGCCTTTCCAGACCGCGACCGCCCTCGTCCGCCGGGGCGAGCACCCGGTGTTCGACACCGAACTCGATCCACAGTGGACGATCGGAACGAAGCTGCACGGCGGCTATCTGCTCGCCGTACTCGCCAGGGCCGCCGCCGAGATCTCCTCCCATCCGCATCTGACCGCGATCAGCGGCTCGTTCTCCGTGGCCCCGGAGCCCGGCCCGGCGGTCGTCGAGGTCGAGGTGCTGCGCGAAGGCCGCGGCCTCACCCAGTTGCGCGCGCGGCTGAGCCAGCATGGCGAGCCCTGCACCGAAGCCCTGATCACGCAGGGCGTGCTGACCGACGGTGACGCATGGTGGTCCGGAGTGGACCCGGTCGAGATCCCGCCGGAGCAGAATTGCCTGCCCATACCGGCCGACGGCGGGGGCGGCTTCCGGATCGGCTTGATGGACGTCGTAGAGCAGCGGATCGACCCGGCCTCGGCGGGGTTCGCGGTGGGACAGCCGTCCCGGAAAGGCGTCATCTCGTCCTGGCTGCGGCTCGCCGACGGCACCGACTGGGATCCGGTGAGCCTGCTCGTGGCACTCGACCCGGTGCCGCCGATCTCCTACGACCTCGGCATCGCGGGCTGGGCGCCGACCGTCCAGTTCACCGCGTACCTGCGCGGGATCCCGGCGCCGGGCCCGGTGCGGGTGCGGATGCGCGCGGGCGAGATCGGCGGCGACCGGATGGACGAGGTCGCCGAACTCTGGGACGAGAAGAACAGGTTGATCGGGCAAGCGACGCAAATCGCCGCCGTACGCGTCCCCTGAACCACCCGAAAGCAGGACCATGACGCGGCGCCGGGAGTTAAGATCCGGCGTCGACGTCATTGTTCTGGGGGCAGGACCATGGAAGCGGAACCGCGCCGCGCGGACGGCTCCGGCGGAGCCGAGATCACCCGGCTCTGCCGGACCTTGGTGCCACTGGCGGCCGCCGGCAAGTACGCCGAGGCCGCGTCGACCTACCGATGGGTGACGAGGGCGTCCGCCGGGGATCCGCTCCGCTACGGCGATCACGCGCTGCGCCTGGAGTTCTGCGCCCTCACCGGCAACGAGCACACCGGTGTCGATCTTCTGTCGCTTTTGGACGGTGTGGGCGACCACGCGGACGCCGTGGACAGGCTGGAGTTCTTCGCCTCGGCCGCGCTGCTCACCCGCCGGTTGACGGAAACCGGATACGGCGAGATCCCGTTCGTTCTCAACGGACCGTACGACGGTGTTCCCCTGAACAGGCTCCACCGGCGAATGCGGGCGGCGGCGTTCGTCGAAGCCGAAGAACTCGACGAACGCGATCACACCGGCTACTTCACCGCGTACGCCGAACGGAAGATGGCCGCGAACCCGGTCGCGGAATTCGTGCCGCTCCTGCCTGCCGCGCTCCCCCGTGCCCCGATCGTGCCCCCGCCGGGATTGTCCGCGGAGGAACTCGTCATCCGCGCGGAGATCCACAATCACCGATGCGAGCCGGAGGAGGCACGAGCCTGTCTCGCGGCGATCGAAACCGTCCCGGACGAAATCGCCCCTCGGCTGACCGAACTGCGCGCGATCTTCTTCCAGGGCGACGACACCGAGGAACGGCTACGCGACGCCGCGGCCGGATTCCGGGGTCAGAACGACGAAATCCGTTTCCTGCTCAACCAATGCTGGCTCGGCCTCTGGCTCGTCTTCGACGATCAGGCCGAGACCGGGGTCGCGCTGACGACGGTGGCCGCGGCGCGGTTGCGCGCCGGGACGGACGATCGCGCCGCCTGCTGGGGCGAATACTGGCTGGCGCACGTGCTTTCCGGACAGGGCCGGACCTCCGAGGCGTACGAGGCCTTGCGACGGGGAGCGGGGCGGGCTCGCGAAGCGGGCGATCCCTTGCTCCACGGCACCCTTCTGTGCCTGGAAGCGTCGCTGCGCAACGGCGACGGCGAGGATCCGGTGACCACACTGGACCTCGCGCGGGCGGCGACGGACGCCTTCATCGTCGGAAACGTCGGAGAGAAGGCCGTCGAGGCCGTCGAACAGGTCCGGATCGCGTACGAACGCACAGGTGCGCTCGACGAACTGGACATCTTCGTCGAGCACCTGCTGTCGACGCTGCCCGTGGGCGGCCCGGAACGGTTGCGCGGACATCTCCGCCACCTCCGGGCGCTCTCGCTGATCGGCACCGGCCGGTTCTCCGAAGCCGTCGACGACGCCTACGCGTCCCTCGGTGTCGCCGCGTCGAAAGGCAAGGACACCGCGGAACATTGGTACGTCCTCGTCACCGCGCTGCACGGCGCCGGCCGCTACGACGACGTGCTCGACGTCGCGCCCCGCACCATCGCCCTGCTCACCGCGTCACCGGACTGGGCGCACCGCTGCCGGTGGATGTTCGCCGACAGCTACCGCGCCCTCGGCGAATCCTCACGCGCCTTCGACGAATACGCCGTCCTCGCCGAAATACTCCAGGACTCGGGCGACACCGGGCATTCCTACATCTCGGTGAGCATGGCCGCCGCCGAGCAACTCGACCTGCTCGGCTACGGCGCGAACGCCGCCGACTTCTACGCGCGGGCCGCCGACGCGGCCTCGGCGATCGGCGGCGGTTACGTGGCCGCCACCTGCCGCAACGCCGCCACGCTCTCCCGGCTGCGGTCCGGCGACCTCGACGCGGCGCTGACCGCGCTCGACGCCGCGGAAACCGCCGTGCACGCCGTGGAAACCGAAACCGCGCCCGTCAGGGAGCATCTCGCCGCCCAGCTCGACCACGTCGCCGCCCACGTGCTCAGCGCCGCGGGCCGGATGCGGGAAGCCGCCCGCCGCGCGCTCCGTGCCGCCGAAACGTTCCACCGGATAGGCGAAGCCGAGTCCGCCCGGGACGTGGACCTGTTGCTCGAACAGATACTCCTCGGTGAGCAGTGACGTGCGTCCTGACCCGCGTTCGGCTCACCGGGGTCGTGAGTGGCGATTCGGGTTAGAACCCGAATCGCCACTCACGACCACCTGTACCCACTCGGCACTTGCCCAGCCGCGCTCACCAGGAGAAAGATGCCCGGCATGTCCGACGGAGCCAGCGGTACCCGAAGCCTGTCGATCGGCTCGATCGTGCTGTGGGTCGTGCGCGTCGCGCTCGCCGCCGAGTTCCTCTACAGCGGCTACCTGCTGTTCGCGGGCGGCCACACCGAACAGACCTTCGCCGAGATCGGGCTCGGGCAGTGGCTCCGGTACGTGACCGGCGTGTTCGAGGTCGGCGGCGCGATCGGGCTGCTCATCCCCCGTTTCGGCGGCCCGTCGGCGCTCCTGCTGGCCGGGGTCATGGTCGGCGCGAGCATCACGGAGCTGTTCATCCTCCCCAACGGCGGCCCGGTTCTGCCGCTCATCCTGTTGATCGCCTGCGCGACGCTGGCGTGGTTCCTCCAGGATCAGACGCGGGCGCTGCTCGGCATCAAGCCGCCCGCCGACGACGAGGACCTGCGCTAGCCCGCGAAAGGCGTTGCACTGTGGCTTTCGCAACGCGTCGGCGGCCCCGGCCTCGACCGTGATCACCGTGCCGCGCCCGGGCTAGGCGAACGCGCGCCATCTTTGCACCGAACGGCGCAAAGGACTCCCGCCGAATGCCCCGATCACCGGAACAGGCAAAGAAAAACCGCATGTCAGCGTGCCTCGCGAGGCGCTGACGAGGACGCCGAAAACCGATCATCAGCGTGATCATGCGCTCACTCAAGGTGAAAGATTGCGGCTCGTTTACAACGAACCGGCCACCTGCTTGACAGCCGGAGTGGTACGTACCACGCTGCCCGCATTGGTCTACACCATTTTGTGGGAGCCCGGCATGGTGGCCGGGCATCGAAAGGACGGCACGAGTGAAGCGCTGGCTCAAGATGGCTGCGGGCGCCGCCGCCATCACCCTCGCGACGGCGGGCTGCGCCGGTTCCGGCAGTGGCGACAGCACGAATTCGAGCGCTCCGGCCTCGAACGGCACGCTCACGGTCTGGCTCATGACGGGGACCGCCCCGGAAGCCCTGACGAACTCGCTCCACAAGGAATTCGAAGACGCGCACCCCGGCGTCAAGGTCAAGTACGAGATCCAGCAGTGGAACGGCATCCAGCAGAAGCTGACCACCGCGCTGGCCAGCGACAACCCGCCGGACGTGATCGAGCTGGGCAACACCCAGACCCCCGCGTTCGCGAACCAGGGCGTGCTCGCCGACCTCACGTCGAGCGTGAACGACTTCAACGGCGCGCAGTGGCTGCAGGGCCTCAAGGCTTCGGGCGAGTTCGACGGCAAGACCTACGGCGTCCCGTTCTACGCGGCCAACCGTGAGGTCATCTACCGCAAGGACATGTTCGAGCAGGCCGGTATCACCGCGACGCCGAAGTCGCGGACGGAATGGCTCGACGCGATCACCAAGCTCAAGACCAAGTTCGGCAGCGACCCCGAGTTCCAGGCCCTCTACCACCCCGGCCAGAACTGGTACGAGCTGCTGTCCTACATCTGGGACGAGGGCGGCGACATCGCGCAGGCCAACGGGAAGTCCTTCAAGTCGACCCTGGATACCCCGCAGGCGAAGGCCGGGCTCGAGTTCTACAAGCAGCTCACCGAGGCTTCCGGCACCAAGGCGCCGAAGGACGCCGACGAAGCGACGCCGCAGCAGGAAGGTATCTACGGCGCGGGCAAGGTCGCGATGATGATCGCCGTGTCGGGTGGTATCGAGACCGCCGCCAAGACCGACCCGTCGATCAAGGGGAAGTCGGGCGCCTTCCCGATCCCCGGCAAGACCGCCGGCAAGCCTGCCCCGGTTTTCCTCGGTGGCTCCAACCTGGTCATCCCGGCCAACAGCAAGAACGCGGCCGCGGCCAAGGACTACGTCAAGCTGATCAGCACCCCGAAGTACCAGACCGAGTTCGCCAAGGCCGGCTACGTCCCCGGTACCTCGACCGACGTCTCCGCCCTCGCCGGCAGCGAGTTCGGCAAGGTCATGGCCGAGGCGGCCAAGAACGGCCGCGCCGTGCCGACCAGCCCCAAGTGGGGTGACGTCGAGTCCGGCCAGAACCCGATCAAGGACATGATGACCGCTTACCTGACCGGAACGAAATCGCTCGACCAGGCGGCCGCCGACGCCAACGCCGCGCTCGACAAGCTCATCGGCGGATGACCACGACAAAAGATGTGACGAAGCCGGCGGGGTCTTCCCCGCCGGCTTCGCCGCGCATCAAACCGCCGAAGTCGAATCGGCGCCTCCGTCTCGGCGAACGGACGGCGCCGTATCTGCTGATCCTTCCCGCGCTGGTCGCGATCCTGGTCCTGCTTGGCTGGCCGACGTTGCAGCTGATCGGGATCAGTTTCCGCAAGCTCGACCTCCGTGAGCTGGTCTCCGGAGAAATGGTCTGGATCGGGTTCGAAAACTTCTCCGAGATCCTGTCCGACCCCGAATTCTGGGAGATCACCGTCCGCACGCTGGTGTTCACCGCCGCGGTCGTGCTCACCACCCTACTGCTCGCGCTCTTCATGGCGCTGCTGATGCGGCATCTCAACCCGGTCGTCCGGGTGATCCTGCAGGTCGCGCTGATCCTCGCGTGGGCGACCCCGGTGCTCGCGACGACCACGGTCTTCCAGTGGATCTTCGATCAGCAGTACGGGATCCTGAACAAGACGCTCGCGAAACTCGGCTTCGACGGGTTCATCGGGCATTCCTGGTTCTCCACCGGGCCGAGCACCCTGACCGTCATCGGCCTGCTGGTCGTCTGGCAGGCCGTGCCGTTCGTGGCGTTCACCCTGTACGCCGGGCTTCTCGGCGTCCCGAAGGAGCAGTACGAGGCCGCGGGCATCGACGGCGCGAACGCCTGGCAGGCGTTCTGGGCGGTCAGCTGGCCCGCCATCCGGCCGATCCTCACCATGGTGACGTTCCTGTCGGTTCTGTGGGACTTCAAGCTGTTCGCCCAGGTGTGGGCGATCCGCCAGGGCGGGCCGGACGGCGCCAGCACGACACTGCCGGTCTACATGTACCTCAAGGGCCTCGCGGGCAACCACTTCGGCCTGGCGGCGACCGCCGCCCTGCTGATGATGCTCGTGCTGATCCTGCTCACCGCCCGGTACGTCCAGCTGCTGGTGCGCACGAAGGAGGCCGACCTGTCATGAAGAAGTCCCTGATCCAGCGGATCGGCCTCGGCACGTTCGGGGTGATCGTGGCCCTCCTGTTCGTCTTCCCGACGTACTGGATGGTCACGTCCTCGCTGAAGACGCCGGGCCAGGTCCTGTCACCGGACTACGACCTGGTCCCGCTCTCGGTGACGTTCGAAAACTTCGTCACGGCGCTGACGAAGCCCGGTTTCACCACCTACCTCACCAACAGCCTGATCGTCACGATCGGCGCCGTGCTGTGCTCGCTCGTCGCGGGCGTACTGGCCGCGGTCACTTTGTCCCGCATGCGATTCCGCGGGCGCAAGGGTTTCCTGATGCTGGTGCTGGTCGCGCAGCTCGCGCCGTTCGAGGCGCTGCTGATCCCGATGTACCTGCTGATGCGCGACGCCGGGCTGCTCAACCAGCTGCCTTCGCTGCTGCTGGTGTACTTCGCGGCGACGCTGCCTTTCACCTGCTGGATGCTCTACGGCTTCGTCAACGGCATCCCGTACGACCTCGAAGAGGCCGCGATGATCGACGGATGCAGCCGGGCGGGCGCCTTCCGCCGGGTGACGCTGCCGTTGCTCGCGCCGGGACTGGTGACCACCTCGGTGTTCAGTTTCATCACCGCGTGGAACGAGTTCCTGTTCGCGTTCGTGTTCATGCGCGACCAGAACAAGCAGACGCTGCCGGTGTGGCTGTCCTCGTTCCGCACGGCGTTCTCCGTGGACTGGGGCGGCATCATGGCTGCGTCGGTCATCTACGCCGTGCCCGCACTGGTGTTCTTCATCATCGTTCAGCGCAAGCTCGTGTCCAACCTGACCGCTGGCGCAGTGAAGGGGTAATCCTTGTCTTCACCGGAAAAGCTCGCCGCATCCGTTCTCGTCCCGGGCTTCGACGGCACGACCGCGCCGGATTGGCTGCGGCGCAAGGTGGCCGACGGTCTCGGCGGCGCGATCCTGTTCGGCCGCAACGTGGTCGACGACGAGCAGGTGGCCGCGCTGAGCGCGCAGCTGCGGGCGGAACGGCCCGACGTGCTCGTCGGCATCGACGAGGAGGGCGGTGACGTCACCCGGCTCGACGTCGCCACCGGCTCGTTCGTGCCGGGACCGCTCGCACTCGGCGCCGCGGACGACGTCGAGCTGACGACCTCGGTCGCGGCGGCGCTCGGCGAACGGCTGGCCGCGTGCGGGGTCACGATCAACTTCGCCCCGTGCGCGGATCTGACGCTTGCGGCGGAGGATCCCTCGATCGGGGTCCGCGCGTTCGGTTCGGATCCGGTGAAGGCGTCGCCGCATGTCGCGGCGTACATCACCGGCCTGCAGAAGTACGGCGTGGCCGCGTCGGCCAAGCACTTCCCCGGGCACGGTGCCGCGACCGACGATTCGCACCACGCGCTCCCGGTCTTGCCCAGGACCGAGGCGGAACTGCACGAGCTCGAACTCGTCCCGTTCAAGGCGGCGATCGCGGCGGGGGTGCGCGCGGTGATGACCGGGCACCTCGTCGTGCCCGCGTGGGGTGAGCTGCCAGCGACGCTCAACCCGAAGGCACTCACCGACATCCTGCGCGACGAACTCGGCTTCACCGGCGCGGTGGTCACCGACGCGCTCGACATGGGTGCCGTCGCCGGCGAACTCGGCAAGACCGAGGGGGTCGGCCGGGCGTCGGTGCGGGCGCTGATCGCCGGCGCCGACGCGCTCTGCCTCGGCGGTGTGTCGTTCGAAGAGGACGAGCTGAACCGGATCGCGGCGGTCATCGCGGCCGCCGTCGAGTCCGGTGAGCTGCCGCTGGAGCGGCTGGCCGAGGCGTCGGAGCGGGTCGCGGCACTCGGCACTCCCCCGGTGTCGACGCCGATCTCGCCGGTGGATCATCGGCTCGGCCTGGAGGCGGCGCGCAAGGCGTTGCGGATCCAGGGGTCGCCGAAGCTGGCCGGGCCACCGCTGGTGATCGACATCGAGACCGAGCCGATCGTCGCGGCGGGCCCGATGCCGTGGGGGCTCGGCTCGCATCTGACCGAACTCGTGCCCGGCACGCGGGCGCTCAAGGTCGGCGCGGACGGGATCGCGACCGCGATCGAGGCCGTCCACGGCGCCCGCGACCTCGTGATCGTGACGCGCGAGGCGCACCGGCACCCCGAGGTCCGCGAGTTCCTCGGCTGGCTGCGAGAGTCCACTGTGGACTACATCCGGGTCGAGACCGGCGTGCCGGGGCCGGAGACCGACGGCCCGCGGATCGACACGTTCAGCGGGTCCTACGTCAGCCTCCGGGCCGCGGCCGAGTACTTGGCCTGACCTCCTCTCTCGCATTTCGTCCTCTGGATGCGGTACATGCACACGCAAGTACCGCGTTCAGAGGACGAAATGCGTTCGAGGGTAATTCGGTTGCGGTACCGGATCAGGGGTGTTGTAGTCCTGGGGATCGGTTCCCGGCCTAGGAGATGATCGTCTTGCGAGTGTCCACGTCCTTCCATCAGGTAATTCCCGCCTACCTCGAGGACAAGACCACTCGTGAAGACCCTCAATCTGGGGATTCTGGCGCATGTTGACGCCGGGAAGACGAGCCTGACCGAGCGGCTGTTGCACACCGCCGGGATCATCGGCGAGCTGGGCAGCGTCGACGACGGCAGCACGCAGACCGACACACTGGCGCTCGAACGCGCCCGCGGCATCACCATCAAGGCGGCCGTGGTCTCGTTCGCCCTCGGCGACGTCACCGTCAACCTGATCGACACCCCCGGCCACCCCGATTTCATCGCCGAGGTCGAACGCGCGCTCGGCGTGCTCGACGGCGCCGTCCTGGTGCTTTCGGCGGTCGAAGGCGTCCAGGCGCAGACCCGTGTCCTGATGCGGACGCTGCGACGGCTGGGCATCCCGGTGCTGCTGTTCGTGAACAAACTGGACCGCCGAGGAGCCGATCCCGGCAGGGTGTTCCAGGAAATCACCGCGAAACTCACGCCGTCGGCGATCGCGATGGACCCAATGGAACCCGATCGGGTGATCGACCTCCTGGCGACCCTCGACGAGGACTTCCTCACCGAGTACCTCACCGCCCCGGACGCGTTCACGCCGTCGCGGCTCCGCGCCGAACTGACTGCGAAAGTCGCCGAAGGTCTCGCTCATCCGGTCTACTTCGGGTCCGCGATCACCGGCGCCGGGATCGACGCGCTCCGCGACGGTATCGAGAACCTGTTGCCCGCCGAGGAAAGCGACGTCGACGGGCCGCTGTCCGGCACGGTGTTCAAAGTCGAGCGCGCGCCGGGCGGCGAGAAGATCGCCTACGTGCGGCTGTTCTCCGGCAGCGTCGCCGTGCGCGACAAGGTCCCGCTCGGGGACGGCGAAGGCAAGGTCACCGCGATCAGCGTCTTCGACAACGGCTCGGCCGTGCCGTCGGGCTCGGTCGACGCCGGGCGGATCGCGAAGCTCTCGGGGCTCGATGTCCGGATCGGAGACATGCTCGGGGCCCGGGCGCGAGTGCGGGAAGCGCTGTTCTCGCCACCCACACTGGAAACCGTCGTCTCGCCGGTGCGCCCGTCCGATCGCGGGCCGCTGCACCAGGCGCTCACCCGGCTGACCGAGCAGGACCCCCTGATCGGCCTGCGGCACGACGAGGTCCGCCAGGAGACTTCCGTTTCGCTGTACGGAGAAGTGCAGAAAGAGGTCATACAGGCGACGCTCGCGGACGAGTACGGCCTCGACGTCACGTTCAGTGAGACGACCACGATCTGCGTCGAGCACGTCTCCGGCACCGGGTCGGCCGCCGAACTCATCGGCAAGGCGCCGAATCCCTTTCTGGCGACGGTCGGGCTCCGTGTCGGACCGGGGTCACCCGGAAGCGGGATCTCGTTCCAGCTTGAGGTCGAACTCGGCTCCATGCCGTATTCCTTCGTCAAAGCCGTGGAGGAAACGGTGAAGGAGACACTGCGCGAAGGCCTCCACGGCTGGGAGGTGCTCGATTGCGTGGTGACGATGACGCATTCGGGTTATTACGCCCGGCAAAGCCATGCGCACGGCACCTTCGACAAGAGCATGTCCAGCACCGCGGGCGATTTCCGCGACCTGACGCCGTTGGTGCTGATGGCGGCGCTGCGCGAGGCCGGGACGACCGTGCACGAACCGATGCACCGGTTCTTCCTCCAGACCCCGGCCGACACCCTCGGCCCGGTCACCGCCCTGCTGGCGCAGGCTCGTGCCGTCCCGCGTACGACGGTCACGAAAGCCGGGACAGCGGAGCTGGAAGGCGAGATCCCGGCGGCGAAAACCCATGAGGTGCATCAGTTCCTGCCTTCGGCGGCCCGGGGCGAAGGCACGATGGAGACCGCCTTCCACGGCTACCGGCCTGTCCGGGGTGCCGCGCCGTCACGGTCGAGGACCGATCACAACCCGTTGAACCGCAAGGAATACCTGCTACGCGTGCTGCGGCGCGTCTGAGGATCGGAGAACGTCATGGTTTCACGGCTCGGGGTCAGGATCCCGCGCGAGCTGCCCGCCGCCCGGCTGACCGGCCTCGCCCGGCGCGCGGAACAGGAGGGCCTGGACGAGGTCTGGATCGTCGAGGACTGCTTCTACGCGGGCGGGATCGCGACGGCGTCGGCGGTGCTGGCGGCGACCGAGAAGATCACCCTCGGCATCGGCATCATGCCCGCCGTGGCGAGGAACCCGGCCATCGCGGCCATGGAGATCGCGGCGCTGGCGGAGCTGTACCCGGGACGGCTGATCGTCGGGTTCGGGCACGGGGTGCCGAGCTGGATGCGCCAGATCGACGCGTGGCCGAAGTCGGCGCTGGCGGCGTTCGAGGAGACGCTGACGGTCATCCGGCGGCTGCTGGCGGGCGAGCGCGTTTCCTTCGAGGGCAAGCACGTCCGGCTCGACGAGGTCGAGCTGGAGTTCCCGCCCGCGCTGCCGCCGAAGCTCGTCGCCGGCGTCCGCGGGCCGAAGTCGCTCGCGGCGGCGGGCCGGGTCGCGGACGGGACGCTGCTCGCCGAACCGGCGACCCCGGAATACGTCCGCGCGACACGCGATCTCATCGGCGTCGAAGGCCATACGATCGCCACCTACAACTGGCTGGCCCTCGACGCCGATCCCGAACGGGCCCGCGAGCGCGCACGGGCCGACGTCGCTTCCGCGATCGGGCCGAACTCGGGCCCGGCGCTGGAACCGCTGGACTTCGGCGCCGAACTGCTGGCCGAGGTCGCCGCCGCGAAGGACGACCGGGCGGAGCTGGCGCGGCGGCTGCGGCCCGAGTGGATCGACCGGCTGAGCATCAGCGGGCCGCTCGACCGCTGTGTCGAGCAGATCCGCGCGCTGTACGCGGCCGGGACCGAATCCGTCATCCTGCTCCCCTTGCTCGGCGAGCCGGAGGAGGAGTCCTTCGCCGCGGCGGGCCGGATCGCGTCGGCTCTGCGCGGCTGACCTCACCGCGTTTCGTCCTCTGAACGCGGACGGGGCCGGACCAGCGGCGCCTGGTGAAGGGGACTTTCCCCACAGCCAATGCGGCGAAACGCCGGCCGGTGTCGCTCTGTACGGTTTTTACCGAGGTCGTGAGTGATAAGGACGGTTAGAACCGTCTTTATCACTCACGACACCTTCGCAAAACGCCCGAATCAGGCACCGCCCCCCGAGAGTGTCCCCTGTGGACAGTCAAGATGTGTCAGGCCACTGTGACGAGCCCCTCCACCAGCCACTTGACCAGCGGATAGACGACTTCGCCGGGTCCCTACCTTCAGAGCAGGGAAGGAGGCCTTCACGGCCGTACGATTGCACACGCAACTACCGCGTTTCGTCCTCTGAATGCGGCCGGGCGTCGAGCGCCCTGATCACGGCGACCATGTCCTCCGCGCCGTAACCGAGCCGCGCGGTTTCGGCGTAGAGGGCGCGGGACGCCTCGATCAGCGGCAACTCGAGTCCCGTCTCCCTCGCCGCGGCCGCGATCAGCTCGACATTGGCCAGGACGTTCGCGATCGAGGCCTGCGGCGCGAAATCCTCCTCGACGAGTTTGGGCGCCTTGACCCGCAGGATCGGACTGGCCAGCTGCCCCGCGCCGAGGACGTCGGCGAGCAGACGGAGATCGAGTTCGTGGGCCCGGGCGAAGCGCACGGTCTCGGCCAGGCTCGTCACGACCGCGGTCAAATGCACGTTGACCGCCAGTTTCATCAGGAGCCCGTTGGGCACCGGCCCGCAGCGCACCGTTTCCCGGCACATCGGCGCGAACAGCTCCCGGACCTCCTCGATCGTGCCGGGGTCCCCCGCGAGCATGGCGACCAGCTCACCCGCCTCCGCCGGGATCCGCGAGCCGGAGACCGGCGCTTCCACGTACTTCGCCCCGGCCGCGAGGAGCTCGGCCTCGAGTTCGCGGGAGTGGCCCGGCGCCGTCGTTCCCATGTGGACGATCGTGCGGCCGGCCACCCGGCCGCCGAACGCGGGCCCGCCGCGGTCGAGCACGGCATCGACGGCGTCCGCGTCCTTGAGCATCAGGATCACGACGTCACACCGCGCGAAGAGCTCTGCCACGTCCTCGACCGCCTCGGCCATCCGGCCCGCTTTGCCCGGGGTGCGATTCCACACGAGCAACGGGATTCCGGCGCGCGCCAGGTTCAGTGCCATCGGCTCGCCCATACTGCCCAGCCCGGCGAAACCGACTCGCGAGATACCCATGAGCCCACTTTGCGGCACGGCCTTGTCCCGGCGCGGCCGCTGAGACGATCCTGCCGGAAGTCGCGAGGAACATGGCGTCGCGACACCGTCGCCGCACAGTCGTGAACGAGCCACCCACCGCGCCCAGGCACCCCACGGACAGGTCGCGAAAGCCTCTTTCGCAACGTCCTCGCGGCCCGCCCCGCCCGGCACCGCGGCTCAGAACGGGTGCTCCATCCACACGTTCGCCTCCACGTAGACCCCGCAGTCCCGCTCGACGTTCGCGTGCACCGGCGCGATCCCGCCCGGGATCACGTTGTCGCCGTCGGCGAGTTTGACCCCGCTCCACTCGTGCCAGTCCGCGATCGAGCCTGAGATCGTCACCGCGAACGGGCACACCTTGATCATCCGCGCGCCGAGCCGTTCGTGGGTGCGCAGCCAGCGGTCGGCGAACAACCCGTCCTCGCGCCGCCGGACGGCGTACTCCTCCATGGGCACATCGGGTTCGTCCTCCTTGCCGATCGGGCGTACGGAGACGATCAGCCGCTTCAGCCCCGTCTCGGCCGCGCGCGCCTTCAGTGCCTTCAGCATCGGCGTGGACAGGCCCGTCCCGCGCATCCGTGGCGCCACGACGACTTCGAGGGCGCATAGGGTGTCCGGCGCGCGGCCGTCCATGAGATCCTGCGCGGCCCACTGGATCGCCTCGTCCCAGCCGTGCGCCGGTAGTTCGCGGCGGTCCGCGGCCGGATAGGTCAGCGGGACCGACAGCGCCCGCGCGATCGGTTCGCCGTCGTCGTCCAGCGCGATCAGGAAGTACCGGGACCAGTGGCGCAGGAACCGCTCCGGGGTGATCATCTTGCCGCTGAACCCGGCGTAGATGAACTCACCGCCGACATCGCCGAGATTCAGCGCGGGATCGAGGAGATCGGGACGGGACGCAAGATCGACGATTCGCATGCCGCCCAGTCAACCGAGCCGGTGATCGGCCCGATAGCTGCTTCCGGGCGATGATCAAACCGGCTGACGCGGCGCGGCCTACAACCGGGAAAGGACGTCGGTGAGCCTGCCCGCGGCGACGTCCCACTCCTCGAGGACGCTGCTCCGCTCGAGCGCCGACGTCCGCAGGGAATGGCGGAGTTCGGCGTCGAGCGACCAGCGCAGCAAGGCCGCCGCGAGCGCCGAAGGGTTGTTCGGCGGCACCAGCAGGCCGGGGACGCCGCCGCCGGGCGCCGGGCCGAGCGCGTCGCGCGCGCCGGTGGTTTCGGTGGCCACCACAGGGATTCCGCGCGCGAGCGCCTCGGCGACGACCAGCCCGGACGTGCCGCCGCGAGCGGGCAGGACGAGCAGATCCGCGCCGTCGTAGACCAGGTCGAGGTCGTCCGGCGGCTGGATGAGGCTGATCCGGGAACCGAGCCCGAGCCGTTCGACCGTCCAGCGCAGTTCGTCGACGTAGGCGGGATCGTGATGGGTCGCGCCGGCGAACACGCATTTGAACGCCAGTTCGTCGATCGTCGAAAGCGCGCGGATGAGCACGTCCTGGCCGTGCCGCGCGGTCATGGGCGCGAGACACAGCAGCCGGGAGACGCCGTCGGCCCCGGCGGCGAGCGGGGCCGCGTCCGTGCCGGGTGTCGCGACGTAGACCCGCGTCGGGTCGAGGTCGTGCCGGTCGATCAGCTGGCGCGCGAGCCACGGCCCGGTGGCGACGATCATCCCCGTCAGCCGCAGGGTCTCCCGTTCGCTCGCGTCGAGTTCGGCGGCCTGCGCCGGATCGAGCGCGGGATCGTCGGCGAGCGGCCGGTGGACCAGGACGGCCAGCCGCAGCCGCCGCGCGTGCGGGACCACGATCTCCGGCACCCCGCAGGCGACCGTGCCGTCGATCAGGACGACGGTGTCGTCGGGCAGCGCGGCGAGCGAACGGGCCAGCCTCGACCGGGACAGCGGCCCCGGCATCGGCCATTCGCCGGCGATCGGCAGTTCCAGCAGCGGGAGGCCGGTGGCCGGGAGGTTCTGGCACATCCGGCGGTCGTATTCACCGCTGATGTCCTCGGTGTCCCCCGGCAGGACGAAGACGACCGGTTCGGTCACGCGGTCATTCGAGGTGAACACGGTTACCTCCAGATGCGGGCGCCTTATCTGGAGACACGGATACGGAGCCCGGCCGGTTCACCTCCGGAGGAAGAAAAGTTTCACCCGTGCACTCGGGCGATCGCGGCGACGATCTCGTCACGCAGCCCGGCACCGACCGCGATGGTGGCCGCCGAACGCACCGTGTGGTCGCCGCCGTCGGTGTCGACGACCACTCCCCCGGCCTCCCGTACCAGCAGGACACCTGCCATCGTGTCCCACGGCTGGTTGGAGAGGATGACGCTCGCGTCGAGTTTGCCGTCCGCGACCCAGGCCAGGTCGATCGCCGCGGAGCCGAGGAAGCGGACCCGCTGCACGCGGCCGCCGAGTTCGGCGAGCAGCGCCATCCGGACGCGGTTCTTGGCCTCCGCCCCCTCGCCGACCGCGAAGTCGCCGATACTCACGATCGCGTCGGACAGCTCCGTCGCTTTCGACGCCTCAAGACGCTCTTCGTCCGCGTACGCGCCTTGTCCCTCGACAGCGGTGTAGGTGACGTCGAGGAACGGCAGGGAGATCGCCGCGACCGTGCTCTTGAGACCGTCGACGAGCCCGAGCGAAACGCCGCACAGCGGGATGCCGCGCGCGAAGTTCGCCGTGCCGTCGACCGGGTCGAGCGCCCACCAGAGGTCCTTGTCGCCCTGATGCCCGCGTTCCTCGCCGAGGATGCCGATCTCCGGCGTCTCGCGGGCGAGGAATTCGCGGACGGCGTCCTCGACGGCGAGGTCGACGTCGGTCACCATATCGCGATCACCTTTGGCGGCAACGGAAAACGACGTCATCGAGCGGATGATCCCGGTCGCCTTGGCGACGGCCTCGCGGGCCACGGACAACAATGCGGCGTGGTCGGTCATATGGGTACCGTAGCCGGAATGGACCTGTTCCCGACGGCCACGACGGCCGACGAGCGCATCCGCGGCGCCGAGGTCGCGGTGCTGCCCGTCGGCAGTTTCGAACAGCACGGAGCGCACCTCCCGCTCGCCACCGACGCCCTGATCGCGACGACGATCGCCGGCGCCCTCGCCGCGGCGTACCCGGTGCTGCGGCTCCCGCCGATCACGATCGGCTGTTCACACGAACACGCGGACTGGGCGGGCACGGTCAGCATTTCGGCCGCGACCCTGTACGCCGTGGTGAACGACGTCGCGGCCTCCCTGCGCCGTTCCGGCGTACCGAAACTGGTGCTGGTGAACGCGCACGGCGGCAACTACGTCCTGTCCAACGTGGTCCAGGAGTCGACGACCCCGATGGCGCTCTTCCCCGGTGTCGAAGGCTGGCAGGCGGCGCACGAAGCGGCCGGACTGGAGACTTCGCTGGACAGCGACATGCACGCGGGGGAACTGGAGACCTCCCTTCTGCTGCACGCACACCCGGCGCTGGTCCGGCCCGGTTTCACCGAGGCGGATCACCTCGCCGACGACAGGCGGCACCTGCTGACGGTGGGCCTGCGCCCGTATTCGGATTCCGGGGTGGTCGGGCGGCCTTCGCTGGCGACGGCGGAGAAGGGACGGCTGGTGCTGGAGTCACTGGTGGAGAACTTCGGGGACACTCTGGCCGCGCTCGGCTGACTCGATCATGTCCAGATGCGGCAGGAAGTGGTGCATCCGCTCCTGTTTCGTCCGCAGGTACCGCAGGTTCTCGTCGTTCGGCGTGACCAGCAGCGGCACCCGCTCGCTGATCCGCACCCCGTGCTGTTTCAGCTGGTCGACCTTCTCCGGGTTGTTGGACAGCAGCCGCACCGACCGCACCCCGAGGTCGTTCAGGATCTCCGCCGCGGCACGGTAGTCGCGCGCGTCCACCGGCAGCCCCAGCGCGATGTTCGCCTCGACGGTGTCGAGACCTTCGTCCTGCAGACGCATCGCCTTCAGCTTCGCGAGCAGGCCGATTCCGCGTCCTTCGTGGCCTTGGGCGTACACGAGGATTCCGGCCCCCTCGTCGACGATCGCTTGCAGCGCGGCGGCCAGCTGGTCGCCGCATTCGCAGTGCATCGAGCTGAAGACGTCTCCGGTGAGACATTCCGAATGGACCCGCGCCAGCGTGCCGAAGGTCGCGACGTCGCCGTGCACCAGCGCCATCTGTTCGGTGCCGTCTGCGTCCAGGTACCCATACGCGCGGAAGACGCCGTATCGGGTGGGCAGTCTGGTCTCCACGACCCTCTCGACGGTCATCGGGTTTCTCCTGTCTGTTCGGTGACTCCTGACGGAACGCACGAGCAGGACGCCCGCACCGGGAAGGCTGGAGAAGAGCGCGAGCACGCCGTAGACGACGGCCACGGTGACGCCCTGCGCCGAACCGAGCCCCGCCGCGCCGAACAGCAGCGCACAAACCCCTTCGCGCGGGCCCCAGCCGCCGATGTTCAGCGGCAGGCCCATCGCGAGCAGGGCGAGGATCATCAACGGCAGCAGGTCGCCGACCGGCGCGGTGATCCCGGCCACGCGCGCGGCGACGACGAACAGCGCGAGATGCCCGGCCAGGGTGGCGGCCGAAAGCAGGCTCACGCCGGGCCAGGTCTCCTTGGTCAGCAGACCGAGCCGGACGTCGGCGAGGGTGACGGCGAACCCGCGGCGCCATTTCGATCCACTGTGGATCCACCGCTTCCCCGCCGTCATCCCGGTGACGATCAGGGTGAGGGCGAGGGCGACGACCACGATCCCGGCGCCCGTGACGACTCCGCCGATCGGCGGCGGCACCACGGAAGACGCGCTCAGCACGACGGCGACCGAAGCTCCGATGACCGCGATCTGCCCGGCCGTGCGTTCCAGCACCACCGCGCGGACGCCGCGCGGGACGTCACCGGCTTCGCGGCCGTGCCGCACGGCCCGGTTGACGTCGCCGAGGACGCCCGCGGGCAGGACACCGTTGAGGAACAACGCGCGGTAGTACTCGCCGACCGCGCTCGGCAGCGACAACCGCAGACTGAGCCGCCGCGCGACCAGGCACCAGCGCCAGGCACTGAAAACCGTGGTGGCGAAACCGATCCCAAGCGCGGCGGCGATCCCGACGGCGTCGACCTCGCGCAGCCCGTCCAGGAACGCGCCCGTGCCCAGCTGCCAGACGAGCACTCCGAGGATGCCGAGCGCACCCAGGATCCGAAGCCACGGCCAGCACCGTTTCACGCAGGCACCACCAGGAGGTCTTCGTGCTGGATCACCGCGTCCAGCTCGCCCGCCGCGCACTGCGCGAGCCGCCACCGCAGGTAGACGTCCGCCTCCGGCGCCAGCTCCGGCCGCTGCTCGCAGGCGGCGCCGACCCAGCCGGTGAGCCATTCCGCGGTCAGCGCGGCCTGGTCGGCCCCGAGCCGCCACGGGCTGGGAGCACGCCGCACGGTGGCGCCGAGCCGTTCGAAGACGCCGAAGGCGACGTCCACCGCGTCCGGTCCGAGCAGCCACCGGCCGTCGGTCACGCGGCGCTGGTGCGCGTTGAAGGCGTCGGAGATCTCGATGTCGAACTTGTCCTTGGGCGACAGCACCACCCGGCCCGAAACGCTCAACGTGAACAGGACCGCGCAGCCCGCTTCGACGCAGGCCTCCGCCAGCCGGGACATCTCATCGGCGGTGAGCAGGTCGAGCAGCGCCGACGCCGCCACGAGCGAGGTCCCGGCGAGGTCCTCCGCACGTAACTCGGTGATGTCACGCTCTTCGGTGACGACAGTGACCTCGCTTCCGTCCAAAGCGTGTTCCGGACGGCTGGTACGCGACAGCGCGTGAGTGAGCAGGTCGGTGTCGCGGTCGTGCAGGATCCAGCGCTGGCGGCCGGGCAGCCGCACCGCCAGCCAGCGGCCGAGCGAACCGGTGCCACAGCCGAGATCCCGGATGACGGCTCCGTCCGGCCCGTCCTGCCCGCGCAGGAACGCGCGCACCGGTTCGATCAGCTCGGTCGCGCGGGCGGCGGCGTCGGCGTCCTCACGCAACTGAAGCCAGCTGGGAGCGAACTTGGTCATGCCGCCGTCCTTTCGCTCAGCAGAACGGCGGCGACACCGCGGGCCGTCTCGTCCCACTCCGTCAGCGTCTCGCGGCGAAGGCGGGCGGAGGCGCGAAGACGATCACGCAGTTCAGGTTCGGTGAGCCAGCGGCGAAGGGCCGTGGCCAGCGCGTTGACGTCCTCACCGGGGACGAGCATGCCGGGCACGCTGCCGTCGGACGCCTGGCCGAGGGTGTCCGGCAGCGCGTCGACCGCGGTCGTCAGCACGGGAACGCCGTGTGCGAGCGCCTCGGTGACGACCATGCCGTAGGTCTCCGCGCGCGACGGCAGCACGAGAAGATCCGCGGCCGCGTACGTCGCTTCGAGCGCTTCGCCGGATCGCGGGCCGGCAAGGGTGAACCGATCGCCGAGCGTATGTCGCCGCAGGCGTTCGACGTAGCGGGTCTCGCGGGGAATGGCACCGACGCATTCACAGGTCCACGGTAGATCTTTGAGCGACTTCAACGCGTCCGCTAGCGTGCCCTGTCCTTTGCGCGGAGTCACGTTGGCGACGCAGACCAGCCGCGTGCCGTCCAGGCTCCCGGAAGCGACTTCGGCCTTGTCCACCCCGGGCGGCACCACGTGCACGCGATGCGGGGCAAGGTCGTGGTGCTCGATCAGCCGTCGCGCGGCCCAAGCGCTGGTCACGACCACGGCCTCGGCCGCGCTGAGCGTCTCCCGTTCCAGCCGGTCCAACTCGGCGGCGAGCGAAGGCGACAGACCCGTCTCGTCGGCCAGCGGGAGATGCACCAGCACCGCGATCGACAGCCGCCGCGCGGACGGCCCGATCACGTCCGGCACCCCGCAAGCGACCAGCCCGTCGAGCAGGACGGGCGAACCGTCGGGCAGTTCGGCGAGTTTGCGCGCCAGCAGGGTGCGTGCCTCGGTGTCGGGCCGCGGCCAGTTCCCGCGCACGGCGATCTCGTGGACCTCCACCCCCATCGCGGCGAGGCCGTCGCACAGCCGCCGGTCGTAGACGTTGCCGCCGCTGGGCGCGTCCACGTCGTCGATGTCGTTCGGCAGGACGAAAGGAAGCCCGGTCACAGCGCACGCTCGTAACTCGCCCAGGCGGTGTGGGATTCGTGCAGCGAGACGGTGAGCCCCTCGAGTCCGCGCGCCCCCTCGCCGAGCGCTCCGGTGTGGACGCGGTCGGCGAGCCTGTCCGCGATGACCTTGGCGAGGAACTCGGTCGAGGTGTTGACCCCGGCGAACTCGGGCACGTCGTCGAGGTTGCGGTAGTTCAGGTCGGCGAGTACCGCTTTGAGCTCTTCGGTCGCCTTGCCGATGTCGACGACGATGTTGTCGGCGTCCAGTTCGGACCGGCGGAACGTCGCGTCCACCAGGAAGGTCGCCCCGTGCAGCCGCTGCGCGGGGCCGAAGACCTCGCCGTGAAAGCTGTGGGCCACCATGATGTGGTCGCGGACGGTGATACTGAACAACGGACCTCCCGGATCGAGCCCTTAACGCGTGTCCTCCATCTGATAGGTCACACGGAGGCAGAGCGTTCTCGGTTCATTCGCGGCCAGACGCGGCAAGACGTCCGGTAGTTCATGGAACAGACAGTGCCCGCTGACCAGCACTTCGAATCCTGGATCGGCCAGAAGGCGCAGGGCGAGCGCCAAGCGGGCGGCGTAGTCCCGGTTCAGGCGGCGAGACGGCGAAACCATGCCGACCTGGCTGGAGCGGATCGTCAGCCGCCGGGAATGGAAGTTCTCGCCGAGCGGGACACTGACGCGGCGGTCGCCGTACCAGCTCAGCTCGATGACCTCGCCCTCCGGCGCGAGCAGCTCCAGCGAGCGCGCGAGCCCCGCCTCGCTCGCGCTGGCGTGCACGACGAGGTCGCAGTCGCCCAGCGCGTCCTCCGGTGTCGAGAAGTCGACACCGAGCGCCTCGGCGATCTTCGCGCGCTCCGGGTCCACGTCGATCAGCTGGACCCTGGTCGCCGGGAAACCGGCGACCAGTTTCGCGACACTGCTCCCCACCATCCCGGCGCCGACCACGGCGATCCGGTCGCCGAGTTTCGGCGACGCGTCCCAGACGGCGTTGACCGCGGTCTCGATCGTCCCCGCGAGGATCGCGCGCTCCGGCGGGACCTCGCGCGGCACCGGCGTCACGGCCGACGCCGGGACGACGTAACGCGTCTGGTGCGGGTAGAGGCAGAAAACGACTTGACCGACCAGGTCTTCCGGACCACGTTCGACCACGCCGACATTGAGGTATCCGTACTTCACGGGCCCCGGGAAGTCGCCCTCCTGGAACGGCGCGCGCATGGCGGCGCGTTGACTCGGTGGGACCTCGCCGCGGAAGACGAGCGTCTCGGTGCCCCGGCTCACGCCCGTGTACAGGGTGCGGACCAGTACTTCCCCGTCGCCGACCGGAGGGAGCGAGACCGGCCTGATCTCACCGTCGCCGGAACCACTGAACCAGAAGGCGCGTTCCATCGTGTCCTCTCATGTCGGACCCTGGAAACGGGGTCACCGCCACCCTAACGAGGAGGCCTCGTGATCAACCCCGGAGTTTTCCTGGGGGTCCTCGTCCAGCTGGCGCTGCTGGGGACACTGGACGCCGTCTTCGGACTGGGCCCGCCGGGCTGGCTCGCCGGAGCGGCCTACGGCCTCGCCGTGGGCGGATTCCTGACCTACGGCCTGAACCGGAGCACCGCGCGCTCCCTCGGCCCGGCCGACGCCGTCACGCTCGGCCGGTCCGGGCTGGTCGGCTGCGTGACCGCGCTCGTCGTCGACACCGCGGGCCGGGAGATCGTCGCGATGGTCGTCCTCGCGTCGGTCGCGCTCGTCCTGGACGCCGTCGACGGCCAGGTCGCGCGCCGCACCGGGACGGCGTCCCCGCTCGGCGCGCGGTTCGACATGGAGGTCGACGCGTATCTGATCCTGATCCTGAGCGTGGTCGTGGCGCAGTCGCTCGGCCCGTGGGTGCTCACGATCGGCGCGATGCGCTACGTGTTCGTCGCCGCGAGCAGGCTTTGGCCGTGGCTGAACGCGCCGCTTCCGCCGAGCATGGCGCGCAAGACGGTCGCGGCGGTCCAGGGCATCGTGCTGGTCGTGGCGGCGTCGGCGATCCTGCCGCTCTGGGCCGGTTTCGTGGTCACGCTGGGCGCGCTGGCGCTGCTGGCGTGGTCGTTCGGACGCGACACGTGGTGGCTGCTGGAGCAACACGCCTTCACCGCCGCGCCCGCGTGATCACGCGTACTGCGCTTCGCCGTCCCCGATCGACCAGTTGACCGGATCGGTCTCGGTGATCATCACGAGCACGTTCCGCGGCTCGGTCCCCGAGTACTCCTCGGCGAGCTCCGCGATCCGCCGGTACAGCGACTTCTTCTGCTCGTCGGTGCGCCCCGGCCGCATCGTGATCGAGACGAACACGACCCCTTCGTCGCGGTGGATCCCCAGGTAGTCGTCGTATTTCAGGATGCTCTGGCCGTTGAGGACCTGGAAACGGTCGTCGGCCGGGATACCGAGCGTCTCGACCATCGCGTCGTGGACGGCGTTGCCGAGGGCTTCGAGCTTGCCGGTCCCGATGGCGTCGATACGGACGAGGGGCATGTCAGTTCTCCTTGGTGGCGAGCAGGCCGAGGGCGCCGTCGACGGCTTTCGCGAACACTTCCGGGGAGCCTGCCGCGCGGGCGAGGATGTAGCCGCCCTGCAGCACCGCGACCAGCGCGGTCGCCGTGGCGAGCGGATCGAGTCCGGCGTCGAGTTCACCGGCCGTGCGGCCCTCGTCGAGCAACTCGGCGAGGCGACCGGTGAGCCAGCCGAAGAACTCTTCGACCGGCTTGCGCAGATCCGCGTCGGCCATCACGTCGGGATCCTGGGCGAGCCTGCCGACCGGGCAACCCTTGAGCACGGCGCGTTCGCGGCGCAGGTAGACGGTGACACGCTCGACGACCGAGCCGGGCGCGGAGAACTCAGCCTCCGCCCTGGCACGCAGATCGTCGGCACTGCGGGCGAGCGCGGCGAGCGCGAGTTCGGACTTGCCCTGGAAGTGGTGGTACATGCTGCCCTGGCCGGCGCCGGAGCGTTCCTGGATCGCCTTCGGGCTGGTGCCGACGTAGCCGCGCTCCCACAGGAGCTCACGAGTGCTCTCGATGAGCCTTTCCCTCTTGTCCACGACCAGACCGTACATACTAGTAGGTACAGTGAGCAAGCCGGAGGCGGGAGAGCAAGGGACCTTTGCTACCACTTTCGCGCTTATCCGCAGGTCAGCGCCCACATTCCGCAGTCAGCAGACTAACTGCGCCCCACGAGAGACCCGCCGGTCCGTGAAGGCCTCCTTCCCTACCCTCAAAGTAGGGAAGGAGGCCTTCACGGACCGCCAGATCACCACATGCACCCCAGTGACCCCAAGCCTCACACCCAAAGCGCGCGAAGGCCCCTTCCCTCGGCTGAGCCGAGGGAAGGGGCCTTCACGCAGGAAGTCCAAGCCGCAACCAGTCGACTGAACGCGCCACATCCTCAGGACCGCGAGTCCTGCCCGAACCGTTCCCACGCCCGGTCCCAGGCCGCCCACCGCGCCCGGTTCAGCAGGTGCCGAGCGACCAGATACCCCGCGGCAAGCAGCGCCACCACGGCCAGCCACACCCCCACCCCGACGCCGATCCCCGTACTGGTCGCGTCCATCGGCAGCACCGGCGGCTCGACCACGGCGCCGGCCTCGTCGAGCCACACCGTCACCGCGTCCCCCGCCGAAGCGCCGAGGTCGGCGGCGACCGGCGCCTCCTGGAAGCCCCCATCCGGCAACGCCCACCGCGCCGCCACCGAAGCCGTCTCCGCGGAAGGCGTCCCGTCGACGCCGATACGCGCCGGCGGCGCGTCCTCGAGCAGGAAAGCGGTCGTCGAGTGACGCGAAGCCGTCTCAAGAGCCGAGCGCGCCGTCATGGTCGCGTAGGTCTCCGAACCGGCCGCCGCGGCCAGCGGTACACCGAGCAGCGCCGCCACGAGGCCGCCGACGAGGATCGCCGCCTCGATCCGGTCGGGGATCCGCGCCAGCGGGTTCCGGCCGAGATGGATCCGGCGCCACAGGAACACGAGCCACACGACGGCCTCCTTCACCGGTCCCCACCGACAAGACTGCGCCGGAAAGAACCGGAGCACCAGGAGGCTTTGGTCCCGTCAGCGGCTCTCACCCAGGACCACGTACGCGGCGGCCGCCCGGTTCATCGCACGACGTGTTCGTACGCGCGCTTCAGGTCCTCGACCCGGCCCGGCGGCGCGACCAGCGGCCCTTTCGCCCAATCGCAGCCGAGTTCGTGCAAGACCTGCAGCTGTCGCGCGGTTTCGACCCCTTCGGCGACCACCACGAGGTCGACGGCGTGCGCCATCGCCATGATCCCGGCGACGATCGGCTCGGCGTCGCTCGACCTGCCGAGATCGGCCACGAACGACCGGTCGATCTCGATCACGTTCAGATCGAGCCGGCACAGCTGGGCGAGCGAGGAATACCCGGCGCCGAACCGTTCCGCGGTCACCCGCACCCCGGTCTTCCGCAGCGCGTCGACCGCGTCGGCCGCGTCCTTCAGCGCCGTCTCGTCGACGTCGAGGCTCAGGTCCCGCGGCCCCAGCCCCGCTGCTTCCAGGGTTGTCTGGACCACTTGCAGCAAGGTGGGATCGCCCAGTTGGCGGACCGAAAGACTCACATTCACATTACAG
Organism: Amycolatopsis sp. NPDC043887; assembly: GCF_056435665.1. Lineage (NCBI taxonomy): Bacteria > Bacillati > Actinomycetota > Actinomycetes > Pseudonocardiales > Pseudonocardiaceae > Amycolatopsis > Amycolatopsis sp. NPDC043887. Next base: position 140,965 of record NZ_JBWKEB010000015.1, read on the forward strand.
TGCACACCATGATCGGCACGCCATCGAGAGATCTCGCGGGCGGCCTTGGCGAGGACCTCCGCCCCGATGACCGTCAAAAGATCGCCGTCGTCGGCGATCTCGGCCAATTCCGCCGGATCGATCGGTCCACGCTCCGGGTGAGCCCAACAGGACTTCGCCTTCACCGCGACGATGTCACCGGTCCGCAAATCGACGACGGGCTGATAAACGGTCTCGACCAGGCCTTCGGCGACGGCGTTGCGCAGATCCTGTTCCAGCGCGAAACGGTCTTGGACTCGTTTCCGCATGATCGGCGCATAGAACGCATATCGCCCCGGCCCGAATGTCTTGGCCTGATACATCGCCAAATCGGCGTCTTCCAGCAATTCGTCGGCACTGCGCCGATCACCAGGTTTGGCGATCACTATTCCAATACTCGTATTTATATGCAGTTCGCGGCCGTGCACGGTGAGCGATTCGGCGAGCCGCCGCTGGAGGTGGTCGGCCAGTGCCCGCACCTCGGCGGCTTCGGTATAACCGGTGGTGATGACCAGGAACTCGTCCCCGCCGAGCCGTCCGACCAGGTCCGAAGGTCCGGCGGCGGCGCGCAGCCGGTCGCCGATGATGCGCAGCACCTGGTCGCCGACGGTATGACCGAGCGAATCGTTGATGATCTTGAACTTGTCGAGGTCGATGAACATCACGGTGGTCGTATGCGCCGGATCGGCGTTCGTGCGGCGCAGGTGGTTCAGCGCGAGCGTGCGGTTCGCGAGCCTGGTCAGCGGATCATGGGTGGCCTCGTAGGCCAGCCGTTCGCTGATCGCCCGCCGCTCGGTGATGTCGGCGAAGGACGTCAGCACGGAGGGCACGCTCTGCCCCGGCGCCATCAGCGGACCGGAGGTCAGCGAAAGCCATCGGTGCGCGCCGTCCCGCCGCCGCACCTGCACGACCCGCCCGGTGTCGACCTTCCCGGAACGCCGCACCCGCGCAGACGGCAGATCGTCGACGGGTACCGGGATGCCGTGCTCGTCGTACAGCCGCAACGTCCGGCTCTCCAAGCCGACCAGGGAACCCGGCGGCACCCCGGCGATGCGGTGCGCCGCGGAGTTCGCCAGTTCGATCCGGCCGCCGGGGCCGACCAGCAGCACTCCCTCGTCGAGGGTCTCGACGACGGTGGCGAATTCGGCCTCGGCCCGGCGCTGCGCGGTCTCGTCGGCGCACAGCAGCACGTAACCGTCGAACATCTCGGCCGCGGAGACCCGCACCGCCAGCGCCGTGCCGTCGGCGCTGTAATGCGTGGCCTGCACGACACCGCCCGATGCGACGACCTGCCGCGGGCTCATCGGCGCGCCGACGACCTCGGCCACCGGAACCCCGATGACCTGGTCGAGATCATGGCCGTAGACGGCCTCGGCCGCCGGATTCCAGCTCGTCACCAGCCCGTCGGGAGAGGTCGCGATGATCGCATCGCTCGCGTGGCCGACCAGCGCGGCCTGAAACCGCAGACCGGCCTCGGCCGCCTTCTGCGTGGTCAGGTCGCGCATGATCACCTGGTACGCGGGCTTGCCCTCCCATGTCGTGAGCACCGCCTGCGATTCGACGGTGACACGCCTGCCCTGCAGGGTCCGCAGGGTCATCTCCGTCGGCTCGCTGAACGAGCCGGGCGAGACCAGCGAGCCGATCCGCGCCAGCAGCGCGTCCTGCGAGCCGACGTCGACCAGATCGGTGATGTGCATCCCGATGATCTCGGTCGACACCTTCGCGCCCACGAACCGCATCGTGGCCGAGTTCACGAAGACGACTTTGCCCCGCTGATGGACACAGATCCCGTAAGGGCTCGCCTCCACCATCGTGAGATATTGCGTTCCCAATGCGCCGCCATCGGAATTTTGCTCCAAAAGGCGGTACCCCTGACCGAGAAAGGCGAGCGCGGGTTCGCCACGCTGATCCCTCTCGGCGGACAACTCGGTCAGCAGACGGACGAGCGACGCGTGCCGGTCGGGTTTCCCCACCGTGCGGGTCGCGGTGCCGTTCGCTGGCGAGGAATCCTGATCCGAGGGCCGGTGGGTGTCGGGAGTCCCACCGTCGAGATCGTCAGGATCCATCTGATCCAAACCCCCTACTCGACTGATGTAGCTTCCGATTAGATCACTAAATCGACGTAGCCGTCCTCCCCGGACAGCTGATCGGCGCGGCTATTCCACCCCAGCGTTGACTGAATGTAGTTGAAGGGAAACACGTGCGGAGCAAAACAGACATCTGCGGCATCGGCGCCGTAACCGCCTACGGCTGGGGGCGCGAATCGCTGTGGGAGGGCCTGGCGAGCGGCGTCCCCTGTGCCCAATTCGCCGACGGCTTCGGGGAAACCCCGGATCAGCCGGGTTGGGTCGCCCACGTCCCCCAGGGCGGACGGGACAGGGACGGCAGCCTGCACGCGCGGGCCCTGCTCGCCGCGGCGCGGGAAGCGATCGAAGACGCCGGGGCGCGAGGCTGGACGCCAGGGCGCCGGGTCGGCGTCATCTCCGGCGGCGTCCGCGAGGACCTGCGCACCTGGGACCGGCTCACCGAGATGGGCGAGCAGCTCATGTACCGGCGTGAATTCATCGGCATGATGCCCTCGACCCCGATCGCCACCCTCATGGCGGAGTTCGGTTTCCACGGCCCTTCCATGGCCACGTCCGCGATGTGCGCGACCGGCAGCGCCGCGGTGCTCACCGCGAAGATGTGGCTGGACGCCGGCATGGCCGACGACGTGGTCGTGGTCACCACGGATCTGTCCGCGACCAGGCCGATGGTGCGCAACTTCGTGCACTGCGGGGTGGCGATCACCGACGTGCCCCCGCTCGAGGCGTGCCGTCCTTTCCAAGAGGGCACAAGGGGTTTCACCTTCTCCGAGGCCGCGGTCGCGGTGGTGCTGACCCAGCGGAAGACCGAGTCGTACGCGACGCTGCGAGGCGGCGCCATGACCCACGAGGCGCACAACGCGATGGCTCTCGACCCCGATCCGACGAACGCGGTCGCGGCGGTGACCGGGGCGCTGGAGAACGCGAACGCCGCGCCGTCCGACGTCCGTTACCTGAACGCGCACGGGACGGGCACGAAACTCTGCCACCGCACGGAATCCCAGATCCTCGAAGCGGTCTTCCCCAAGGAGACCGAGATCTACTCGATCAAACCGCTGACCGGGCACAGCCAGTCGGGCAGCGCGCTGACCGAGATCGCGGCGATCTGCCTCGCGGCGGAGCGGGACCTGGTCCCGGCGCCGAAACCGGTGGCGGCAGGGCATTCGCAGCTGATGGACGGGCCGTCCCGCCCGGAAAGCGGTCTCACCGTCAAGACGTCGATCGGGATGGGCGGTTACGTCGCGGCTGTCGTACTGGAGACCGCCTAGCGAGCAATTCGATAACACACGGTCTCAACGTCGTCACGAACCGTCATTTCCGGTGCTCGGATGGTCAATACTTCCCAGTAGCGACAACGCACCGAGCACGGAGGCGACCATGAGCCCGCGAACGGCGACCGACAACCTCGTCCACAACTACCTGTTCTTGCGGCGTGCCATAGGTTTCCTCGGGATCGGGCTGCCCTTCGTGCTGGTCTTCGGGACAATGGTCGTCGACGGCGGCGGCCTGCTCAACTCGATCAGCGGGTACTACTACTCGGGAATGCGGGACGTCTGGGTCGGTGTCATGTGCGCCATCGGCGTCTTCCTGTTGTCCTATCGGGGTTACGGCCGGGTCGACGACATCGCCGGCAACATCGCGGCCGTGGCCGCCGTCGGGGTGGCGCTCTTCCCCACGACACCGGCGAACGGCGACCGTACGGACGAGATCGTCGGTTTGCTGCACCTCGGCTTCGCCGCGGTCTTCTTCCTCACCTTGGCGTTCTTCTGCATCGTGCTGTTCACCAAGTCGGACAAGGAGATCCCGGGTGCCCGCAAACCCGCACGGAACCAGCTGTACGTCGCGTCCGGCGTGATCATGCTGGTGTGCCTGGCGTTGATCGTGCTGAGCGGGCTGGTCTTCGACGACCTGACGAAGGATCTCTACCCGGCGCTGTGGCTGGAGTCGGTCGCGATCCTCGCGTTCGGTGTCGCGTGGCTCACCAAGGGCGGGACGCTGCTGCCGGACAAGCCGGTGGCAGCGGGGACCCGGGTGACCGCCTGACCTGCGCCGGTGAAGGTAAAGGAACCTTTGCCATCGGCCGGGTCGTTGAGGCCTTATGACCGATCGCATCGCACTCCGCCTCGGCCGCCGCGACCTGCTGGTGGTCGCGGGGATTCCCGGGGCCGGCAAGACCACCCTGCTGTCCCGGGCGGCGACCGGCGCCCTACCGGTGCTCGACTCCGATCAGGTCCGCGCGCGGCTGCGCGAACGGCTGCCGCCCGCGCTGCCGTACCGGTTCTACCGGCCGGTGGTCCACCTGTGGCATCGCGCGCGGGTCGTCCGGTTCGCACTGGCCGACGGGGGACCGCTCATCGTGCACGAGCCCTCGACCCGCGCGACGACCCGCGGGCTGCTGGCCCTGCTCGGCCTGGTGAGCCGCCGCCCGGTCCGGTTGCTGTGGCTCGACGTCAACCCGGAGGACGCCCGCGCGGGCCAAGTCGCGCGCGGGCGCGTCATCCGGCGGCACTCGTTCGCCCGCCACGTCAAGAGGGCCGAGAAGGTGCGCCGTGCCCTACGCGACGGCTGGGTGCCGTCAGGCTGGCACGGCGCGCGGATGGTGACCCGCGAGGTCACCGGGGCGCTGCGCTTCGTCACCGAGGAGGAGCCGGGGAGAGACCGCTCAGGCGACATCCGGCTCCTTCGCGTCGAGCGGCCCGCGGCACCCGCCGTCCGCGCCGGCTAGCGGTTCCGGCTCGGGGTTCGTCCGCGGGCACGGGACGGTTCGGGTGCGGGTTCATCGGCGTCCAGCGGATGCGTACCGGCATCGTCGTTCGTCCTTTCCACTCCGCGAAGCCCTCTGCACCGGGATACGGACGCGACGAGCGATCGGTTCAGATCCCCACGTAGTTCTCGGCGAAGAAGTCTTGGTGCGCGCGGGAAACCCGCAGGCTTTCCAGCCGCGCGTCCCGCAAAGCTCGCTGGAAGACGGCCTCGTCGTCGTATCCGGCTGGGCCGTGCAGAAGGTTGATCATCCAGAGGGAGAACTCCTGCGCGCGCCAGATCCGCGGCAGGCAATCGGCGGAATAGCGCTCGAGTGCCGCCGTGTCGCTCTCGGTGTGGGCCTTGATCAACGCGTGCGCGAGGATCTCGGCCTCCATCAAGGCCAGATTCGCGCCCTTGGCCGCGGCGGGGCTGATCAGGCTCGCCGCGTCCCCCGCGAGGAACAGGTTCCCCCGCTGGATCGTGTCCATCACCCGCGACGCCATGTCCACGATCCGGCGCTCGATGATGGCGCCGCGTTTGAGCTCGCCGTAGCGGTCGGCCCGCATCCGCAGGTGCAGTTCGTCCCAGATTCGGTCGTCTCCCCAGTTCTCCGGATCCTCGCCACGCGATACTTCGAGGTAATAGCGCGTCACCGTCGACGTCCTGGCCATATGCCCGGCGAATCCGCGTTCGTGGATCGCGTAGCCGATCGCGGACATACTCGGCGGCGCCTCGGCGAGGATCGCGAGCCACGAGATGTCGTGGTCACGCCGGAAGACCCGGGCGGGCACGGATCTCAGCGAGATCCCGCGCCTGCCGTCGCAACCGGCGATGTACTTGGCACGCAAGAGAAGATCGTCGGCGATCACCGTCGCGTCCATCCCCGACACCGAGGCGACCTCGGTGTCGAACCTGATCTCCCCGCCGCGGGCGAGGAACTCCGCGATCAGATCGGTGACCAGGAACTGCTGCGGATAGACGGTGTGCACCTCGCCGTTCCCGAGTTCGCCGTACTTGAGCTCGAATTCGGCCTGATCATGACGAAAGGCGCAGGTGTCGTGACTCAGGCCTTTCTCGAGCAGCCCCTCGGCGAGCCCGTTCTCGGTGAGCACACGGACGCTGTTCGCGGCGAGAAACCCCGCCCTGGCCCGGTTTTCGACATGGTCACGGCTCCGGCGCTCGAGGATCATGCAGTCGATTCCGGCGGCGCGTAACAGGTTTCCCAGCACGAGCCCCGCCGGACCGGCCCCCACGATCACCACGTCGGCATCGATCTTTCCCACGAAAGCCCCCAGTACCTTCGCCCGCCCCCAGTGCGGTCCAAGGTACACAAAACGCCGTGGCGTCGTGGGCGTTCAGTCCTCCTGGGCGCGCGCCCTCGCCCTGCGTTTCCCTTCGTGCATCGCCACGACGCGGGCGATCGGGATCGTGTGCCCTTGCTCGACGAGGCCGGCGGGCAGTGTCTGCGGCTCCGGCATCGCCTCGGCCCACGGATCTTCGTCCCCCAGGAGACCCGGCGCCGTGTGGACGGTGAAATCGGCGGGGACCACGTTTTCGAGCTCGTCCCAGGCCACCGGGAACGACACCGTCAGCCCCGGCCGCAACCGGGGGCTGTACGCCGCCGCGACCGTGTTCCCGCCCGCCCGGGTCGAATCGAGGAACACCTTCCCTTCGCGGTCTTCCACGATGTACGCGGTCGTCGCGACCGCCGGGTCGACCTGCTCCGCGCGGGCGGCGAGGGCGCGGGTCGCGGCCGCGACGTCTTCGAACCCTTGTCCCGGCGTCAGCGGGACGAAGATGTGCACACCCTTGGAACCACTGGTCTTCACCGCTCCGGCGAGCCCGGAGTCGGCGAGGGCCTGCCGCACCAGCATCGCGGCCTTCACGACGTGGGCGAAATCGTCTCCGGCGGGCGGGTCGAGGTCCAGCACCAGATGGGTCGGACCCGCGTCGGCGTCCACGGTCATCAGGGTCGGGTGGTATTCGACGGCGCGCTGGTTCGCGAACCACAGCAGCGTCCGGCGGTCGTCGCAGAGCGCGTACGACACCTGCCGTTTCGACCTCTCGGCCCACATTCCGTGCCGTTTGACCCAGCCGGGCGTGTATTTGGGCAGGTTCTTCTGCATGAACGGGTCCTGGCCGCGAAGGATGCGGATGACCGAAAGCGGCCTGTTCTCCAGAACCGGGAGAATGCGGCCCGCGACGGCGTCCAGATAATCCACCAGGTCGCGTTTGGTCGCACCCTCGAACAACGGCTGGTCGAGGTTGGTCAGCTTGACGCCGTCACGCTCCTCATCGCTCATGAGGTGAGCGTGGCACAAAAAATCTCGTGAGTGGTAGTGACGGCGTCACTACCACTCACGAGAGTCGGCACCTAGCCGATGTTGGCGTCGATGCAGGCGTAGAAGGCGTTCGCCGTGTCGTAGACGTTCCAGCGGGCGAGGATCTTGTGCCGCCCGCTCTGCTGCAGGTTCACGCTGTGGGTGACCGTGGCACCCGGCTGCGCGCCACCGTCGTTGAAGCTGGCGACCTTGGCGCCGTCGACGAAGTACTCCCAAGTGCTGGTGCGGTGGCGAGCCGTCAGCGTCCACCGGAACGTGGTGGTACGGCCGAGGGAATGCACCTTCCAGCCCTTGCTGTCGTCGTTGAGGTCCGCGAAACGGCCGACACCGCCGTTACAGCTCATGAGACCCTTGGGGCCCTCGACACTTTGCGGCTCCCATTTGATGGAGCCACAGGAAACGGTGTTCTGCGCGCACTGCGCCTGCCTGCTCGCAGGCGAGGAAACGTAACCGTGCGCGTTGGCGGTGCCCGCCGGGATCGCGACCAGAGCCGCCGGCACCATCGCCGCACCTGCCGCCAGGGTCAAAAGCCGTCGTTTGAAGCTCATGCCTACCCCTTTCCCATCTCTACACCCACCGCGGACTCGAGATTCCTGGGTCACAGCGAGCGAAATACCAATGAAGGTCGGGACACATCCGCCGAAGCGCCGAACAGGCGAATGTGGTCTAGACCATAATTGGTTCAGACGACTCGGTCAAGAGTAACCAACCGGGCACTTGGAGTCGTGAAGATCGAACAGGGGTTGTCAAGCCGGACCTTCAGCCCGCACCCAAACAGACGAACGGTCGCCGGAACGGATCAACGGCGATGGTGTCCGCCAAGGCCGTCGCCGGTCCGGCCCCTTCGGCGAGTCCGCGGTGGTAATCGTCCATCGCGGCCGCCGCGGCCTCGTCACCGACTCGGCTCAACGGCGCGATCACCGTCCGCGAACCGCTCGCGAGCAACGCGCTGGCGAAACCGAGAACCTCGTCGCCGGGCCGGATCCGGTTCAGCGCCAGTTCGCAGGCCGCGAAGACGACTTGCGCCGGAGGCTGCGCGAGCCCGGCCATCTCGTGCGCGAAGAGCGCGCCGTCGGCCAGTTCCAGCCGGGAGAACAAGGCGTTCTCGGGTTCGTGCGCGCCGTGCGCGGCGATGTGCGCGAGCTTCGCGCCGTCCAGCGCACGCAAGACGGAGGACACGGTCGCCTCGGCCCCGGCCAGCGTATGCGCGGACCGGTAGTGCGTGGCGAGTTTGTCCAGCTCACCCCTGGTCCCGACGAGGCCGGGCCCGCGGACGAGGACGACCTTCCGCGCGCGGGGCATCGCCGAGCGCCCCGCGCCCAGCCACGCCGTCGCCGAGGGAGCCACGACGATCGGCCGTGACCGCAGCGCCGGCAGCACTCCCCAAGGAACGGCGAACAACGGGCCGGTCGGCACGACGACCAGACCGCGGTCCCCGAGCAGCGCTTCGAGCGGCCGGATCAGCTGGCTGTCCAGCCGTTCGGCCTGTTTGCGCGCCGAAGCGAGCACCGACCGGACCAGCGGCGCCAGCAACCGATCCGGCGCGAGGGCGTCGAGATCGACGTTCAGCATCCGCGCGGACTCCGCCGCCCGCTCGGCCGAACCGAGCCGCACCAGTTCGCACCGTCCGCCGACGACCACCATCGCCACCAGGTCGTCCCCCGACGACGCGAAACTCACCAGCGCGCGTTCGCCCAGCTCGCCGGCCACCTCGGCGAGCCGCGCGACCGGCCGCGGCCTGCCCCAGCGGCCCGTATGCCACCCGAGCCGATGCGCCTCGCGCAACCGCTCGGCGTGTTTGGAACGCAACGCCGCCGTCGGATGCCCGTCGTGCTGTGCCTGGTGGATCGCCTGATCGAGCCCCCGGACCTCACCGACCCGCTCGGCGAGCTCCGGATCGGCCGCGACAACAGGTTCGTACCGGTAACTTTGCGCGCGGGTCCGCTCCGTCCAGCCGAACAACCGGGCCGCGTCGGCGCGCTCCAGCACGATCTTGACGGCCAGATCCGCCAGCTCCCTGCCGTGCAGCGCCGTCCCGGACACCAGCTCGATGCCGCCCATCCGATCACGGACGCGGTCGAGTTCGGTGAGCCCGGCCCGGATCTCGGCCAGCGCCCTGCTCTTGTCGCCCTCGGCCACCGCGAGTTCCGCACGGCAAAGCCTGCGCAACATCCGATAATCGACGGAAGTCAGCCGCCCCGGCCGCGGAATCCGTTCGAGCAACTCGGCCGCACGCTTGCGTTTTCCCTTGCGCAGCTCGACCCGGACGGCCAGCATCCGTGCCAGCGCCGCCTGATCGGCGAGCCGCGGCATCGGCATCGCGTTCGCCGCGCGCAGCGCGCGAGATGTCAAGGACGGCGGGATCACGTTGGTGCGCAAGGCTTCCTGCACGTCGGCGCGGAGGCCGACGATGGTCGCGTTGGCGACGCAGGTCTGGCAGCCCCACCGCAGCATCCTGCGGCGTGCGGACGCGGCGTACGAACGGGCGAGTTCGAGATCATCGCTCATCAGCGCCGCCGACGCGCGATACAGCTCCACGTCGGCGAGATCACGGGTGATACTGGTCTGCTCGTGCATCACCAACAGCACGTCGTCGAGGTGCCCCGCGGCCTCTTCGGCCAGTCCCGCGGCGAGCAGCGCCTTTCCTTGCTCGAGACGCAGGAGCGGATGGATCTCGACGTCGAGCGCCCGGTAGATCCTTTCACTTTCTTCGTAGAGCCGAAGTGCGACGGGGACGTTCCCGATCCTCAGCTCGAGCGAACCGAGAGGTCGCCGCGCATCCGCCGCCTGCTGCCGCAGTTCGTACGTCTCCGCGATGTCCATCGCCCGAGCAAGGTCCTCGCGAGCCCGGCCCACATCACCCAACCGCGTATACGCGAGCCCGCGGGTGATCATCGTGCCCAGGAACGGGCCGAGCAGGGGGACCGGGTCGGGCGTCGAAGCGAGCACGAATTCCTTGTGCTCGATCGAGGCGTCGAAGTAGGCGATACCTTCTTCGTCTCTGCCCACCGCCATGAGCATGAGCCCGTAATTGTGATCGATGGCGCCGCTCAGTTCCGCACGCAGTTTCGGGTCGCCGATCCCGTCGAGCAGTGCCCGCACCTCGTCGAGTTCGACGAGACCGGCGGCGACCTCGCCCCCGGTCTCCGTGCCGAGCGCGACGAGCGAATTCGTGAGCCGGATACGAGCGGACGACCATTCCCACCGGGCGGGTTCATCGTCCGGATCGACCGAGTCGAGCACCGACATGCCCCGGTGGAGGAGCTTCAAGCCCTCACGCGGCCGCCCCGAGCAGACCGCGTCGACCCCCGCCCGCTGCAGGGCACGTGCCTTGTCGATGGCCTCGGCCACCCCGAGTTCTGTTACGACCACTGATCTATGACAGCACAGCCGGTAGCCGAAAGACCGCCGCCCGTCAGGGAATACCCCAACGAGCGGCCGAAGTCTTCCGGCTCATCCGGTCAAGGCGTCGGAGGCGGGGTCTGGATGCAGCCGCCCGAGCATTCCAGCAGCTTGTCGCGGTAATGCTCACAGTCCGGACTGTGCTCGTGTTGCGGCAGGCCGGGCTTGGGCTGAGCCGGGTCGACCGGCTCCTCCTCGCCGATGAGGTCCTTGACGTCCGCAGGCGTCGACATTTGACGATCTCCTCCCCTGATGATCTTTCTTTGTCGTACCAGGCAGCCTCGATTACGACGGCCCCCTCTGTTCGCAGGCCCTCTTCCTGCGAACGGGGCAATAGTGCCACAACGGAGCAATGATCGGGAGCGATTACCTACACTGAGTCATCGTCGGCACCCAAAAGGGGGACGCCTGGTTAGCAAGCCTCACGATCTCCGCCGAATGGCCGCGCCACCCCACGCGAAGACGGGAATCGAGATCATTCCACTGCGCCATCCGGCCTAATATCCAAAACTTCTTGCGACACAAGGGTTTCCGGCCGGGATGCCGGGGAACTCACGACCTGTCGGGGGTTGACCCGGCGAAATATCCGGAGGAGATAACGATGCCCACGTGGTTGGTCATCATCATCGTCATCGCCGCGATCCTGGTGGTGGGCGCGGCCGCTTGGTTCATCGTCGTGGAGCAGCGCAGGCGGCGATTGCGAGAGACATTCGGTCCCGAATACGACCGGGCGGTCGAGGAACACGAAAACCCGAGGGAAGCCGAACGTGAGCTTTCGTCGCGGGTGAAACGACATTCGGATCTCGACATCCGGCCGCTGCCGGAGACCACAAAGGACCGGTACGCCCAGGAATGGGCGCTGATCCAGGAACAGTTCGTCGACCGTCCGTCCGGCGCCGTCGTCGAGGCGGAGCGGGTGCTGGTCTCCTTGATGGCCGAGCGCGGCTACCCGACCGAGGGATACGACCAGCAGCTCGCGGATCTGTCCGTCCGGCACGCGAACGCGTTGCGGCACTACCGCGCCGGACACGACACACTGTTGCGCCATCGGGAATCCGAAATGTCCACAGAGGACATGCGCGAAGCGATGAAGCACTACCGCGAAGTGTTCGAAGATCTGTTGACCGATGCCGGCGAAGGAGCGGAAGCCCATGGAAAGCAGGCCCCCGGAAACCGAGGGAACGGAACGCGTCGTGGGGACGACGGATCGGCCCGGCGAGGAACCGACCGCTGACGGACAGGCCTTGAGCACCGAGGACTTGGTGGCCGCCGATTCCGAGCGCACCGAAGAAGACGAAGCGCAGGCATTGTTCGCCGACGCCGATGTCGACAGGTTCCGCGAAAGCTGGCAAGGCATCCAATCGGCCTTTGTGGACGATCCGCGGCGGGCGGTCAAGGAGGCCGACGAACTCGTCGCGGTCGTGATCCAGAACCTGGCCACGACGTTCGCGGACCACAAGAAGGAACTGGAATCCGCGTGGAGCCAGGGGGAACCGGCGACCGAAGACCTCCGGATCGCGCTGCGCCGCTACCGGTCGTTCTTCAACCAGTTGCTGAGCGCGTAGGCAAAGCCTCGTGAGTGGTAAGGACGGTTAGAACCGTCCTTACCACTCACGAGGCGGATCAGGCACCGGTGGTCGATCCGGGCCGCACGATCATCAGCACCGTCACCACGGCCCAGAGCAGATTGAACATCCCCGTGTACATCGCCACCCGCCCGGCCGTGACCGGTTCCGACGGCGGCTCCGCACCCAGCGCGGCGAGGATCTCGTTCTGCCCCGGCAGGACCAGCAACGCCAGCACACCGGCGGCGGCCGCGGTGAGCACGATCGACACGATCACCCACAGGTCACCGAAGACCCGCATGCTGCCCGCCGTCGCCAGTCCGAAGAACGGCACCGCGATACCGAAGATCGCGTAGACGCGGCAGATCCGGTTGAGCGCGCGAAGCACGGACAGTCCGGAACCCGGCTCGGCGAAGGCCTTGCGCGCCGCGGCGGGGAACATGCTCGCCGCGACGGTGACCGGACCGACCGCGATGACGGCGGCGAGCACATGGAGAATCAAAAGGACTTTCGACACGCCACCCAGCCTATGATCGTCACCCGGGCCTCCGGTACCGGTGTTTTCGACAGATGTCGCAGGATTCCGGCCATCGGGCTACGTCCGGCGACGTACGCGGAGTGCCGCCTGTGAACGGATGTGGCGACGGCCTCACCCGGACACCATTCGTCACCATGAACCTTCCCGTGGACACAGACGAACTCACGAAACGGTACGGCGAGCAACTCGCCGTCGACCGGATGAAGCTGACCGTGCTGCCCGGCGAGATCTACGGCTTCCTCGGCCCGAACGGCGCGGGCAAGACGACGACTTTGCGGATGCTGCTGGGGCTCGTCCGGCCGACTTCCGGCAGCGTCCGGCTGTTCGGCAGGCCGCCCGGCGATCTCGACGGCGTCGGCGCGCTGATCGAATCACCGGGGTTCTACCCGTATCTGTCCGGTTCGGACAATCTCAAGGTGCTGGCCCGGTACAGCGGAACGGATCCGCTCCGCGTCGGCGAGGTGCTCGCGATGGTCGGCCTCGCCGATCGCGGCAAGGACCGGTACTCGACCTACTCCCTCGGCATGAAGCAGCGGCTCGGTGTCGCCGCGGCGCTGCTGAAGGATCCGCGGTTGCTGATCCTCGACGAGCCGACCAACGGGCTCGACCCGGCCGGCATGGCCGACATGCGGGTGCTGATCCGCAGGCTCGGCGCGGAGGGCTGCACCGTGCTGCTGTCGAGCCACCTGCTGGGCGAGGTCCAGCAGATCTGCGACCGGGTCGGCGTCGTCTCGCACGGGCGGCTGGTCGCGGAGAACACGGTGGCCGAGCTGCGCGGCGGCACGGTCCTGCACATCGAGGCCGATGACATCGTGCGCGCCGCGGACCTGGTGCGGCACCGGATCGGTGCGGAAAACGTGCGCGCGAGCGGGACCGGTCTCGACCTGACGGTCGCCCCGGAACGCGCGTCGTGGCTGAACCGCGAACTCGTCACGGAAGGGATCCCGGTCCGCGAACTGCACGTCCGAGAACGGGATCTGGAACAGGTCTTCTTCGAGCTCACCGGAGAGGTGGCGGATCATGTGGGGTAGCTGTACCGCCGAGCTGGCGAAACTCGTCCGGCGTCCGGCGAACTGGTTCATGCTGGGGATCGCGGTCGCGCTCGGCCTGACCTTCACCTACCTGCTGCCGCTCGCGGGCGCGGCGGGTTCGTCGAGCGGGGCGCCCGGGACGGATCGCGGGCTGGCCGCGACTCTTCCGGCGAATCTGGTCGGCAACTCGATCGGCGGGCTGCCGGTGTTCCTCGGGGCGATCCTGCTCGTGCTCGGCGTGCTGGCAGTCGGCACCGAGTACGGCTGGAGCACGTGGAAGACCGTGCTGACACAAGGACCTTCGCGACTGACCGTCTACAGTGGAAAGTTGTTCGCGCTGGCCGTCGCGTCACTGACCGTCGTGCTGACGAGCTTCGCGACCGGCGCGGTCACGAGCGCGCTCATCGCGTCTTCGGAGGGCGAGCCGATGAACTGGCCGTCGTTCGGCTCGCTGCTGACGGGGATCGGTGCCGGCTGGCTGATCGCGATGACCTGGGCGGCACTCGGCGCGGCTCTCGCCATCGCGATGCGCGGGGTGGCGCTGCCGATCGGGCTCGGCCTGGTGTGGCTGCTGGTGGTCCAGAATCTGCTGTTCGGGGTCGCGGCCCCGCTGGTGGACTGGGTCGGCACGCTCCAGCTGGCGCTGCCGGGAGCCAACGCCGGTTCGCTGGCCGCGTCGCTGGGAGCTTCGGGCGCGACGCCGGGGATCGGGGAACTCGTCGATGTCTCCCAGGCGACGCTGATCGTGGCAGGCTATCTGGTGGTCTTCGCCGGTCTGGGTGGCTGGCTGCTGCGGCGCCGGGATGTCCTCTGAAGGTCCGTGAAGGCCTCCTTCCCTACCTTGAGCGTAGGGAAGGAGGCCTTCACGGATCACTGGGCCAGGGCGTCGAGATCCGCGACGACGTCCGCGGGCAGCTCGAGTTTCGCGGCGGCGATGTTCTCGTGCAGGTGCAGCAGCGACGACGTGCCCGGGATCAGCAGGATGTTCGGCGACCGCTGGAGCAGCCACGCGAGCGCGACCTGCATCGGCGTCGCGTCGACCCGGCGGGCGCAGTCGTCGAGGACACCGGACTGGAGCGGCGTGAACCCGCCGAGCGGGAAGTACGGCACGAACGGGATGTTGATGGCCGCGAGGGCGTCGAGGAGCCCGTCGTTGGCGCGGTTCGCGACGTTGTACTCGTTCTGCACGCAGACGACTGGCGCGATGGCACGCGCTTCCTTGACCTGTTCCGCCGAGACGTGGCTCAGTCCGAGGTGCCGGATGAGACCCTGCTGCTGAAGTTCGGCGAGAACCTCGAACGGCTCCGTGATCGAGACCGGGATCGGGAAGACACCGTGCTCCCCCGCGAGCCGCAGGTTGACGACGTCGAGCACGTCGACGCCGAGGTTGCGCAGGTTGTCGTGGACCGCGGAGGTCAGCTCCTCGCGCGAGAGCGCCGAAGGCCAGCCCTTGTCCGGAGTCCGCTTCGCGCCGACCTTCGTGACGATGTGCAGGCTGTCCGGGTACGGGTGCAGCGCCTCGCAGATCAGTTCGTTGACCGTGTGCGGACCGTAGAAGTCGCTGGTGTCGATGTGGGTCACCCCCAGCTCGACAGCCTCGCGGAGGACGGCGATCGCGGTTTCGCGGTCGCTCGGCGGCCCCCAGATGCCGGGGCCGGACAGCCGCATGGCGCCGTAGCCCATCCGGCTCACGGTGAGATCGCCGAGGGTGAGGGTGCCGCCTGGGCTCATGATCGCTCCTTGTGCGAGTGGGTTCGGCTCACCTTATGCAGGCCCGCCCGTCCTGGCGCGTGCGGGAAGGGAGCAAGGGACCTTTGCTACCACTCGGGGCTCTGACCTGCACGAACGAGCAGACCCACCAGCTGGTTCGCCAGCCCTTCGGTCAGCCCGTCGACGAACATCGCGTGGCCGGCGGGCGCTCCGCGTTCGGCCAGGACCGTCGCCACGGCCTCCCCTGGGTTCGCGTAGGGCCACAGCCCCGCGACGAGGATGAAGACGGCCTTCGCGAAGTGCCCGGCGGCTTCGGCGTCCAGCGGGGCATGGGCGCGGACGAGGCCGGCGAGCCGCTCGGTCCGTTCACCCGCCCGGGTCTTGAACGTCCGGGCGGTCTCCACGGAGATGTTGCGTTCGAGCACGGCGGCCATCGTGCTGATCAGCTCGCACAGCAGGCGCTGCCGCGAGATCGACGTCGCGATGACGGCCGCGACACGCTCGTACCCCGGCTTCGCGCCGTCAGGGACGCTTAGCTCGCCTTCGAGTTCGTCGAGCCACGCGACCCAGACCGAGTCGAGGACTTCCAGGAAGACCGCCTCGCGGCTGTCGAAGTAGCGCAGCACGTTCGATTTCGCCAAGCCCACCCGGTCGCTCAGTTCTCGCAGGCTGATCCGGGAGACGGGCCGCTCGGACAGGAGGTCGCGCGCCGCACCGAGGATAGCCGCGCGCCGGGCCTCGACCTGTTCCGGCCGCCGTGCGCGCTGGAAGTCGGGGGCCACGCGCCGCACGGTACCAGACCACCCGGCTGTTATTCGGCGTTCGCGGCCCTCCTGGCCTGCACCCGCTTGTAACTCCAGATCAGCAACGCGAACAGGATGAGCCCGGACAGGATCAGGCTCGACCCGGTGCTCCAGCCCCCGAGCGGCAGCCCCGGCACGAGCCCCCACACGATCCCCGCGGCCAGCAGGCCCAGCCCGGCCAGGACCGAACCCGCGATGCGCAGCGGCGACGAAACACTGTCCTCGGCCGCCTTCATCGCCCTGTCGCGGATCGGATCGACGTACTTCTCCACCACGGGGAACTCCGAGGCCAGCACGAGCAGACCCGCGAGCACGAGCAGCAGGCCCGGCCCGGGCAGCACGAGGAGCGCGATGCCGACCAGCAGGAGAACGCCGCCCGCGATCAGGATCAAGACCTGCTTCACGGGTTTTCCGATGCCCACCGTCTTCTCCTCGCCGTCGTCCCTTTCGTCGATTGTGCCGGTCGCGCCGCGAACGCGCTGGTCCGAATCGTCCGCGACCTGTCTGTATCGGACGAGCCCGTTCGTCGGGGATGGTGAACAGGCTCAGACAGGAGGACCGATGCGCTACATGTTGCTGATCTGCGGAAGCCCGTACCCCGGCGCGGACGACAGTGAAGACCCACTGGACGAAAAGACGCAGGCGTGGGTCGACGAGATGACCGCTCGCGGGGTCCGGCTGTCCGGCAGCAGGCTCCGGTCGGCGGCCACCGCGACCACCGTGCGCCACCGCGACGGCGAACTGCTCGTCTCGGACGGACCGTTCGCGGAGACGAAGGAACAGATCCTCGGCTATGACCTGATCGAGTGCGCCGATCTCGACGAGGCGATCGAGATCGTGTCGAAGCATCCGGTCGCGAAGTTCGCGACCATCGAGATCCGGCCGCTCTGGCCGACCCCCTGAACGCGCCTGTAAGTGGCGTGTCGATGAAGGATTTGGGACGTTGAGTGTCCCAAATCCTTCATCGACACCCCACATGCCCGCGATTCTCACGTTCACGGACCTCGCCACAAGGTGGTAGCAAAGGTCCCTTGCTCACTCCCCCGCGCGCAGCAGCTGCTCGAACGGCACGAACCCGCTGTCCGGAGCCGCGGCCGTCCCCTCCGACGACAGCCGCGCGGCGAACTCCCGCCCCGCCCGCGAAGCCCGCGTGTCGAGGTCACCCGGAGACGCCCAGTCCGACGAAGCCGCGTACACCGCCGTCGCGACAGGCTCGGCGCGAAGGTAGGCGAAGAGCGGACGCAGCGCGAAGTCGAGCACCAGCGAGTGCCGTTCGGTTCCGCCGGTGGCCCCGATCAGCACCGGTTTCCCGTCGAGCGCCTTCTGGTCCAGCACATCGAAGAACGACTTGAACAGCCCGCTGTACGACGCGGTGAACACGGGCGTCACGGCGATCAAACCGTCTGCGGCGGTCACCTTGTCGATGGCCGCGCGCAGGGCCGGGGAAGGGAATCCGGTCAGCATGTTCTTCGTGACGTCGACGGCCAGGTCGCGGAGTTCGATCACCTCGATCTTCACGTCCGGCAGCACCGACCGAGTCGACAAAGCGAGCTTGTCCGCGAGCAGCCGCGTCGAGGACGGCTGGCTCAAACCCGCGGTCACGACAGCGATCGTCGTCATACCGTCACCTCCGAACGAAGCGAAGCATGAGTAGGAGCCTCGGGCACGTGCGCCGGACGAAGCGAGTCGAGTTCCTTGCGCAGCACCGGAATCACGTGCTCGCCCAGCAGGTCGAGCTGTTCCAGCACGGTCTTCAGCGGCAGTCCGGCGTGGTCCATCAGGAACAGCTGACGCTGGTAGTCGCCGAAGTGCTCGCGGAAGGTCAGCGTCTTGTCGATCACCTCTTGCGGGCTCCCGACGGTCAGCGGCGTCTGCTCGGTGAACTCCTCCAGCGACGGGCCGTGCCCGTACACCGGCGCGTTGTCGAAGTACGGCCGGAACTCCCGCACCGCGTCCTGCGACTTCGGCCGCAGGAACACCTGGCCGCCGAGTCCGACGATGGCCTGGTCCGCCTTGCCGTGCCCGTAGTGCTCGTACCGCTCGCGGTAGAGGTTGATCAGCGCCTGGAAGTGCTCCTTCGGCCAGAAGATGTGGTTCGCGAAGAACCCGTCGCCGTAGTAAGCGGCCTGTTCCGCGATCTCCGGGCTGCGGATCGAACCGTGCCACACGAACGGCGGGACACCGTCGAGCGGCCGCGGGGTCGAGGTGAACTCCTGCAGCGGCGTCCGGAACTTGCCGGACCAGCTGACCACGTCCTCGCGCCACAACCGGTGCAGCAGATGGTAGTTCTCGATGGCCAGCGGAATGCCCTGGCGGATGTCCTGTCCGAACCACGGGTACACCGGGCCGGTGTTGCCGCGCCCCATCATCAGGTCGACGCGGCCGTCGGCGAGATGCTGCAGCATCGCGAAGTCCTCGGCGATCTTCACCGGGTCGTTCGTGGTGATCAGCGTGGTCGAGGTGGAGAGGATGATCTTCGACGTCTGCGCGGCGATGTAGCCGAGCATCGTCGTAGGCGAAGAAGGCACGAAGGGCGGGTTGTGGTGCTCGCCGGTCGCGAAGACGTCGAGGCCGACTTCTTCGGCCTTGAGCGCGATCCGCACCATCGCCTTGATCCGCTCGTACTCGCTGGGCGCCTCCCCGGTGGTCGGGTCGGTCGTCACATCGCCCACCGTGAAGATTCCGAACTGCATGACCTGCTCCCTGGGCCGGGGTTACGTTGCTTGAGCGTTCAACCTCACGCGCGCAAGAAGTATTCCAGACCATCGGCGCGAGCTGAAAGGGTGACTTGATCGGCCGGAAAAGTGACCGCCCCCACACTCGAAACCATGTGGCTCACCTCCCTGCTTGTGACAACGTTGACATTCACCCTCACGCCGGCCACCACCACTCCCGAACCCACCGTCGCGGCGGCGATCTGCGCCAAGTACTGCGACAGCCGCGACCCCGCGCTGGCCGCCGGCGAAAGAAGACCCGGCACGGCGACCGTCTGGGGCCGCGGCATCACGCTGCATCTCTCCGACGGCGACGACATGGGCTGGGGCAGCGTCGCCAACGGCGACCCCGGCGACGAGGTCTGGCTCGACCGTTCCTTCGACGGCGGCCGCACCTGGGCGGGCGACAGCCGGATCGGCGACACGAAGATCCCGTCCGGTCAACGCGGCTGGCGGACCCTGATGTTCAACGTCGACGACCCCGCCACCCACCGTTTCGGCGCCCTGCGCGCCTGCGGGAAGGCGAGCAACCGGCCGGAAATCGCCTGCACGCCGTGGTTCCGCACCACGGTCGCCGCGAACGACCGCACCGAAGCCGCCGCCACCGCCCTCATGCAGTTCTACGACAACGGCACCGGGCTCTGGCAGACCACGGGCTGGTGGAACTCGGCGAACGCGCTCACCGCGATCCTCGACTACAGCATCAGAAGCGGTTCGCAGAACTACCGCTACGCCATCGCCAACACCTTCGACCGCAACCGCGGCGACAACTTCACGAACGAATACATCGACGACACCGGCTGGTGGGCGCTCGCCTGGATCCGCGCCTACGACCTGACCAAGGACCGCCGCTACCTCGACACCGCCGTCATCGCGGCGGACTACATGTACTCCTACCGCGACGGGACCTGCGGCGGCGGACTCTGGTGGTCGACGGCGAAGACGTACAAGAACGCCGTCACCAACGAGCTGTACGTCAAGGTGGCCGCGTCACTGCACAACCGGCTCCCCGGCGACACGCTCCAGCTCGCGCGGGCACGCGAGGTCTGGGACTGGTTCCGCGCGAGCGGCATGATCAACGGGAGCGGTCTGGTCAACGACGGCCTGAACTCCTCCTGCGCCAACAACGGGCAGGCCGTCTGGAGTTACAACCAGGGCATCGTCCTCGGCGCACTCGTCGAACTGAACCGCGCGACCGGTGACGCCGCCCTGCTCACCACGGCCCGGCGACTCGCGGACGCCTCCACCACGACGGCGCTGCTTCACTCGAACGGGATCCTGCGAGACCCGTGCGAGTCCGGTGACTGCGGCGCTGACGGGCCCTCGTTCAAGGGCGCGTACGCCAGAGGGCTCGGCGAGCTGGACCGGGCGCTGGCCGGCAGGCCGTACCGTGCTTACCTGACGCGACAGGCGAACTCGACCATCGCGAACAACCGCACCTCGCTCGATCAGCACGGCCTGCGCTGGGCCGGGCCGGTCGACAAGATCGACGCCGCCCGTCAGCACAGCGCGCTGGAGGTCCTCACGGCAGCTCTTTGAGCACCGGATCCGGGACGTGCAGCCAGGCGCGGACCTCGGTCTCCTTCTCGTGCACGAGCACCTGCCGGTAGCTCATCGTGTCGAGACCGGGGCCGCCCTGGTCCTGGACGTCCTCGTGGAACCAGTCGGAGACGAGCACCACCACGGGCGACTCGTCCGGCGCTTCGGCGAGCGCGATCTCGCCGGCGTGGATCGCCACCCGCACGCGGATCCGCAGGCCGGGCTCGGTGACGACGTTGTACCTGGCGAGTTCCGCGGTCAGCCGGGAAACCAGCGGATACACCAGGCGGAACTTCGGGAAATGCGGCGGGACCACGACGATCATGCCGTCGCCGGTGTCGCGTTTCAGGCAGGCGTCCCAGGCGATCCCGCTGGCCTCGAAGGCGTCGGCGAGCAGGCCGAAGAGCATCCGCCGGACCTGGACGAAGATCTCGCTGCTGCGCCCGACCTGGCCGAATCCGGCGATGTCGATCGAGAACAGCCCGCAGTGCGTGCCGGACTCGACCCACGCCGTCGGCGGCGGGTGAAGGATCTTCTTCCGCAACAGCGCGAGGTGGACACTGGCCACGGTGACCAAGAGGATCGTGCCGAAGAGCCAGGCGAACGAGAGCATCGCCTCCGACTCGCCTTCCGCCGCAGGCGGATCGCGGCGTGCGCGACCGGTAACAGCGCGAGCATGCCGAACGACCCGACGGCCACCTTCTTCCCCCCGTCACCCTGTGACACCGGGAACGATAACGCCTCATCCAAGCCCGGAGGAAGCCACTTTCCCAGCCGGGACCCGGCCATCGGGACGGCGTGATCCGCCACACCCGGGGCTCGGGAAGACGAAGCTGTCGGAGGGGACGGATATCCTCCAGTACGGTGTCGCGTTGAACACCACCTCCACGAGCTAGTTCGCGAGCCATGACTCCAGGAGAAGTACCCAGTGACTGCTGAGACCCTGTACGGGGCCGACGACCTGACGCATCTCGAGGGTCTGGAAGCGGTCCGCAAGCGCCCCGGCATGTACATCGGCTCCACCGACAGCCGCGGCATCAACCACCTGTTCTCCGAGGTCGTGGACAACTCGACCGACGAGGGCGTGGCGGGTCACGCCACGAAGATCGTGGTCACCCTGCACGCCGACGGCAGCGTCCAGGTCGACGACGACGGCCGCGGCATCCCCACCGGCACGCACGCCAAATCCGGTTTGTCGGGCGTCGAGCTGGTGCTGACGAGGCTGCACGCGGGCGGCAAGTTCGGCGGCTCCGGCTACAAGACCTCCGGTGGCCTCCACGGTGTCGGCGCCTCGGCGGTGAACGCGCTGTCGCACCGCTTCGACGTCACGGTGAAACAGAGCGGCAAGGTCCACCAGATGTCGTTCGCGCACGGCGTCCCCGGCGTGTTCGACGGGCCCGGCCCGAAGGCGAAGTTCACCCGCAAGTCCGGGCTGAACATCACCGGCAAGATGAAGCGCGGCGAACGTTCCGGCACGTCGATCCGGTACTGGTACGACTCGCGTTACTTCGAGAGTGGCGCCGCGCTCGACGTCGAGGGTGTCCGCGCGAAGATGCGCAACACCGCGTTCCTCGTCCCCGGCGTCACGTATGTGCTGCGCACCGCCGTCGACGACTCGATCAGCGAAGAGACCTTCCACTACCCCAACGGCCTCGCCGACATGGTCGACTTCCTCGCCCCGTCCGACGAAAAACCCGTCTGCGGCACGCTGATCATCAACGGCGAGGGCACGTACAAGGAGAACGCGGCCGACGCCAGCGGTGTCATGCAGTCCAATGTGGTGCGTCACGCGGAGATCGAGGTCGCGCTGCGCTGGGGCACCGGCTACGAGCGCACGGTGGAGTGCTTCACCAACACCATCCGCAATGTGCACGGCGGCACGCACCGCCGTGGTTTCGACCGCGCGGTACTGAAAGCCTTGCAGGACGCCATTTCCAAAACCCGCGGGCTGCTCAAGCCCAAGGAGGACATGCCGACCGTCGAAGACGTGCTCGAAGGGATGACGGCGGTCGTCCACGTCCGGCTGCCCGAGCCGCAGTTCACCTCGCAGACCAAGGACGAGCTGTCCACCGCCGGCATCACCCGCGTCATCCAGGGCATCGTCGACAAGCACATCCGGTCCTGGACCGAAGAGCGCAAGACCAAGTCCGAGGCGAAGATCGTGCTGCAGAAGGTGGTCGACGCGGCACGCGTCCGGCTCACCCAGAAGCAGCAGAAGGACGCCGCCCGGCGCAAGACCGCGCTCGAAGGCGCGGCCATGCCGCCGAAGCTGGTCGACTGCCGCACCACCGGCGTCTCCCGCAGCGAGCTGTTCCTCGTCGAGGGTGACAGCGCGCTCGGTTCGGCGCGGATGGCGCGCGTATCGGAGTACCAGGCTCTGCTTCCCCTGCGCGGCAAGATCCTCAACGTCCAGAAGGCGTCGCTCGGCGACACCTTGAAGAACGCCGAGATCGCCTCGATCGTGCAGGTGCTCGGCGCGGGCAGCGGGCGCACGTTCGACCTGTCGACCATGCGCTACGGCCGGGTGATCCTGATGGCCGACGCGGACGTCGACGGTTCGCATATCCGGACGCTGCTGATCACGCTGTTCGCCAAGTACATGCGGCCGGTCATCGAGGACGGCAGGCTTTACGCCGCGATGCCGCCGCTGCACAAACTGGTCACCAAGGGCCGCAACCCGGAGTCCCACTTCACCTTCACCCAGAAGGAGATGGAGACCAAGTACGCGGCGCTGGAGCGGGCCGGCAAGCAGATCGTCACTCCGGTGCAGCGGTTCAAGGGTCTCGGCGAGATGGACGCCGAGGAACTGTGGGAGACCACGATGAACCCGGCCACCCGCGCGGTCCGCCGCATCACCATCGACGACGCCGAAGCCGCGGAAGACGCGCTCGAATTGTTGATGGGCGAGAAGGTCGAACCGCGCCGCAACTGGCTCGTCGCCTCCTCCGACCGGGTCGACCGCGAAGCCATCGACGCCTGATTTCGCTGCTATTCAAGGAGCTTTGAGCAATGGCACGCCGTAAGGGCCCCACCACCAAGGTCGACCCCACCGCGTTCGACCGCCCCGGCGCGAACGTCTTCGACAACTCGCTGAAGACGGAGATCGAGGATTCGTACCTGGAGTACGCCTACTCGGTCATCCACTCGCGAGCGCTCCCGGACGCGCGGGACGGGCTGAAGCCGGTGCACCGCCGGATCATGTACTCGATGAACGAGAACGGTTACCGGCCGACACACGCGTACGTGAAGTCGGCTCGCGTGATCGGTGACGTGATGGGCCGGTACCACCCGCACGGCGACAGCGCGATCTACGACGCCATGGTCCGGCTCGCACAGGACTTCTCGCTCAACGTCCCGCTGGTCGACGGGCACGGCAACTTCGGCTCCCCCGACGACGGCCCGGCCGCCTCGCGGTACACCGAAGCGCGGCTCTCCCCGGAGGCCATGCTGCTGGTCGGCGAACTCGGCGAGGACACCGTCGACTTCCGGCCGAACTACGACGGCTCGCTCGAAGAGCCGTCCGTGCTGCCCGCGGCGTTCCCGAACCTGCTGGTCAACGGCACGTCCGGGATCGCGGTCGGGATGGCGACCAACATGATCCCGCACAACCTGACCGAGGTCATCGGCGCGGCGCGATGGCTGATCAACCACCCGAACGCCACCCTCGACAAGCTCATGGAGTTCGTCCCGGGCCCCGACCTGCCGACCGGCGGTTCGCTGCTGGGCCTCGACGAGGTGCGCCGCGCGTACGAGACCGGCCGAGGCGTCGTGCGGATGCGCGCCAGCGCCGAGACCGGGCCGCTGGAGGGCAGCCGCGGCCGCCAGGCGATCACCGTCACCGAGCTGCCGTACGGCGTCGGCCCGGAGAAGGTGATCGAGAAGATCACCGACGAGGTCAACAAGTCCAAGCGGCTCACCGGCATCGCCGACGTCAAGGACCTCACCGACCGCGAGAACGGCACGCGGCTGGTCATCGAATGCAAGGTCGGCGTGAACCCGCAGGCGTTGCTCGCGGACCTGTACCGGCTCACGCCGCTGGAGCAGTCGTTCGGTATCAACAACCTCGTGCTGGTGGACGGGCAGCCGCAGACGCTGGGGCTCAAGGCGCTGCTGGAGGTCTTCCTCAGCCACCGCTACGAGGTCGTCACCCGCCGCACGCGGTACCGGCGCCGCAAGCGCGAAGAGCGGCTGCACCTGGTCGACGGTCTGCTGATCGCCCTGCTCAACATCGACAAGGTGATCAAGCTGATCCGCGAGAGCGAGAACGCCGCGGCCGCGAAGGACGGCCTGATGAAGCGGTTCAAGCTCTCGGAGATCCAGGCGACCTACATCCTGGACACCCCGCTGCGGCGGCTCACGAAGTACGACCGGATCGAGCTCGAAGCCGAGCAGGACAAACTGCGCGAGGAGATCGCCGAGCTGTCGAAGATCCTCGACGACGAGTCGGTGCTGAAGAAGGTCGTCTCGGCCGAGCTGGCCAAGATCGCCAAGGACCACCCCGCCGAACGCCGCACCGCGCTGATCGACGGCGACCTCAAGGAGGTCCTCGCCGCGTCGAAGCCGTCGGGGCCGCTGGAGGTCGCCGACGATCCGTGCCAGGTGATCCTGTCGGCCACCGGACTGGTCGCGCGGACGGCCGCGGAATCGGAGGAGGCGTCGGAAGTGCGGCGCCGCAACGGCCGCGTCAAACACGACTCGGTGTCCGCGGTGGTCCATTCGACCGCACGCGGTCAGGTACTGCTGGTGACCAACCGCGGCCGCGCGTTCAAGACCGACGTGCTGCCGCTGCCGGTGCTGCCCGAGCAGGCGGGCACCGTCTCCCTGCGCGGCGGGATGGCCGCGAAGGAACTGGTGCCGCTGGAGAAGGGCGAGCGCGTCATCGGGCTGGCCCCGCTCGGCGAGCAGGCGGCCGGCTCCCCAGGGCTCGCGCTCGGCACGAAGCACGGTGTCGTGAAGGTGTGCGCGCCGGAGTGGCCGGTCCGCTCTGACGAGTTCGACGTGATCAGCCTGAAGGACGGCGACGAGGTCGTCGGCGCCAGCTGGCTCACCGACGGCAACGAGACGCTGGCGTTCCTGTCGTCCGAAGCGTCACTGCTCCGCTACCCGGCTTCGCTGGTGCGGCCGCAGGGTCTCAAGGGCGGCGGCATGGCCGGGATCACCGTGCGCGGTGAAGCGGAAGTGGTCTTCTTCGGCGCGATCCGCACCGACGACGCCGAACACGGCGAGCCGATGGTCGTCACCGCGACCGGCGCGAGCGTGAAGGTGACCCCGTTCAGCGAGTACCCGGCCAAGGGCCGGGCGACCGGCGGTGTCCGGGCGCAGCGGTTCCTCAAGGGCGAGACGCGGCTGGTCGTCGGCTGGATCGGCCCGCGTCCCGCCGGCGCCTCGCGCACCGGTGACCCGGTGGAGTTGCCGGAGGTCGACGTCCGGCGCGATGGCTCCGGCCACGCACACCCTGGCCCCGAGGTCGTCGGCCACCTGATCGAACGCGACTGACCCGCTCGATACGTGCTCCAACCCGGATCACGCGTGCTGGAACACGAGACTCGCGTGCGTGGAGCCGGAACACACCCGCGGCCGTAACCGCCGAGAGTTCCGGCCCCACGCACGCGAGTTCCGCCTTCAGTCACGCGAGTTCCGGCCCCACGCACACGTGATCCGGCTCCAAGCACGCGTGCCGTCCGCCCAAGCACGCGTGCCGTCCGGTCGGTCACGTGTGTCGTCCGCGGGGCAACCGCCTCCCGCGTGGCAGCAAAGGTCCCTTGCTCCCTCGCGGGCGGTCTCTCAGCGGCCCAGCAGGCCCTTCGCGATGTGTGTCACCTGGATTTCGTTGCTGCCCGCGTAGATCATCAGCGACTTCGCGTCCCGCGCGAGCTGCTCCACCCGGTACTCCGCCATGTACCCGTTCCCGCCGAACAACTGCACGGCCTCCATCGCCACCTCGGTGGCCGCCTCCGACGAGTACAGCTTCATCGCCGAAGCCTCGGCCAGCGTCGGCATCTTGCCCGCGCGCAGGGTCTCGATCAGCTGGAACACCATGTTCTGCACGTTGATCCGCGCGACCTCCATCTTCGCCAGCTTGAGCTGGATCAACTGGAACCGCCCGATCTCCTGCCCCCACAGCTTCCGGTTCTTCGCGTAGTCCACGCAGAGCCGGTGGCATTCGTTGATGATCCCGAGCGCCAGCGCCGCGACGCCGATCCGCTCGACGGCGAATCCGGACTTCACCTCGGCCTTGCTGTCGCCGTCGCGACCGGTCTCGGATTCGCCGAGCAGCCTGTCCCGCCCGAGCCGGACGTCGCTGAAGAACAGCTCACCGGTCGGCGAGGACATCATGCCCATCTTCTTGAACGGTTTGCCCTGCGTGAGCCCGGGCATGCCCTTGTCCAGCACGAACGTCAGCACCTTGCGGTCGCGGACGTCCGAGCCGTCGTCGAGCTTCGCGTACACGATGATCGTGTCGGCGTACGGACCGTTGGTGATGAACGTCTTCTGTCCATTGAGGACATACTCGTCGCCGTCGCGCCGCACCGACGTCTTCATCCCGCCGAAAGCGTCCGAACCGGAGTCGGGTTCGGTGATCGCCCACGCGCCGACCTTCTCGAACGTCGCCAGTCCGGGCAGCCAGCGCTCCTTCTGCGCTTGCGTGCCCTTGGTGAGGATCGTCTGCGCGGTCAGCCCGATGCTCACGCCGAGCGAGGCGACGATGCCGAGGCTGACCCCGGCCAGTTCGCTCACCGCGATGAGCGCCATCGCCTCCTGCCCGCCGAACGCGAGCCCGCCGCCACCCGAGCCGGACCCAGGCGACTTCGACAGCAGTTTCGACACCGATTCCCGCGCGAGCGCGTCGATGCCGAAGGACGCGAACATCTTCCGGATGATGTCGTACGGCGGCAGCTCCCCGCTTTCCAGCGCGTCGAGGTGCGGCCGGATCTCCTTGTCGACGAACTCCCGGATGGCGTCCCTGATCAGCAGTTCGGTCTCGGACCACTCGATCACGGCAGCCTCGCGGCGATGTCGTCGATCTCCCAGGCGGCCTCGGTTTCGATCACCTTGACGTCGTGCCAGCCCGCGAGTTCGGAGATCGCGCCGCCCTGCACCGCGAACACCTTGCCGGTGATCGGGCATTTCTCGGTCGCGAGGTAGGCCACCAGCGGCGAGATGTTGGCCGGGGAGAACGCGTCGAACTCGCCTTCCTCGACCTCCTGGGCGAAGATCGCGCCCATGCCCGGCGTCGCCAGGGTGAGCCGCGTGCGCGCGATCGGCGCGATCGCGTTGACCCGCACGCCGTAGCGTTCCAGTTCCTCGGCGGCGACCAGCGTCAGCGCGGCGATCCCCGCCTTCGCCGCGCCGTAGTTCGCCTGCCCCGCGTTCGGCAACGTGGTCCCGGACGCCGAGGCGGTGTTGATCACCGAACCCGCCACCGGTTCGCCGGCCTTGCTCGCGCTCTTCCAGTACGCGGCAGCGTGCTTCAGCACCGCTGCGTGTCCCTTCAGATGCACCGCGATCACGGAATCCCATTGGGACTCTTCCAGTCCCGCGATGAACGCGTCGCGCAGAATGCCCGCGTTGTTCACGACGACGTCCAGCCTGCCGAACTCGCTCACCGCCTGCGCGACCAGTTCCTCGGCGCCCGCCCAGTCGGCGACGTTGGCCGTGTTCACCACGGCCTTCCCGCCCGCCGCGCGGATCTCGTCGACGACTTCCTGTGCGGGCCCGGTGTCGCTGCCGCTGCCGTCGTTCGCGCCGCCGAGGTCGTTGACGACGACGCTCGCGCCCTCCCGCGCGAACAGCAGTGCGTGCTCGCGGCCGATCCCGCGTCCGGCACCGGTGATGACGGCGACCCGCCCGTCGAGTGCTCCCATGGCTTTTGCTCCTACTCCGCGAATTCCGCGAGGCCGTCCTTGATCACGACGGTTTCGCCAACGGTGGTTTCGAACGCGTAGGTCCCGGCACCCGCGCTCCAGATGGACGTCGTCAGGTCCTGCCCGGGCAGCACCGGCTTGGCGAACCGCACGGCGAACCGCTTCAGTCTGTCCACATCGGACCCGGCGACCTCGGTCAGCAGCGCCCACGAGGTGAACGCCATGGTGCACAGGCCGTGCGCGATGATCCCCGGCAGTCCCGAATCCTTCGCGACCTCCTCGTCGAGGTGGATGGGCATGGGATCGCCGGCGGCGGGCGCGTATCGGTACGTCTGGTCGTCGTCGACGTGCTGGCTGACCTTCGCCACCGGCGCCCGCGAACGCAGGCCTTCGTCGAACTTGTGCTCCGGCCCGAGTTCGCCCCGTGTCTCGCCGGTGTCGAATCCGCGCACGAACAAGGTCACGTACTGCTCGTTGACCAGGTCGCCGCCCTCGGTCCGGCATTCGAGATGAATGGTGCCGCGCGTGCCGTTCGGCAGCCCTTCGTAGCCGGTCATCCGAGCTCGTGACACGAGCTTGTCGCCGGGGCGGATCGGCCGGTGGAACCGGAATTCCTGTTCTCCGTGCACGATCCGACCGAACAACCCGACCGGGACGACCTCGAGCGCCGGCTCCATCAGCGACTCGAACACCGGCACGATCGCGAACACGGGGCTCGCGACGTCCCCGGCGAGATGCGCCGGGATCGGGTCGTTGGTGGCCTTCGCGTACTCGATCAGCCGCTCGCGGGTCACCTCGAACCGGGACTCGTCGGTCCACTTCCCGAGCCCGCCAGGGTCGAAGCGCTCGTCGGTCACGCGACCAGCGCCTTGAAGTTCTCGAGGGAAGCGTCGAGGTTCTTCTTACCGTCCTTCTCGACGGCCTTGCCGAGCGCGCCGACGATCATCTGGCCGGCGAACTCCGCGTCGATACTGGCGAGCGAACCTTCGCCGGACGCCTCCACAGACAGCTCGAACTTGACCTTCACCCCGGCCATCCCGGTCCCGGAGATCGCCAGCTTCGACGGCGCCTCGAACTCGTCGACGGTCCAGGTGATCGTGTTCGGCATCCCGAGCATCGTGACGACCTCGGAAGCCTGCGCCCCCTTGGAGAATTCGGCCGGGACCTCGCCCTTCCACTTGGTGTGGATGGTCAGCCACTTTTCGAAGTTGTTGGGGTTGGAGAACTCCGCCCACACCTTTTCGGGAGCGGCGGGGAGTTCGACGGAGGCACTGATCTTGCCCATGATGGTTCCTTTCGGTGGATCAGCGCTCGGCGCGCTGGTAGGCGGTGACGACGGCGGCGCCGCCGAGTCCGATGTTGTGCTGCAGCGCGGCCTGGACGCCGTCGACCTGGCGTTTGTCCGCGGTTCCGCGCAGCTGCCAGGTGAGTTCGGCGCATTGCGCGAGGCCGGTGGCGCCGAGCGGGTGTCCCTTGGAGATCAGCCCGCCGGACGGGTTGACGACCCACTTGCCGCCGTAGGTGGTGTCCCCGGAGTCGACGAGCGTCCCGGCTTCCCCTTCGGCGCAGAGTCCGAGCGCCTCGTAGAGCAGGAGTTCGTTGGCGGAGAAGCAGTCGTGCAGTTCGATGACCTGGAAGTCCTCCGCGCCGAGCCCGGCCTGGTCGTACACCTGGCGTGCGGCCTGGACGTTCATGTCGTAGCCGATGATGTTCTTCGCGGTGCCGTCGAAGGTGCTGGCGAAGTCGGTGGTCATCGCCTGCCCGACGATCTCCACGGCCTGCCCCGCCAGCCCGTGCGAGTCCACAAAGGACTCGCTGGCGAGGATCGCCGCGCCGGATCCATCCGAGGTCGGCGAGCACTGGAGTTTGGTGAGCGGGTCATAGATCATCCGCGAGTCCAGGATGTCCTGCAGCGAATGGCTTTCCTGGAACTGCGCGTACGGGTTGTTCACCGAATGCCGGTGGTTCTTCTCGCCGATCTTGGCGAAGTGCTCGGCGGTGGTGCCGTAGGTCTTCATATGCTCGCGGCCCGCCGCGCCGAACATCCACGGTGCGGGCGGGAAGAGCACCTCGGAGATCTCCGCGAGCGCCTGGATGTGCCTGCCCATCGGCTGCTCGCGGTCGTCGTAGGTCGAGCCGAGTGATCCAGGCTGCATCTTCTCGAAACCCAGTGCGAGCGCGCAGTCCGCGCGGCCGCCCCGGATCGCCTCCGCGGCCAGGTACAGCGCGGTCGACCCGGTCGAGCAGTTGTTGTTGACGTTGACGACCGGGATCCCGGTCATGCCCAGTTCGTAGACCGCCCGCTGCCCCGAGGTCGACTCGCCGTAGACGTAGCCGACGTAGGCCTGCCGCACCTCGTCGAAGGAGATCCCGGCGTCTTCGAGCGCCTTGGTCCCGGACTCCTTGGCCATCTGCGGGTAATCCCAGTCTTCGCGACGTCCGGGCTTCTCGAACTTCGTCATGCCCACGCCGACGACGTACACCTTGTTGGCCACCACGACGCTCCTTGTCGTTGCCGGGTCGCTGCTGGATCTGAAGATACAGGCAGGACTGTATTTATCAACCCCTTACATACAGGTCTGCACGGATGTTACTTACGGCACGTTCCGTGTCAGGTGACGCAGACGGACGAGCCACCCGCGCTAACCAGGGAGAACACGACACAGGGGGGTAACGATGAAACGAACGAGTACGGTCCTGGCGGCCACTGTCGCCGCCGGTCTGCTGCAGGCTGGCTTCCGCGGACCCGGACGGGTGGACGACGACCTACCTGCCACAGCCGTTCGGCACCGTTCAGGTGGTGGCCACCGACGGGGCCGGAAACTACGCGGGGCACTTCGAAGGCGGCTTGCTCACCTGGGCCGGCGGGACCGTCAGAACCACGGCCTCCCGGCGGGCTACGACACGATCGAAGCAGTGGACGAGAACATGTCGGGGGCGGTTCTCACGAACGGCTACGCGATCTCGGCGAGGACCGGTCGCTCGTTCCGTCTTCGAGAACGGCGGGTTCCAGCTCTTGGAGAAGGTTCCGGGATACGCCCAGACGGCCGTCACCGGTATGAACAACCGCGGTGACATCGTCGGCAAGGTGTACAACGATCCGCGATACGGCACGTGGGCGGCGTTCTGGCCGGTCGGCGACCGCGCGCACCCGGTGCTCCTGGACTCCCCGCCACTGCTCGGTCCGGTGGACATCGACCACGACGGCACGATCCTGATGCAGAAGCAGTACGGCGGCACCTGGCTCTGGAAGGACGGCGTGCGCGACGACTCGTCCTTCCCGAAGGCGTCGACGAAGCACGCGCCATCGCGATCCGGGACGGCAAGGTGCTGGCCGACGTCCAAGGGGGCCAACGGCTTTGGCCGGCCTACGACACCTCCAACCCGGTGCCGGAGACCGTGACGGTGACCGCGCTCAACGGGTCGGGCGTCCTCACGGGCTGTTTGCGGACCATGGGTACCGCCACGATTCCCGCGGTGTGGTCGCGGGCGGCCCGGTCGAGACGCTTCCGACGCCCTTCGGAGACGGTTGCGGCGCCATCATGGGCGAGAACGGTGAGGTCATGGGAGGCGTGCGGGACGACTGGAATCAGGTCAAGCCCGTGGTGTGGCGCCGTGGCTAAAGTCGGGATATGGATCTCGAGGAGCTTCGGCAGCGGTTCTCCCTGCTGACCACCGCGCATCTGACCGACGGCTGCGTCCGCGCCGGCGTCCCGGTCCGGTGCGCGCCCGCCGGTACGCACGCGGTCGTGCCCGGCGGCCGCGTGGCCGGGCGGGTCACCCCCGCCCGGCACGTCGGCAGTGTCGACGTCTTCCTGGAGGCGTACGAAACCGCGAACCCCGGCGACGTCCTCGTCGTCGACAACGGCGGCAGGCTCGACGAGAGCTGCGTCGGGGACCTCGCGGTGCTCGAAGCCGAGGCGGCCGGGCTGAGCGGCGTGGTCATCTGGGGACTGCATCGCGACACCGCCGACATCAAGAAGATCGGACTGCCGGTGTTCAGCCTCGGCTCGATCCCGACCGGTCCGCTCTCGGTCGCCGCCCGCCCGGACGGCGCGCTCGAATCGGCCGTCGTCGGCGAGTGGACGGTGACACGGGACGATCTCGTGTTCGGCGACGAAGACGGCGTCCTGTTCGTCCCGGCAGACCGGGCGGACGAGGTCCTGGACCGCGCCGAGGGAATCCGCGACACCGAGCGGCTCCAGGCCGACCGGATCCGCGCCGGAGAGTCCCTTCGCGAGCAAGTGCGCTTCGCCGACTTCCTCGCGGAGCGCGCGAAGTCGCCTTCGCTGACGTTCCGGCAGCACCTGCGGGCGGTCGGCGGCGCCATCGAGGAGTAGCAAGGGACCTTTGCTACCGCCTGACTCCGGGCGCGCCGCGAAGGCCGTCCGTGAAGGGCCCCTTCACTACCTTCAGGGTAGGCAAGGAGGCCTTCACGACACCCGCGGGAGAGCAAGGGACCTTTGCTACCACCGGAGGGCCTGACCAGGGAAAACACGCCAGCCAGGCCCCTGGCTTACGACGTCTTCGAGCCGCCCAGCCACAGCAGACCGTCGATGACGAAACGGTTCTGCACCTCACTGGCGAAGGTCGACGAAAGCGGCTGGTTCGTCTCGTAGTTCATCTTGTCGTGGCCGAAGTTGGCGTACAGCATCTTGTACTTGGCGTTGGTCCAGAGGATCGGGTAATACCCGCTGTACCAGGACTGGTTCGGATCGGTCCCGAGCGGAAAGCTCACCGGATCCACCGACGCGAGGATCCGGATGTCCGGATTCTTGCGCAAGTCCCTGTTCCAGGCGTACCACTCGCTCACCGACGAGGTGAAGGTCGCGGGCAGCCGTGCGGTCGACGGATGCGGCCGGTTCTCCACCTTCAGCGTCGCCGTCGTCGGCCCCCAGGTGTTGGACTTGAACGCGCCCGTGCCGAGGAACCCGTTGTGGTACCAGTCCCAAGTGGACGGATTCGTGGTGAACGCCGCCACGTGGAAGCCGAAGAACGCCCCACCCGCGTTCATGTAACGCTCGAAGCCCGCACGCTGCGCCGAGGTCTGCGGCAGATCGTCGAGGAACAGCACGACCTGGTACTGCGAAGGTTGTAGCGAGTTCAGCCGGTTCCAGTCGTTGGTCGCGGTGTAGCCGAAGTTGTGCTGTGAAGCGGTTTTCGGGAACCACTGGTTGGCTTCCTTGACGAAGCTGATATGCGCCGCGTCGTAGGTGCCGTTGTAGAAGGCCAGCACGTTGAACGCGGGTGCCGCCTGTGCCTTCACCGGCGCCAACGCCAGTGCGAGACACGAAACGAACAGCAGAGCTAGTTGGACCGCGAATTTCCTCATACCTCACCACCCATGCCGAGAGTGCGTAAGTTCACATCTTGAATTAATACATGACAAAGCGCTAGACCTGCGGAAAAGCCGGTTCCCGCTGACCGACACCGGCCCGGACCGATAACCTGGGGATTATGGAACTGCGGGACATCGAGATCTTCCTGGCGCTGGCCGACGAACTGCATTTCGGCCGCACCGCGGAACGCCTGCACGTCTCGCAGGCACGGGTGAGCCAGACGATCAAGCAGGTGGAGCGCCGGATCGGCGCGTCGCTCTTCGCCCGCACCAGCAGGCGGGTCCGGCTCACGCCGATCGGCGAACGGCTGCGGGACGACCTCGGCCCCGCCTACCGCGCGCTGCACGAAGGCATCGACCGCGCGATCGCGGCCGGACGCGGGATCGGCGGCGTGCTACGGCTGGGTTTCGAAGCGCCCGGCGTCGCCGACCTGATCGAAGATCACCTGGACCGTTTCCGGCAGCGCTACCCGGACACGGAACTCCTCATCCGCGAAGCCGATTTCGCCGATCCGATGGCGATGCTGCGCTCGGGTGAGATCGACGTGCTGGTGACCCTGCTTCCGGCCGACGAACCCGATCTCACGACCGGACCGGTCGTGTACACCGAACCGATGGTGCTCGCGGTGTCGTCGAAACACCCTTTCGCGCGACGGAAGTCCGTGACGCTGGACGACCTCGCCCGCGACACCGTCCTTCGCGCGGCGCATCCGCCAGAGCCGTACTGGGTCGAGGAACCACGCCAGTGGCTGACGCCGGCCGGACACCCTGTGACGCGGGGCAAGCCCCTCGCGACCTTTCAGGAACTACTCGCCGCGATCGCCACCGGCGCCGGCATCTGCCCGCTCGCCGCACACGCTCGGGAGTACTTCAGCCACCCGCGAATCCGCTTCGTTCCCTTCGCAGGCTCTCCCGACGTCGAGTGGGGCCTCGTCTGGCCGTGCTCAGCGGAGACGGCCCGCGTACACGCCTTCGCGACTGTCGCGTCCGCTTCGCGCCCCTGACCAGGGAAAAGGGAGCAAGGGACCTTTGCTACCGCCAGGGGGGTGCGTGGAAATAGAGACGTTGAGTGTCCCTATTTCCACACACCAGCACTCGGCGTAGCGATGCTGACCGACCGTGTGGATTTCGGGACGTCAGATGTCCCGAAATCCACACGGTCACCTGCGGAAAGAGCAAGGGACCTTTGCTACCACCCGGCCGCCCCCACCGGCCCCGAACAGCGTGAAGGCCCCTTCCCTCGGCTCAGCCGAGGGAAGGGGCCTTCACGAGGAAAGCTAGCTGACGACCTTCTGCACCCAGTCCTGCTCCAGCTTCACGACCTGCCCGTTCGCCGTGACGGTCGGCGTGCCGAAACCGGGGCCGTTGCCGAAGTCCTGCTGCAGCGACGGATCCGTGGAGATCTTCTTGTACGCGTCCTGGATCTCCTGGTCGTAAGCGCCGCTGTTGACCTTGAGCATGAAGCTCGGGTCGGTGATGCCGACGTCCTGGCCGAGCTTGATCAGCTGCGCCTTGTCGAACCCGCGCCCGCCTTCCTCCGGCTGGTCCTTGAACAGCGCGTCGTGGAAGGCGACGAACTTGCCGGCGTCTGCCGCGGCGAGCGAGGCGTTGGCGGAGTCCAGCGAGTAGCCCGGCGGGTCGGAGCGCTGGTTGAGCATCGGCAGCATGTGGTACCGGACCTGCAGGGTCCCGTTGTTCACCTGCTCCTCGATCTGCCCCTTGAACGACTCTTCGAACTGCTTGCAGACCGGGCAGAGGAAGTCGGCGTAGATGTCGATGGTCTTCTTCGCCTCGGGCTTGCCGACGACCACGGCCGCCCCCTCGCGCTTCTCGACGACACCGGGCGCCGACGTGGTCGGCTGCGCCCCGATCACCTTGCCCGCGGTGCTGTCCTTGCTGGACGTCGTCCAGATCACGCCACCGATCACCAGCGCGGCGAGCACGACCACCGCGACGGTGATCGCGACGACCTTCTTCTTGTCGCCGCCCGCGACGCCCCTGGCCTGTGCCACCGAGCGCGACGCCGTCTGCTGCTGCTTGCGTTTCCGAGCGTTGCGCTCAGCTCCACCCACGATTATTCGTTCCCTTCAGCGATACCCACATAGTCGTCGTCCGCGGGGGCTTGAGAGTTCCCGAGCCAGCCGTCCACGGACAGCCACGTCCGCGGCCGCACGATCAGCCAGACACCCAGTAGCGCGAACCCGAGGTCCCTGGCGATCTCCTGCGGATACCTCGTCTGATCCGCGGCGATCTGACCGCCACCACCGAAGCAGCCACAGTCGATGCTCAGTCCGCGCGCCCAGGATTGGGCGATCGCGGCGATGAGCACCGCCAGCATCAGCACAGACAGCACCGACACCCACCGGGTCACGAACCCGGCGAGCAGGAACAGGCCGAGCGCCAGTTCGACGAGCGGCATCCCGATCGCGACCGGGCGGACGAGCCCGTCCGGCAGGACGTCGAAGGCCTGGACCGCGATGTAGGTCTGCCCCGGATCGCTGATCTTCAGCGCTCCGGAGACCAACCAGACGGCGGCCAGTCCGAGCCGGGCGAGTGTGCCCACGGCGTCGAGTACGACTTGGGGCGGTCTACGCACGGGCATAGGCTAACCGCCGACCCTGAGAACAACGTGAGGCGGCGGACGGAGGCACCCGATGAGGGGACCTGCCCTGCTGGTGGCCTGCTTGATGCTGGTCACAGCGGCGGCTTGCGGCGAAGAGGCCGGTCCGTCGGATTCTCTCGTCGCGCGCGCCGTCGCGTCCAACAAGCTCACCATCGGCATCCGCTTCGACCAGCCGGGACTCTCCCGACGGACGATGGACGGCCGGTACGTCGGTTTCGACGTCGACGTGGCGAAGTACGTCGCGAGCGAACTGGGTGTCGACGAGGATCACATCACCTGGCACGACAGCAGGCCGTCGTCCCGCGAGACGGACATCACCTCGGGGATCACGGATCTGATGGTGGCGACCTACTCCATCACCGAAAAACGGAAACAGGTGGTCGGCTTCGCCGGGCCCTATTTCGACGCCGGCCAGGATCTGCTCGTCCGCCTCCGGTCGACCGACATCACCGGCCCCGAGAACCTCAACGGCCGCAAGCTGTGCGCCGTGGGCGGCACCACCTCCGCCGAACAGGTGCGCGACAAGTTCGCGCAGGCCGTCCAGCTCGTCGAATACCCGCGCTACCAGGACTGCGTCACGGCACTCCTCGCCGGACAGGTGGACGCGGTGACCACCGACGACGTCATCCTCGCCGGTTACGTGGCGCAGAACCCGGAGCTGCTGCGAGTCGTCGGCAAGCCGTTCTCGAAGGAGAAGTACGGTGTCGGCCTGCGCAAGGAAGACACCGAGGGGCGGGCTGCGGTGGCCAAGGCGATCCAGAAGATGATCTCGTCCGGCGAATGGCTCGAATCGCTGAACCGCAACATCGGCCCGTCCGGCTACCGGATCCCGCCTCCGCCACAGGTCACCGAGAAGTGACCCTTCCCGATCTGCCGGTTCGCGCTGTCCTGCCCGAACTCGAAGCCGCACTCGACGCCCATGGCACCGCCGTACTCGTCGCGCCCCCGGGAACCGGCAAGACCACGTTGGTGCCGCTCGCGCTGGACAATGGCGAAGGCCGGGTGATCGTCGCCGAACCGAGACGGCTGGCGGCGCGGGCCGCGGCGGCGCGCATGGCTTCTCTGCTGGGCGAACGGGTCGGCGAGACGGTCGGCTATTCGGTTCGCGGTGACCGGAAGGTGTCTTCTTCGACACGGATCGAAGTGGTGACGTCGGGTTTGCTGGTCCGGCGGGTGCAGGGCGATCCCGAACTGAGCGGGGTGTCGACCGTCCTGCTCGACGAATGCCACGAACGCCATCTCGACGCGGACCTGTTGCTCGCGCTACTCCTGGA
The DNA here is from genome assembly GCF_056435665.1 of Amycolatopsis sp. NPDC043887. NCBI lineage: Bacteria > Bacillati > Actinomycetota > Actinomycetes > Pseudonocardiales > Pseudonocardiaceae > Amycolatopsis > Amycolatopsis sp. NPDC043887. The sequence continues at coordinate 178,556 of NZ_JBWKEB010000015.1, forward strand.
CGTGCGCGCAGGACTGCGGGACGACCTGCGCCTGCTCGCGACGTCCGCCACCGTGGCCTCCGGACGGCTGGCCGCGCTGCTCGGTGACGCGCCGGTGATCACCGCGCACGCGAGGACCTATCCGGTCGACGTCTCGTACTCCCCGCCCACGCGCGGCGAACGGATCGAGGCGACCGTCGCCCGTGTGATCCACAAAGCACTGTCCGAAGGGGACGGTGATGTGCTCGCCTTCCTCCCCGGCGCGGGAGAGATCGCCAGGGTGAGCGGCTTGCTCAGCGGCTTGGACGCCGACGTGCTGCCCCTGCACGGGCGGCTGTCGGCGGCGCACCAGGATGACGCGCTGCGCCCCCGCGCCCGCCGCCGGGTGGTGCTCTCGACGTCGGTCGCCGAGTCCAGTTTGACCGTGCCGGGGGTGCGCGCGGTGGTGGACTGCGGACTTTCGCGCGTGCCCCGCGTCGATCACCGGCGCGGCCTGCCAGGGCTGGCGACGGTCCGTGTGTCGGCCGCGGTCGCCGAGCAACGCGCCGGCCGTGCCGGACGCGAGGCGCCGGGTCGCGCGTACCGGTGCTGGGCGGCACATGAACAGGGCTCCCTGCCCGCGTATCCCGAACCGGAGATCAGGACCGCCGAGCTGGCGCGGTTCGCACTGGAGCTCGCGTGCTGGTCCACTCCGGACGGTTCCGGCCTCGCCTGGTGGGATCCGCCCGGTGAGGGTGCGCTGGCCGCCGGGCGCGCGTTGCTGACCACGCTCGGGGCAACAGCGGAAGACGGCACGGTGACCGAACGCGGCCGGAAAATGGCCGGTCTGGGGCTGCATCCACGGCTGGCGAGGGCGTTGCTGGACGGCGCGGCGCGGACCAACGCGCGTTCGGCGGCCGAGGTCGTCGCGCTGCTGGACAGCGGCGGCACACTGACCGACCTCGAAGCCGAACTGCGGCGAGTACGCAGCGACGAGCGCTGGAAGCGTGACGTACGACGGCTTTCCCAGCTGGTTCCCGACGGCGGCAACGCCTCCGATCCGGCGCTGGTCGTGGCGCTGGCGCACCCCGAGCGGCTCGCGCGACGGCGTTCCGCGGGGGCGCCGGTGTATCTGATGGCCGGTGGAACGGCGGCCGAACTGCCGCGGGGTAGCGGACTGGCCGACGTCGAGTGGCTGGCGGTGGCCGAAGCGACCCGCGATCCCGGCCGCGCGCAAGGGATCATCCGGCTGGCCGCGCCCGCGGACGAAGATCTCGCCGTGCGCGCCGCGCCGAACCTGGTGTCCACAGTGGACGAAGTGCGGTGGTCTTCGGGTGACGTCGTGGCGCGGTCGGTGTGGCGACTCGGCGTGATCACGCTGTCGGAGAAACCGTTGCGCTCGCCCTCGCCGGACGCGATCCGCACCGCACTGCTGGACGGGCTGCGCACCGAAGGGCTCGGCCTGCTGCGATGGCCGGAAGACGGGAAGAGACTGCGCGAGCGGCTGGCCTTTCTGCATCGCGTGCGGGGAGCGCCTTGGCCCGCGGTCTCCGACACGGAGCTTCTGTCCACTTTGGATAGCTGGCTCGATCTCGGCTCGGCCCGTCGCCGGTCCGATCTGGCCGCGCTGGACGCCGGCGCGGCCCTACGCGGACTGTTGCCCTGGCCGGAGGCGTCGCGTTTGGACGAACTGGCGCCGGACCGGCTGGAGGTACCGTCGGGTTCGCGGATCAGGGTCGATTACTCGGGCGAACAGCCCGTGCTCGCCGTCAAACTGCAGGAGACCTTCGGCTGGCTCGCGACGCCGGAACTGGCTGGCGTCCCCGTCGTGCTGCACCTGCTCTCCCCCGCCGGGCGGCCCGCGGCGGTCACCGCGGATCTGGAATCGTTCTGGCGCAACGGTTACGCGGCCGTGCGCGCCGATCTCCGCGGGCGCTACCCGAAGCATCCCTGGCCGGAGGACCCCCTGAACGCCGCCCCCACCCGGCGCACCTCACGAGGTCAGTCCATCAGTTGATGTTGAGGTCTGGTCGGCAACTGCGCCGCCAGCTCCTCGTCATCCTCACGCTCGTTCAGCCCCAGCTGTACGGCGCTGCGGATCTGCTCCCGGTTCTCCCGCACCACATGCGCGAAGAACTCGTCGATCCGCGGATCGGTCAGCACTTCGAGGATCACGCGCATCGCGGTGTCGATCACCGAACGCACCACCTCGTCGTGAAACGGCAGCTTCGAAAGCCGTCCGGCCTGCGGATCGTTCTTGAGCTTCTCCGCGATGATCCCCCGCAGCAACGACTGGTTCTCGCCGAGTGAGCGCGCGAGGTTCTGCGGATAGTTGCCGGTTTCCAGCACTTTGACGACCTCGTCGAGCACCGCGATCGTGATCGGTTTCTTGATCGCGAGCACGATCGGCCGGGAAAGCCGTTCGACCAGTCGCTGCGTGAACCGCTCCCCGAACGCGCGGTCGGCGGTGCGGGCGAGCCGGACCAGCACCACGACGATCCGCAGCAGCCGGAACCCGCGCAGCGCCGGATGCGCGATGGGGATCATGCCGAGGATCTCGTACCAGTTGCGCAGCGGGAACCGCTTCTCCCAGCCGGTGCGCCGCCACCGCCAGAGAAATTCCAGCGCGAAGATCCCGCACACCGTCGTGTCGATGACGAAGACGCGGTGCGCCGTCTCCTCCGAATGCGGGAAGAACATCACGTAGGCGAGCAGCCCGACGGAGAACACGGCGAGTACGAGCATCACCAGGTCGAGCGGATTCACGCGCCGTTGTTCGCGGGTGGTCATGGCGCCGATTCTGCCTTTCCGCGGTGACTCGTGCCGAGCGGCACCTGACGAAAGTAAGGGATGGCCGATGACTTCGGGGCGATGTCCGCAGGTGTCCCCGCATCGGAGGATTCAGGGACACGAAGGAGGACGCGGATGATCACGCTTCGAGGACTCACGAAGCGCTATGGCGAGAAGACGGTGGTCGACGGGCTGACGTTCGCCGTCGAACCGGGCAAGGTGACCGGTTTCCTCGGTCCCAACGGCGCGGGCAAGTCGACGACCATGCGGATGACGCTCGGCCTCGACGCGCCCAGTGCGGGTGAGGTCCACATCGGCGGCAAGAGGTACGAGGACCTGCGATTCCCGCTGCGTGTGGTCGGCGCACTACTGGAGGCCAAGGCGCTGCATCCCGGCCGGAGCGCGGGCAAGCACCTCCTGGCGATGGCGCGCAGCAACGGCATCCCGGCGAGCCGGGTGGACGAAGTGCTCGCCACGGTGGGCCTCACCGACGTCGCGGGCAAACGCGCCGGGACGTTCTCGCTCGGTATGGGGCAGCGTCTCGGGATCGCCGGTGCCCTGCTGGGCGACCCTGGCGTGCTGATGTTCGACGAGCCGGTGAACGGCCTCGACCCCGACGGCGTCCGCTGGGTGCGGCAGCTGATGCGGTCGCTCGCGGAGGAGGGCCGCACGGTTTTCGTGTCTAGCCATCTGATGAGCGAGATGCAGCTGACCGCGGACCGGCTGGTCGTCATCGGCAAGGGGAAGTTGCTCGCCGACGCGCCGGTCGACGAGTTCATCGCGGGCAATTCGCGGACGTCGGTCGCGGTGCGGGTGCCCGCTCCCGCCGACCTGCGTGTCCTCGAACAGCGCCTTCGCGCACTCGGCGCGACCACAGAATCCGATCAGGACGAACTGCTCGTGCACGACCTGCCCGTCCACCTCGTCGGCGACGCGGTGCACGAACTCGGGATCCGCGTGCACGGGCTGGCCGAACGGACCGCGTCACTGGAACAGGCGTACATGGAACTGACCGCGTCGTCGGTCGAATACGGAACGGGAGTCGCGGCATGAAGTCACTCATGGTCCTGGTGGCGGTGATCGCCGGCCTGCTGGGGGTGCCGGCGGCCGCGTCGGCGGCACCGGAACTGTCGCTGCCCGCGCCGGGCGGCCCGCTCCCGATCGGGCTGCGCACACTGCACCTCACCGATCAGCGGCGCGCCGACCCTTGGGTGCCGGAGAAGCGGCGCGAACTGATGGTCAACGTCTGGTACCCGGCCGTCCCGATCGGACGCGCGCCGCTGTACATGACCGAGGCCGAGTCCGCGGCGACGGTCGCCGGGCGGAAACTCGACCTGCCGCCGGACGCTCTGAGCAAGGTGCGGGTCCACTCGCGGGAGAACGCGTCTTCCCTGCCAGGACGGCGTCCGCTGGTGGTGCTTTCGCCGGGCGCGGGCAACAACCGGATCACCCTGACCTCGGTGGCCGAACACCTTGCCGCGCAAGGCTTCGTGGTCGCCGGGATCGACCACGCCTACGAAGCCTGGGCGACGGAGTTCCCCGACGGGCTGCGCCAGTGTGTCGCTTGTGGACGACCGGACGACCCCTGGCCCGCCGCGATCGCGAACCGCGCTGTGGACACGACCTTCGTCGTCGACACCCTGCTGAAGGACCGTCGATGGTCGATCGACGCGACGAAGATCGGGATGGCCGGTCATTCCGCCGGGGGTTCGGCGACCGCCGCCGCGATGGTCGCCGACCGGCGGATCAAGGCGGGTGTGAACGTCGACGGCCCGTTCTTCGGCACCGTCTCCCTCGACCGGCCGTTCCTGCTGCTGACCAGCCCGACCGGCGAGAAGTACTACCGGGCGTCCTGGGACGAGACCTGGCCGCGGCTCACCGGGCCGAAGAAGCAGGACCTGGTCGAGAACAGCGGCCATTCGTCGGTGACCGACGCCGCGATCCTGATCGACCAGCTGGGGTTGCGACCGCAGCTCCCGCCGACCGAGATCGAAAACCAGTACGGCTCGATCGACTCACGGAAGGCGCTGGAGTTCTTCCGTAACGAGCTGACCGGTTTCTTCAAGCAGTGGAGCGCACGATGAACACGATCTCTTCCGAATGGACCAAGTTCTGGTCGGTCCGGTCGACCTGGTGGTGCCTGATCAGCGGGCTCTGCCTGATGCTGGCCTATTCCGGCGCGCTGGGCCTGGCCGCGAACGCCGGCGTCGAACGCTCGATGGCCCCGCACGCCGTGGTGGCCGGAGCGGCGTATTTCCTCACGCAGTTCGCCGTGGTCGCGCTGGCGACGCTGGTCATCACGAGCGAGTACGCCAGTGGCAGCATCCGCTCGACCCTGCAGTGGGTCCCGGTGCGGAACCGGGTCCTCGCGGCGAAATCGGCCGTCCTGCTGCCGGTGCTGTTCGGCTACGGCGTGCTGAACACCCTCGCCGGTGTGGCGATTTCGGCGCCGATGATCCCCGCGCCCGACTCCTCGGTGGGCGAGGTCCTCGCGACCGCGGCGGGCATGGGCGGCTACTTCGCGCTGCTGGGCCTGCTCTGCCTCGGTCTCGGGACGGCGCTGCGCTCGACGGCGGGGACGATCGTGACGGTGTTCGTGCTGCTGGTGATGATCCCGATGTTCGCCGGTTCGCTCGGCTGGGAAGACCTCGTGAACTACTTCCCCGGCTTCGCGGGCGTCAACGCGATGGTCACTCCCGGGCAGCCGAACCCGATCTTCGGCGGCGTCGCGCCCTACGCGCCCTGGGTCGGCGTCGCGCTCTGTGCGGCTTGGGCCGCTGCTGGTCTGGTCACCGGTTCCACGGTGCTCAGGCGGCGGGACGCCTGACGGGGGAGCAAGGGACCTTTGCTACCGCTTGGGCGCCCGGTCACGTCGCGAAAGCCACAGGACATCTGATGTCCCCCTGTGGCTTTCGGGACATCCCGTTCCGGAGCCCGCGGGTCGACGCGCTTGTCTCGACATTGAGAGAAGCGGGAGCAAAGGTCCCTTGCTTCCCTGCACAGCGGAACGCCCGAGGTGACCGTGTGGGTTTTGGGACGTCAGATGTCCCAAAACCCACACAGTCAGCATCGCTACGCCGAGTACAGGGTGTGTGGAAATAGAGACATTCAACGTCCCTATTTCCACACACCCCGGGCGGCAGCAAAGGTCCCCTGCTCTCTTTCCGCAGGTCAGAGCCTCAAGTGGTAGCAAAGGTCCCCTGCTACCCCGCCACCCCGAGCCCCGTCAACACCTCCCGCGCCCCTCGCGTCAACTCCTCCAGCCCGGGCGGCCGCAACGAGCCGGTCCCGGCCAGCGCGTCGAAGACCGTCCCTTCCAGCCACGCCACGAGCACCCGCGCGTGCCGCTCCGGCTCCGCCGATCCGCACGCGGCGAGCACCTCCGCGCACCGCCGCCGGATGACGAGCCCGCCCCGGTCGTAGGCCTCACGCAGCTCCGGTCGCCGCGTCGCCTCCAGCGCGAACTCGTACCGCGCGAGCATCCGCGTCCGCCCGTTCGTGATCGCCGCGTGGGCGAACCCCGCCACGTACTCGGCCAGCTGCCCGGGTGGCGGGTCGAGGGTGACCTCGTCGAGTTCGATCATCCGCGAGATCGCCAGCTCCAGCAGCGCCGCCCGCGTCCGCGCGTAGTACGAGGTCGAACCCGGCGGCAGCCCGGCGAACCGGTCGACGGCGCGATGCGTCAGCCCCCGCATCCCCTCGGCCGCGATGACCTCGATGGCCGCGTCCCCGATCGTCGCCTTTCGCACTCTACAAGTGTAGTAGTACTCTACAGTTGTAGAGGAGGTCGACATGCGCAAAGCGATCGTGATCGGCGGAGGAATCGGCGGGCTGAGCGCCGCCATCGGACTGCACGGCATCGGCTGGGAGGTCACTGTCCTCGAACAGGCGCCGGAGCTCACCGCCGTCGGCGCGGGCATCTCCCTGTGGCCGAACGCCCTGCGGTCACTCGAAACGCTGGGCGTCCGCCTCGCCGGACAACAGGAACAATCCTCCGGCGGTCTCCACGACCGCGACGGCCGCCGCATCACCCGATGGGACGCCGAGGCGTTCCGCCGTCACCACGGGCGCCCGCTCGCCGCCATCCACCGCGCGGATCTCATCGGCGCGCTCCGCGACGCCCTCCCCGACGGCTGCGTCCGCACCGGCGTCGAGGTCACGAACCTCGACGATCTCGACGCCGACGTCATCATCGCCGCGGACGGAATCCACAGCACGGCCCGCGAACAACTCTGGCCACGGCATCCCGAACCGGTCTACAGCGGCAGCACGGCCTACCGCGCGGTGACCACCCTCCCTCACCCGACGGAACTCAGCACGAGCTGGGACGACGGAGCCGAGATCGGGGTCATCCCGCTGCACGACGGCCGCGTCTACTGGTGGGCGAGCTACGTCGCCGAAGCGGGCGTCCGTCACGAGGACCCGAAGTCGTATCTGCGAAACCGCTTCGGCGGCTGGCACGAACCGATTCCCGAGCTCATCGAGGCGACCGCGCCCGAGACGCTGCTCCACCACGATCTCTGCCTGCTCGGCACTCCCCTGCCCACCTACGTCAAAGGCCGCGTCGCGCTCCTCGGCGACGCGGCCCACGCGATGCCGCCGTTCCTCGGCCAAGGCGGCTGCCAGGCGATCGAAGACGCCGTCGTTCTCGCTGCGGCGCTCAGTAGCAACGAAGACGTCGACGCGGCACTGAAGAGTTACGACGAACAGCGCCGCCCGCGCAGCCAATCGGTGGTCAAAGCCTCGGTCCAGGCCGGAAGAATCGGCCCGCAGCTGCGCAATCCGCTCGCCGTGGCCGTCCGCAACGGCGTGTTCCGGCTACTCCCCGGCGCGCTCACCGCCCGCATCGGCGCCGGCGTCAGCGGCTGGACCCCTCCGGTCCCCCGCCGACCAGCCCCGCCTCGTACGCGGTGATCGCCGCCTGCACCCGGTTCCGCGCGCCGAGCCGGTTGAGGATGGTGCTGACGTAGGCCTTCACCGTGCCCTCGACCACGAACAGCTTCGCGGCGATGTCCGCATTGGACAGTCCGGAACCGAGCAGCGCCAGCACTTCCTGCTCACGCGGCGTCAGTTTGCCGATCAGCGCCTTCGCCTCTTCGGCGCGGGAGACCTGGTTGCCGGAGAAGCGCGCGATGACCCGCTGCGCGACCTTCGGCGAAAGGAACGCCGCGCCACCCGCGACCGCGTGGATCCCGCCGAGCAGTTCACGAGGATCGCCGGATTTCAGCAGGAAACCGCTCGCGCCGAGACCGAGCGCGCGTTCGATGTAGGCGTCCTCGCCGAACGTGGTCAGCATGATCACGCCCACCTCGGGCAGCAACCGGCGGATCTCTTCGGCCGCCTTGAGCCCGTCCATGACCGGCATCCGGATGTCGAGGAGCACGACGTCCGGCCTGGTCGCGCGGGCCTGCTCGACGGCGGCGCGCCCGTCCTCGGCTTCCGCGACCACCTCGATCCCGGCGTCCGCGGCCAGGATCGCCGACACCCCGGCGCGGATCATCGCCTCGTCATCGGCCAGCACGACCCGGATCATCCGGGTTCCCCCTTTGCTCGTCTTCGCTGATCACGTCCTTCGCCACGAGTTTCCCGTCGGCGAAGCACAGCCGGTAGGCCTCGTAGTTCAAGTTGAACACGGTGCGCTCGGTGCCGTAATACTCGCAGGTCGCCCCCGCCGGTACCGGGGGTTCCACCACGCGCGGCCGGGCGATCCGCTGGCTGCCGGGCAGGACGGACGCGATCTCCGCCCGCGTCTGGCCGATCCGGATCCGGTCGTACTCGCCACCGGCGAGGACCGAGCCGTACCACTGGACGAGGAACACCACCCCGCTGATCCCGACCACCAAACCGAACAGCCCGATCGGCACGACGATCGCCTGGATCAGGCTGCGCCGGACGTCACGGCGGGCGCGTTCCAGCTCCCTGGCCGACATCGACTGCCCGACCTCGGCGTCCATCGCCGCCTGACTCTCGGGCGATTCCTCCGACGGTGCGGCGTCGTGCGGCAGGGTCGCGCTGACCTCGAATCCGCCGTCACGCGGTCCCGCGCGCAGGGTCCCGCCGACCAGCCGGACCCGCTCGCGCAGGCCGATCAGCCCGCGCCTGCCCGAAGCCCGGCCCGGCAACGGCCCCGCGGGCGGCGCGGCGTTGGTGACCACGACATCCGTCCGGCCCTCGGACCGCGTGACCCGGACCGTGACCGCGGCACCCGGCGCGTGTTTCACCACGTTCGTGACCGATTCCTGGACCACGCGATACGCGGCGCGGTCGACCATCTGCGGTTCCCCGTCGAGCCGGGCGTCCACAGAGGACTCGATCAGGACACCCGACGCCCTTGTCCGGTCGAGCAGTTCGTCGATGCTCTCGTGCACCGGCTCGGTCGGCGCGTCGTCCTCGCGCAGGACCCCGATGATCTCTCGCAGCCGTTCGGTCGCCGTCGCGGCGCTCTGCCGCAGTTCGCCCGCGGCCTGCCGCTGCTGCTCGTCGAGGCCGCCCGCGACTTCCAGCGCCGCCGCGCGCACCGCGATGAGGCTCAGCTCGTGGCCCAGCGAATCGTGCATGTCGCTGGCGATCCTCGTCCGTTCGCGAAGCCGCGCGCGGTCCGCGATGAGCCGCTGACGGCTCTCCATCTCCTCGGCGCGGCGCCAGCCGTCACGCGCCATGTCCTCGCGCTGCCGGACGTACCTGCCCAGCAGCCAGGGCGTCACCCCCGCGAAGACCAGGACGCCGAGCAGCGCACCCCAGGACGCGAACCCGTCCTTGCTCCACAGCAGTGCGACGGGCACCGCCAGCACCGAAACGACGGCGAAAAGGCGCAACATCGGCTTCGCGACCGGCTGCCGGTAGCCGGCGAGGTAACTCACCGCGACGAGGACGAAGCCTTCCCAGATCGGCACCCGGCCACCGAAGCTGCCCAGCACGATGAAGCTCGCGATCATGGCGATGGCGAGGGAGACCAGCGGGTACCGGCGCGACACCGCGATCGCGGCCGTGGTCGCGGAGAGCCCGAAGAGCAGTTCCCAGTGCTTCGTGCTGGATCCGGCGTCGATGACCACCCAGCCGCAGAGGCCGAGCCACAGCGCGACGTCCATGATCAGCCGACGCCCCCGCCGCACGGGCTCCTCCGCTTCCTTCACAGATCAGGACGCTACAAGCCGTGACGAGCGGTCCGCCATGGACGAAAGTAAAGGTCCCCTGCTTCCCGCGTCCGATGAGGCATGATGATCGACCATGGCCGAGCGCACACTCACCGGTCAGCTAGGCGGTCCTGTCCCGGCAGGCATCGAAGCGCTGGCCGACAACGAGAAGCAGGACCTCTCCGACGCGCTGCGCGACGCGCGCCACCGCCAGGCCAAGGCATTGGCCGAAGCGGGCGAAGAGGGTCTGAAGTACGTACCCGCGCTGCTGCGCGGCACAGTTCGCAAGGTGGTGGGCCTGTGACCACCGAAAACTTCGCCGCGCAGGCGGAGATCCTCAAACTCGCCCGCGTCCTGGGCACCACCCCGGAGCGGCTCTCGTACCTGGAGAAAGTGGACCCCGCCGAACTCCAGGCGTTCCGCGAACAGGTGACGGACACGCTGTTCGACGCCAACCTCGCCGCCCTCGAGCGGATGGCGATGGCGAGCAAACTCGTTCCGAGCCCGATCCTCGCGAAGATCGCCGAGAAGGTCTTCGGCCCGCTTCTGTGCGCGCGGATCGCCGGGCTGGTGGACGTCTCCCGGGGCGTCGACGTCGCGAAGCGGCTGAAGCCGCCCTTCCTGGCCGACGTCGCGGCCGAGCTGGACCCGCGCCGTGCGAGCGCGATCATCGCCAGGATCCCGCTCGACACCGTCGTCGCGGTCGCCGTCGAACTGGTGAGCCGCGAGGACTGGATCACCGTCGGCCGGTTCGTCGGCCACCTTCCCGATCCGACGGTGCGCCGGGCGCTGGCCGTCATCGGCGACGACGCGCTGATCCGGATCGCGTTCGTCCTCGACGACAAGAGCCGGATCGATCACGTCCTCGGGCTGCTCCCCGAAGCCCGGTTCCGCGGCCTCCTCCAGGTCGCGGCCGCCGACGAGGACCTGTGGGCTCCGGTGCTCGACCTGCTCACCCATCTGAGCGAGAAGCGGGTGGAGCAATGGTCTCATCTGCTCGGCGAACTCCCGCCGAAGCTGCGCGTCCGCGTCGAAGAGACCATCCGGTAGCGCGAAGTGAACAACGTTTCGGTGATCTCCGCGGTGGTCTCGGTGACCGGCGCGGTGCTGACCGCCGTGCTCGGCGGGATGTTCGAGGCACGCAGGCGGCGGACCGACCGCGAGCAACATCGCCGGGACCTGGTCAGCCGGTACCGGGATCCGCTGCTGCAGTCGGCGGCGTCACTGGCTTCGCGGTTGCGGAACGGAATCGACCTGCTGTCGGGCAGAGAGGTCCACCAAGCAGCGCCGGGGACCGATCGCCAGGACGAGTACAACCGCTACGAGAGCCTTTACCGGCTTTCCGCCTACCTCGGCTGGGTGCAGATCCTGCAGCAGGAGGCCCATTTCCTGGACATGGGCAGCCGGAGCAGGAACCGGCGGCTGATGCGTCATCTCGGCGCGGTCAAGGCGGCACTGTCCGGGCACACCGAGCCGAGCGACGCCCGCGTGTTCCTGCTCCTGGGCGGTGAGCAACAGGCCATCGGCGAACTGATGATCGACCCGGACAGCCCGGAACGCCCCCGGTGTCTCGGCTACGTCCAGTTCCGGCGCAAGTACCGGGACGACGCCGAATTCGCCGAATGGTTCACCCCGTTGCTCGAAGAAACCACCAAAATCCTGAAGTACCCCGAGGAAGGCGCCGCGCGGCTCACCACCGTCCACAATGCCCTGATCGACCTGATCACCTACCTCGATCCCAAGAAGGTCTGGATTCTCGGGCCGAACCGCAAGTTCGAACATGCGCTCACAACCGGATCCCCCGACGCCACACCGACGACGTGAGCGGAACTCCCGGCCGGTAGGCGAGGTGCGTCGTCGAAGGCGCCTCCAGCACGTGAAGATCGGCACGCGCCCCCGGCCGCACGAAACCCACGTCGTCACGCCGCAACGCGCGAGCGCCACCCGCCGTCGCCGACCACACCGCCTCGTCGATCGTCATCCGCATCTGCAGCACCGCGGTCGTGACGCAGAACGCCATCGACGTCGTGTACGAGCTGCCCGGGTTCGCGTTGCTGGCCAGCGCGACCGTCGCCCCCGCGTCCAGGAGCCGCCGCGCCGGCGCCAGCGGCTGCCGGGTCGACAGGTCGCACGCCGGCAGCAAGGTCGCCACGGTGTCCGAAGCAGCGAGAGCCTCGACGTCCGCTTCGCTCAGGTACGTGCAGTGGTCGACGCTCGCTGCCCCTAGCTCGACGGCGAGCCGCACACCCGGGCCCTCCCCCAGCTGGTTCCCGTGGAGCCGGAGCCCGAGCCCGCGTTCCCGCGCCGCCTTCAGCACCCGCCCGGACTGCGCCTCGTCGAACGCGCCGGTCTCGCAGAACACGTCCGCCCACCGCACGAGCGGCGCGACGGCGTCGAGCATGTCGCCGCATACCAAGTCCACATAGGACTCCGCGTCCACGCCCGGCGGCACCAGATGCGCGCCGAGGAACGTGACCTCGTCGGCCACCTCGGCGGCGATCCGCGCGGAACGCGCCTCGTCTTCGACGTTGAGCCCGTATCCGGTCTTCGTTTCCAGACAGGTCGTGCCCTGCCTCGCCGCTTCGTCGACGTGTCGCCGCAGATTCGCCGCCAGCTGCTCGTCGGACGCAGACCGCGTCGCGTCGACGGTGACCGCGATCCCTCCGGCGTTGTACGCCTTCCCGGCCATCCGCGCCTCGAACTCGGCGGTCCGGTCCCCGGCGAAGACCAGGTGCGTGTGGCTGTCCACCCAGCCGGGCAGCACCGCGCGACCTTCGACGTCGACCCGCTCGTCCGCGTCGGGCGCGTCCGCGGCCGCGCCGACCCAGGCGATCGTTTCGCCGTCGACGACGACGGCCGCGTCGCGGAGCTTGCCCAGTTCGGCGTCGTTCGTGGTGAGTTCGCCGATTCCCGTGATCAGGACTGCCACAATGCCTCGATCTCCTTGGCCAAGACCGTTTCCGGCCGGTCGATCAGCTGATGCGCGCCGTCGCGGACGATCTCGCGCCCCGCGACGACGACGTCCCGGACGTCCGCGCCGGCGGCGGCGAAGACCACCCCGGACGGCTCGATCCCCGCGGTCCGCACCGAACCGAGGCCGACCGTCACCAGGTCCGCGCCCGCGCCCGGAGCCAGCTCGCCGACCTCGTCCCAGCCGACCGCGCCGTGATCCGTCGCCGCCGCGAGCAGTTCCTCCGCGGTGAACCGGCCGCGTTTCTCGCTGGCGAGCCGCTCGTTCAGTTCCAGCGCCCTGGTCTCCTCGAACGCGTCGACGACCGCGTTGCTGTCGCTGCCGAGCGACAGCCGCACCCCCGCGTCCAGCAGCGTCCGCGCGGGGCCGATGCCGTCACCGAGATCCCGTTCGGTCGTCGGGCAGAAGCAGGCACGGCTACCGGCCTCGCCGAGCCACTGGATATCGCCCGGCGTCAGGTGCGTCGCGTGCACCGCCGTGAGCCGCTCGCCGAGCACGCCGTTGTCCCAGAGCAGCCCCGTCGGAGTCCAGTGATAGGCCGCCACGCACTGCTCGTTCTCGGCTCGCTGCTCCGAAAGATGGATGTGCAGCGGCCGATCCGCGGGCGTCCCGTTGTCCACTTCGGACAGTTGATCTTCGGGAACGGCACGCACGGAATGGATCGCGCCTCCAACCCGGAACGTCTCATCCTCCCGCAATTCGCCGGCTCGTTGCGCCCACTTCGAGGCTGTCCCGTCGGAGAACCGCTGCTGCACCTCGTCGGGTTCCACCCCGATACCGCCCGCGAGGTAGCACGTGTCGAGCAACGTCAGCCGGATTCCGGCGTCCCTGGCGGCCTGCCGCAGCGCCTCACCCATCGCGTTCGGCTCTACGTAAGGCTTTCCGCCCGGCGCGTGGTGCAGGTAGTGGAACTCGCCGACGCTTGTGTACCCGGCCAGCACCATCTCCGCGTAAACGCCGCGCGCCAGGCGGTAGTACGAATCCGGATCGAGCCGCGACGCGAGCGAGTACATCCGCTCGCGCCACGTCCAGAAGGTTCCGCGATCGTGGTGCGTCCGGCCGCGCAGCGCACGGTGGAACGCGTGCGAATGCCCGTTGGCGAACCCCGGCAAAGTGAGTCCATTGAGGACAGTTCCTTCGCGAGGCGCTTTCGCCGTCACCGAAGTGATCTCGCCGCCGTCGATCTCGATCCGGACGGCATCGGCGATCCCGTCCGGCAGCCAGGCACGTTCACACCAATATGTCGTCATGTCGACAGTTTCTCCAGGACGTCCGCGAGCGCGCGAGCCCCGTGGTCGACGTCCTCCGCCTCGGAGAACTCCTCCGGCGAATGGCTGATGCCGGTGGGGTTGCGCACGTAGAGCATCCCGGACGGGACGAACCCGGCGAGGATCGCGGCGTCATGCCCGGCGCCGGTCGGCAGTTCCGGCGGCCCGCCCAGCCAGGTGCCCAGGTCACGGCGCAACGCGTCGTCGAAGATCACGTCGTCCGAGTACGACTCCCTGCTGACCTCGACGCGGCAGCCTTCCTGCCCTGCCGCGTCTTCGGCCAGCTTCGCGATCTCGGCGACCAGCTCGGGCGTATCCGCACCCGGCACCCTCGCGTCCAGCCACAAGTCCACAGTGGACGCGATGACGTTGGTCCCGCCGGGAGTGGGCACGAGCCTGCCGACGGTCGCCCTCGCGTCGGCGGTGGCCTTCGCCAGTTTCCGCACGGCGAGCACGGTCTCGGCCGCCGGGATCATCGGGTCGCGACGATCGCCGATCAATGTCGCGCCGGCGTGATTTCCCTGCCCCTGGAAGGAGAATCGCCACCGCCCGTGCGCGATCACCGTGTTGCCGACGGCGACCGGCGAGCCGAGGTCGATCAGCCCGCGTCCCTGCTCCACGTGCAGTTCCAGGAACCGCCCGATCAACCCGAGCCGCTCGGGGTCCCGGCCGACCCGCTCGGGATCGAGGCCGGATTTCGCCGCCGCTTCGGCGAACGTGACACCGTCCGGGTCGCGCAGGCTCCGCGCCTTGTCCGCGTCGATGGTCCCGGTCAGCAGACGCGAGCCGAGGCACGGCACACCGAACCGGCCGCCCTCCTCTTCGGCGAAGACCACGACGGCGAACGGCTTCGCCGCACGAAATCCTTGGGCCTGCAAGATCTCCACCGCGTCGAGCGCACTCGCGACACCGAGCGGGCCGTCGAAGGCGCCGCCGCCGGGCACCGAGTCGAGATGGCTCCCGGTGACGACCGCGTCCGGGCCGGGTGTGCCCCACCAGGCCCAGATGTTGCCGTTGCGGTCGGTCTCGACACCCAGGCCCAGCCGCCCGGCACGCTCGACGAACCACGCGCGCAGCTCGGTTTCGGCCGCGTCGAAGGCGTGGCGGGAGTAGCCGCCCCGCTTCGGGTCGCGGCCGACGTCCGAAATCTCCTCCAGCAGCGACGACGCGGTCACTCGGCGTCCCGCATCGGCACGCGCACGCCGCGCTCGTCGGCGACTTCGGCGGCGCGGTCGTACCCGGCGTCGACGTGCCGGATGACGCCCATGCCCGGGTCGTTGGTGAGCACACGTTCGAGTTTCCGCGCGGCCAGCTGGGTTCCGTCGGCCACGCTGACCTGGCCCGCGTGGATGGACCGGCCCATACCGACGCCGCCGCCGTGGTGGATCGACACCCAGCTGGCGCCCGACGAGGTGTTGACCAGTGCGTTCAGCAGCGGCCAGTCGGCGATCGCGTCGGAACCGTCGGCCATGCCCTCGGTCTCGCGGTACGGCGAGGCGACGCTGCCCGAGTCGAGGTGATCGCGGCCGATGACGACCGGCGCCTTCAGCTCACCGCTGGCGACCATCTCGTTGAACCGCAGGCCCGCGAGGTGCCGCTCGCCGTAGCCGAGCCAGCAGATCCGCGACGGAAGGCCCTGGAACGCGACGCGTTCACCGGCCAGCCGGATCCAGCGCGCGAGGGATTCGTTCTCCGGGAACAGTTCCAGCATCGCGCGGTCGGTCGCCGCGATGTCCTCGGGGTCACCGGACAGCGCCGCCCAGCGGAACGGGCCGTTGCCCTCGCAGAAGAGCGGGCGGATGTAGGCGGGCACGAACCCCGGGAAGTCGAAGGCCCGTTCGCAGCCGCCGAGTTTCGCCTCGCCGCGCAGGGAGTTGCCGTAATCGAAGACCTCGGCGCCCTTGTCGAGGAAGCCGAGCATCGCCTCGACGTGCTCTGCCATCGATTCACGGGCGCGCTCGGTGAACTCGTCGGGCTTCTTGTCCGCGTAGTCCTGCCACTCGTCGACGCTGACGCCCTTGGGCAGATAGGAAAGCGGGTCGTGCGCGGAGGTCTGGTCGGTGACGATGTCGACCTCTACGCCGCGGCGAAGCAGTTCGGGCAGCACCTCGGCGGCGTTGCCGACCACGCCGACGGACAGCGCGCGCTTCTCCTTCTTCGCGGCCTCCACCCGGCGGATCGCGTCGTCGAGGTCGTCGGCGACCTCGTCGAGGTAGCGGGTCTCGACACGGCGGTGGGCGCGCTGCGGGTCGCATTCGATGACGAGCGCGACACCGTCGTTCATCGTGACGGCCAGCGGCTGCGCGCCACCCATGCCGCCGAGACCGGCGGTGACAGTGAGCGTGCCCTTGAGGCTGCCGCCGAAGCGCTTCTTCGCGACGGCGGCGAAAGTCTCGTACGTGCCCTGCAGGATTCCCTGCGTGCCGATGTAGATCCAGGAGCCCGCGGTCATCTGGCCGTACATGGTCAGGCCCTGCGCCTCCAGGCGGCGGAACTCGGGCCACGTCGCCCAGTCGCCGACGAGGTTGGAGTTCGCGATGAGCACGCGCGGCGCCCATTCGTGCGTGCGGAACACGCCGACCGGCTTGCCGGACTGGACGAGCAGCGTCTCGTCCTGCTCCAAACCGGTCAGTTCGCGGGTGATCGCGTCGAAGCTGGCCCAGTTGCGGGCGGCCTTGCCGGTGCCGCCGTAGACGACCAGGTCCTCCGGGCGCTCGGCGACCTCGGGGTCGAGGTTGTTGTGGAACATCCGCAGCGCGGCTTCGGTCTGCCAGTTCTTCGCGGTGAGCGTGGTGCCTCGGGCGGCACGGACCGTGCGGGTCATGGGCTCAGACCTCCAGTTGGGCCGCGGCGAGGACGGCACCCGACGCGACGAGTTCTTCGGCGGCGGCGATCTCCGGCGCCAGATGACGGTCGGGGCCGGGGCCCTCGACCTTGGTGCGGACGAGATCCCGGACCCGGCCGGTGACCGGCGACGGGACCAGGGGCGCGCGCATGTCGAGTGCGCGCGCGGCGGTGAGCAGTTCGATGGCAAGGACGGTGTTGAGGCCTTCGACCGCCTTGCGCAGCTTGCGCGCGGCGGACCAGCCCATGGAGACGTGGTCCTCCTGCATGGCGCTGCTCGGGATCGAATCGACCGACGCCGGCACCGCGAGCCGCTTGAGCTCGCTGACCACGGCCGCCTGCGTGTACTGGGCGATCATGTGGCCGGAATCGACGCCGGGGTCGAACGCGAGGAACGGCGGCAAGCCGTGCGAGCGGGCCTTGTCGAGCATGCGGTCCGTGCGACGCTCGGCGATGCTGGCGACGTCCGCGAGCGGAATCGCGAGGAAGTCGAGCACGTACGCGACCGGGGCGCCGTGGAAGTTGCCGTTCGACTCGACGCGGCCGTCGGACAGCACGACCGGGTTGTCGACCGCGGAGTGAAGCTCACGCTCGGCGACGAGTTCGGCGTGCGTGAGGCTGTCGCGGGCTCCGCCGTGCACCTGGGGCGCGCAGCGGAGGGAGTACGCGTCCTGGACGCGGTTGCAATCGGGGCCGCGGTGGCTCTCGACGATCTTCGAGTCCTGAAGCGCCGTCCACATCCGCTGGGCACTCAGCGCCTGGCCTGGATGCGGGCGCAGCGCCTGGAGGTCGGCCGCGAAGGCGCGATCGGTGCCGAGGAGCGCTTCGACGCTCATCGCCGCGGTGATGTCGGCGGTGTCGAGCAGCTTGCGAAGGTCGGCCGCGGCCAGCAGGAGCATGCCGAGCATGCCGTCGGTCCCGTTCGTGAGGGCGAGGCCCTCCTTCTCCGCGAGAACGACCGGCTCGATGCCAGCGTGCTTCAGCGCTACGCCCGCCTGAACGACTTCGCCGTTGTACTCGACTTCGCCCTCTCCCATCAGCGCGAGCGCGACAGCGGCGAGAGGCGCGAGGTCACCGGAGCAGCCGAGGGAGCCGTACTCGTGAACGAGCGGGGTGATCCCGGCGTTGAGCAGGGCCGCAAGCGCTTGCGCGGTCTGCGGCCGGATGCCGGTGTACCCGCTGGCGAGAGTGCGGAGGCGCAGCAGCATCAGCGCGCGCACGACCTCGGTCTCCACGACCGGGCCCGCGCCCGCCGCATGCGACCGAATCAGCGACCGCTGGAGCGCGGTGCGGCTCTCGAGCGGGATATGCCTAGTGGCGAGCGCCCCGAAGCCCGTCGAAACGCCGTACGTCGGCGTCTCGGCGTGAGCGAGGTTGTCGATGTGCTGACGCGTCGTGGCGAGGTTCTTCTCGGCCGCTTCGCTGACCGCGACGGGCGAGTGGTCACGGGCGACCGCGACGACCTGTTCGGGCCGAAGCGGTTCGGAGCCCAGAAGTACGGTTTCCGGCATAGCCCCATTGGACAACGCCATGCCCGCTGGTGGGCGGCGCCAACCGGTGGTTGTGTCTGGTATCCAAGACACTCACGGTGGGAGCAAGGGACCTTTGCTACCGCGGCAGCGGAGGGTGTGTGGAAATAGAGACGTTGAGTGTCCCTATTTCCACACACCCCGTACTCCGCGTAGCGATGCGTACCGACCGTGTGGGTTTCGGGACGTCAGATGTCCCAAAACCCACACGGTCACCTGCGGAAAGAGAGCAAGGGACCTTTGCTCCCGCTTGTCTCAACATTGAGAGAAGCGGGAGCAAAGGTCCCTTGCTCCCCCGCCGAAGCGAAACAGGAGGTCGGCATGGGTGAGAGCAGCGAGGTCCCGGCTCTGCGACGCGGCCTCGGCATCCTTCGCGCCCTCGCCGCGCGGCCGGGTCCGGTGTCGGCGGCCGCGATCGCGCGCGAACTCGGCCTCCCGCGTTCGACGACGTATCACCTGCTCGCCGAACTGGAGGCCGCCGGTTTCGTGACGCACTTGCCGGCCGAGCGCCGGTACGGCCTCGGCATCGCCGCGTTCGAGCTCGGCTCGGCCTACCTGCGGCACGACCCGCTGGAGCGGCTCGCGCTCCCGCTCCTGCGCAAACTCGCCGACCGCGTCGGCCACACCGCGCATCTGGGCGTGCTTCACGGCAACGAGTCGCTCTACCTGGTCAAAGAGCGTCCCACCCGCCCGGAAACCCTGGTGACCGAAGTCGGCGTCCGGCTGCCTGGCCAGCTCACGGCTTCGGGCAGGGCGATGCTGCGGCATCTGCCGTCACCGCACGTCCGCGCGCTCTTCCCGAACGCGGCGGCGTTCGTGCTGCGCACCGGTCGCGGCCCGCGCACCCTCGCCGAACTGCGCCGGACGCTGAACGCGGAGGGCAGGCTCGGCTGGGCGGTCGAAGACGGGCACGTCACCGAAGGATTCGCCTCGGTGGCCTGCCCGGTCTTCGACCACGGCGGCCGGCCGATGGCCGCGATCAGCGTGACCCTCCGCCACCTCTGCCCGGGAGCCGAGGGGTGCGAGGAGACTTGGCCGGACCTCGCCGAAGAGGTCCGGCTGACCGCGGCCGAACTGACCACCCGGATCGGGGGTCAGATGCGCTGAGCGTGCTTCTTCTGGACTCCCTCGAGCCCGAGCATCGCCAGCAGTTCAGCACAGTCGAGGGCATCCGAAGCGTGCCCTGCGACGGTTCGTGCGGCTCTGCCGTTCTGCAGCGTGAGGCGGACTTCTTCCTCCGCTCGCACACCGGCCATCCGGCTCTGGTCTTCAGCGGGGTCGGGACGACTGGAATGCCTAGCCCAGGTCATCTGCCACCTTCTTCCGGCCCTCCGGCGACACGGGGTCGTTTCGAAAGAGGGCCATGGTCGGACACTCAGCATGACATCCCACTCCGCGACAGTTCCCGGCGCGGGTGAATTGAGACAAAAAAGATCTAGATTTCGCTACTCTGCGTGATTCAGAAAAGACTCGAGCCGGGTGTTGAACGGCGCACCCGTGTCCGGCACCAAATGCCCCATCCCCCGCACGATCTCGCGGCGCGCACCGGTCCCGTCCGCGATCGCGTCGGCGATGATCTCGTACTCCGGCCGGTGGTCGCCGGTGATCGCGAGCATCGGGAAATCCGCGGAGGCCAGCGCGTCGAGCGGCAGCTCCGCATCTCCCGGCGGCCGCATCCCGACCAGCGCGCGGGCGCCACGCCGCAGAGTCTCCGGCACCGGATCGGGAATCGGCAACGGCACACCGGCTAGCGGAAAGAAAGCCTTGAACACTTCGCGAGGATCGTCGAGCGGCCCTTCGAGAAATCTCCGCAGTTCGGCGTCCCACGCATCGACGACCTCGTGACCACGAACGACCCCAGCCGCGGGCGGCTCGACCACGGTGAGGGTCCGGACCATCTCCGGCCGCCGCGCGGCGGCGAGCATCGCGACGACCGCGCCATACGACAGCCCGACCAGATGCGCGGGCTCGTCGAGCACCTGCTCCGCGATCAACTCGGCGTCGACTGCGAAATCCTGTACGCCGTCCGGCGATTTGCCGTGGCCCGGACGGTCCGGCGCGAGCAACGTCCACCGCTCGGTCAACGGGCGCTGAGCCCGCCACGCCTCCCGGCCCCCGAGCAACACGCCGTGCACGAGAACGACTCGCGGACCGGATCCCCACCGATGGACATGAAGCCGCATTTCCCGAGCCTATGGGGTTCTCAGGAGTAGAGCCCGCCCCATCGGGCCCACTCCGCGAGGATCACTTGGCGTCGGCGGACGCAACCCGCACTGCCGAGCCGACCGACACGCAAAGAAGCGGCCCCACCCCTCAGGGGCAGGGCCGCTTCGGCGAAACGGTGGAGGTGCCGGGAATTGAACCCGGGTCCTCTGGCGCATCACCAGGGCTTCTCCGTGCGCAGTCCGCTATGTCTCTACTTGGCCCCTTCAGTCACGCGAACAAGCTGAAGTGACGGGCCCAGCCACTGTTTGTTTCCCGACCACACCCCGTAGCCGGGTGTAGCGGTAAGCCTCCTAGCTGATGCCGGTGACCGGGTCGGAGGCGACCCCGGACCGACAGAGTTGCTCTACTGCTTAGGCAGCAAGAGCGAACTCGCGCTGGCTCTTAGGCTCGGCGCTTATTGGTTTGCGATGACGCTTACGGTGGTCTCTCGCCTGCACCGGCACGCTTCTCCTGATTCAACGTCCAAAGTCGAAACCGTTCACCCCCTTGGTGGGACACAACCTGTACATCATAACTCGATCGGCAACCGGGTTATTCCCGCAGGTGGGGCTAGCCCCACCTGGGAGATGCCCGTGAGCACCATGTCGGCGAGCGCGCGCGAGCGCGATGCTGGTCTCCTCGCACCAGAGAGGAGCACGACCATGAGCTCGCTAGCGGCCGAGCGGGAGCTGAGCAGGTCCGATCCGTCGTTCGGCGGCTCGCTGGTCTACCTGCTGATGAACCTGCCGATGGGTGTCCTCACCTTCGCGCTCCTGATGTCCTTCATCTCGGCGGGCATCGGCACGGCGGTCGTCTGGATCGGGCTGCCTATCCTCGCGCTGGTGATCCTGTCGGTCCGCGGCGCGGCCCGGATGGAACGCGCCAGGGTGTACGCGCTGCTCGACCGCTACATCGACCTGCCGTATCTCCCGCTGCCCGTCGCCGGTCAGTCCGTGCGCTGGAAGGCCCGGCTGAAGGACGGCTCGACCTGGCGCGACCTCGCCTACTTCTTCTTGCTCTTCCCGCTCGGCATCGTCGAGTTCGTCCTGGTCACGGCGTTCTGGTCGACCAGCCTCGGCCTCGCCGGCCTGCCGATCCACTACCGCTTCCTGCCCGGCGGCGAGTACCGCTTCCCGACCTGGGAAAACGCGTGGTTCACCGTCGATTCGACGGTCTCGGCACTGCCTTGGGCGGCGCTCGGAGTGCTCTGCATCGCGCTGTCGGTAGCGTTGACGAAGGCGCTGGCCGGGATGCACGCCCGGCTGGCGACGGCGCTGCTCGGGCCGACCCACGCCCAGCGCCGCCGTCTGGAGGATTCATGGGGCGAGGTTCACGGATGACGATCGACCAGCAAGTTCAGCAGGTGGGGATTCCGCGACCGCGCCCGTTGCGGTCGATCGTCTACATGATCGTCAGCTTCGTGTTCCGGCTCCTCCAGTTCGTTCTCATCGTCGTCGGCCTGGCGGTCGGCATCGCGACGGCGGTGGTGTGGATCGGCTTCCCGATCCTCATGGCCACGACCAGCTTCATCCGTTGGTCCGCCGACCGCGAGCGGGGCTGGGCGCGCACGATGCTCGAGACTCCGCTGGAGCCGGTCGAGCGCCTGCCGGTCGAGGGGCTTTCGCTGGTCAAGCGCTGGCTGACCCGCTTGACCGACGCGACGACGTGGCGCGACCTCGCCTACCTGATGGCGGCGTTCCCGCTGGCATGTCTGGAACTGCCGATCGCGATCGCGTCGATCGTGTTGCTGCCGATGGCGATCTGGGTGACCCCGTGGGTCGGGTGGCTGCACGGCAACCTGGCGTACTCGCTGCTCGGACCGAACCGCGCCGCGAAGCTGGAGCAGAAGGCCGAGCGACTGCAGGCGTCGCGGGCTCGCGGTGTCGACGCCGCCGAGGCCGAACGCCGCCGCATCGAGCGGGACCTGCACGACGGTGCCCAGCAGCGCCTGGTCGCCGTCGCGATGAGCCTCGGCCGCGCGAAGTCGAAGTTCGACCAGGACCCGGACGCGGTGCGCGAACTGATCGACGAAGCACACCTCGACGCCAAGCTCGCGGTGTCGGAACTGCGTGATCTCGCCCGCGGGATCTACCCGGCCGTGCTCGGCGACCGCGGTCTCGACGCCGCCTTGTCCGCGCAGGCCGCGAAATCGCCCATCCACGTCGACGTCGAAGTGGACGTCGAACCGCGGCCGCCCGCCGCGGTCGAGACGACGGCCTACTTCATCGTCGGCGAGACGCTGACGAACATCGCGAAGCACTCGGGAGCGACCGAAGCGGGCGTGAAGGTGTGGCGCACCGAGTCGATGGTCATCGTCGAGATCACCGACAACGGGCACGGTGGCGCCGAAGTCCGGCCAGGTGGCGGCCTCGCCGGGCTCGCCGACCGGGCGGCCACGATCGACGGCGTGATCACCGTCGTCAGCCCGCCCGGTGGCCCGACGGTGATTCGCGCGGACCTGCCGTGCCAATGGTGACCCGCTCGTGAGTGAATAGGCTCTGCCATTCACTCACGACGCTGGGGGCAGCATGCGGGTTGTCATCGCCGAAGACGCGGTTCTGTTGCGCGCGGGGGTGATCCGCCTGCTCGCCGACGAGGACATCGAAACCGTCGCCGCCGTGGACAACGGCGACGATCTGCTGGTCGCGGTCAAGGAGCACCGGCCGGACCTCGCGATCGTCGACGTGCGGATGCCGCCCACCTTCACCGACGAGGGCCTGCGCGCCGCCCTGGGGGCCCGCGAGGTCATCCCGGGCCTGCCCGTTCTCGTGCTCTCCCAGTACGTCGAGGAGAGCTACGCCGTCGAGCTCCTGTCCGGCGGCGCGGGCGGAGTCGGCTACCTGCTCAAGGAACGCGTCGCCGACGTCGGGGATTTCCTCGACGCGGTCAAGCGGGTCGCCGGCGGCGGCACGGCCATCGACCCGGATGTCATCGCGCAGCTGATGGCCCGGGGCCGCAAGAACCCACTCGACGCGCTCACCGCCCGCGAGTCCGAGGTGCTGGGGCTGATGGCGCAGGGCCTGTCGAACACCGCGATCGCGAACTCTCTCGTCGTTTCGCACGGCGCGGTCGAGAAGCACATCGGCAACATTTTCGCGAAGCTCGGCCTCGAAGCGAGTTCGGTGGAACACCGCCGGGTCCGCGCGGTGCTCACCTACTTAGGACGCTGAAGTAGCTCTTGGTGGCGAAGCCGTCACTCACCTAACATGAGCAGACTGTAGGTGGGTGACGCGCCGAACCGAGGAGGACCCATGACCGACAGGCCCTCCCACAGCGCCCGTTTCTTCGGCGGCCCTCTCGACGGCCGCGTCCAGGAACTCGGTGACACCGAGCCGGTCGCGGGCACCGTCCTCAAACACGTCCATCTGCACGACGGGCCGAAGATCGAGACCCGCTACGAACTCGGCCTCGCCGAGGACGACTGCTGGGAATTCCGGCTGTGCTCCGCCCCGCTCCCGGAGCCCGAGACCGACGGCGTGGGGTAGGGAAAACTCCACCTCCCGAGGGCGAAAACAAGAAGAGCGATACGGCGGCCCGCACCGCTGTTTTCGCGACCCCGAAGCACCAGGCTCTTTTCCATGCACACGAGCCAGAAGCAGGGCCGGGACAGGTTCCTGGACATCGTCCGAGCGGTCGCGATCCTCGCGGTCGTCGTCCAGCACTGGGGTATGCCGGTGCTCTCGTACGCCGACGGCCACCTCTCCACCGGGAACGCCCTCGCGACGCCCGGCTGGTGGGTCATCACCTGGCTCAGCCAGGTCATGCCGCTCGTCTTCTTCGCCGGCGGCGCGGCGAACCTGATCTCGTTGAACCGCGCGGAAAGTTCCCGTTCCTGGCTCGCGGCCCGCCTCAAGCGCCTGATGATCCCGGTGCTGCCGCTGGTGGCCGTCTGGCTGTTCGTCCCGGACATTCTGCGCGGGATGGGCATACCGGAGCAGCCGCTGCAGGTCGGCGGAGCGATCGCCGCGCAGCTGCTGTGGTTCCTGGCCGTGTACGTGCTCACCGTGCTGCTCACCCCGCTGATGGCCGCCGCGCACCGGCGCTGGGGTCTCAAGGTCCCGCTCGTGATGCTCGCCGCCGCCGTTCTCGTCGACGTCGCCCGCTTCAACGACCTCGGCCTGATCGGTTTCGCGAACGCGATCTTCGTCTGGATGGCCGTGCACCAGCTCGGTTTCCACTACACGCAAGGCCGTCTCGGTTCGCTGAGCCGCAACGCCGCGCTGGGCATGGCGGGCACCGGCTTCGGTATCACCGCGCTGATGGTCGCCTTCGGCCCGTATCCCGCGAGCATGATCGGCATGCCGGGCGCCCCGGTGTCGAACATGAGCCCGCCGACCGTGCTGCTGGCCTTCCTCGCGATCGGCCAGATCGGGCTCCTGCTGGCCTTCAAACCGCAGCTGAACGCCATGGCCACCCGGCCGGGTCTCGACGCCGCGCTGAAGTGGATCGGCCCGCGGTTCATGAGCGTCTACCTGTGGCACATGCCGGCGCTGATCGTCGTCTCCGGTGTCGCGGTCTACGGTCTCGGTTACGAAACCCCCGAACCGGGTTCCGTCCTGTGGCTGACGATGCTCCCCGCGTGGCTCGGCGCCTGCGGGCTGGTGCTCCTCGGTCTGCTGCGGATGTTCGCCCGCTTCGAAACGCAGGGTTCCGGCCCCGCGTCGACCGCCCACACGCCTCAGCTCGTGGTGGCCGGACTGGCGATCGCGGGCGGCCTGCTCGGCCTCGCCGCGCACGGTTTCGCCCCGCTGAGCGACGGTCTCGCCCAGGGTCCGGCGCCGTGGGTGGCGCTGGCGACGGGCGGATTCCTCCTGGCGGGCAAGCAGATCCAGGTTTCGGAGCTGGGGACGCGGTTGCTCGGCCGCGCCGTTTCGGTCACCGAGGTGGCCCAGCTCAAACGCTGAGCAGTTTCGCGGGGGTGTCGTGCAGCACCGCCCGCAGGAACGGCTCACCCAGGCGATCGTCGGCGGCCCAGCCGGCGATCGCCTGCAGCTGTGTGGCGTACGAGTACGGGATGTTGGGGAAGTCGGTGCCGAGCACGACGCGGTCGGGGAATTCGGCCAGCAGGTCCGTCCAGTCCGGCGGGAGCGGGTTGCCGCGCGAGGTGAACTCCAC
Organism: Amycolatopsis sp. NPDC043887; assembly: GCF_056435665.1. Taxonomy (NCBI): domain Bacteria; kingdom Bacillati; phylum Actinomycetota; class Actinomycetes; order Pseudonocardiales; family Pseudonocardiaceae; genus Amycolatopsis; species Amycolatopsis sp. NPDC043887. The sequence continues at coordinate 204,369 of NZ_JBWKEB010000015.1, forward strand.
CCCGACCATCGTGGTGTCGAGGTACACGCGCGGATATCTCCTGGCCAGCTCGAACGCGAAGTCGATCTCCGGCATGCCGGCGTGCGCGAGCACCAGTGTCAGACCGGGATGCCGGACCAGGATCTCCTCGAACAGCCGTAGCCCGGTGTAGGCGCCCTTCAACGGACCGTGTCCACAGTGGACGACCACCGGGACACCCGCGTCCGCCAGCGCACCCCAGACGCCGTCCAGCAGCTCGTCACGCGGATCGTAGGCGCCGACCTGGACGTGCGCCTTGAAACAGCGGGCGCCCGCGCGCAACGCACCGTCCACAACGGACAGCGCGGACGGCTCCGGGTAGAAGGTGCCGGTCGGCACCGCCTCGGGGACGCGTTCCGCGAACTCCAACGCCCACGACGTCAGCCATTCGGCCATTCCCGGCTTGTGCGGATAGACCAGCGGCGCGAACCTGCGCACACCGAACGAGCGCAGGGTTTCGATCCGTGTTTCTTCCGGCGTGCGGTAGTGCACGGGCCAGGCCATGCCGTAGTGCTCTTCGGCCTGGTCGAAGTAGGCCCACACCTTGTCCATGACCTGCTTCGGCAGGAAGTGCAGGTGCAGGTCCACGAGCCCGTCGATGCCGAGCGCCGAGATCCAGCCGGGGATCTCGGCGTCCGAAGCGGGCCCGTGGATCAATCGTTGTACCGGCCCTTGAGCGCCCGGCCCATGGCCCGGCTGATGGTGCGCTGCGCGTCGCGCTTGGCGATGTCCTGCCGCTTGTCGTAGGACTTCTTGCCCTTCGCCAGCGCGATCTCGACCTTGACCTTGCCGTCCTTGAAGTACATCGACAGCGGGACGAGCGAAAGGCCGCTCTCCTTGGTCTTGCCGATGAGCTTCTCGATCTCCTGGCGGTGCAGCAGCAGTTTCCGGGTGCGCCGCGGCGTGTGGTTCGTCCACGTGCCCTGCACGTACTCCGGGATGTGCACGTTGCGGAGCCAGACCTCACCGTCGTCCACCGTGGCGAACGCGTCGGCCAGTGATGCCCGTCCTTCACGCAGGCTCTTCACCTCGGTACCGACGAGCACGAGACCGGCTTCGTAGGTGTCGAGGATGGAGTAATCGTGGCGAGCCTTGCGGTTCGACACGATCACCTTGTGTCCACGTTCCTTGGGCATAGCGGCGACTCTACGTGAGTTTCTGTGTTCGGGCAGGTGGTTATCGGGCGGCTAGTGGCGCACGTACAGGCGCAGCGTCACGTAACCGGTGATCGCCGAAATGACGATCGAGACGGCGAGCAGGATCGGCGCCACCGGGAACAGCAACTCGAGCATGCCGACCGCGGGGAACACGTCTCCCGTGAGCACCAAGTCGAGCAACAGCACCTTGGTGAGCACGAGGAAGACGATGCCGATGATCGCACCGACCAGGCCGGCGACCACCGCCTCCAGGAGGAACGGCAGCTGCGTGTACCAGCGGGTCGCGCCGACCAGCCGCATGATGCCGACCTCGGTGCGCCGGGTGAACGCCGACACCTGGATCGTGTTGGCGATCAGCAGCAGCGCGGCGATGGCCATGATCAGCGCGGCGCCGAAGGCCAGGTTCCGCACACCGTTGAGCGCGTTGAACACGCGGTCCAGTGCCTTCTGCTGGTCGTCGACCTTGCTGACGCCCGGTTTGCCGGTGTACTCCTGGATGATCGCCTGGCTGCGCTCGGGGTTCTTCAGCTTGACGTGGAGCGACGCGGGCAGCGCCTCCGGCCCGGTCAGCGCGAGCAGTTCCGGCTGGCTCTCGAACATCTTCTTGAACCGCTCGTAGGACTGCTCGCGGTTCTCGAAGACGACCGACTCGACGCCTTCGTTGCCCTGAAGCTCCTGCCGCAGCGACTGGCAGGCGGACTGCGAGCAGTTCGGGTCACCCGCGCTGATGTCGTTGACCAGATAGACCGAAACCTCGACGTCGGCGAGGAAGTTGGCCTTCATCTTGTCGATCGTGCCGACGGCCAGCAGACCGAAGCCGAGCATGGCGAGGGAGACCGCGGTGGTGAGGATCATCGCGATGGTCATCGTGACGTTCCGGCGCAAGCCGGTGACTACCTCGCTGAAGACGAAACTGGCGCGCATCGGGGTTGATGTCCCTTGGAAGTCGTGGGTTACGGAGGAGGGCGGGGCCGGTCAGCGGCCGATGCCGTAGACGCCTCGGGCGTCGTCACGGATGACCTTGCCGAGCTGGAGCTCGACGACCCTTCGCCGCATCGAGTCCACGATCGAATGGTCGTGGGTGGCCATCAGCACCGTCGTGCCGGTGCGGTTGATCCGCTCCAGCAGCAACATGATGTCCTGGCTGGTGTCGGGGTCCAGGTTCCCGGTCGGCTCGTCGGCGAGCAGCACGAGCGGGCGGTTCACGAAGGCGCGGGCGATCGCGACGCGCTGCTGCTCACCACCGGAGAGTTCGTTGGGGAGACGGTCGGCCTTGCCGTCGAGGCCGACGAGTTCGAGCACCTCGGGCACGACCTTGCGGATCGTGGGGCGCGGCTTGCCGATGACTTCGAGCGCGAAGGCGACGTTCTCGGCGACGGTCTTGTTCGACAGCAGACGGAAGTCCTGGAAGACGCAGCCGATGGTCTGCCGCAGCCGCGGCACCCGGCGACGGGCGAGCTTGGCGACGTCGAAGTTGGAGACCATGACGCGACCCTTGCTCGGCACCTCTTCGCGCAGCAGGAGACGCAGGAAGGTCGACTTCCCGGATCCCGAGGGACCGATCAGGAAGACGAACTCGCCTTTGTCGATCTCGACCGACACCCTTTCGAGGGCGGGACGGGTCGAGGTCTTGTAGACCTTGGAAACCTCTTCGAGCCGGATCACGGTTCGGCATACTACCCATGCCCATCGTTAAGCCCGGGTAGCCCGGTCCCGGCGGCCAAGCGAGCAAGGGACCTTTGCTCTCACTCTCTTCCGGAAAGTGACAGCAAAGGTCCCTTGCTCTCTCACGCAGGGTTGTTACGCGGCTCCGGACTGCTTGCGCCAGCGGATGCCGGCCTCCAGGAAGCCGTCGATCTCGCCGTCGAGCACGGACGACGGGTTGCCGACCTCGAACTCGGTCCGCAGGTCCTTGACCATCTGGTACGGGTGCAGCACGTAGGAGCGCATCTGGTTGCCCCAGCTGGAGCCACCGTCCTTGAGCGCGTCCATCTCGGCGCGCTCCTCCTCCTTCTTCCGCTGCAGCAGCCGCGCCTGGAGGACCTTCATCGCGGCCGCCTTGTTCTGCAGCTGCGACTTTTCGTTCTGGCACGAAACGACCACGCCGGTCGGGATGTGTGTGATCCGCACCGCCGAGTCCGTCGTGTTCACGCTCTGCCCACCGGGACCGGACGAGCGGTACACGTCGACGCGGATGTCCTTCTCGGGGATGTCGACGTGGTCGACCTCCTCGACCTCGGGCATCACCTCGACGTGCGCGAAGGAGGTCTGGCGGCGGCTCTGGTTGTCGAACGGCGAGATGCGCACCAGCCGGTGCGTGCCCTGCTCGACCGAGAGCGTGCCGTAGACGTAGGGCGCGGTCACCTTGAAGGTGGCGGACTTGATGCCCGCTTCCTCGGCGTAGGAGATGTCGTAGACGTCCGTCGGGTAGTTGTGGCGCTCGGCCCACCGCAGGTACATCCGGAGCAGCATCTCGGCCCAGTCTGCCGCGTCGACGCCGCCCGCTTCGGACCGGATGGTGACCACGGCGTTGCGCGGGTCGTATTCACCCGACAGCAGGGTGCGGACCTCGAGCCCGTCGATGTCCTTGGTGAGCGCCGTGAGCTCGGACTCGGACTCGGCCACGCTGGCGGAGTCGCCCTCGGCCTCGGCCAGTTCATAGAGGACGCCCAGGTCGTCGAGCCGCTGCCGCAGCTCGGAAATGCGTCGCAGCTCACTCTGCCGGTGGGACAACTGGCTGGTGACCTTCTGCGCCGCTTCGGGGTCGTCCCAGAGGTTCGGGCTGGATGCCTGTTCCTCCAGCTCGGCCACCTGGGCACGCAGCGCATCCAGGTCCATCACCGACTCGATCTGCGTCAGCTTGCCGGCCAGGTCCTTCAGTGCCGCATCGAACTCATCACTCACGTCGGCCAAGGTTACGGCAAAACCCACGACCGGTTGCGGGGAACCGGCCGTGGGCACCTGTCCGGGTCAGGACTGGGGGATGGAATCCAGCAGTTTCAGCGCGGCTTTCGCCTGCGCCTGCGCGAACTCGGCGACGGCCTTGGCGTACGGGCCGTCGGCGGCCTTGGTGGCGACCTTGGCCTCGTCGAGCTGCTGGGTGTAGCTCGCGCGGGCCGACTCGAGCAGGGCCGAGCGCTGCTTGACCGTCAGCGAACCGGCGTGCACGAGACGCAGGATCAGCGGGCTGCGGAGGTGGTCAGGACCGGCTTCGGAGGTCAGCCACGTCTTGAACGCCTTCTTGCCCGCCGCGGTGATGAGGTACTGCTGGCTCGACCGCGGGCCCTGCTTGCCGAGGCGGACGAGGCCCTCCTTCGACAAGGCGGGGAGCTCCCGGTACACCTGGCTGCGGGTCACGCTGAAGAAGGCGCCGAAACGCTCACCCGCCCCCGCGACCAGTTGCCCGCCCGTGGCGGGACCGTCGTGGAGAAGACCGAGCAGTGCGGCGGCTGTTGCATTCAATTCGGACACGTCCTCTACGGTCCCACTTTTCGGAACCTGTGTCCACTGTGGTCAACACATCTGTCCATTGTGGCTAGTGATATGCGCTCATTCGGCCCAACGCACTACGCCTGTCCACAATGGACTGAACACGCTACGCAACCGGCCTCCGCCACGGACAGCGGTACCCGCCCCACGGACCAACGACGGAAGTGATCGCCCCGGAGGGCGCGCTCGATACGAAACAGGAAAAAAGGAGGCGCGGGTCTGCGATTTCCGCAGACCCGCGCCTCTTCTTCATCTGTAGCGGGGACAGGATTTGAACCTGCGACCTCTGGGTTATGAGCCCAGCGAGCTACCGAGCTGCTCCACCCCGCGTCGTTGTGTCAATAGATTACATGGGGGCGAAACCGACTTTCAGGCGGGTACCCCTAACTTCCCGAAGTGCCTTTGACCAGCCATTATGGCAAGACTTTGTCATCCAGCCAGCCGAAGACGCCGTTGAGCACCATGGTCAGCCCGTCGGCGAACCTGCCCTCGACGTCCTCATCGAACACCCAGGCCGTGGGCGTGGCGTCATAGCGCGGGTCCCGTTCGCCCGGAACCGGGTAAACGGCCTGCTCTTCGATGGTGAAACCGACTACGTAGCTGTAGACGGTGAACAACGCTCGTCCGGCCAGGTACGGTTCGAGCCCCGCGTCGACACGCCCTTGAAACGGATTGTCACCGAGAAGGCTGTCGTCGGTCATGAAAGTCCCTGCGAACACCTTCGCCCCGTCACGGTAAGCGAGCATCATCCGGCGCAAAGCCCGTGACGCCAGCTCGAGAGTCTCGCGCTCCCCTGCCCCTTCGGGAACGCGGCCCGGCATCGCGTCCGCGTACATCCGCGTCGCCATCTCGTCGAGCAGCTCCTGCTTGTTCTTCACATGCCAGTACAACGCGGGCGCCTTGACGCCGAGTTCCTGCGCGATCAGGCGGAGCGTCAGCCCGTTGAGCCCGACGTCATTGAGCAGCCGAAGCCCGGCACGGACGATGTCCTGCCTGGTCAGACCCACTTTCATCCCTCATTCCAACGGAAGCGCCTTGACAATTTAACGATGTTAAGGGCACGCTGACCACAGGTCAATTTAACGTCGTTAAGGAGTGGCATGAACAACCTGGGGACGGACGTGATCGTGGCCGGAGCGGGGCCGGCCGGGCTGACGCTGGCCCACGAACTCGCGCTCGCCGGCGTCGATGTCGTGGTCCTGGAACGGCATCACGTACGCACAGGACTGTCGAAGGCACTGAACCTGCAGCCGAGGACCGCGGAAATGCTGGAGCTGCGCGGACTTCTGAATGGCGCCGAGGAGCGTTCGTTCGCGACGGTGCAGGACGGGCATTTCGCGATGATCCCCATCGGCTACGACGGCTGGGGCACTCGATTCCCTTTCCAGCTGGGGATTCCGCAGGCACAGGTCGAGGCGTACCTGGAGGAACGGCTTGCCGCACAAGGAACGAAGGTGAGCAGGGGCGCCGAAGTAATCGATTTCGTACAGGACAAGGACTTTGTCTCTGTTCGGTACCGAACAGACACTGGCGAGAACCGGCTGCACGCGAAGTTCCTCGTCGGCTGCGACGGCGCTCGAAGCGTTGTACGCAAAGGACTCGACGTGGACTTTCCCGGTGTGGACGGTGAAGGTTTCGGGGTGGTCGCGGACGTCCTGTTCGACAAAATCCCCGCCGGTGCGCAAAAACAGTGGCGAACGATGCGGAACGTCGGCGAGCCGACCGGTGCGACCACGTTCAAAGGCCTGATTCCGCTGGGAGAACCGGGCCTCTACCGCTTCGTGTACGGCGACAGGGCCTCGCGACCCAAGGACATCCGGTCCGCCATCTCCCACGACGAGGTCCGGCAGGCCCTGCTCGACTCGTACGGCGAGACGGCGACGGTGTCGGAAATCCGCTGGGCGTCACAGTTCTCCGACGCGGCACGGCAGGCGGAGCACTACCGCGTCGGGCGGGTACTGCTGGCGGGCGATGCCGCGCACATCCATTTCCCGGCAGGGGGCCAGGGGCTGAACCTGGGCGTGCAGGACGCCATGAACCTGGGCTGGAAGCTCGCCGCGACAGTACGCGGATGGGCCGGTGACGACCTGCTCGACACCTACGAGGCCGAGCGGCACCCTGTCGGCGCGCAAGTGCTGCACAACGTCGCCGCTCAACTGGGGCTGACTCCGCGGTCTCACGAGTCGCGCGCCCTTCGCGACCTTTTCACCGACCTGACCTCGCTGCCCGAGGTGAGCCGGTATCTGTCGGGCATGGTTTCCGGTCTCGGGATCCGCTACACGACGCACGGGACGTCGCATCCCGCGCTCGGCTCACGACTCACCGACCAGGACATCGCCACGGAGGCCGGCCCGCTGCGTCCCAGCACGCTCTTCCGCGACGGCGGCTTCGTGCTCCTGACGACCACTCAGGCCCACGTCGATGCCGCCCGGGCCCACGCCCAGTCGCCACGTCTGACCACCCAGCTGGTCACAGCGCTGCCGTGGCCGTCCGTGGAAGCCGTCCTGTACCGGCCCGATGGCTACGCCTGCTGGGTCGCCCCCACGCGGTAGCAAAGGTCCCTTGCTCTCCCCGCGGTACCTAGGGCACCCACTCGACCGACGCCCGGGGGTCCAGGGGGCGGAGCCCTCCTGGCGGGGGTCCGGGGGTTCGACCCCCGGGACAAATGCGAAGGAGGCCCGGTCTGCGCAATCCGCAGACACGGGCCTCCAACCTCTGTAGCGGGGACAGGATTTGAACCTGCGACCTCTGGGTTATGAGCCCAGCGAGCTACCGAGCTGCTCCACCCCGCGTCGTGACACCTACCTTACGCCTGCGTTTCGAGCAGGCGCAAAGCAGGTGCCCTTTAGGTAAGCGACGTCACCCTCCAGGCTGGCCGGAGGTCGGGGGCGCACCGGACGCCGGCGGGTTCGCCTTGGCCGACTCGTAGGCCTTGGAGGCCGCTTCGAGCGCGGCCAGGGCGGCACCCTGGTCTGCGTAGTTCCCGGATTGCTGGGCGGCGCGGAACTTGACCCAGGCGTCGTGCATGTCGCCGGCGGCCTTGTCCAGCGCCGGGTTACCGCCGGCGGGCGGCTGCGGCGTCGTCGTCCCCGGCGGCGGAGGCGTCGTGGGTCCGGGGGTGCCGCCGGTCTGCGGCGGTGTGACCCCGGAGCCCGTGCCCGCGCCGAAGACCTGGTCGAGCGCTTCGTTCAGCGTCGGCGCGAACCCGATCTTGGTGCCGTAGGAGACCAGGACACGAGCCAGCTGCGGATAGCTCAGCTGGTTCCGTTGCCGGATGTAGACCGGTTCCACGTAGAGGAAGCCGTTGGCGACGGGCAGCGTGATCAGGTTTCCGTAGGTGACAGTGACGTTCGGGTTGTTGAACAGCGTCCGGTCCTGTGCGACCCGTGGGTCACTTTGGAATCTGTTCTGGACCTGGACGGGACCGTCCACCTGTGTCGATCCGCTGGCGCCTGTCGGCAGTCTCAGGACGCGCATCTTCCCGTAGTCCTCGGGATCCGAGGACACCGACATCCAGGCCGCGAGGTACTGCCGTTGGAGACCGGTCAGCGAACTGGTGAGCTGGAACCGAGACTTGGTGTCGCCCGGCGCGGTGGCCAGGACGTAGTAGCCGGGCTGGTTGGCGATCCCGGAGGCGGACGCGTTCACGCCGCCTTCCTGCGTCGGGTCCTGCGGAACGCTCCAGAAGGCCTGCTGAGCGTAGAACTCCGCGGGGTTGTTCACGTGGTACTTCGACAGGAGCTCCCGCTGCACCTTGAAGAGGTCTTCGGGGTAGCGGAAGTGCGACCGCAGGTCCGGCGAGATCTCACTGCTCGGCTTGACCAGGCCCGGGAAGACCTGCTTCCAGGCGTTGAGCACCGGCTCGTTGTCCTCGACCCCGTACAGGGTCACGGTGCCGTCGAACGCGTCGACGGTGGCCTTGACCGAGTTGCGGATGTAGTTGATCGAGGAGTTCGCCTGGCGGGTGGTGCCGCTGAGCGAGTCGTTGGTCGCCTGGCCGAGCTGGGTCTGCTGGGCGTACGGGAAGTTGTTCATCGTCGTGTAGCCGTCGACGATCCACTTGATCTTGCCGTCGACGACCGCCGGATACGGGTCACCGTCGAGGGTCAGCCACGGCGCGATCTTGGCGACCCGATCCCGCGGTTCGCGGTTGAACATGATCTTGGATCCGTCACCGATGGCATCGGAGAAGAGAATGTTGCGCTCTCCGTACTCGGCGGCGAAAACGAGGCGGTTGAACCAGTTGTCGATCGGCACGCCGCCGGAACCCTTGTAGATGTAGGCACGGTCGACGGCGGTGTCGTACTCGCCCGGCGCCTGCCCCGCCTTGCCGCCAACGATCGCGTACGCGGCATCGGTCGCGAGCTCGCCGTAGTAGATACGGGGCTCGTCCACCTTGATGCCCGGCTTGCTCGGGTCGGTCGCCCCGGCGCCCGCCGGGTTCTGGGTGTCGCTGGTGGTGGCGATCGGGTAACCACCGTCGGAGTTGGCGTCCTTCAGCGCACGGTCGATCGTGTTGGCCGGCGCCGCGACGAAACCGTTTCCGTGCGTGTAGACGAGGTGCTTGTTGATCCAGTTCGTCTGGTTGCCGGTCAGACCTTCGGTCTTGATCTCCTTGGCCGCGACGATGTAGTCCTGCGTGACCCCATTGAGGGTGTAACGGTCGATGTCCAGCTTGGACGGGAAGCCGTAGAAGTTCTCACGACCGACGCGCTGGGTGAACGTGTCGCTGAGGACGTTCGGGTCGAGGAGCCGGATGTTCGGGACGGTCCCCTTGTCCGCCTTGATCTCCGCGGAGGTCGCCTCGGACTTGCCGGTGTAGTCCTTGTACTCGACGTTGGTCAGCCCGAACGCCTGGCGGGTCGCGTCCATGTTGCGCTGGATCGACGCGGCCTCCTTCTCGTTCGCGTTGGGACGCACCGAGAACTGGTCGAGCACGGCGGGCCACGCGACGCCGACGAGCACGTTCGACAGGATCAGCAGCACCAGCGCGATCGCGGGCAGCTGCAGGTTGCGCAGGAACGCGCCGGCGAAGAACGCGACGGCACAGATCACCGAGATGCACAGAAGGATCAGCTTCGCGGGCAGAACCGCGTTCAGGTCGGTGTAGGTCGCGCCGATGAAGAGCGGCGCCCCCCTGTCGGAGAGCAGCAGGTTGTAGCGATCGAAGAAGTATTCGACCGCCTTCAGCAGCACGAAGATGCCGATGGTGATGGCGAGCTGGGCACGGGTCGGGCCGGCGAGCTGGCCGCCCTTACCCGCGAGCCGGATGCCGCCGAAGATGTAGTGCGAGATCAGCGCCCCGAAGAACGCGATGACGACCGAGATGAACAGCCAGCCCAGGAGCCAGTTGTAGAACGGCAGGTCGAAGGCGTAGAAGCCGACGTCATTGCCGAATTCGGGATCGGTCTGACCGAATGGCGTGCCGTTCAGGAACAGCTGCACGACCTGCCAGTCGCTCTGCGCGGACGCGCCGGCGATGAGCCCGGTGAGCACCGGGATGCCGATGCCGAACAGGCGGATCCGGCCGACGATCGCCGATCGATAGCGCGCGAGCGGATCGTCGTTGCCGGAAATCGGCACGAAGACGGGCCTCGACCGGTACGCGATCATCAAACTGATCGCCAGCGAGCCTCCCACCAGGAGCCCGACGGCGAAGAACAAGACCACACGGGTGATCAACACTGTGCTGAACACCGTGCGGGCACCAACCTCGCCGAACCACAACCAGTCGACGTAGGTGTCCAGCAGTCTCGCGCCCAGCAGCAGCGCCAGAATGACGACGGCGGCGATGATGAGCAGGATCCGGCTGCGCCGGGACAGCTTCGGCAGGCTCACGGGGGGCCGAGTGGCCACTGCACACGCTCCTGGTTTGGTGAACTTTTCGCGGGGACGCGCGTACCGCGTGCGGCCCCTGATGCTCTAACTCTACGGATGCCGTCGGAAGTTCCCGGAACCCGCCCAAACCGGACTCGGAAGGCCACCGTCCCGGTCGCCTGGAACGATGTGCCAATGGCACCGAGTGAGCAACAGGGCGTGGCCGGCCTGGCCCGCGAAGTCGAGGAGTTCGTCGCTTCGGGAGGATGGGACCAGCCCCCGCAGTTGTTCGCGCTGGTCCCGACCGCGGCGCTGCTGGACGAACAACCCGAACTGGCCGGGCAGCTCGACCCGTCGGCCCCGCTGACGCCCGTCGCGCAGGAGGCTCTGCCCGACGGTGACCTGGGTGAAGCGCTGGCGCAGATCGCGTGGCCCGATCTGGTGCTGGGCTGCGCGCTCGCGCAGGAGATCATCGTGCTGCCGCCGGACGCCGAAGCCGAGCTTCCCGTCGTGCCCGAGACCGATGCCGAACGCCTGCGTCAAGCGGCCGCCGACCACCCCCGCCGGACCGAAGCCCGCCTCGTCGCGGCTGTGCTGCGGGATGGTGCCGGAGCGTGCGTCATGCGGCTTCGCGGTGCCGGGCAGCCCTTCGAACCCGGTGACGTCCCTGTCGACGAGATCATCGAAAACCCGGAGCTGGCGCCCAACCTGCTCGAAGCACTGAAAGCCACCCTGCTGCCCTGACCTGAGAAAAGAGAGCAAGGGACCTTTGCTACCACCTGCCGCGGGTCGCGGCCGATAGCGAAGGTCCCTTGCCCTCTTCAGGCAGAACCGCGAGGTGGTAGCAAAGGTCCCTTGCTCCCCCGGCGGTCAGCAGGAGGCGGTCGGCCTACCCGCCTTGAGGTTCTCGAGCTGCGCGATCGCCTCGTCCAGCGTGGACACCTTGATCAGGTTCAGGCCCTCGGGCGCGGCGGTCTTCGCCTCGGCGCAGTTGTGCGCGGGCACGAGGAAATCGGTGGCGCCGGCCTCGCGAGCGCCGACCACCTTGAACGAGATGCCGCCGATCGCGCCGACGACGCCCTTCTCGGAGATCTCGCCCGTCCCGGCGATATGCCTGCCACCGGCGAGGTCGCCGGGCTCCATCTTGTCGACGATCGCGAGCGCGAACATCAGGCCCGCCGACGGGCCGCCGACATCCTGCAGCGAGATCTTCACGTCGAAGGGAACGTCGGCACGGTCCACCGCGGTCAGGCCCATGAAGCCTTCCGGCCCATCGGGCCGCTGCGCGAGCGTGAGCGGCACGGTGCGTTCGGCCTGGCCGTCGGATTTGAAGGTGATCTGGACGGTCTGCCCGGGCTTCGTCCCATTCAGGGCGGCCCGCACCTCGGTCGCCTCCGTGACCGTCTTCCCGTTGACCACCAGAAGCCGGTCGCCGGGGGCGAGCACCTTGTCCGCGGGACTGCCGGAGACGATCGTCTTCGCGAGCACCTTCACCGGGAACTTGCGGCGCAGCGCGGCGACCTGGGCAGCGGTCTGCGAGTCCTGCAGCTGCTGGATGTTCTCCTGCCGGACCTGCTCGTTGGTTTCGCCCGGCTTGAAATATTCCTCGCGCGGCGCCAGCGCGTACCGGCCGCTGGCCCAGAGCCCGAGCGCGTTGAACAGCGTGATGCCGCCATCACGCAGGGAGACCGTCGTCATCCGCAGCTCACCGGAAGTCTGGAAGACCTCGTGCCCGTTGACCTGGATCACGGACTGGCCGGCCGCGTCCTTGCCGAGGGTGTCGTAGGTCGGCCCGGGGCTGATCGCCACATACGGCACCGGGATGAAGAACCCGACCAGCGCGAAGGCGACGAACAGCGCACCGCTGACCAGCAGCGTCCAGCCGCGCCGGGTCAGCCGCCGTTCGGAGCGGTCCTGGTCACCCGCGGAGCCCGCACGGCTCCGCGCTCCTGTGGTCTCCTCCGAGGGCTCTGTCACGCGTGACAGCGTACGGTGACGGTGTTCGCTTCTCGGTGAAGGCCACGCTCATCACTCCACTTGACGAGCTGTGAATCCCGGGACCCGCGTACGGTGGTGCCATGAGCAAACCCCCGTTCGGCTTCGGACCGCCCGATCCCGACAAACGAGGCGAGAACGAGCCGTCGGATTCCGGCGGCCAGCCCTCCGGCGCCGAGGCCTTCAATCAGCTCGGTCAGATGCTCAGCCAGCTGGGCCAGATGCTCAGCCAGGCCGGCAGCTCGACCGGGCCGGTCAACTATGACCTGGCGAAACAGATCGCGTTGCAGAACCTCAGCAGCAGCGGAAGCGCCGACGTCCAACTCGGCTTTTCGTCATCCAGCGGTGGCGACTCGAGTACGGCCGTCCGCGACGCCGCCCACCTGGCGGAGCTGTGGCTCGACGCCGCGACGATCCTGCCCGCCGGAGCCACGACCACCGTCGCTTGGTCCGCGCGTACCTGGGTCGAGAAGACCCTGCCCACGTGGCAGCGCCTCTGCGACCCCGTCGCCCAGCAGGTCTCGGGCGCGTGGGTCCAGGCCCTGCCCGAGGAGGCCAAGCAGGCCGCCGGTCCACTCCTCTCGATGATGGGGCAGATGGGTGGAATGGCCTTCGGCTCCCAGCTCGGCAACGCTCTGGCTCAGTTGGCTTCCGAAGTGCTCACCTCCACCGAGGTCGGTCTCCCGCTCGGCCCCGCGGCCACCTCCGCGCTGCTGCCGGCGAACATCGAGAAGTTCACCGAGGGCCTGGAGCTGCCGACCAGTGAGGTGCTGGTCTTCATCGCCGCACGCGAGGCCGCCCACCAGCGGCTGTTCGCCCACGTCCCTTGGCTGCGGCAGCGACTTCTGGCCACCGTCGAGGAGTTCGCGAGCGGTATCTCCGTCGACACGTCGGCGCTGGAGCAGCTCGCCGGCCAGATCGACCCGTCGAACCCGGCCAGCATCGAAGAGGCCATGTCCTCCGGCCTGCTCGAGCCGCAGACCTCGCCCGAGCAGAAGGCGGCGCTGAACCGCCTGGAAACCCTGCTCGCGCTGGTCGAAGGCTGGGTCGACGTCGTGGTCGCCGAGGCCATCGGCGACCGGCTTCCGGGCGCGGACGCGCTCCGGGAGACGCTGCGCCGCCGCCGGGCCACGGGTGGCCCGGCCGAGCAGACCTTCGCCACCTTGGTCGGGCTTGAGCTCCGGCCAAGGCGGATGCGGGCGGCCTCCTCGCTGTGGAAGCTCGTCGGCGACCAGCACGGCATCGAGAAGCGGGACGGCCTCTGGTCCCACCCCGACCTGATGCCGACCGCCGACGACCTCGACGAGCCGCTCGACTTCTCCGAACGCCTCGGCGATGGCGAGTCGACGCTCGAAGGCATCGACCCGATCGCCGAGATCGAACGGACCGAGCGCGAGAAGAACAAGCCCAAGGGCGACGAAGAAGAGAACTGAGGCACGTCAGTCCTCCGCCGCGATGCCCCATCCGGCGGCGGAGGACAGGCCCTCCAGGTAGCCGATGGCGCGTTCGGTCTTGGGATAACGGCGAACGAGCTCCCAGAACGCCGCGTTGTGCCCTGGTTCCTTCAAGTGCGCGAGTTCGTGCACGAGGACGTAGTCCAGCACCCATCCCGGCACCCGGCGCAGACGATCACTGACCCTGATCGTCGCGTCGACCGGTGTGCAGGACGCCCACCTCGTCCTCATCGGCGGGACCCAGCGAACGCTCGCGGGTATCGCCTTCCCGTCCAGATACTTCACCGAGAGCACGGCGCAGCGTGCCAGCAGCGCCTCGTCCGACGCCTTCGGCGGCGCGGCCTGCCGCGGGCCTTTGCGCAGCAGCTTGCGCTGCATCTCGGCAACCCAGTGCTTCTCCTCCGCCCGGGTCATCCGGGCAGGGATCAGCACGACGAGGGTGTCCTCGTCCCAGTACGCGGTGACGGTCCGGTGGCGGCGTTGGCTACGCCGTACCTCGACCTTGTGTTCGGGAGTGTCCGACGGATTCGTCGTGTCCCGACCCCTCAATGAGGGCGTCCGTGCTTCGACCACTCGACCACGGTAAGGCCAGTCACCGACAACTCCGAGAGCCGAAAGGTCACAGCCTCCAGTTGTCCACAACGGGGTCAACCTGTGGATAACTCGCGTTCTTCCGAGCGGACGGACCGCGAATGGGTGCGATCCTGCGATCATGAACCTTCGCGAACCGGACCTGCGATCGATCATCCTGCCCGCCTTCCCCACCCTGCTTCCGGGGCTGGATGTGCTGGACCGGGGAAACGGCGAGATCCAGATCGGCCTCGACCCCGCACACGCCGTGGTGATCGCCGGCGTCGCCACCGAGGTGGCCGAAGCCCTCCGCGGGCTGGACGGGAAACAGGCCGCGGACGACATCGTGCTCGCGCAGAGCGAACACGACGAACAGCTGCGGGACCTGATGACGGACCTCACGGCTCGAGGTCTCGTGACCGAGGCGGGCCAGTCCGAACGGCATCCGAGACCGAGACCGGAGACCGGGCTCTGGTCGCTTCGCGCTCGCCACCATCAGGCGGCCATGACGGCCCGCCGCAAGCGCACCGCGGTGGCGATCCACGGCGACGGCAGGCTCGCGGTGGCCATCGCCGTCCTGCTCGCCAACGGCGGAGTCGGGCATATCGACGTCCGAGCTTCGGGCAAGGTTCTCGAAGGTGACCTGGGCTCGGGCTACACCGAAGCCGAAATCGGGATGCCACGCCGGGACGCGATGGCTCGGGTCGTGCACCGCACCAGGGCGAGCACCGTGACAACGCGGCTCTACTCGGACCGACGGCCGGAACTCGTCCTGCTCACCGACGCCGTGGTACCTGCCCCCGAAGTGGTCGACGAACTCGTCCGCGACGGGGTCAACCACCTACCGGTGCGCGTCCGGGACGGGGTCGGCATCGTGGGACCTTTGGTGGTGCCCGGCCGCAGCAGCTGCCTGCGCTGCGCCGACCTGCACCGGGCCGGCCGCGACGATTCCTGGCCGAGGGTGGCGAGCCAGCTCGTCGGCCGTGTGCAGCGAGCGGATCTCGGCTCCGTTCAGGCCTGCGCCGCGCTCGCCGCCGCACAGGCGCTCAGGCTTCTGTCCCCGAGCGATCAGGCGCCGCCCGCTTGGAACGCCACGCTGGAGATCGACTTCTTCGACGGCAAGATCCGGCATCGCGACTGGCCGCCGCACACCGCATGCGGATGCGGCGCTCGTTGATACGGCAAGCGACGTAGCCCACACGCACTCCCTCAACAGGCTGCGCGGGTGCAGTGAATCAAGGCAGAATCGCGAAGGTGACCGACTCCCGCAACGCCGAGGACCGTGAAGCCGCCATCCCCCGCAACGGGGCCGCGCGAACGGCGAAGCTGGCCAGTATCCCGCTCGGCATAGCGGGGCGGGCGGTCGGCGGCTGGGGCAGGCGGCTGACCGGGCAAAGCGCCGAAGAGGTCAACGCGACTCTGTCCGCCAAGGCGGCAGAGCAGCTCTTCGAGGTCCTCGGCACGCTCAAGGGCGGCGCGATGAAGTTCGGCCAGGCGCTGAGCGTCTTCGAGGCCGCGGTGCCGGACGAGATGGCGAAGCCCTATCGCGAGGCCCTCACGAAGCTTCAGGCCGCCGCACCGCCCATGCCCAACCGGCAGACCCATCGGGTCCTCGCCGAGCAGCTGGGACGCACCTGGCAGCAGCGGTTCGCGGCCTTCGACGACGAGCCTGCCGCTTCCGCGAGCATCGGCCAGGTCCACCGCGCGACCTGGCACGACGGCCGCGAAGTCGCCGTCAAAGTGCAATATCCCGGAGCTGACGACGCCTTGCGGAGCGACCTCCGGCAGCTCCAGCGTTTCAGCAGGTTGTTCCAGGCGTTCGTGCCGGGGACCGAAGTGAAGCCGCTCCTGGCGGAACTCGCCGAGCGGATGAACGAAGAGCTCGACTACCAGGCCGAAGCACAGAACCAGCGTGCTTTCGTCAAAGCGTTCGAAGGCGTCCCCGGGTTCTTGATCCCCCGCGTGGTCGCCAGTGCGCCGAAGGTCGTCGTCACCGAGTGGGCCACCGGCACCCCGCTGTCGAAGATCATCGCCGGCGGCGACAAGGAGACACGAGACCGCGCCGGCCGCCTGCTCACCGAGTTCCACTATTCGTCGCCGGAACGGGCCCGGCTCCTGCATTCGGACCCGCATCCCGGCAACTTCATGCTGACCGCCGACGGCAGGCTGTGCGTCATCGACTTCGGCGGGGTGTCCCGACTACCCGAAGGGATCCCGCAGCACCTCGGCGAGATGACCAGGCTGGCGCTCGACGGTGAGTCCGCGAAGCTCATGCAGCTGCTCAGGGAATCCGGCTTCATCCGGGGCGACGCGGATCTCCGGGCCGACGATGTGCTCGCCTACCTGGCGCCGTTCACCGAGCCGCTGGCGGGCGACACGTTCCACTTCACCCGCCGTTGGATGCAGCGGCAGGCGGGCAGGGTCGGCGACACCCGCGGCCGGGATTTCCGGATCGGCCGCTCCCTCAACCTGCCGCCCGAGTACCTGATGATCCACCGGGTGACCGCCGGATCGACCGGCATCCTCTGTCAGCTCGACGCCGAGATCCCCGCCCGCGCGATCGTCGAACGGTGGCAGCCGGGCTTCGCGGCCTGAGAAGTTATCCACAGGGAACTTTGCGACTGAGCCGAAAACGGGGTTGCTCGGGCGAGTTGTCCACAAGTTCGCGGAAGTGGTTCCACCCGGTCGGCCCAGCGGCCATCCTCGATTCATGACCACTACACGAAGCGCCCGACTCATGGCGCTCAGTAACACCAGCGAATCCGGCATCGTCACCAGCCGCGAGCTGCGGAAGGCGGGCGTCACCGCGCGCTACGCCGCGAAGCTCTGCGGCCCGGGCGGACCGTGGCGAAGGCTGATGCCGGGCGTGATCCTGTTGCGCGACTCCGCGCCCACCCGGCTTCAGCTGCTGCAAGCCGCTGTCGCGCGGTTCGGGCCGGAGGTTGTGGTGACAGGTGCCGACGCGCTACGCGCACGAGGTGTCGGCTGCCCGCTGACACGGGAGGTCCATCTCCTTGTCCCCGACTATCGGCGCATGCCAGCGGAGCCCGGCATGCTGCCGCGAAGAACCACCCGGATGCCGCCGCCGACCATGATCGACGGCGTCCCGTTCGCCCCACCTGCCCGGGCGGCGCTCGATCTCGCCCGGCTGGAGCTCGATCCCACGCGAATCGACGAGCTGATCTCGCTGCCGCTGTATTGGGGGCTGTGCACGCTCGACGAACTCAGCGAGGAGCTCGATTCCGGTAACCGGCGAGGCTCGGCCGCGGTCCGCGCTGCTCTGCGACGCGTCGATCCCGAAGAGACGTACGCGCACGGGCTGGCGAAGAAGGTCCTCAGCGGCTGCCCGCTGCCCTCGCCTTCGTGGAACACGACACTCTGCGACAGGCGGGGACGCCCTATCGGCACCGCCGACGCCTGGTGGGACGACATCGGCATGGCGTGGCAATTCCGGACCCCGAAACAAGACGCCGCGAATTTCCACCCGCTGGCGCTGACCGCGACCGGGACCGTATTGGTCCGCTGCACGATCGACCAGCTGAAGAAGGTTCCGCTGGAAGTCGCGTCGGAGCTCGTCAGGGCGTTCGCCGAAGCGACGCGGACGCCGAGGCCGAAGGTCCGTACGATCGGCCGGATCGACGCCGCCTAAGGCTCACCAATACTCGTCCGGCAGCTTTCCTTCGATGTCGCGGGTGTGACGGCGAGCGCAGGCGGGGCACATCCAACGCACGACGTTCTTCTCGCGGGTGGAAACCCAGGCGAGTGTCTGTGCGGGCTCCTCGTCGCCACCGCGGATCCGGCCGCACAACGAGCAAGTGGACTGTTCGCTCACGATCGCCGTCCACAATGGATGGTCTTCGCCCCCTGAAGGAACAGGTCCGAGCGAGCGCCCAGGAAGGCCGGGTTCTCCGGATCCACCAGCGCGGCCGCGGTCTCGTGGTCGTCATCGCCGAGGCGATCGCCCGCGACCTCGTTCAGCCAGGTCACCCGCTCGATGACGAACTCGCGCAGCAGTTCCGGGCCGGGCGCCGGGTGGTGAATGAGCACCCCGAAGGAATCGACGTCGACGAGTCCGGCTCGCTGCAGCGCGATGTTCCAGCCGTAGGGCATGGAAACGGAGCCGGGAATTCCTGCCCGCATCTCGGCGAACCACTCGCCGCGTGCGGCTAGGAGCCTCTCCTCGAGCCCCGGGCGGCCGATGCCGAGATCCCAGGGGAGGCAGTTGAAGTCCAGGCCGCCCTCGGAGATGGCGACCAGCCCGCCGGGTCGGGCGAGCCGGGCGAGGGTGTCGATGGCCGCCTGCTGGTCGGGCAGGTGGTGGACCACTCGGGAAGCCCAGACGAGATCGGCGGCAGGGAGCTTGGCGGGCAATCCTTCGTCGGCCACGTCGGCGTGGATCGTCTCGACGACGGCCCTCTCCCCCGCGGCCGCGCTGACGACTCGGTGCGCTTCGGCGAGCAGATGCTCGGTCGCATCGACCAGCACGATCTTGGCGCCGGCAGCGGCGAGCTCCTCGGCGAAAAGCACGCTCATCCCGCCCGCGCCGCAGCCGACATCGAGGATGGTCGGCCCGTCCGGCATGCCCTCCAGCAGCCGTCGAGCCGCCGCTCGCATCGTCTCGGCATCGAGTGCCTCCGCCATGCGAAGCGAGCGAAGCCGATCAGACCAGTCGATGTCGTCATGTGTGTGTACGGCCATTCCCCCAGTGAACACCACGCCGAGCCGCACCACGTCCCAAAAGGGAGCGGGGGACCTTTGCTATCGCGGCGCGATAGCAAAGGTCCCCCGCTCCCCCTGAGTGGTCAGGCCTGAAAGCGCTCAGCTCGCCGGGTCGCCCAGCGGGCGACCTTGGTCCACCTGCGCGCGGCGCGTGGGCCGCTCCGAGCCCGCTGCGCGCGGACTCCCTCCTCGAGGTCTCGTATTCGGGCCCTGGACAGTTCTTCATAAAGCAACATTTCGCTGGTCTCCTCGACCTTGATCTCGTTCAATTCGGTCGGCGCGTGAGTTCCCGTCCGCGCCTCGTAATCCCTGGTGGTGATGAGTTCGACGGTCATGCCGCTGCGCTCCGCTCGACCTTGCGCGCGACGGGGCGAGCCTCGGCGGCGGGCTCGACGACCGCGTTCTTCCGGGGGCGGCCACGGGGCCGCTTCCGCGCGACGACAACGCCGCGCTCGAAGATTTCGCCACCCCAGACACCCCACGGCTCACGCCGCGAAAGGGCGCCCGCGAGGCAGGCGGAACGGACCGGGCAGTCCACGCAGAACGCCTTCGCCCGCTCGAGCTCTGCCGGCGATTCGGCGAACCACAGGTCCGCGTCGCCCGAACGGCAGGGAAGCATCGACTCGGGCGAGTCGATGGCGTCGAGCAGGTCGACGACGCCGGCGTCGGCGAAGGGCAGGGCCTCCCCCGGCGCGAAAGCTATGGCCGATGACATAGGTGCACTCCTCTGTGCCGTAACGGATTTCGTACTCACGGTGGAACTGGACAACGCTGAACCCCAATTAGGTTGTGCAGCCAACTTGTCTGTGCAGCAAAAAACACGAAGGCCGCGGATCCGGTAACCGGTTCCGCGGCCTTCGTGAGCCTCTGGTCCTGACTAGGTCAGGAACTTCGCTCCCGTTCGGACAACGGAACACGGAACTGCTTGATGACCGGCAGATCGACGCCACCGTTCACGTACGCCCCACCGAGGGCGGCAGCGTGCGTGAAGGTTTTGTCAGCGGCGATCCAGCTCAGGTCGAAACGCTGGGTGCCACGGGCGGCGAGGATGCTCGCGGGCACAAAGGTGCCCTGGCGCTGAGCCTGCGGGACTTCCGCGACGCAGGACAGACGGGTGCCAGGGTTCGCGAGCATCATGTTGATCGTCATTTCACCGGCACCACCTTTCTCTGTCGCGCGCGAACCGACCTGCGGTCTACGCTGTGTTGTAGATTTTCTTCCCCAGACCGGGCGCTTCCCGCCCGGTACCTGCAGGTTATTGCCCCCGGCCACACCAGGGCAACTTATTTTCCAGAAAATCCGTCGAAGTTGCGAAGATCGGCTCTGAGCAGCAGGTTCGCCGCGTGGATCAAGCCTGGAACGCGGTCAAGTCTCCACCGAGGCCCGCACGACGTCGAGAACCTCCGCCCCGAAGCGCTCAAGCTTCGTCGCACCGATCCCGGAGATGGCACACAACGCCGTGTCATCGGTAGGCCGCTGCTCGGCGATGGCGACGAGCGTCGCGTCCGTGAAAACGACGAAGGCCGGCACCTTGAGCTCCCGCGAGCGCTCCCCTCGCCAGGACTTCAGCTTCTCGAGCAGCTGCTCGTCCACGTTGGACGGGCAACGGGAGCACCGGCCGAGCTTGATGTCGAGTGTCTCCAGCAGCGGCCCGCCGCACACGCGGCACCGGGCCTTGCTACCGGACTGCTTCGGCTGCTGCGATCGGGCGACCCGCGCCGCCGGGTGGTCTTCGGGGATGAGGCCGTAGAGGAATCTGCTGCGTCGCCGATTACGGCGATTTCCCGGCGTCCTGGCCAAGGCCCACGACAACGAGAGATGCTCTCGGGCTCTTGTGACGCCGACATAGAAGAGGCGGCGCTCTTCCTCGATGGCCGCGTCGTCGCCGTCGGCGTGGAGGATCGGCATGGTTCCCTCGGCGAGCCCCACGAGGAACACGGCGTCCCATTCGAGACCTTTCGCCGCGTGAAGCGAGGCCAGGGTGATGCCCTCCACCGTCGGCGGATGCTGCGCTGTCGCCCGCTGTTCGAGCTCCGCCACGAAGCGAGGGAGAGCCGCATCTTCGACGGTGGAAGCCAGCTCCTCGGCCAACTCGACGATCGAAAGAAGCGCGTCCCACCGCTCTTTCGCCGCGCCTCCGGCAGGAGGCTGGTCGGTGAGCCCCACCTTCGCGAGAACCGAGCGCACGTGGGTCACCAGCTCGCCGGTGTAGGTGTCGGTCGACGCCATCCGCAGCGCGGACATGGCCTGCCGGACCTCGGCCCTGGCGAAGAACCGCTCGCCGCCGCGGACCAGGTACGGGATGCCCATCTCCGCCAGAGCCTGCTCGTAGGCTTCTGATTGGGCGTTGACGCGGTAAAGCACCGCGATCTCGCTGGCCGCCACTCCGCTGTCGAGCAGATCACGGATCCTGCGCGCGACAGCCGCGGCCTCAGCGGTCTCGTCGTCGTATTCGGCGAACCGCGGGACCGGCCCGGAAGGGCGCTGGCCGATCAGCTTCAACCTCGACCCCGCAGGGCGGCCGCGCGCGGCACCGATCACTTGATTGGCGAGAGCCACGACCTCCGGAGTCGACCGGTAGTCCCGCTCGAGCCTCACGACTGTCGCCTCGGGGAACCTCCGCGTGAACTCCAGGAGCGGCCGGGGAGAAGCACCACCGAACGAATAGATGGTCTGGTTGGCGTCGCCGACGACGGTCAAGTCGTCACGGCCGCCGAGCCAGGCGTCGAGCAGCCGCTGCTGCAGCGGGGTGACGTCCTGATACTCGTCGACGACGAAGCAGCGATAGCGCTCGCGGAACTCCTGGGCTACCACCGTGTGCTCCTCGAGGACGGCCGTGGTGTGCAGGAGCAGGTCGTCGAAGTCGAGCACCTGGGCGGCGTTCTTGACCTTCTCGTAGTTGCGGTAGACCTCCGCGACCTGCGATGCGGGCGCCGGTGTGTCCCGCTGCGTCCGTGCGGCTACCGCCGGATAGTCGTCCGGCGATACCAAAGAGGCCTTGCTCCACTCGATCTCACTGGCGAGGTCACGCAGTAGTTCCGTCTCGGTGCCGAGGCCAGCCTTGTTGGCGGCTTGGCTGATGTAGCGGAACTTGTTCTCGAGCAGCTCCCAGGGCCGGTCCCCGACAACCTGAGGCCAGAAATACCGCAACTGGCGACGGGCGGCGGCGTGGAACGTGAGCGTCTGGGCGGCGTCCACACCCAGCCCCCGAAGACGCGTGCGCATCTCACCTGCGGCGCGGGTCGTGAAGGTGACAGCGAGGACCTGACCAGCGGCGACGTGGCCGGAACGGACCAGGTGGGCGATGCGGTGTGTGATCGTCCGAGTCTTGCCGGTCCCTGCCCCCGCGAGGACACAGACCGGCCCCCTCGGCGCGCAGGCGGCGGCGCGTTGCTCGGGATCGAGCCCATCGAGCAGGCCTGGACGACTCTTCGGGGACGATGCGCTAACCACGTCCCGATCCTCGCAGAGGGCCCGACGGGATCGGCGCAGGGCACGCGGCCGTATCCTGGTCACATGGCGGGAAAGCAGGACAAGGAAGCAGCGAAGCTGGCCAAGAAGGAGAAGCGTGCCGCGAGCAAGGCTCGCCGCGGGCAGATCTTCGAGGCCTTCAAGATGCAGCGTAAGGAAGACAAGGCGCTCATCCCCTGGATGGTCGGATCGCTCCTGGTCATCACCGGTGTCGTGTTCGGCATCGGGTTCATCTTCGACGTCCACTGGGTCGTGCTGCCGCTGGGCATCCTGCTCGGCGCGCTCGCCGCTGTGATCATTTTCGGCAGGCGGGTCCAAAAGACCGTGTACTCGAAGGCCGACGGGCAGCCGGGCGCCGCGGCGTGGGCGCTCGAGAACATGCGCGGCCGCTGGAAGGTGACGCCGACCGTGGCGGCCACCACCCAGCTCGACGCCGTGCACCGAGTTCTCGGTGGTCCGGGTGTCGTGCTCGTCGCCGAGGGTGCGCCCCACCGCGTGAAGTCCCTGCTCGCGCAGGAGAAGAAGCGTGTGTCCCGCCTGATCGGTGAGACACCGATCTACAACGTGATCATCGGTAACGAAGACCAGCAGGTGCCGCTGAAGAAGCTGCAGAGCCACCTGATGAAGCTGCCGCGCAACCTCAAGCCCGCCCAGGTCGACGCGCTGGAAGCGAAGCTGGCCGCACTCGGCAACCGCGGTGCCGCCATGCCCAAGGGCCCGATGCCCGCCGGCGCGAAGATGCGCAACGTCCAGCGCACCATCCGTCGCCGCTGACGAAACGAGGATCAGGGGTCCTTTGCTACCGCCGCGTGCGGTAGCAAAGGACCCCTGATTCGTTTCCGGGCAAAACTGTCGGTGGGTGGTCGCATGATCACTGTGTGGACGGAACCTCGAGCGCCCGGCAGAGGGCGCTGGCAGCGATGTTCCCGGACGGCGTGGCCGCCCGGGCGAAACTTGTCGCCCTCGGGCACTCCCATTCCTCGATCTCGCGCCGTTGCCGCGAAGGCGGCCCGTGGCGCCGTCCGATACCCGGCGTCATCCTTCTGACCAGTGCCACGCCGACCAAGTACCAGCTCTTGAGGGTCGCACTGACTCACGCGGGCCCGGAGGCGATGCTCACCGGAGTGCAGGCCGCCAGATTGTACGGGGTCCGAAGACTCCCGCCAGAAAGACGGGCGCACACCCTGATCCCCCACCGGAGCAAGGTCGCCACCTGGGGATTCGCCGTCGTAGAACGAACGATCCACCTGCCGGAACCAGTGGAGATCGACGGACTGCCTGTCGCTCCTCTAGCCCGGGCTCTCATCGACGCCGCTCGACGTATGGACGAGCTCAGGTCGGTGCGGGCGATGATCCACGACGCGGTCCACCGCGGCCTCTGCACTTCAGAGGAACTTCGAGACGAGCTGGCTCAGGCCAGCACGATCGGCTCGGCGCTCCCTCGAATAGTCGTCAACGCCCTCCAGGACGGTGTCGACTCCGCCGTCGAGCAGTGGCTGGAGTCTGTGGTCGAGCGCAGCGACCTGCCCAAACCCATGCGGAAGGCAGAGCTACGGACTCCGGACGGAGTGGTTGTCGGGATCGCCGATGCCTGGTGGCCGCAGGTCGGCGTCGCGCTGCAAGTCCGCTACGACGAAGTCTCTCTCGAACCGGACAAGAGGTCCGAGATGCCGGCCCTGGTCGCTCCAGGCCTCATCGTCGTCCAGGCGAGCCCGGCACAGCTACGTGACGAGCCGCTGGTGGTGATCCAAGACCTGCGAGCAGCCCATCGCCGCGCCCGACAACGACCGCCTCCAGATCTCGGGAGCGTGCCTGCGACACCGGCCGCCTGACCGCTGCCGCTTCCTCCGGCGAGAGCAAAGGTCCCTTGCTCTCCACCTGTGGTCATCGCATGCGGATTACGACGGTTCCGGTCAGCCGGTCGAGCCAGCTTCGCCCGTCGATGTTGCGGATCGCGGCTGGAATGATCACAAAGGTCAGCGCCCCTCGCACTGCTGCACGCCACACACCGACCATTTGCGCGCCGTCGAACCTGGCGACGCGGATTCCGACCACTGCCATACCGGGGGTGAACCCGAAGAAGGCGGCGGGAATGACCGTGATCGCTGCCCAGACGCCGACCGACCAGAGGTTGAAGGTCTGCATGACGGCCGGATCCTGAAGGCTGGGAGTCACGAAGAGGGTGGTGACCAGCGAGGCGAGAACAAGGTCGATGAGCAGCCCAAGCAGGCGTGCACCGCCGCCCGCTACCGAACCGACACCCGACTGGGGCAAGCCGAGTCGCTCACCACGCCAACGCTGCGTACCCTCGCCACCGGCCGTCGTCTCATCGCCGGCTCCGGGTAGCCATTCTCCGGTCCATCTCGCCACCCATCCAGGGTATGCCGGTGGCGCCGACCACATTCGCCCTGGTCGACTACCCGATATCGCCGCCCCGTTAACACTGGCGAAACATACGGGTGACGGTCGGGCAACACCGCGCTCTTAGCGTGAGCCGAAGAGAGTACTGCCGCCGGCAACGAACGAGAAGGAGTCACCGAGGGTGCCCACTACTCCAGACGACATTCAGCGCCTAATCGCCGACGAGAACGTAGAGGTCGTCGACGTCAGGTTCTGCGACCTGCCCGGCGTTATGCAGCACTTCACCGTTCCGGCGAAGGCGTTCAACGAGGAAGCCTACGAAGAAGGCCTGGCCTTCGACGGCTCCTCGGTGCGTGGTTTCCAGTCGATCCACGAATCCGACATGCTGCTCCTCCCGGACCCCGAGACGGCTCGTATCGACCCGTTCCGCAAGGCGAAGACGCTCTCGCTGAACTTCTTCGTGCACGACCCGTTCACCCGCGAGGCGTACAGCCGCGACCCGCGCAACATCGCGCGCAAGGCCGAGCAGTACATCTCCGAGTACGGCGTAGCGGACAACGTGTTCTTCGGCCCCGAGGCCGAGTTCTACATCTTCGACTCGATCCGGTTCGACTCGGCCGAGCACGCCTCTTTCCACGAGATCGACTCCGTCGAGGGCTGGTGGAACACCGGTGCCGACGTGCCGGGCGGCAACCAGGGTTACAAGACGAAGTTCAAGGGCGGCTACTTCCCCGTCCCGCCGGTCGACCACTTCGCCGACCTGCGCGACGAGATCGTCCGTAACCTGCAGGGCTCCGGTTTCGAGATCGAGCGCGCGCACCACGAGGTGGGCACCGCCGGCCAGACCGAGATCAACTACAAGTTCAACACGCTGCTGCACGCTGCGGACGACCTGCAGCTGTTCAAGTACATCGTGAAGAACACCGTGTTCGCCGCCGGCAAGACCGCGACCTTCATGCCGAAGCCGCTCGCCGGCGACAACGGCTCGGGCATGCACTGCCACCAGTCGCTGTGGAAGGACGGCACGCCGCTGTTCCACGACGAGTCGGGATACGCGGGTCTGTCCGACACCGCCCGCCACTACATCGGTGGTCTGCTCAAGCACGCGCCGAGCCTGCTGGCCTTCACCAACCCGACCGTCAACTCGTACCACCGGCTCGTGCCGGGCTTCGAGGCCCCCGTCAGCCTGGTGTACTCGCAGCGGAACCGGTCGGCTTGTGTCCGTATCCCCATCACGGGCAACAACCCGAAGGCCAAGCGCGCCGAGTTCCGGTGCCCGGACTCGTCCGGCAACCCGTACCTCGCTTTCTCGGCGATGATGATGGCCGGTCTCGACGGCATCAAGAACAAGATCGAACCGCCGGAGCCCATCGACAAGGACCTCTACGAGCTTCCGCCGGAGGAGGCCCAGAACGTCAAACTCGTCCCGGGCGACCTTGGCGCGGTTCTCGACACGCTGGAAGCCGACCACGACTACCTGCTCGAGGGCGGCGTGTTCACTCCCGATGTGATCGAAACGTGGATCTCCTACAAGCGTGAGAACGAGATCGACCCGCTGCGGCTGCGTCCGCACCCGTACGAGTTCTCGCTGTACTACGACGTGTGATCGTGCGGTAGGAACACCAAGAGCACGCCGGTGGTGAGGTGCGGAAGCGCCCTCACCACCGGCGTTTCTTATGGACCAGGTAGTACGGCTACTCCGAAGTGGAGAGAACCTTCAGGTCGACGCCCGCTCGCTCGATGCGGCCACGCGGGTCGTCCACCAGTTTGCGTCGCTCGAGATCCATCAACCCCAGCGTGCACGTGATCTCCGCCGAGAGGGTGCCGTCGATCTTGTAGATGTTCGAGTCCATGTGGAAGGTCTTGCCGGTGCCGAACTTGGCATCGCAGGTCACGTCGACGACATCGCCTGCCCGAAGCTCGCGTCGGAAGACGATGTGGGATTCGAGCAGCACGAAAGCAAGATTCGCCTCACGCATACCCGCGTTGAGGCCGCCTGCGAGTTCCATCAGCTCAAGTCTGGAGACCTCGCCGTACGAGTGGTACACGGCATGGTTGAGATGGCCGAGGGTGTCCAGCTCGTAATGACGCACCTTGATCCGGGTGCGAAAGGGCTCGCGCACAGTCACCAGTCCACTGTAAGGGCCACCCATCGTCCGCGACGCCGAGTGTGAGCAAGGGACCTTTGCTGCCGTCCCCCCAACCCGGGCAAGCGACAGCAAAGGTCCCTTGCTCCCTAACCACAGGTCAGAGCGGTCAGCCTTGGTAGAAAAGGGTCTCCACGACCGCATGGGCACGTCGCGTCGTCCGCCGGTAGGCATCGAGGAACTCGCCTGGATCGTCATCGGCCGAGTAGCCGAGCACTCGTGCGACCGCGGCGAGATCGCGACCGGAGCTGGGGATTTCGTCGACCGCCTTACCGCGGACCAGCATCCCGGCGTTACGGACACGCGTCGCCAGCAACCAGGCCTCGGTCAGGGACTCGATCTCGGCGGGCTCGGCGAGCCCCGCCTCTGCCGCGGCCTTCAGGGCCTCGATCGTCGACGTGGTCCGAAGCCCTTCGACTTCGTGTCCATGACGCAGCTGCATGAGCTGCACCGTCCATTCCACGTCAGCGAGCCCTCCACGGCCGAGTTTCGTGTGCCGGGTCGGGTCGGCGCCCCTGGGCATCCGTTCCGTTTCCACGCGCGCCTTGATCCGCCTGATCTCCCGCACGCGGACCGAGTCGAGGCCTGCCGGCGGGTAGCGGATGGGGTCGATCATCTCGATGAACCGCGCGCCGAGGTCGTCGTCACCGGCGATGAACCGAGCCCGGAGCAGCGCCTGCGATTCCCAGACCTCGGCCCACCGCCCGTAGTAGCTGCGGTAGGACTCGAGGGTTCGCACCAACGGGCCGCTCCGCCCCTCCGGACGGAGATCGGCGTCGACGATCAGTGCCGGGTCGGCGCTGGGGGCACCGAGGATCTTGCGGACCGTCTCGGCGACGGAGGAAGCGAACTTCGCTGCTTCGGAGTCCGACACGCCCTCTGCGGGCTCGCACACGAAGAGAACGTCCGCGTCCGATCCGTAGCCGAGTTCGGCCCCGCCCAACCGTCCCATTCCGATGACGGCGATCTTCGCGGGGGTCTGGCCGAGCTCGGCCTGGCGCTGGCGAAAAGCAGCAGCCAGGGCACCTTGAAGCACGGCGACCCACACACTGGACAGCGCCTCGCAGACGGCTGGGACATCGAGCAGCCCCAACAAATCCGCCGACGCGATCCGGAGCATCTCGTGCCGACGCAACGATCTCGCGGCCGCGACAGCGGCATTCAAGCCCGGCTGACGCCGCACGGCAGCTCGCAGTGAAGTGGCTACCTCCGCCGGAGTACGGCCGGCCAGCCGCGCTGGATCGCCGAGCAACTGCAGTACTTCCGGCGCTCTGGCCAGCAGGTCGGGCACCAGACGTGATGTGCCGAGCAGGAATGCGAGCCGCTCGACGACGGCACCCTCGTCCCGAAGAACCCTGAGGTACCAGGGCGTTTCTTCGAGTGCTTCCGAGACCTTCCGATAGGACAGGAGGCCACGGTCAGGGTCTGGAGTGTCGGCGAGAAGGTCCAACAAGACCGGCAGCAGAGCTTGCTGGATGGCCGCCCGGCGGGACATTCCCGCAGTCAGTGCCTTGATGTGCTGCAGGGCCCCATCCGGCGCGGCGTAGCCGAGGGCGGCAAGGCGGCTCTCCGCCTGTTTTGTGGTCAGCCGCAGTGCTTCGGTCGGCACGTTCGCGACCGATTGCAACAGGGGCCGATAGAAGAGTTTCTCGTGAAGACGCCGGATGCTCTGCAGGTGGCGGCGGAACTCCGCCACCAACACGTCCCCTTCACCTCTACCCCGGGCCGGGCGCACACCGCTCGCTCTCGCGACCGTTCGCAGCTCGCTGACGTCCGAAGTGGCAGGGAACAAGTGCGTACGCCGTAGTCGGCGAAGCTGGAGCCGGTGCTCGATGGTCCGGAGGAACTCGTAGGACGAAGCGAGCTCCGCGGCGTCCTTCCGGCCAACGTATCCGCCGTCCCCCAAGGCAGCGAGTGCGTCCATCGTGGACGGGGAACGCAGCTCAGCGTCGATCCGGCCGTGGACCAGTTGCAGCAACTGCACGGCGAACTCGACGTCGCGAAGGCCACCGCGCCCCAGCTTGAGCTCCCGTTCAGCGTGCGCGGACGGCACATGGCCTTCGACGCGGCGCCGCATCTTCTGCACCTCGGGAACGAAATTCTCCCGATCGGCCGCTGCCCACACCTTCGGTGCGACCATCTCCGCGTACTGACGCCCGAGCTCGGCATCGCCTGCGACCGGCCGCGCTTTGAGCAAGGCCTGAAACTCCCAGGTCTTGGCCCACTTCTGATAGTAGGCGGCATGGCCGTCGAGGGTTCGGACCAAGGCGCCCGCCTTGCCCTCCGGTCGCAACGCCGCATCGACCTCGAAACATGCCTTGCCGACCACACGCATCATCGTGCTGGCCAGCCGCGTAGATACCGAAAGATCTCCATCTCCGACGAAGATGACATCCACGTCGCTTACATAGTTCAGCTCTCGACCGCCGCATTTGCCCATCGCGATCACGGCCAGGTGGCCTTCGGCAGCGGCACTCACCTCGGCCTCCGCGACCAGCAGCCCGACGATCAGCGCGGCTTCGGCCAGCGTCGTGAGCTGGGCCCCGATCTCGGCATAGGGTGGCGGGCGGAGGCCGGGTTCGACGAGATGCCCGAGGTCGGCCGCAGCTATTCCGAGCAGCAGTTCGCGGTAGCCGATGCGAAGAGCTTGCTCCGACTCGAGCCCTGTGAGCAGCTCTCCGTCTGGTCGCAAGTGGTCGAGAAGACTGCTCACGTACTGATCCGGGGCAATGTTCTTCTCACCCTGGAGGGTTTTCCAGCAGTCGGTGTTCGCGACCAGGAAGTCCGCGAGCGCGCTCGAAGTGCCCAGAACACCGAGCAACCGGCCGCGGAAGGTTCGGTTTGTGCGGAGCGCCTGGTCGAGCTCATGCCAGGTACCGGGGTCGGCTTCCCTGATCCGGTCCAGCCCGCTCAGCGCGAGATCGGGATCCGCTGCACGGGAAAGTGCCGACATCACGGCGGCGGCGGAGCCGTCCGGGCCGGACTCGGTCCACCAACCGGCAGCACGCAGCTGCCCGTCGGCACGGGGGTCGGTGAAGCCGTATCTCGCCACGGAAGCGGTCGGCCTGGCGCGCTCAACCATCGGCTTCCACCGTAGTCGCCCTGCCGCCCGAGACCAGACGGACGCGCAAGGGAGCAAGGGACCTTTGCTGCCGCGTCGAGGCGGTAGCAAAGGTCCCTTGCTCTCCTAGGCGGCGATCCTGCCGACTTCCTGTTCAGGAACGGTCGGGGCGGGGGTGGCGAAGCTGCCCGCGTTGACGGGGCTTCGCCGTGAAAGGAGATAGATCCCGATACCGATCGCCAGGCCCGCGACACCAACGGCGATCGTGCCCACCGTGCCCGTCGACGTCACGAGGCCGGCCGCGGCACCGACGATGGCAGCGGCGGGAAGTGTGAACAGCCAGGCGGTCACCATGCGGCCGGCTGTGCGCCAGCGAACCGGTGATTCGTTCCTGCCCACCCCGGAACCGACGATGCCGCCGGAGCAGACGTGGGTCGTCGAAAGCGGAAAGCCGAAATTCGTCGAGGCGAGAATGACCGCCGCCGAGCTGGTCTGCGCGGCGAAGCCCTGCGGGCCATCGATGTCCGTCAGGCCTTTACCCAGCGTGAAGGTGATTCGCCAGCCACCCAGGTACGTGCCGAGCGCGAGCGCCAGCGCCGCGCTGACGATCACCCAAAGCGGCGGCCCGGCCCCGGCGGGGAGGGTTCCGGCGGTGATCATCGTCAGCGTGATGACGCCCATCGTCTTCTGCGCGTCGTTCGTGCCGTGGGCGAGCGAGACCAGCGAGGCCGAAATGATCTGGCCGACCCGGAAGCCAGCCGTACGGCCCCGGCGAACGAAGATCCGGTAGACGAAGTACGTCACGATCATCGCGACGAGGCCGGCCAAAACCGGCGAGAGTGCCGCTGGGACCAGCACCTTCTCGATGATCTTTCCGAAATGGACTGAGTCCGTCCCGGCCGATACCCACGTGGCACCGATCAGCCCGCCGAAGAGCGCGTGGGACGAGCTGGACGGCAGTCCGACGAACCACGTGATCAGGTTCCACACGATCGCCCCGACCAGGCCGCCGAACACGATCGCCGGTCCGATCTTGGAGTCGTCGACGAGTCCATTGGAGATGGTCTTGGCTACCTCGACCGACAGGAACGCTCCGACCAGGTTCAGGACCGCGGAGATCGTCACCGCGACCTTGGGACGCAACGCCCCGGTG
This sequence comes from Amycolatopsis sp. NPDC043887, assembly GCF_056435665.1. Taxonomy (NCBI): domain Bacteria; kingdom Bacillati; phylum Actinomycetota; class Actinomycetes; order Pseudonocardiales; family Pseudonocardiaceae; genus Amycolatopsis; species Amycolatopsis sp. NPDC043887. Next base: position 235,781 of record NZ_JBWKEB010000015.1, read on the forward strand.
GCGATCGACGTTGCCATCGAGTTGGCCGTGTCGTGGAACCCGTTCGTGAAATCGAAAATTAGGGCCGTGACGACGACGAGCACGACCAAGACTGAGGGCTCCACCCCGACCTCCGAACCCTTCGAAATTCCCTTCGCAAGGTACCTGACGGCAAGACCCGAGTGTTAATAACCCATACGTATTTGAGACATAAGTCGTTAAGCCATCGGCAATGTACGTTGACGGTCCGCAGCCGGGACGAGGTCGCCGGACACCAGACGGACGAAGCGATGGGCGAACGGCTGCCAGGTTTCGGTGATGTCGGCATGCACCCGAGCGAGGTTTTCCGGGGTCAGTGCGTCCGGCCGGGTGAGTTCTGCCATTTCCGGCGACTGCCGCGCCCAGTCGAGGACCACATCCGGCGTCGTCTCGATATGGAACTGGACACCGTAGGCACAACGGTCGAATCGGAAGGCCTGGTAGGCGTACCGCGGCGAAGAGGCGAGGAGCTCGGCGCCTGCGGGCAGCCGGGTGATCACGTCGTTGTGAAACTGCAGGACGTCCTGCATGAGCGGTAAGTCCGCGAAGAGCGGGTCGGTCCAGGCAGCGTCCTTCTTGGACACAAGGCCGGGGCCGACCTCAGGCCCTTGATCACCTGTGGCGACGCTGCCGCCCAACGCCACCGCCAGGAGCTGACCACCGAGGCAAATCGCGAGCGTCGGGATGCGCGCACCCGCGGCCTTCGAAAGAAGCTTCCGTACGTCCGCCAGCCACGGATGATCGCCATCATCGTTGGCGCCCATCCCACCGCCGAGGCATACGACGCCCGCATACCCAGCAAGATCGGAGGGGATCGCCTGATCGGGCAGCAACCGGATGTCGAGTTCAGCTCCCGCCTCGGTGAGCCAGTCACCGAGGGGGCCGATCGGGTCTGATGCATCCGGCTGGATGACGAGCAACTTGGGAACGGTCACGTCTCCAGCCTACGACCGCCGGGAGAGCAGGGGACCTTTGCTACCACTCGAGGCGGCGGTAGCAAAGGTCCCCTGCTTATTTGGTCAGCAGGCGCAGCGGGGAGTGGACGTCGAGGTGATAGCGAGTATCGAGGCGTCCCGGTCGACGGGATAGCCGGACGCTTGCCAGGCGGTGATGCCGCCGGACAGGCGCTTGACCTTGAAGCCGAGTTCCGCGAGCCTCAGTGCTCCCTTGGTCGCGGCGTTGCAGTGGATGCTTTCGCAGTAGCAGACGTAGACGAGTTCACGGTCCAGCCCGCGGACCGACTCGGGCGTCATCTTCCGGTACGGGAGGTTGATCGCGCCTGGGATGCGAGCCGACGCGAAGGCTTCAGGAGCTCGGGTCTCGACGACCACGTACCCCTGCCGAGCACCAGAGGTGAGGTCTCGGGCCAGATCATCCGGGTCGACTTCGAGAGCGAGCTCGGCACGCAGGAGCGCGGCCGCGGACGCGCTGGCCAAGGCCGGAAACATGAGTACGCGGGGTTCGGTCGTCATGTCTCAATCCTGCTGACCAGTGATCATCCACGACATCGGAAGATCCAGGTGTTGCCGACGGCTAGCCTGGAGTTTCCTGGTGGGCACGACGATCAACCTGGAGTTCTGTGAACCTCGACGATCTAGACTGGCAGCTACTCGAACTGCTCCAGTCCGACGGCCGGTTGACCTTCTCGGAACTCGGTCGGCGAGTGTCGCTGTCCGCGCCCGCGGTGACCGAGCGGGTTCGTCGGCTCGAGGAGAAGGGGATCATCACCGGATACTCGGCCAACGTCGACGTGGCGAAGCTCGGGTTACCGATCGAGGCGATGGTCCGGGCGAAGGTGCGGAGTTTGGACACGGCGCGCTTCCGCGAAACCATCCTCCCGCTTCCCCAGATCCTCGACGCCGATCACGTCACGGGTGACGAGTGTTGGCTGGTGCGAGTCGCCTGCCGGAACACTGCGGAGTTGGAGGCACTCGTAGAGCGGATGCAGCGCTATGGGGAGACGACGACTTCGCTGGTCTTCTCGTCGCCTGTGCGCCGGCGCGCGGTTGGCCGGCCCAGCTGCTGACGACGCCGCGGGGAGCAAGGGACCTTTGCTACCACTTGGCGAGGGCGGACATGAAAAGGGTCCAGGCCCCGGGAGAACTCGTGGTTCTCGACCGGGGCCTGGACCCTTTATCAATGTTAGTCCGGCGGTGTCCTACTCTCCCACAACCCTTCGGTTGCAGTACCATCGGCGCTGTCAGGCTTAGCTTCCGGGTTCGGAATG
>NZ_JBWKEB010000016.1:0-123841 GCF_056435665.1 Amycolatopsis sp. NPDC043887
GGTCCGCGACGACCTCCACGAAGCCTTCCTCACCATCGGCTGCGCCATTATCTGCTGGCGCCGACTCAAAGCCCACTCATTCTGTTAGGACCCCTAAGAGACCTGACACGCCTGCTCGACTGTCCACAGGGGACACACCTGAGATGACAGTGCTCCACTTGGACAGTTCGCGGTTTCTTCACTGTCGTGAGTGATAAAGAGGGTTCCAACGCAAGGTCACGTAGCTTAAGTTGATCTTGGGCGAGGTCGGCAGATGGGTGAAGGCCCTGGTCGTGGGTCGGGTTGGTCGTGAGTGGCGTTTCGGGTTCTAACCCGAAACGCCACCCACGACCCCCTCGTGAAATCGACCATCCGGGCATCAATCAGACATTGAGTCAGCGAAAATGTCCTTGGTGGACACTGAGAGGCGCAGTCGGCTCCATCCAAGATCACCTTAAGCTCCGTGGCATTGGGTTCCAACGCTCTTCATCACTCACGACCTCAGTCACGAAAGGTACACATATACATGAACCGGGCATTCCAGCGTGGAATAGTGTCTCTTGTGGACAATCAGGACACGGTCGGCTCACGTCGGGCCACGAGGTGACCGGCTGACTCACTTTCGAGTGTCAGGAAAGGGTCGTTCAGGACGAAAAACGTCAGGAACGACCCTTTCATGACATCCGCGTGAGGACTAAGGGAGGCCGGCGAGGGACTTCTCGAGAACCTCGTCGGACAGCGCGTGGTCGGAGATGTCGCCCGCCAGGTACGCGCCGTACGCCGGGAGGTCGAGGTGCGCGTGCCCGCACAGCGCGGTAAGAATCACCTTCTCATCCCCGGTTTCCTTGCACCGCAACGCTTCCTGGATGCACGCGGCGAGCGCGTGAGTCGGCTCGGGCGCGGGGATGATGCCCTCCGCGCGGGCGAACCGCACGCCTGCCGCGAAGCAGTCCTCCTGCCCGATGGCGACCGCGTCGATCAGCCCGAGTTCGTAGATATGCGAGATCAGCGGCGACATCCCGTGGTAGCGCAGGCCGCCGGCGTGGATCGGGTCGGGGATGAAGTCGTGGCCGAGCGTGTGCATCTTCAGCAACGGCGTCAACCCGGCGGTGTCCCCGAAGTCGTACGCGTACTTCCCACGGGTGAGGGTCGGGCAGGCGGCCGGTTCGACCGCGCGGATCACCGGGTCCATCCGCCCGGCGAGTTTTTCGCGCAGGAACGGGAAGGCGAGCCCGCCGAAGTTGGATCCGCCGCCGGTGCAGCCGACGAGGACGTCCGGGGTGTCCCCGGCCAGTTCGAACTGCTTGAGCGCCTCTTCGCCGATGATCGTCTGGTGCAGCAGCACGTGGTTGAGCACGCTGCCGAGCGCGTAACGCGTGTTCTCCGCCCGCGCCGCCTGCTCGACCGCCTCGCTGATCGCGATGCCGAGGCTCCCGGTCGAGTCCGGGTCCGCGGCCAAGATCGCACGGCCGGATTCGGTCAGCTCGGACGGGCTCGGATGCACCGTCGCGCCGAAGGTCTCCATCATCAGCTTGCGATACGGCTTCTGGTCGAACGAGGCGCGGACTTGCCACACCTCACACTCGAGCCCGAAAGTGGCGCACGCGAACGCGAGCGCGCTCCCCCACTGCCCGGCGCCGGTTTCCGTGGTCAGCCTCGTGACACCCTCCGCCGCGTTGTAGAACGCCTGCGGGACCGCGGTGTTGGGTTTGTGCGAGCCGACCGGGCTGACACCCTCGTACTTGTAGTAGATGCGAGCGGGAGTGCCGAGCGCCTTCTCCAGCCGCCTCGCGCGGAACAGCGGCGACGGCCGCCAGAGCCGGTAGACGTCGAGGACCTCTTCCGGGATGTCGATGTATCGTTCGGTGCTGACTTCCTGGGCGATGAGCGCCTGCGGGAACAGGGGCGCGAGATCGTCCGGGCCGACCGGTTCACGGGTGCCCGGATGCAACGGCGGCGGTGGCGGCTCCGGCAGATCCGGGACGACGTTGTACCACCTGGTCGGCATGTCCGCTTCGTCGAGGATGTATTTCGTCCGCTCCGCCATTGAGCCTCCTCTGTCCGTCCCCTTCAACCTAAAGGGACGGACGGCGTCGCACCAGGCGTCACTACTACGGTGGGGGCATGGGGAATTTCGTACTGCTCGACGCACCGTCCAATCTCGGACTGCGCCCGCCCGCCGAAGGTGTGGTCCCCGGCTGCTACAAGGCTCCAGGCGCGCTGCGTGACCACGGCCTGCTCACCCGTTTGGGCGCGAGGGACGGCGGGGTCGTCACCCCGCCGCGGTATCTGCCCGCTTGGTCGCCCGGCAGCGGCGTGCGCAACGCGGCCGGGATCGCGACCTACACCGCGGCCCTCGCCGGACGGCTGGCGAAGATCCGCGCGGACGGCGGCTTCCCGGTGGTACTCGGCGGCGACTGTTCGATCGCGCTCGCCGCCATGCTGACTCTGCGTCGCGAAGGACGCTTCGGCATCGTCTACTTCGACGGGCACGACGACTTCCGGCATCTCGGCAATTCCGACCACGTCGCCTCGGTCGGCGGTGAGGCCCTCGCCGTCGTCACCGGCCGTGGCCAGCCGGAACTGGCCGATGTGGACGGTCTGGGTCCTTACGTCCGGGACGAAGACGTCCTCGTGCTCGGAGTCCGTGCGGAGGAGTCCGCCGAGGCGCGGGAAGCCGGGCTTCGCGTCGTCACGAGCCAGGAGATCATGGCGTCCGGCACCGGCGGCGCGCTCGCCGCCGCCCGCGAGATCTTCGCGCCGCTGGACGGTTTCTGGATCCACATCGACATCGACACGCTCGATCCGGAATTCGTGTCCGCTGTGGACAGTCCCGATCCCGGCGGGCTCAGCCCGGACAAGCTCGTCGAACTGCTCCGCGGCCTGCTCGCCATCCCCGGCGCCACCGGGCTGGAGCTGACCATCTTCGATCCCGACCTCGACCCCGACGGCACACAGGCCGCCCTGGTGGCGGACTGCCTCGTGCGCGCACTGGAAGGAACCCGATGACCAAGGTCACCGTCGCCGACGGCTCGTTCGACGCCCCGCTCTGGCTGCCCGAATCCGGCTCCGGCCCGGGTCTGGTGCTGATCCAGGAGATCTTCGGTCTCGACGACTACCTCAAGTCGGTCGCCGCCGACCTGGCAGCCCTCGGCTACGTCGTCGCCGTGCCCGAACTGTTCTGGCGGATCTCCCCCGGCTGGTCGGCCACGCACGACGAAGCCGGGATCTCGGCCTCGATGGCCGTCGCCGGCCAACTCGACCCGGCACGCGCCGTCGGTGACGTGCTCGCGACACTCGCGACGCTGCGCGGGCTGCCCGAAACCGAGGGCCGCGCGGGCGTCTTCGGCTTCTGCCTCGGCGGTTCGATGGCCTTCGCGGCCGCCGCCGAGGGCGACCCGGACGTCGCGGTTTCGTACTACGGCTCGCGCGTTCCGGAGCAACTTCCCTTCCTGGACGAGATCACCTGCCCGATCCAGTTCCAGTTCGGTGGCGCGGATCCCTACATTCCCGTCGAGGGGGTGCGGAAGCTGGCCGAGGCGGTGGCTTCCCACGACGGGGCGGAGATCCACATCCACGAGGGCGCGGGGCACGCGTTCCACAACCATGTGGCGCCGATGTTCCATCAGCCGGAGCCCGCCGCGGCGGCTTGGGCGCTGACGCTGGAGTTCCTCGGGCGGACCTTCCCCGCGTGAGCTCGCGCCGACGGCCGGATCCGCACCACAGATGGCCGGCGATCTCCGGAATATGTCGGTGCCTCCCGGTAGTTTCACCACCATGGCCACATTGGTGAGTTTTCACGCCCACCCCGACGACGAGTGCATCGTCGCGGGCGGCGTCATGCGCAAAGCCTTCGAGGAAGGTCACCGTGTCGTGCTCGTCGTCGCGACCAGGGGGGAGGTCGGCGAGGTGCCGGACGGTTTCCTCGACGACGGAGAGGAGCTGTGGCAGCGCCGCGTGCAGGAGACGCACGCTTCCGCCGAGGTCCTGGGGGCCAAGCGGGTGGAGTTCCTGGGGTACACCGATTCCGGCATGATGGGCGAGCCGCGCAACGACGTGCCCGGCACCTTCTGGCAGGCCGACGTCGAGGAGGCCGCGCAGCGCCTGGCCGCGATCCTGCGCGAGGAGCAGGCCGACGTCCTGACCGTCTACGACGACAACGGCGGCTACGGGCATCCGGATCACATCCAGGTGCATCGCGTCGGGATGCGGGCGGCCGAGCTGGCGGGCACGCCGCGGGTCTACGAGGCGACCAGCAACAGTGACGAGATGCGCCGCGGCATGGAGGAGGCGGTGCGGACCGGGCAGATGAAGGCGGAGGATCTTCCCGATTTCGAAGACGGTTCCGAGTTCGGCAAGCCGGAAGCCGTACTGACGGCGAGGGTCGACGTCACCGCGTACCTGCCGTACAAACGTGCCGCGATGCGCGCGCACGCCAGCCAGATCAGTGAGGATTCGTTCTTCCTCGCGATGCCCGACGAGGCCTTCGCGCAGGCGTTCGGCGTCGAGTGGTTCATCCGCGCCGGGCAGGGGCCGGGCATCACCGAGACCGACCTGATGGCGGGTCTCTGACCGATGGGCATGTGCGGGGCGTACCTGCGGGTCACGCCGGACGAGTTGCGTGAACTGACCGAGGAGCCCGAGCGGTACTGGGCGTATGCCGAAAAGGCCGCCGGAACCGAGCGGGCGGTGGACATCGACAAGGCGTGGAACGCGCTGTGGTTCCTGGCGGGGCGCGCCGGGTTCGAAGTCGATTTCGTACTGGGCGGGACTTTGCTGGGGGAAGCGGACAGTGACGGGCCGCCGCGGCATTTCAGCGCGGAGGAAGTGCGGACGATCTCGGCGGAGATGGCGCGGACCGGGTTCGATCGGCTCTCGCAAGGCGTCGAGCTGTCGGATCTCGAGGCCGAGGGGGTCTACCCGTCGATCTGGGACGAGCCCGACGCGCTGGATTACGTGCGCGGGTACTACGACGAACTGGTGACCTTCTTCGCCGGGGCCGCGAAGGCCGGAGAGCCTGTCGTCACGATCATCACCTGACGAAGGCAGCGGTCCGTGAAGGCCTCCTTGACTACCCTGAGGGTAAAGAAGGGGCCCTTCACGGAACTTCGCAAAGCCGGCGAGATCAGGCCGTGGCGGCTGTGACGTCGAGCTCGACGAGCTGCCCGGGATACCCGAGCTGCGCGACGCCGAGCAGGGTGCTCGCGGTGGTGAAGGCCTCCCCGATCTCCGACTCGACGAACCGGTCCCACACGGCCGAGAGCACGTCGGCGTCCGGCGTGACCACGTAGATCACCGTGCGCACGACGTCGGCCGGGGTCGCCTTGGCGAAGGCGAGCGCGGCGGCGGTGTTCGCGACGACCTGGTCGACCTGGGCGAGCACGCCGCCCTCGACGACCTTGCCGTCATCGGCGAGCGGGCACTGGCCGGCGAGGTGGATGTCCCGCCGTCCTTCGACGATGGTCACGTGGTGGTAGGTGGGCGTGGGGTGCAGACCGGGCGGATGGTGGCGTTGAATGGTCACGAGCCGCATCCTCACCGAGGCGGTCGCGACGGGACAACCGGATTTCACGGGAGAGCCATGCGCAGAACGATCGACTGGACCGGTGGCGCGGTCACGATCATCGACCAGACCGTCCTTCCCGCCGAGTATCGCGTGCTCGAACTGCGCACGGTCGGCGAACTCGTCGACGCCATCCAGCGGCTGGCGGTGCGCGGGGCACCGGCGCTCGGCGCGGCGGGGGCGCTCGGTGTCGTGCTCGCGGCCCGCGCCGGGGGCGACGTCGAGGCCGAGGCGCACCGCGTCGCCCAGGCCCGGCCGACGGCGGTCAACCTGAGCTGGGGTGTCTCCCGCGCCCTCGCGAAGCTCCCGGACGGACCGGAAGCCGTCCTCGCCGAAGCGCTGGCGATCCTCGACGAGGACGAGCGGATCAATCACGAAGCCTCCCGGCTGGCGGCCGGCGTGGTGCTCGAACACTGCGGGCGGCGGCCGTTGCGGCTGCTCAGCCACTGCAACGCCGGCCACCTCGCCACGGTCGCCTGGGGCAGCGCGCTCGGCGTCGTCTGGCATCTTCAGGCACGTGGCCTGGTCGAGTCCGTGCTGGTCGACGAAACCAGGCCGCTGCTGCAGGGCGCCCGCCTGACCGCGTGGGAACTGGCCGAAGCCGGTGTCCCGTACCGGATCCAGCCCGACGGCGCGGCCGCCGCCGCGATGAGCCGCGGCCTGGTCGACTGCGTGCTCGTCGGCGCCGACCGGATCGCCGCCAACGGCGACGTCGCCAACAAGATCGGCACCTACGGGCTGGCGATCGCGGCGAAGCACCACGGAGTCCCGTTCGTGGTCGTCGCCCCATCGTCCACTGTGGACAACGCGATGCCGGACGGCGCCGGGATCGTGATCGAGGAGCGCGATCCCGGCGAGGTCCTGGGTTTCGGTGGCACGAAGGTCGCTCCCGAAGGCGCCGAGGTGTTCAACCCGGCCTTCGACGTGACGCCGTTCGAGCTGGTCACCGCGGTCGTCACGGAGCAGGGGGTGCTGCGCCCGTGAGCAGCTTGGTGAACAGAGCGGCCGTTTCCGCGTCGTCGTAGCTCAGCGGGAGCGTGTCGAAGTAGTAGCGGAGAGGGCCGGATCCGGTGCCCACGACCATTCCGAAGTCGATCGTCCGCCCCTTCGCCCGCACGGTCCCGCGGTACTCCTGGAACTTCGTGTGCGGACCCGCCGCCGCCTGATCGGGTACCAGCCGGACGTCGGTCATCGCGCCCGAAAGCCTGCCGAGGTAGGCGAGATGGCACACCGGGTCCGTCACCGGCGCGGTCAGCCCCGGGCCGGCGAAGGCCGGGCCCGGTCGAGGACAGTTGTCGCCGATACCGGCGAAAAGCTCACGAAGGCCGTCGTTTTCGACCGGACGGAACCATTCCGTCCGATCGTGATAGCGACGGCCTTGGGTGACCTCGCCGTCTTCGAGCACCACCCGGTAGACGGCCGGGTACCGCACCATCCGGCCGTGGATCACCGCTTCGTTGGCCGCCTCGTAGAAGACGGCGTCGCCGTTCACCACGATCTTCACCGGGGTGAACCGGAACGTCGGGAACGCGCCGAGCAGGGTGCGCAGGTTGTTCTCGATATTCGCCCTGCCTTGGATCGGCGCGGCGCTGCCCGATTCCGCGAGCGTGCCGTCGGCGGCGAAAATGGTGCCGTACAAACGAACGCGGGCTTCCCGCGCTTCGGGGGTGTCCGAACGCATCGCCCCGAATTCGGTCTGTTCGGTGATGAAGGCGCAGGCGGACGGCGACACCGCGCCTTCGACCAGGTCTGCGAGTTGCTTCGGCATCGAGCAGTCCTCGGTCGTCTCAGCCACCGCCGCCCCGCTTCCCATCACCGTCGCCCCGAGGAGAACCGCCGCCACACCAAGGAATCTCTTGATCTTTCGCACCAGGTCACCTTGGCAAGAGCGACCACGCGAAGTCGATTACCCGCCAGGTAATGCCGGCTAGAAGGATTCGAGACAGGACGGCTCGCGGTCGGTGGCGAACGCGGCCGTCGCCCGGGAAACCGCGCCGGCGGCCCGCTCCTTGATCCGGCCCGCGGCGGCCAGCGTGCTGGGCCTGGTGCCACCGAGGAAGATCGCGCCGAGGTCGTCCACGCCCAGCTCGAGATCCGGCGCGTCCTCCACGCGCGTCACCTCGGCGTTCCCGACGGCATCGGTGACGAGCCGCCAGTTCCCGGTGTTCCAAGGACAGAAGGTGTCGCGGACGCCGAACACCAGATCCACCGGAACTCCGTAGCGCCGGGTGACGAGGCCACGGTCGACGTCGACCAGCCGGAGCCACAAGGAGTCACCGGCCGACCTGGTCATCTTTCGGGGGTCGGCGAGCAGATGGACGAGCGGCTCGTCGAGCGCCGCGTTCAGCTCTATCGTGCCGATCAGGTCATAGTCGAGCAGGAAGCGGTACAAGGTCGCGTACGTCCGCGGCGTGGTCGCGACGAGTTCCTGCAGGCTCAGCGTCCCGCACGGACCTTCCTCGTCCCAATCGCTCTTCACCCGGTAGATCGCGTAACCGTCCGGCAGGACGGCGAACTTCATCCCCGACGAGCCCTTGTGCCGGACCTCGCGGTCGTCGAGGTTGAAGTTCCATGCCGATTCGGGCCGGTCGAGCGCGCCGACCCGAAGCGGCGCCTCATTCTCGTAGATCGCTTTGATCAGCGGGATCGCCTCCGCACGGGTGATTTCCCGCACCCGCTCGGTTTCGAGTTCGACGCCGGGCCGGAAGGCGGACTTCGCGCGCACCTTCGCGCGATGGAACTGCGCCGCGAGCCCGTAGCCGAAGCGGGGGTAGATGGTCGCTTCGGAGGCCCACAGGGCGGCGATCGGTTCACCGCCGTCTTCGTGCAGGCCGTGCAGCTGCGCCCGCATGACCCGCGTGAGCGCGCCCCGCCTGCGGTGCCCCGGCGCGACGGCGACCGACGTCACCGCGGCGAGCGGCGTCTGCCCGGCACCGGGAACGGTGATCTTGCGGGTGAGCAGTTCCCCTGTCCCGATGAGGTCGTCGCCGTCGAAGACGCCGTGTGAACGCTCGGGTTCGAAGACCAGCGCTTCGCGGAACCGCATGCCTTCCGTGTCGTCGGTGAGGAACGCTCGCGCGAGCATCGTGGCGAACGCGGGCAGGTCGTCGGTGGTCAGGGTGCGGAGGGTCAAGCCGTCATCGCTCACCCTGTCGTCGTACGCCTCTTCACCGACGACCGCCACGCATTAAAGAGCGGTCATCAGGGCCGCGGCCCGATCACCTCACCCTTTTCCGTCACCTCGATGGCCATCGCGGGGCATGAATCCGCCGCGTCGAGCACCGTCTCGTCCGGCTCCACCTCTCCCGTGACCACCGTCGCCGTGGCGCCTTCGAGCGCGAAGACCTCCGGCTTCAGCGCGGCGCACATCCCCGAGCCGATGCACGTATCGCCATCGACGTCGACTTTCCAGCTCATGCTCACCATCCGATCGGCATGGAGCGGGGCCCCCGCACCAGCATCTGCGTCTTCCACACGATATCGCCGTCGAGGTGCAGTCCGGGGAGATCTCGCAGCAACGCCCGCAAGGCCTCCTGCAGTTCCAGCCTCGCCAGCGGGGCGCCGAGACAGTGGTGCACGCCGTGCCCGAAACCGAGGTGAGGATTGGACTCCCTGCCGAATTCGAGGGTGTCCGCCGACGTGAACTGGAGCGCGTCCCGGTTCGCGGCACCGATCGCGACCATCACCGGCTCGCCTTCCTTCACGAGCACGTCACCCACCTGGATGTCTTCGGTGGCGTAGCGGGCGAACCCCGCCCCGGCACCCAGGGGGATGAACCGCAGCAGTTCCTCGACCGCGGCCGGGATCAGGTCCAGGTCCGCGCGGAGGCGGACGAGCCGGTCCGGCTGTTCGAGCAGGGCGTAGACGAAGTTGGGGATCTGGCTGGCGGTGGTCTCGTGCCCGGCGATCAGGATGCCGATGCACATGTCGACCAGTTCCAGCTCGCTGAGCCTGTCGCGGACGTCGCGCGCCTCGATCAGCGCGGTCATCAGGTCGTCCTGCGGCTCGGCGCGATGCTGCTCGACGAGCACGTGCATGTACGCCCGCAGCTCGTCCTGGTTGGCCATCATCTCTTCGGTGGTCAGCGGGCTGGTCGACAGCGCGGCGTCGCTCCACACGCGGAACTTCGGCCGGTCCTCGACCGGGACACCGAGCAGCTCGCAGATCACCGCGACCGGGATCGGCAGCGCGTAGTCCTCGACCAGGTCGGCGGGCTGCCCCTTGGCCTTCATGTCCTGGATCAGGCCCGACGCCAGCTCGGCGACGCGCGGCCGCAGCAGTTCGACGCGGCGCATGGTGAACGCCTTCGCGACCAGCGTGCGCAGCCGGGTGTGATCCGGCGGGTCCATGCTCAGGATCCCGCCGGGCCGCCTGCCCGGCGCCATCCGCGGCTCGTCCCGTTCCGCCGCCATCGCGCGGGAGAAGCGCCGGTCGCCCAGCACGAACCGCGCGTCGGCGTACCGGGTGGCCAGCCACGCCGGCTCACCGTGCGGAAGACGGACCCGGAGCATGCCCTTGGTGGCGCGGGCCGCCGCGTACGCCTCGTTGAGTTCGAGCCCGGCGTCTTCGTTGAAGGGATAGGAGACGAATTCGGTGTCTGTGGTGGTCATTTGTCCGGAAACCCCCCGGCTCGGCGGTTTGTAAGCAACTGCTTACAACGCTAACCATGATCACGGTGAGCGTCAATGCGCCTACCGTGCGACGTACGGCTAGCCTTTGGCGATGACGGAAGAACCGCAGGTCCGCAAGCGCGACGCGGCCGCGACCAGGGCTGCCCTGCTCGACGCGGCGGCGGCTCTCTTCGCCGAACGCGGTTTCGACCGGACGACCGTGCGCGACATCGCGAAACTCGCCGGAGTCAATCAGGCCTTGCTGTTCCGCTACTTCGGTTCGAAGGACGCGCTGTTCGAGGAGGTCCTGGCGCGCGGCGGACGCGAGCAGATCGCCACCACCCCACCGGACGAACTGCTCGGGACGGCGTTGCGCAGCATGCTGGAATCCGACACCGGCCGCGACCGCACCCTCGACGCGTACCTGCGCTCGACGGGGCACGACAGCGCCGCCGCCGCGGTCCGGCGGCAGCTAGGCGAGGAGTACGCCAAGGTGCTCGCCACGCTGACCGACGCCGAAGACGCGGACCTGCGGGCGGACCTCGTCCTCGCCTGGCTGCTCGGGATCGGCCTGGTCCGCGACATCACCGGCAAGGAACCACTGGCCAGCGCGGATCCCGACGACGTCTGCCGTCTGGTGCTCGGCGCGGCGCGGACGCTGCTGGAGCGCAGCGGGTAACTACGTCGCCGTCCACGGCTCACTGCTCTACGGTCGTGCCGTGATCCCGTTCCCGCCCGCCGGCACCGAAGCCGAGTTCGACGCGCTGACCAGGCAAGACCTTCTTCCGGCGGTGACGTCGCTGACCGGGTCGCTCGGCCTCGGCGAAGCCGTCCCGTTCACCGAAGGCTCGCTCCCGGTCTACGCCGTCGGCGAAGATCTGGTGCTCAAGCTGTTCCCGCCGGTGCATCGCGACGAACTCCCGACCGAGCGGACGATGCTCGAGGTCCTGCACGGGAAGCTGCCGATCCCGACCCCCGCCGTGCACGACGCCGGCGAGCGGGACGGCTGGGGCTACGTGCTCATGGAGCGCCTGCGCGGCGAAGCACTGAAGGACGCTTGGCCGAAACTGTCCACAGAGGACAAGCACCGGCTCGCTCCAGAACTCGGCGAGGCGCTGGCCGCCCTGCATTCGCTGCACGACCCGCGGCTCGACGTCCTCGGTCCGCCGGACTGGGCCGCGTTCGTCGCCGGGCAGCGCGCGAAGGTCGTCGAGCATCACCGCCGGACCGGCCTCGACGAGGCCTGGATCAGCCGGATTCCGGCGTTCCTCGACTCCGTCGATCTGGGCAGCCCGCCGGTCGTCCCGCTGCACACCGAATTCATGCGTGACCACCTCATCGTCGCCCATGACGGCGAACACCCGCGGCTGACCGGGCTCTTCGATTTCGAACCGGCGATGCGGGGTGCGGCCGAGTACGACTTCGTCGCCGTCGGCCTGTTCGTTTCGGGCGGGAACAAGGACTTCCTGCGGCGGCTACTGGCCGGATACGGCGTCGAGCCGGACGAGGAATTCTCCCGGCGCTGCCTGGCGTACGCGCTTTTGCACGTCTACAGCAATTTCACTTGGTACTTCAGGGTTCTTCCGGCGCCGGAGGAACCGACTCTGGAGAGCCTCAGCCGGGCTTGGTGGTAGCCCACGTCACCGGTACGGCTTCCGGGCCGCGGATCGACAGCGGCGGACGCCAGGCGATGGTCGACCGCGGGCACAGCCTCACCGGGCGGACCTTCGCCAAGTCCGAGAACCTGTTCGGCCCGGTGGCCGCCACTTGCTCGGTCGAACCGATCGACGAGAAGTCGTGCTGGGGCGACCTGGTCATGATGCGGAAGCAACTGTCACGTCTCGTGAGTGGTAAGGACGGCCAGAACCGTCCATACCACTCACGAGCGGCTACGGCAACGCACGCCTCAACAGTTCCGCCAGGTGCAGCGCCCGCCGTCCGTCGAGCTGCTCGATCTGCGTCCGGCAACTGAAGCCGTCCGCGACCACTTCGGTGCCCTCGGCCGCGGCACGGATCGCGGGCAGCATGCGGTCTTCGGCGCAGGCGACGGAAACGTCGTAATGCCCGCGTTCGAAGCCGAAGTTGCCCGCCAGTCCACAGCATCCGGAGTCCATTGTGGAATTGTGGATACCCGCGGCGCGCATCGCGGCCTCGTCGGGGTCGAAGCCGAGCACGGCGTGCTGGTGGCAGTGCACCTGGCTGAGCACTTCGACGTCCAGCGACCGGAATTCGAGCGGCGAGTCCTCGACGAGTTCGGCGAAGGTCCTGGTCCGTTCGGCGAGCAGTTCCGCGACCGGGTCGCCGGACAGGAGCGCCGGGAGATCACCGCGGAAAAGAGCCGTGCAGCTCGGCTCCAGACCGGCCACCAGGTAGCCGGAGCGCAGGTACGGTTCGAGTACGGAAAGTGTGCGGCGCAACACCTTCTTCGCCGCGTCGAGCTGTCCGGTGGACACCAGGGTCAGTCCGCAGCAGACGCCGCGATCGGGCAGGACGACGTCGTAACCGGCGGCGGTGAGCACCTCGGCCGCCGCGTCGAGGACGTCCGGGGTGAGGTAGTTGTTGAAGGAGTCGGGCCACAGCACCACGGGCCGCGAACCGGTCGCCCAGCGTTTGAGATCGTCGCGGCGCCGCGTGAACGGCACCCTCGCGAACGTCGGCAGGTCCCGTTCCGGCGCGATCCCACCGAATTTCTTCAGCAGCCTGGAGAACCGGCGCGACATCGTGTTCGCCAGCCGGGGCGCCAGCGACGCCGCGCGCAGCCACAGCGGCAGCCAGCCCATCGAGTAGTGCGACGCCGGGCGCAGCCGTCCCTTGTGGTGCTGGTGCAGGAATTCCGCCTTGTACGTCGCCATGTCGACGTCGACCGGGCAATCGGACAGGCATCCCTTGCACGACAGGCAGAGATCCAGCGCCTCGGCGACTTCTTCCGAGCGCCAGCCGTCGGTGATCAGTTCGCCGTTCACCATTTCGGCGAGCAGATGCGCGCGTCCCCGCGTCGAGTGCTTCTCCTCCCGCGTGGCGCGGTAGCTCGGGCACATCACGCCCGGTCCGGTGGTGTTGCGGCATTTCCCGACGCCGACGCAGCGCCGCATCGCCTGCCCGAAGCTCCCCCGGTCCTCCGGGTACGCGAGCGCGGTGACGTCTTCGAGTTCCAGTGGCGCGCGCCGGACGCGGAGATCGGCGTCGACCGGCCTGGGGTTCACCAGGATGCCCGGGTTCATCATGCCCGCCGGATCGAAGATTCCCTTGAACCGCGCGAAAAGCGCGAGGATTTCGGGGCTGTACATGCGGGTCAGCAGTTCCGAGCGGGCCTGTCCGTCGCCGTGTTCCCCGGAGAGCGAACCGCCGTGCGCGGCGACCAGGTCCGCCGCCTCTTCGAGGAACGACCGGAACCCGGCGATCCCTCGCGACGACAGCAGATCGAAGTCCAGCCGCAGGTGCAGGCAGCCCTCGCCGTAGTGGCCGTAGACGACGCTCTTGCGGCCGTGCTCGCGCATGAGCTGCTTGAACTCCCGCAAGTAGGCACCCAAACGCGCGGGCGGGACGGCCGCGTCCTCCCAGCCGGGCCAGGCCTCCTCGCCCCCGGCCAGCCGCGTCGCGAGACCGGCGCCCTCCTCCCGGATCCGCCACAGCCGCTTCTGCGCGGCCGCGTCGTCCAGCAGCGCGGATCCGGTCAGCGCGCCGCGGAGCCCGTCGATCAGCCCGCGCGCCTTTTCCGGATCGGCCATCTCGACGAACAGCCACGCGCCGCCCGGCGGAAGCCCGTCGGCGCGGCCGGGCTCCAGCAGGGCGACGAGGTCCGCGTCGACGCCCTCGACGGTCAGCGGCGACCACGGCAGGATCGCCGGGACCGCGTCGGCCGCGGCGATGTCGGACTCGAAGCCGAGCACCGCGAGCACCTTGCGGCGCGGCACCTCGGCGAGGGAAACCGTCGCCTCCAGCACCGTGACGCACGTGCCCTCGCTGCCGACGAGCGCCTTGGCGACGTCGAAGCCGTTCTCCGGCAACAGGTGCTCCAGCCCGTACCCGGACACCCGCCTGCTGAACGAGGACAGCTCGGTCCGCAGTAACGCCAGGTTGTCGTGGACGAGCGCGCGCAGCTCCGAGAAGACCCGGCCTTCCGTGCCGGGCATGGCCGCCCGCACGTCCACTTCGGACGGCGAGGTCGGCCCGACGGTGAGCCGGGTGCCGTCGTAGAGCAGCACGTCCAGCTCCCGGACGACGTCGACCGTGCGACCCCAGGCCACCGAATGCGATCCGCAGGCGTTGTTGCCGATCATCCCGCCGATCGTGCAGCGCGAGTGCGTCGACGGGTCGGGGCCGAACCGGAGGCCGTGCGGCGCGGCGAGCCGCTGGAGGTCGTCGAGGACGGTTCCGGGGGCGACCCTCGCCGTGTGTGCCTCCGGATCGAGGTCGAGGACGCCGCCGAAGTGGCGTGACGTGTCGATCACGACGCCCGGCCCGCACGAGTTGCCCGCGACGCTGGTGCCGCCGCCGCGGGCGATCACCGGCAGCCCGGCCTCCCGGCAGGCGGCGACGGCCGCGATCACCTCGTCGACGCTCCGCGGCAGCACCACCCCCTTCGGCACGTGCCGGTAGTTGGAGGCGTCGGTCGTGTACAGCGCCAGTGTCGCGGCGTCGGCCAGGATCTCCACGGGTCCATTCAAGACAACCGCGGGCGAGAACGCATCGGCGAACCTCTCCGGACGGGTGTGTCGGAAACCACGTCGGATATGCGATCGTGAGCGCGTGACGGCGAGACGGCACGCCGCTGAAGACCTCGCCGCCGAGCACGGCGCGGTGCTCGGCGGGCTTCTTCGCGAGCGCGAAGAGCTGCTCGCCACCCTCGACCGGGTCGCGGCGCTCAACGGCACCGCGCGCCTGATCCGCGAGTCGATCGGCACCCATTCCGGCTTCGTCGCCGAGCTGACCGGGCCCGAACAGGCGGTGATCCGGTGGATGTCGGGCACCCGCACGGACGCGCTGCAGGACCTCGCCGTGCCCATCGGCCAGGGCATCGGCGGGCGAGTGCTCGCGCTGGGCAAGCCGGTGAGGGTCAACGACTACGTCAACTCGCCGAGCATCACCCACCAGTTCGACGCGCAGGTACGCGGTGAGGGCCTCGCCGCGATGATCGCCGTCCCGATCGTCAGCGGCACGGAGACCGTCGCCATCGCGTACGCCGCCATGCGCGAGCGCCGCGACTTCGGCGACGACGCGGTCGAGTCCCTCGAAGACATCGCCACCGAGGCCGGCCGGGCGCTGAAACTGGCGTCGGTCGCCGAGTCCGACCGGGAGACCGCGCTGTCCGCCGAGCGGCTCCGGATGCAGAGCGCGCTGCACGATTCGGTCGGCGCGCTGCTGTTCTCCATCGGCGTCCAGGTCCGGAACCTGCACGAGGACATCAGCGACAACCCGGCGCTCGAATCGCGGCTGCGGCGGCTGGAGGGCGACGTGTCGGCCGCGTCGAGGGCGCTGCGCGAGTCGCTGCTGGCGCTGTCGGAGTCGAGTCCGGAGCGGGCGCTGCCGGTGGAACTGGCCGAGCACTGCCGCTCGTTCCAGGCCCGCTGCGGCGTCCCGGCGCGCTTCGTCCAGCTCGCCCCGGTGCCGCGGCTGGACGCCGAACGCACCGGCCTGCTGGTGGCGGCCGTCCGGGAAGGCCTGCTCAACGTGGAGAAACACGCCGACGCGCTGTCCGTCGTGGTCAGCCTGCTGCCCAGCGACGACGGCGTGCAGGTGGTCGTCGCCGACGACGGGACCGGGCATCGCTCCGAAGACGAGGAGCCCGAGCCGGGGACCGGGATGGGCCTGCGCGCGCTGGCCGAGCGCGCCGCGCGGCTCGGCGGCCGGGTCAGCCTGGTCCGCGACGAGGACGACGGGTGCACGCTGCGCGCCTGGGTGCCGGAACCGTGCCGTCGCCGGTGACGGTCCTCGTCGTGGACGACCATCCGGTGGTCCGCGACGGGGTGAGCCTGCTGCTGCGCTACGACCCGGCGATGACCGTGGTCGGCTCGGCCGAGACCGGCCGGTCCGCGATCCGGCGGGCGGGTGAGCTGAAGCCGGCGCTGATCCTGCTGGACCTGCGGCTGCCGGACATGCTCGCGCCCGAGGTCATCGCGGAGCTCCGGCGCGTGCACCCGGCCGCGCGGATCGTGGTGTTCACCGCGCACGGCGACCATCAGGGTGTGCGGGCCGCGCTGGACTCCGGGGCGCACGGCTGCCTGCTCAAGGACGTCGCAGGGACGGATCTGGTGGCGGCGCTGCGGCAGGTGCTCAAGGGTGAGCGCGTCGTCGATCCGCGCATCTTCCCCGACGACGGCCAGCGGTCCGACGCGCTCGCGCGCAGCGGCCTGACGCGGCGTGAGTACGAGGTCCTGCGGCTGGCGGCACAGGGGCAGACGAATCCGGAGATCGCGGAATCGACCGGCCTGGCGCGGAACACCGTGAAGACCTATTTGCAGTCCGCGCTGCACAAACTCGGCGCCAGGAACCGCGTCGAGGCCATCGGGAAGGCCTCCGAAGCCGGCCTGCTCTGACGCATTTAGTCCTCTGAATGCGGTAGTTGCGCGTGCAAGTACCGCATTCAGAGGACGAAACGCGCTGTGTCCGTTTTGTAGCCGTGTGGGTCTCCAGGTGGGGGTAACGCGGCGGAGGGTGCCCACGCAGGATGACCGCCACCGATCGTGACTCGGGTCACACGGATGGAGGAGGCGGCTTGCTGAGTGTCCGTGATCTTCAAGTGCGGTACGGCCGATCGGTGGCCGCACTGCACGGGGTCGACCTCGACGTTTCACCTGATGGAGTACTGGCCGTCCTCGGCAGCAACGGCGCCGGGAAATCGACCCTCCTGCGTACGGTTTCCGGCACGCTGCGTATGCACCGCGGCTCGGTTTCCGCCGGCGAGGTGCGCTACGACGGCAAACCACTGACCAAACTGGACCCGGCCCGCATCGTCGGTCTCGGCGTGGTCGGCGTCCCCGAGGGCCGTCAGGTCTTCGCGCGGATGACGGTCGAGGAGAACCTGCGCGCGGGCGGGATCGGCGCCCGCTCCCCCGGGCAGCGCGCCGCCGCGCGCAAACGCGTCGACGAGCTCTTCCCGGTCCTGTCCGAACGGGCCAAACAGCGCGCGGGCCTGCTCTCCGGCGGCGAACAGCAGATGCTCGCGATCGGCCGCGCGCTGATGTCCGGCCCGCGGCTCCTGTTGCTCGACGAACCTTCGCTCGGTCTCGCGCCGAAGATCGTCGAGCGGATCGGCGACATCATCCGCGAGATCCACGAACAGGGCACCGCCGTGGTGCTGGTCGAGCAGAACGCCGTGATGGCGTTGCGCGTCGCCGATCACGCGATCGTCCTGGAGGTGGGCCGGGTCGCGCTCGCCGGGACGACGGCCGAACTCGCCGCGAGCGAGGAGGTCCAGCGGCTCTACCTCGGCGGTCACGCCGAATCGCAGGCCACCGCCGAAGCCGAAGCCGCCGACGCCCGCAAGCAGCTCGCGGGCCGGAGCCTGTCGAGGTGGGCCGGATGACGCCGCCCGAGCTGCAGGTCGAGAGCGTGACCCTGCGCTTCGGCGGGATCAGGGCGCTCGACGACGTCTCTTTCACCGTCGGTTCCGGTTCGCTGCACGCGCTCATCGGGCCGAACGGCGCCGGCAAATCCAGCTGTTTCAACGTGATCAGCGGGCTTTACCGGGCGAACACCGGCAGAATCCGACTCGGCGACGCCGTCCTTTCCGGACTCCCGCCGCACCGGCTGGCGGGCCTCGGCGTCGGCCGGTCGTTCCAGAACGCCGCCCTCTCTCCCGGCTCGACCGTGCTCGACAACGTAATGCTCGGACGGCACGCGCTGACCAAGGGCGGCTTCCTCGCCTGCGGGCTCCGGCTGCCGTGGACGGTCCGCGCCGAACGACGGCATTCCGCGCGGGTGCGGGAGATCTGCGACTTCCTCGGGATCGGCGCGCTGGTGGATCTCCCGGTCGGCGCGCTGCCCTACGGCGCGGTGAAACGCGTCGACCTCGCCCGCGCGCTCGCCGTCGAACCCGTCCTGCTGCTGCTCGACGAACCCGCGGCGGGCATGAACGCGACCGAGACCGCCGAGCTGGCCGGGACGATCCGCGACGTCCGCGACGAGCTCGGCATCTCGATTCTCCTGGTGGAACACGACATGGGACTGGTGATGGGCATCGCGGACCGGGTCACCGTCCTGGACTTCGGCAGGCGTATCGCCGACGGCACACCGGCCGAGGTCCAGTCGGATCCGGACGTGATCAGGGCATATCTCGGCACGGAGGCCACGGCGTGAACACTTTCCTGCAACTCGTGGTCAACGGACTCGGCAAGGGCGCGGTGTTCGCGTTGCTGGCGCTGGGTTTCGTGA
The DNA here is from genome assembly GCF_056435665.1 of Amycolatopsis sp. NPDC043887. Classification (NCBI taxonomy): domain Bacteria; kingdom Bacillati; phylum Actinomycetota; class Actinomycetes; order Pseudonocardiales; family Pseudonocardiaceae; genus Amycolatopsis; species Amycolatopsis sp. NPDC043887. The sequence continues at coordinate 18,526 of NZ_JBWKEB010000016.1, forward strand.
TCATCTTCAAGGCAACCGAAGTGGTCAACTTCGCGCACGGCTCACTGGTGCTCTTCGGCGGTTACCTGGTCGTCGTGACCCGCGAATCGCTCGGCTGGGCGGGCGCCTCACTGGTCGGCATCGTGTCGGCCGGTCTGCTCGCGCTCCTGCTGGAACGGTTCCTGCTGTCCCGCTCGCGGCACGCGGACGCGAACAGCCTGGCGCTGCTGACGATCGGCGTGGACGTGATCATCACCGAGGAGATCGTGCGGCGCCTCGGCGTCACGCTGCCGTTCCTCGGCGACGCCTGGGACGCGCAGCCGTTCCAGATCGGCGGGATCACCCTGTTCCGCACGCATCTGGTGGCGCTGCTCGTCGCCGTCGTGCTGATCACCGCGTTCACCTTGGCGTTCAAGTACTCCAACTGGGGCGTCGCGATGCGGGCACAGGCCGAGAACCGCGAAGCCGCCGCACTGATGGGGATCCGCAGTTCCCGGGTGACGGCGACGGCGTGGGTGGTCGCCGGCGTGCTCGCCGGGGTCGCGGTGCTCTTCATCGCCACGCAGGACTTCTCCGGCGCGGGCCTGTCCCGCGGCACGCACTCCATCGCGCTCGCGGCGTTCCCCGCGGCCATCCTCGGCGGGCTGGACTCGACGGCGGGCGCGGTGGTGGGCGGCCTGGTCGTCGGGCTGGTCGAGGCGCTTTCGGCGCAGTACGTGTCGTTCGACTTTTCCAAGAGCGCGGTCTTCCTGGTGATGCTCGTGGTCCTGGTGGTGCGGCCGTCGGGGTTGTTCGGGACGAGGGAGAGCACCCGTGTCTGACACCGCCGTGAAAGCCCCGCCCGCCGCCCCGCCGACACCGCCCGCGAAACGCGACCGGGGACGGCTGCTCAAGGCGCTGGCCTGGATCGCGCTGCTCGTCGTCCTGCTCGCGATCCCGCTGTACCTCGACGCCGCCTGGCTGAAGGCCGGGCAGTACATGATGATCGGCGGGGTCGGCGCGATCGGGCTGACCATGCTGGTCGGGCAGGCCGGGCAGTTGTCCCTGGCGCACGCGTTCTTCCTGCTGGCGGGCGCGACCGGGTACACCGTCCTTTCCGGACCGGTCGACGACGAGCGCGTGTTCGGGCTCGGCCTCGATCCCGGGCTTTCGCTGGTCGGCGCGGTGGTCATCGCCGCGCTGCTCGGCTTGGCGTTCGCGCCGGTTTCCGGACGGCTGCGCGGGATCTATCTCGGTGTCGCGTCGCTTTCGCTGGTGTTCCTCGGGCTCTACTTCGGACAGTCTGCCGAGACACTGACCGGCGGGACGTCGACCGGGCGCAGCCCCGAACCGTTCTCGCTGTTCGGTTTCCCGTTCACCAACGACGGCCCCGAAATCGAGCTGATGGGCGTGCCGATCCGGCAGGCGGAACGGCTCTGGTACCTGTTCCTGCTGCTGACCGTGCTCGCGTTCGTGGTCGCCAAGGCGGCGGTGCGCAGCCGCGTCGGCCGGTCGTGGCGCGCGGTGCGGGACAACGAGGCCGCGGCGTCCGTGATGGGCGTCAGTGTCACGCGCGCCAAGGCCGGCGCTTTCGCCGTCTCGTCGGCGTACGCGGGGCTCGCGGGCGCGATGACCGTGCTGTGGTTCGACATCCTCAAACCCGACGAGAGCGAGTTCGGCACGTACGGCATCAACATCTCCATCGCCTTCCTGGCCATGGTGATCATCGGGGGACTCGGCTCGGTGCCCGGCGCGCTGGTGGGCGCGCTGATCGTCAACGGGCTGCCGCAGGTGCTTTCGCTGTACTCCGCCGATCTCGGCTGGTTCTCCGGAACCGGCGACGGCGCACTGACCCCGATCCTGGTCAGCTCGTTCGTCTACGGCGCCGCGATCATCCTCGTGGTGCTCTTCGAACCGGGCGGGCTCGCCGCGATCGGTCGCCGGATCACGTCAGCAAGGAAACCTCATCTCCCGGAGGAGCAAGACAAATGAAGCACACATATCCGGCCGTCGCGCTGGCGGCGGTCCTCGCCCTCTCGGCGTGCAGCACGAAGGCGGGCGACTCGGGGTCCTCGGGGGCGGACGGTTCGGGCGTCAAGACCGACAAAGGAGTGACGGCGTCGGAGATCACCCTTGGCGTGATGACCGACAAGACCGGGGTGTTCAAGAACCTCGGGCTCGGCATCACACAGGGGAACGAGTTGTGGGCCAAGGACTTCAACGCCGCGGGCGGGGCCTGCGGCCGTCAGGTCAAACTGGAGACCGTCGACCACGGCTACAAGGCGGACACGGCGAAGACGCTGTATCCGCAGATCGAGCCGAAGGTCCTCGGCTTCGTGCAGTTGCTCGGCTCGCCCGTGGTGGCCGCGCTGAAGCAGAACATCGCGTCGGACAAGACCGTCGCCGCGCCCGCGTCGTGGTCTTCGGAACTGCTCGACAACCAGTACGTGATGATCGTCGGGACGACCTACGACCTGGAGATCATCGACGGGCTGTCGTACTTCCAGGAACAGGGTCTGGTGAAGGACGGCGACACGATCGGGCACGTCTACATCGACGGCGAGTACGGCAAGAACGGCCTGCGCGGCTCGCAGTTCTACGCGAAGAAGCACAATCTGACGGTCAAGGAGGTCAAGGTGACCTCCACGGACAACGACCTCACCAACATCGTCACCGGGCTCAAGGGCGACGGCGTCAAGGCCATCGTCCTGACCACCACGCCGGCGCAGACCGGTTCCGCCCTCGCGGCGAACAAGGCGCTCGGGCTCAACGTCCCCGTGCTCGGCAACAACCCGGTGTTCGACCCGGTGCTGCTGAAGAGCCCGGCGGCGAACGCGCTGGACAAGCTGACGATCGTCGCCAGCAGCGTGCCGTTCTCCGCCGACATCCCCAAGGCCAAGGACGTCGCGACGAAGTACAAGGCGGCGTACAAGGAGACACCGAACGGCGGGATCCCCTACGGCTACGCGGTCGGCGAAGTCTGGGGCACGGTGCTCAAAAAGGCTTGCGAGAACAAGGACCTCACGCGGGACGGCATCGCCGCGGCGTTGAAGCAGACCACGTCGGCGAGCACGGGTGACCTGGTGGCGGCGCTGGACTTCTCGAAGGCGGGTACCCCGGCGACACGCCAGGTGTACGCGGCGACACCGGACGCGTCGGCCGAGGGCGGGGTCCGCTACGTCAAGCCGCTGTTCGAGGCTCCCGAGGCGAAAGAGTACGTGGCTCCGCACCAGAAGTGAGTCTCGCTTCGGCGAGTGCGTCCGCTTCGGCCAACGGTGTGGTGCCGTTGGCCGAAGCGGCGTCGAGAATCCTTCGCGTGGTCTCCTCCAGGGTTTCGACGCGGGCGAGCGCCTCGGCGTGGGTGAGATTCCCCTTCTCACGGCCGAGCGTGTAGACGACTCCCCCTGCACTCGCGACGAAATCGGGGATCCACAGGACACCCCGGGCGGCGAGGTCGTCGGCCACCGTGTCGTCGGTGAGCTGGTTGTTGGCCGGGCCGACGACGAGCGGCGCGGCGACCTCGGTTCCCTGGCCGAAGACCCCGCCCACGGCCGCGGGGATCAGGACGTCGGCGTCGATGCCGAGCACCTGATCCGGCCTCACCGGCTTCAGGCCTTGTGCGCGGGCCGCGGCGAGGCGTCGTTCGTCCACATCGGACACGACGACCTCGGCGCCCCGCGTGGCCAGCGTGGCGGCCAGGTGGGCGCCGACCGAGCCGTAGCCGCTGATGACCACCTTGCGGTCTTCCATGTCGTCGTCACCGAAGACCGCCCGAGCGCCCGCTCGCAGGGCGGCGAGCACTCCGACAGCGGTCGGCCCGCTCGATGAACCGGTGCCACCGTGCTCCTCGGGCAGGCAGAAGACGTGCGGGGTCCGCTCGCTCAGCACGAGCATGTCCTCCGGACCGGTTCCGACGTCGGGCCCGGCGAGATACGCACCGTCGAGTGACTCGATGAGGTCGGCGTGGTCGAGCAGGATCTCGCGCCGCAGCTCGTCGGTCGGCACGGCGTCGAGGGCGACGACACTCTTGCCGCCGCCGAAGTCCAAGCCCGCGACCGCGCATTTGCGCGTCATCGCCGCGGACAGCCGCAGGACGTCGTCGATCGCGTCGTGGACACGCGGATAGACCTTGAACCGGCAGCCGCCGACGGCCGGGCCGAGGGCGCTCGAATGCACGGCCACCATCGTGGTCACTCCGGACCGCTGTCCCCTCCGGACGACCAACTCCTGTACGGACATCTCGCTTCCTCCCACGCATTTAGTCGGCTGATTGCGCTGAAGCTAGGCTGATTCCCAGGCTTACAGGGGAGTTGCCGAACGTTATTCGGCGAACGAGGTCAAGGAGTGGGCGTGGACGAACTTGATTCGGCGATCATCCGGGAACTCCAGGCGGATGCGCGGCAGTCGAACCGCGACATCGCCCGCAAGGTCGGCGTCGCGCCGTCGACCTGCCTGGAACGGACGCGGCTGCTGCGGGAGCGCGGAGTCATCCGCGGCTATCACGCCGACATCGACCTGCGCAGCCTCAACCGCGGCGTCCAGGCGATGGTCTCGGCGCAGGTGCGGCCCTTGAGCCGGGAGGTGATCGACTCCTTCCAGCGTTCGGTCGCGGAATTGCCGGAAGTCCTTTCGGTCTTCGTCACCGCCGGCAGCGACGATTTCCTGATCCACGTCGCCGCACAGGACGTCGATCAGCTCCACGCATTCCTCGTGGATCGCTTGGCGAAGCGCAAGGAGATCATCGGCTTCCGCAGTTCGATCATTTTCCGGCATCTGCGCAAGACCGAACTGGAACCGCTTCCGCCGCGAATACCGGGTGATACCCCTTAGTGGACGACTCGCCGCCCTTCAGTCCGCCCGAAATCCCGGACTTCGCAGCCAAGGAGACGGAAACTGTCGGGGCTATGGGTTTAACTGGTCAGTGCGGGACGGAAAGGAGGCACGCCATGGACCTTCGGACGGACCTCAACCATCGTGAGCGGGCCACCCTGAGAGCCGTGGCCGAGGGCCACGCCGAGATCAGCTGCAGCCGCGAGCCGGACCTGTTCGTCGACGGCCTCGCCTGCTGCGACCAGCACACCGCGCATCGCCTCGCCCATCTCGGCCTGGTGGCGCCCGCCAGGGACGGCCGATGGGGCGAGCGCGTTCCCGCCCTGCTCACCGAGGCCGGGGCGGCGGCGCTGGACGACCTCGCGGGCCCCGAAGCGGCCGCGTAATCGGGTTGCCAGGGCGGCTCGCCGTCGCCACGCTTTGCCGATGCGTGTCTTTCTGGAGACCGAGCGGCTCCTGCTGCGACAGTTCACCGACACCGACGTCGACCCTCTGTTCGCGCTCTACGACGACCCCGAAGTCATGCGCTACCTCAATGGGGGCGAACCCGCCGACCGGGCGGAGATCGAAAACCACGACCTTCCCGCCTTTATCGGTTACTACGAGCGTTTCCCCGGTTACGGGTTCTGGGCGGCGATCGAGAAATCGAGCGGGGATTTCCTGGGCTGGTTCCATTTCCGACCGTTGCGCGGTCACCACACCGATGATCCCGAGCTGGGTTACCGGCTGAACCGGTCGTCCTGGGGCAAGGGGTATGCGACCGAGGGTTCGCTGGCGATCGTTGAGAAGGGGTTCACCGAATTCGGCGCCCGGCGGATCTGGGCGGCGACCATGGCGGTGAACCTCGGGTCCCGGCGGGTCATGGAGAAGATCGGGATGCGGCACGTCCGGACCTATCACGAGCACTTCGACAACCCGATCCCCGGCACGGAGGAGGGCGAGGTCGAGTACGCGATCACGCTGGAGGAGTGGCGGGCCCGCGTCGGCCTCGTGAGTGGTAAGGACGGTTAGAACCGTCCTTACCACTCACGAGGTGGGCAGCCAGGTTTCGCCGATCTCCTCGGCGAGGGCCTCCCCGCCGGTGAGGTCGGCGAGCCAGGCGTGGAACGTGTCTCCCTGGTCGGGCGCGAGTCCGACGTCGAAGTGCGCGACGTCTTCGAAGCGGGTCGCGTGCAGCAGGTACGGCGACGAGCGGATGTCGTTCTCCAGCCGTCCGGCCCGGTCGTAGTCGACGACGACCTCCACCAGCCGCAGCCGCCGGTACTCCCGGACGCCGATGACGTCGACGGCCTCCGAAACGGCTTGCCCGTACGCGCGGATCAGGCCGCCGGCCCCGAGCAGCACCCCACCGAAGTAGCGGGTCACCACCGCGACGGTGTCGGTCAGCTCCCGGCGGCGGAGCACCTCGAGCATCGGGGTGCCCGCCGTGCCCGCGGGCTCGCCGTCGTCACTCGAACGTTGAGTCCTGCCGTCGGCGCCTAACACGAACGCGTGACAGTGGTGCCGGGCCGCCGGATCGGCCTTCTTCCTGGCGGCGATCACCTCGCGGGCGGCCTCTTCCGAGGTGACCGGGGCGAGCGCGCAGAGGAAGCGCGACCGCCGGATTTCGATCTCGTGGACCCCGGTGCCCGCCACGGTGAGATAACGATCCGCCATCGGCCAAGCCTCTCAAACCGGCCGGGTCGCTCTGCCGTTCGGGCGATTCGGCGGTCACCCGGGGTCATCGCAACACCGGCGCAACCCACTCTCCCGAGCGACCCAGGTCACACTTCTGGACGAGTCTGTCAGTCATAAGCGCAGGTCAACGTGCTGATGCTCCACTCAGTGGACATGTCATTCCAGCCAGTGGGCAGATGATGTTTGAAGTCAACGCCCGCGTGGCATTTCCCACCCCGACCAAGCGACGTATGTCGATAACAGCGATTTCACACTATCGTCATAAGACCGGCGAACCCGGGAGTAACACGTGTACCCGTCAGCCGCCCACCACAGTGGCCAGACGGCACCCACGTGCACAGCAGTACCGATATGCGCATCGGCCGCCCAGTGCAGTGCGGCTCTACGAGGCCTGCCCCCGTTTCCGCGGGCGGGATCGTTCCCTCTCGACTGACCATCGCGGTCCCGGACCACTCCGTTAACTGGTTCACGCACGAACCACCCGAACGGAGTGGTACCGGTCGCGCCGACGCCTTGGGAGGCGGCCAGCCGTGACCCACCATGCCAGCTACAAGGGCAGCAAGGCCCCCGAAGGCCTGTATGACCCGGAGTTCGAGCACGACGCCTGCGGTGTCGCGTTCGTCGCCGATCTCTCCGGTAAACGCGATCACGGCATCGTCGCCAAAGCGCTGATCGCGCTGCGGAACCTGGAACATCGCGGGGCTCGCGGCGCCGACCCGGAGACCGGCGACGGTGCCGGGATCCTCATCCAGGTCCCCGACGAGTTCTATCGCGACGTCGTCGGCTTCGACCTTCCCGAGCCCGGCGCGTACGCCGTCGGCACGGCTTTCCTTCCACAGGAAGAAAACGCCCGTGGCCGGGCGATGACGACCATCGAGCGCGTCGCCGCCGAAGAGGGCATGCGCGTCCTCGGCTGGCGTGACCTTCCCGTCCACACCGAACACGTCGGCACCGGCGCGGCCGAGACCATGCCGTATTTCAGCCAGCTGTTCCTTGCCGGACAGGACGCGCTGGAGGGCCTCGCCCTGGAACGCGCCGCGTTCGTGGTGCGCAAACGCGCCGAGCACGCGCTCGTCGAGGACGACGTCTACTTCCCGAGCCTGTCCTCGCGCACGATCGTCTACAAAGGAATGCTCACCGAGCCGCAGGTCGAGAAGTTCTTCGCCGACCTCACCGACGAGCGCGTCACCAGCGCCATCGGCCTGGTGCACTCCCGCTTCTCCACCAACACCTTCCCGTCGTGGCCGCTGGCGCACCCGTACCGGTACGTCGCCCACAACGGCGAGATCAACACCCTGCGCGGCAACCGGAACTGGATGGACGCGCGTGAGGCGCTGCTCGAATCCGACCTGATCCCGGGTGATCTCAAGCGGATCTACCCGATCATCACCCGCGGCGCGAGCGACTCGGCGTCCTTCGACGAGGTGCTGGAGCTGCTCCACCTCGGCGGACGCCCGCTGCCGCACGCGGTGCTGATGATGATCCCGGAGGCCTGGGAGAACCATCAGGAGATGGACCCCGCGCGCCGCGCGTTCTACGAGTTCCACTCGACGCTGATGGAACCGTGGGACGGCCCGGCGCTGGTCTCCTTCACCGACGGCACCCAGATCGGCGCGGTGCTCGACCGCAACGGCCTGCGCCCCGCCCGGTACTGGGTCACCGAAGACGGCCTCGTCGTCCTCGCCAGCGAGGTCGGCGTGCTGGAACTGGAGCAGTCCACGATCGTCCGGAAAGGACGGTTGGAGCCGGGCCGCATGTTCCTCGTGGACACGGCCGCCGGCCGGATCGTCGAGGACGAGGAGATCAAGGACCGGCTCGCCACCGAGCACCCGTACGACGAATGGGTCGAGGACGGGCTGCTCCCGCTCGACGGGCTTCCCGAACGTGAGCGCGAGATCCCGCCGCACGCCGCGCTCGTGCGCCGCCAGCAGGCTTTCGGCTACACCGAAGAAGAACTCGACGTCCTGCTCCAGCCGATGGCCCGCACCGGCGCGGAGCCGATCGGCTCGATGGGCAACGACTCCCCCATCGCGTCGCTGTCCAGCCGCCCGCGGCTGATCTTCGACTACTTCATCCAGCTCTTCGCCCAGGTGACCAACCCGCCGCTGGACGCGATCCGCGAGGAACTGGTCACCGCGCTCGGCACCCAGCTCGGCGCGCAGCCGAACCTGCTGACGGCCGACGCGTCGTCGTGCCGCCGGATCGTGCTGCCCTTCCCGGTGCTGGACAACGACGAGTTCGCCAAACTCGTGCACGTCAACGACGACGGCGATCTGCCAGAGTTCCAGGCCGTCACCGTGCACGGCACCTACGACGTCCACGGCGGCGGCGAGGCGCTCCTGCGGCGGCTCGACGAGATCCGGGCCGAGGTGTCCGCGGCCATCGCCGAGGGCGCGCGGCTGATCGTGCTCTCCGACCGCGGCATCGACGAGGACCACGCGGGTATCCCGTCGCTGCTGCTCACCGGCGCGGTGCACCACCACCTGGTGCGCGAGAAGACCCGTACGCAGGTCGGCCTCATCGTCGAGGCCGGCGACGCGCGCGAGGTGCACCACATCGCGCTGCTGATCGGCTACGGCGTCGCGGCGGTGAACCCGTACCTGGCGATGGCGACCGTCGAGGAGATGGCCGACCAGGGCCTGATCCCCGGCGTCACCGCGAAACAGGCGACCGCGAACCTGATCAAGGCACTGGGCAAGGGCGTCCGCAAGACGATGTCGAAAATGGGAGTGTCCACAGTGGCCTCCTACACCGGCGCGCAGATCTTCGAAGCGGTCGGGCTCGGCGACGAGGTCATCCAGAACTGCTTCACCGGCACCACTTCCCGGCTCGGCGGCGTCGGCTTCGACACGCTCGCGCTGGAAGTCGCCGAGCGGCACCGCCGGGCGTTCCCGCGCGACGGTTTCCGCGCGAACCACCGCGAGCTGGAGACCGGCTCGGACTATCAGTGGCGCCGCGAGGGCGAGCCGCATCTGTTCAACCCGCAGACGGTGTTCAAGCTGCAGCACTCCACCCGTGCCGGGAAGTACGAGGTCTTCAAGGAGTACACGAAGGCCGTCGACGACCAGGCTCAGAAGCTGTACACGCTGCGCGGGCTGTTCGACTTCAAGATCGGGCAGCGGCCCGCCGTGCCGATCGAGGAGGTCGAACCGGTCTCCGAGATCGTCAAGCGGTTCGCCACCGGCGCGATCTCCTACGGCTCGATTTCGGCGGAGATGCACGAAACCCTGGCCATCGCGATGAACCGCCTCGGCGGCAAGTCGAACACCGGTGAGGGCGGCGAGGATCCGGAGCGGCTCTACGACCCCGAGCGCCGCAGCGCGGTCAAGCAGGTCGCGAGCGGCCGGTTCGGCGTCACGAGCGAGTACCTGGTCAACGCCGACGACATCCAGATCAAGATGGCGCAGGGCGCGAAGCCCGGCGAAGGCGGCCAGCTGCCCGGCGCGAAGGTGTACCCGTGGATCGCGAAGACGCGGCACTCCACGGCGGGTGTCGGGCTGATCTCGCCGCCGCCGCACCACGACATCTACTCGATCGAGGATCTCGCCCAGCTGATCCACGACCTCAAGAACGCCAACCCGGCCGCGCGTATCCACGTGAAGCTCGTGTCCGAGGTCGGCGTCGGCACGGTCGCGGCCGGTGTGTCCAAGGCGCACGCGGACGTCGTACTCATCTCCGGGCACGACGGTGGCACGGGTGCTTCCCCGCTGTCGTCGATCAAGCACGCGGGCGGCCCCTGGGAACTCGGGCTCGCCGAGACGCAGCAGACGCTGCTGGCCAACCGGCTGCGTGACCGCATCGTCGTGCAGACCGACGGCCAGCTCAAGACCGGCCGTGACGTCGTCATCGCCGCGCTGCTCGGCGCAGAGGAGTTCGGTTTCGCGACCGCGCCGCTGGTGGTCTCCGGCTGCATCATGATGCGGGTGTGTCACCTCGACACCTGCCCGGTCGGTGTCGCGACGCAGAACCCCACGCTGCGTGAGAAGTTCAGCGGCAAGGCGGAGTACGTGGTGAACTTCTTCGAGTTCATCGCCCAGGAGGTCCGGGAGTACCTGGCTGAGCTGGGTTTCCGGTCCATCGCCGAGGCCGTCGGCCACGCGGAGATGCTCGACAAGCGCAAGGCGATCGACCACTGGAAGGCCGCCGGGCTCGACCTGTCGCCGATCTTCCACGTGCCCGACATGGCCCCGGCCGGACTGCGGCACCAGCAGACGGTGCAGGACCACGGGCTGGAGAAGGCGCTCGACAACACGCTGATCCAGCTCGCCGAGGGCGCGCTGTCCTCCGGGGACAAGGTGCGGCTGGAGTTGCCGGTCCGCAACGTGAACCGGACCGTGGGCACCATGCTCGGCCACGAGCTCACCAAGCGGTGGGGCGGCGAAGGCCTGCCGGACAACACGATCGACGTCACCTTCACCGGGACCGCCGGTCAGTCGTTCGGCGCGTTCGTGCCCAAGGGCATCACGCTGCGGCTCTACGGTGACGGCAACGACTACGTCGGCAAGGGCCTCTCCGGTGGACGGCTCATCGTGCGGCCGCCGAAGGTGGCGCGGTACAACGCCGAAGAGCACATCATCGCGGGCAACGTGATCGGCTACGGCGCGACCAGCGGCGAGATCTTCATCCGCGGCAAGGTCGGCGAGCGGTTCTGCGTGCGAAACTCGGGCGCGCTGGCCGTCGTCGAGGGCGTCGGCGACCACGGCTGCGAGTACATGACCGGCGGCCGTGTCGTCGTGCTCGGCAGCGTGGGCCGCAACTTCGCGGCCGGGATGTCGGGCGGCGTCGCCTACGTGCTGGACCTGCCCGCGCACCGGATCAACCCGGAGATGGTCGACGTCGACCCGCTGGATTCGTCCGATGTGGACTTCCTGCGCGAGGCGCTCGAAAAGCATTACGACGAAACGGAGTCCGCGGTCGCGCGTGCGCTGCTCGCCGATTGGGACGCCGCCGTCGACCGGTTCGGCAAGGTCATGCCGAAGGACTACAAGCGCGTGCTCGCGGCGCAGGCTGAGGCCGAGCGCGACGGGCGTGACGTGAACGAGGCGATCATGGAGGCCGCACATGGCTGACCCCAAGGGCTTTCTGACCACCACTCGCGAGACGCCCAAGAGCCGTCCCGTCGACCTGCGCCTGATGGACTGGCGCGAGGTGTACGAGGACTTCGCGACGTCGAAGCTGCAGAAGCAGGCCGGACGCTGCATGGACTGCGGCATCCCGTTCTGTCACCAGGGCTGCCCGCTCGGGAACCTCATCCCCGAGTGGAACACGCTGACCTGGCGTGACGATTGGCGCGACGCGGCCGAGCGGTTGCACGCGACCAACAATTTCCCGGAGTTCACCGGGACCCTCTGCCCGGCGCCGTGCGAGACGGCGTGTGTGCTCGGGATCAACGACGATCCCGTCACCATCAAGCGGGTCGAGATCTCGATCATCGACCGGGCCTTCGAAGAAGGCTGGGTCACGCCGGAATCGCCGGTCGTCAAGACCGGCAAGAAGGTGGCGGTGGTCGGATCCGGCCCGTCGGGACTCGCCGCGGCGCAGCAGCTCACGCGCGCGGGCCACAGCGTCGTGGTCTTCGAGCGGGCCGACAAGATCGGCGGGCTGCTGCGCTACGGCATCCCCGAATTCAAGATGGAGAAGCACCGGCTCGACCGGCGCCTCGACCAGATGCGGGCCGAGGGCACGGAGTTCCGGACCTCGGTGAACGTCGGCGTCGACCTCACCGTCGAGGAGCTCAAGTCGTCCTACGACGCCGTGGTCCTCGCCGGCGGCGCGACCGCGTGGCGCGACCTGCCGATCCCCGGCCGCGAGCACGCCGGTATCCACCAAGCGATGGAGTTCTTGCCGCACGCCAACCGGGTCGCCGCCGGAGAGCTGGACGTCTCGCCGATCAACGCCGAAGGCCTCGACGTCGTGGTCATCGGCGGTGGCGACACCGGCGCGGACTGCGTCGGGACGTCGCACCGCCAGGGCGCGAAGTCGGTGACGCAGCTGGAGATCATGCCGAAGCCGCCGCTTTCGCGGTCGGACGCGCACCCGTGGCCGACGTACCCGATGATCTACCGCGTCTCTTCCGCGCACGAAGAGGGTGGCGAGCGGCTGTACTCGGTCAACACCCAGGAGTTCCTGGCCGACGCCGGCGGGCGCGTGCGCGCGCTGAAGCTGGTCGAGGTGCGCAACGAGGGCGGCAAGTTCGTCCCGGTTCCCGGAACGGAACGCGAACTGCCCGCGCAGCTGGTGCTGCTCGCGATGGGCTTCGTCGGCCCGGAGCGGGAAGGCCTGCTGGAGTCGCTCGACGTCGAACTCGACCAGCGCGGCAACGTCGCCCGCGACAAGTCCTTCAAGACCAGCGTCGACAACGTGTTCGTGGCGGGCGACATGGGCCGCGGCCAGTCGCTCATCGTGTGGGCGATCGCCGAAGGCCGCTCCGCCGCGGCCGGGGTGGACGCGTTCCTCACCGGGCGAGACGTGCTGCCCGCCCCGATCGCGCCGACCGACCGGCCGCTCACCTAGGCCGCTTTTAGCGCGTGAAGGCCCCCTTCCCTCGGCTGAACCCAAGGGGAAGGGGCCTTCACGCGTGTTACTCCCTCTCGCGTTTAGTCCTCTGAATGCGGTAGTTGCGTGCGCAACCACCGCATGCAGAGGACTAAATGCGGGGCGTGATCGGCACACTGGTCCTTTCGAGTGAAAGAACCGCCGAAAGAGTGTAGTTACGGGTGATGACAGCGAGCTTTCGGTATCGGTTGTATCAAGGGTAAGACCCGCACGGCGACCGGCATCAGACCTGCCGGGGCCGCCGGACGGGTTCTCAAGGAGGGGGTTCCTTGCCATGTCCGTCGATCTGACCATGCCCTTGGAATGGAAGACCGCGACCGGCGACGCCGCGAAGATGCTCGACGAACTACAGCCGAACATCCTCAAAGCACACGCTCGCGACAATTTTTCCGCACTGTTCCTCCGTTTTTCGGAGGTCCAGGACGCGATGAAGTTCCTCGCGTCGCTCGTCCCGCTGATGAAGTCCGCGAAGACCCACCTGACCGAGGTCGAGCGCTTCAAAACCGAAGGGGTGAAGGGGGCGCCCTACGTCGGCACCGGACTGACCGCGGCCGGCTACCGGTTCCTGAAAATCGAGGTGCCGCAAGACGCATCGTTCCGTCTCGGCATGCGTGCGCAGGAGACCCGCGAGAAGCTGAACGACCCGCCGCGCTCCACGTTCGACGGTGGATACCACGACGAGATCCACGCGGTCGTCATCATCGGCGACGCCGAGGACGCTCCGATGACCGCGCGCCGGAACGAGGTTCTGGCACTGATTCCGTCGACGGTTTCCGTCGTCGCCGAGGAAACCGGACTCGGGCGGGTGAACGCCAACGGGAACGGAATCGAACATTTCGGCTACGTCGACGGCCGGAGCCAGCCGCTCTTCCTGGTCGAGGACATCCACGCGGAAAAGACGGAAACGGACGGCATCGGAGTCTGGGATCCGACCGCTCCGCTGAACCAGGTGCTCGTCCCGGATCACGCCGCCCCCGATCCAGGAGTGCATTTCGGCAGCTACTTCGTTTTCCGCAAACTGGAACAGAATGTGCGGCGATTCAAGCAGTCCGAGGAGGATTTGGCGGATCAATTGGGCCTCGTCGGCGAAAACCGGGAACGGGCGGGCGCGATGATCGTCGGCCGTTTCGAAGACGGCACCCCGCTGACCACGCAACGGGAAGAGGGTGCGGAAAGTCCGGTACCGAACAACTTCGACTACGGAAGTGACGCCGCCGGCGCCAAATGCCCCTTCCAGGCCCATATCCGGAAGACGAACCCGCGCGGCAGCGGAGGCGCGGAACAGCCGCCGCAGGAACGCCTGCACCTGATGGCGCGACGGGGCGTGCCCTACGGCGAACGAGCCGACGATCCGAACGCCGACCTGCCACCGTCGGCCCGGCCCAGCGGCGGCGTCGGGCTGCTGTTCATGGCGTTCAATTCGGTGCTGGGCAACCAGTTCGAGTTCACCCAGGCGACCTGGTCGAACAACCCGGGGTTCCCGATCCCGCCCGCCGGGGTCAAGCCGCCGGGCCTCGACCCGGTCATCGGCCAGGGCCCGCGGCCGGAATCCGTCTACACCACGGAATGGGCGGGCGACCGCACGGTGACCGCGGATCCGATCCCGCAGTCGGTGACACTGAAGGGCGGCGACTACTTCTTCATGCCGTCGCTCGCGTTCCTGCGCGGGCTCGGCGGCAAGGGCTGATCGGGTTATCCGCTAAACGTCACCGAAACGGGCGTAAAGCGGATATCAGTTTGGAGTCGGCGGAGATAGCCTGCGAAACGGGCCGGTCCTGGGCGTACCGGCCGCCGGGCGGGCGCCGGTCACACTGGGGGTGGCCGGCGCCCGCCCATTTAGCTTTCTCCCCGGCGTCCCGAGCCTGCCCCTTTCGCGACGCGTAGTACTTTGTCCGGTGCGGTAAGCGACATCGGGCTTCGGGGAGGGAGCTGGGGATGAATCGGCATGAACGACTCACGGCATTATTGGACATGGTGGGAGAGCGGGAAAAAGTCGACGTCGAGGTTTCGGCGGGCGAACTCGGTGTCTCCCCCGCGACGATCCGCCGGGACCTCGATCACCTGGCCGGGCGCAATCTCGTGGTCCGCACCCGCGGCGGCGCCGTGGCGAGCAACGTCGCCTACGACCTTCCGTTGCGGCACAAGGCGGCGCGCAACGCGCCCGAACAGCAACGGATTTCCGCCGCCGCGGCCAGAATGGTCGACCCCGGCATGGTGGTCGGCCTCAACGGCGGCACCACGAGCACCGAAGTGGGCCGCGCGCTCGCGACCCGGCCGGACATGGGCGAGCCGACCGGAGGGCCGTCGCTCACCGTGGTGACGAACGCGCTCAACATCGCCCACGAACTCGCCGTCCGGCCCAATATCAAGATCGTGGTGACCGGCGGGGTCGCGCGGCAGCAGTCGTTCGACCTGTCCGGGCCGCTGTCACACCTGTTCCTCGACCAGATCTCGCTGGATCTGGTGTTCCTCGGGGTGGACGCCTTCGACCCGGTGCACGGCGCGCAGGCGCATCACGAGGGCGACGCGAGCACGAACCGGCTGATGGCCGCCCGTGCCCGGCAGGTCGTCGTGCTCGCCGACAGCGGGAAACTCGGCGGTCACGCCTTCGCGAAGATCTGCGCGACCACCGACGTCGACGTTCTCGTCACCGATGGCCGCGCGGATCCGGAGCGGGTGCACGCCTTCGAGGAGGAAGGCGTGCGCGTGGTCAAGGCTTGAGCCGGTCCAGCGCCAGCAGTGCCGCGCCGAGCCTGCCCGCCTCGTCGCCGAGCTGTGCGATCCGCAGTTCGGGCATCCGCTGGAACTGCAGGTTCGCCGCCAGCCACGCGCGTACGGGTTCGAGGACGTAGTCGCCCGCGGTGAACAGGCCGCCACCGAGGACGACGACTTCGGGCGCCAACAGCGTGACCAGGGTCTTGATGCCGTGGCCGAGCCCTTCGAGCGCGTCGTTGACCACGGAGATCGCGGCCTCGTCGCCGTGCCGGGCGGCGTCGACCACCTGCTCGGCGCCGTCGGCGGGCCGCCCGGTGTGCTCGCTGTAGCGGCGGGCGATGGCCGAAGCGGAGGAGATCGCCTCGAGACATCCCGTCGCGCCGCACCCGCACGGCAGCCGGTGGCCGACGTCGATATGCCCGATCTCGCCGCCTTGCCCGCCCGCGGCGTACAGCTTCCCGTCGAGCTGGAGCGCGGCCGCGATCCCGGTGCCGACCGGGATGAAGGCGGCGTCGGTGCAGCCCTTGCCCGCGCCGACGCGGAACTCCGCGAGCCCGCCGGCGCGGACGTCGTGCCCGAACGCGAACGGCAGCCCCAGCCTGCGGTCGAGCATCTCGCCGAACGGCACGTTCCGGAAGTCGAGGTTCGCCGAGAACCGGGCCACTCGCCCGACTTCGTCGACGATGCCGGGGATGACCACGCCGACGGCGTCCGGCGTCCCGGTCCCCGCCTGCTTGCCCAGCGTTTCCACGATCCGCGCGACCTGGTCCGCGAGCGCCTCGCCGTCCGCTCCGCGGGCCGTCGGCTCGCGCAGGCTGGCGAGGTCTTTCAGGTCCGCGTCGTACAGGGCCGCCTTGATGGACGTTCCGCCGACATCGAGTGCCGCCACCGCAGGTGTCATAGCTGGATTTTGGCATGCGCCCCGCCGCGGACCGCAAGGATTCCGCCGACGCCGCGCCATCAGCCGCGCGGTGTCAGGTACCCCTGGGAGAACGCCGTGGCCACGGCCGCCGCCCGGTCCTTGACGCCGAGTTTCGCGTACACGTGCAGCAGGTGGGTCTTCACCGTCGCTTCGCTGATGAACAGCCTCTTCGCGGCCTCACGATTCGTCGAGCCCTGGGCGATCAGTTCCAGGACTTCCAGTTCACGGTGTGAGAGCGGGCCTGAAGTCGGCTGCCGCATCTGGCCCATCAACCGGGTCGCGACGGCGGGAGAAAGCATCGCCTTCCCCTGCGCGGCCGCCTCCACCGCGCGGAACAGTTCTTCCCTCGGCGCGTCCTTCAGCAGGTAGCCGGTGGCACCGGCCTGGATGGCGGGCAGCACGTCGCTGTCCGTGTCGTAGGTGGTGAGCACGAGGATCCGCGAAGTCACCCCGCGTTTCGCCAGCTCCTCGATGGCGGTGACGCCGTCGATCCGGGGCATCCGCAGATCCATGAGGATCACGTCGGGACGGAGCTTCACCCCGGCGGTGATGGCCTCCTCGCCGTCCCCGGCCTCGCCGAGGACATCGAAGCGCGGGTCTGCGCTGAACATGCCCCGCAGCCCGTCCCGTACCACGGGATGGTCGTCGACGATCAGCAGCGAGATCACCGCTCCGCTCCGGCCGGGATCGCCGGTACGGACGCCGAGATCGCGGTGCCCCCGCCCGGCTCCGACTCGATGTCGAGGCGGCCGGCGAGGCGCTGCACGCGCTGCCGCATACCGGTCAGCCCGAACCCTCCGTCGGCGGAACCGTTGGCGCGCTTGGCGGTGGGTTCGAAGCCCACACCGTCGTCACGCACGTCGAGCGTCACCAGATCCTCCATGTACGACAGGGTCAGGCCGACTCGGCCCGCCTTCGCGTGCTTGGCCACGTTGGCCAGTGCTTCCTGCGCGGCCCGGAGCAGCGTCACCTCGACATCGGCGTGCATCGGCCGGGGGTCGCCGGTGGTGGTCAGCACCGCCTCGATGTGGTTCACCTCCGACCAGCGCCTGGTCACCTCGCCGATCGCGTCCTGGAGCCTGCCCTCGGCGAGTGGCTCCGGCTGCACCGCGTGCACCGTCCGGCGTGCCTCGGTCAGGCTCTCCCTCGCGAGGTTCATCGCGTTCGTCACGTGCCGGTGCAGCACCGGAGGCTCGTCCAGGGTCTGCTCGGCGGCCTGGAGCTGGGTGAGGATGCCTGCCAGGCCCTGGGCCAAGGTGTCGTGGATGTCCCTGGCGATCCGCTGCCGCTCGTCGAGCACCCCGGCCTCCCTGGCCTGGACCAGCAGCTGGGCGTGCAGGCCGGCGTTCTCCTCCAGCGCCGCCTCCAGCCTGGTGTTCGCCTCGTTCAGCTCGGCGAGCGCCTGCTTCTGTTTGAGGTTGCGCTGGTCCGACTGCTCGGCGATCCGGGAGAAAGCCCCGGCCAGCACGGTGATGATCACGCTGAGCGCCGCCCACGCCGCCCACATGTTCTCGTCCCGGATCCCGGTCAGCCCGCCCAGGTACGCCACCGCCGAGATCACGGACGTGGCGGCGACCCCGGCGTACCGCCAGCGGCCTTTCAGGTAATGGAACGCCTGGGGGTAGCCGATGAAGGCGAACAGGCCGTACCACGGCGCGACCGCGACCAGGCAGGCCGTCAGCACCATCAGGCCCGTGTAGTACAGGCCCATCAGCGGGCCGTTCCGGTGCCATTCCGGATGAAGCGTGTGGAACCAGAAGGTCCAGGCCAGGATCGCGGCCGAAAACGTGAGCACTGTCGGCAGGTGTACCGGCACCCGCCAGATCGGCAGCAGCACCGCGATGAGCACGCCGATCGCCAGCAGGACGTACGGAAGGACGTTGAAGACCTTCGTCTCGACCCGTTCCCAGCGGTCGAACTCCGCACGCAGCTCCGCTTCGATGCCCACGACTCACTCCCAGCGGAAGTACCGGGCGGCCAGCCCGCCTGCCACGATCGTCCACCCCAGCAAGACCGCCACCTGCAGTGGTTGCGGCCAGTGACCGGCGGCGGCGTCCTGCAATGATTGCACGCCCGCACCCAGCGGAGTGAAATCGCTGATCGTCCGCAGGACGTCGTTCATCTCGGCGCGCGGCACCCAGAGACCGGCGAAGAACAGGATCGGAAAGAACAGCAGGGTCCCGATCGCGCCCGCGCTCTTGCCGGTCGGCGCGACGGAGGCGACCAGCAGGCCGATCGCGAACATCGCCAGCGCCGCCAGCAGATAGGCGATCAGGTACGCGAAGAGCTGCCGGGGCAGGCCCACGTCGTACATCACCCTGCCGATGGCCAGCACGACCAGCATCGTCGCCACGGACATGATCGTGGACATCAGCAGCTGCGCGCCGAGCATGACGTGCGGTTTGACCGGGGTGGTCCGCATGCGCCGCAGCACCCCCTTCTCCCGGTAGGTGGCGAGCAGCTGGGACACGCTGTTGAGCGCGAACATGGCGAGCCCCATCGTGACGATGATCGGCAGGTACAGGGTGATCGCCCTGGCGCCGCCGAGGTCCGCGCTGGGTTCTCGCAACGCGGGGAACGCGCCGAGGACGACGAGCAGGAGCGGCGGGAACGCGAGCACGAAGAACACGAGCATCGGCTCGCGGAAGAAGAGTTTGGTCTCGGCGACGGTGAGCCGGGCGAGGGCGGACATGGTGTTCTCCTCAGGAGTCGATGGTGCGGCCGGTGAGCGCGACGAACGCGTCGTCCAGCGACGCCTGCTCGACCCGCAGGCCGGCCGCGGTGACCTGGTTGCGGGCGAGCACGGTGGTGACGGCGAGCAGCAGGTTGCCCGTGCCGGTCACGACGAGCTGGTCGCCCGCGCGGTCGACCGAGGTGACCTCGGGCAGCGCGGTCAGCACGGAGTGGTCCAGCGGGGCGGACGGACGGAACCGGATGCGTTGCCGGTCGTCGACGCCGGCGACCAGCCCGGCCGGGGTGTCGAGCGCGACGACGCGGCCGGCGTCGATCACCGCGAGCCGGTCGCACAGTCGTTCGGCTTCCTCCATGAAATGCGTGACCAGCAGGATCGTGACGCCGCGGTCGCGGACGCGCTCGATCAGGCCCCACGCGTCACGGCGCGCCTGCGGGTCCAGGCCGGTGGTGAGCTCGTCGAGCACCGCCACCCTCGGGTTGCCGATCAGCGCGAGCGCTATCGACAGCCGTTGCTTCTGTCCGCCGGACAACCTGCGGAACTGGGTGTCGATCTTGGCGGTCAGGTCGAGGATGCCGAGAAGCTCCCGCCAGTCGGCCGGTTCACGGTAGAAGGAGCCGTACAGCTCCATCGCCTCGCCGACCTTGAGCTTGTCCGGCAACTCGCTTTCCTGCAGTTGCGCGCCGAGCAGCTGCCGCAGCTCGCCGGTTTCGCTTCGCGGGTCGATCCCGCAGACCCGGATGGTCCCGCCGTCCGGGACGCGCAGCCCCTCGACGCACTCGACCGTCGTGGTCTTGCCTGCCCCGTTGGGGCCCAGAATGCCGAAGATCTCGCCCTGCTCGACGGCGAAACCGACCCCGTTCACCGCGGTGTGGTCGCCGTAGCGTTTGACGAGGTCTTCCACCTCGATGATTGCCATACGAAGACCATGCCGCGCGGCGGGGGTCCGCCGAATCAACCGCGTGGCCACGGCTGAGGCGGGCGACGGTGGAGCCCCCATCAACCGATCGGTGGATGCCCGTGACGTCACGAGCCTGCGCCGATCGGGTTCCGTCACATTGACCGGACGCTTCGTGGCGACCTACGCTCGGTCGGCCAGACGACGGCACCCGGAACGCGGTGAGAATCCGCGCGGTCGCGCCACTGTGACCCCGAGCCATCGGGGAAGCCAGACCCGGAGCCGTCGTGACACCCCTGAAGAGGCCGCGCTAGCCCGAGGAGGTCCCACCGCCATGTCCGAAGCGGTAGCCGCAGTACCCGTCCCCGTCCGGATCCCCGTCCGCGAGATCCTGCCCTGGGCGGTGCTCGTCATCCTCCTTTCGCTGATCACGCTGTACTTCATCAGCGCCGAGCAGGGCGCGGTGTCGGTGTTCGCGAACTCGTACGTCCACGAGTTCGTCCACGACGGCCGGCATCTGCTGGCCTTCCCGTGCCACTAGGCGGCACGCGCCCCATGATGAGGACCTTGCTGGTCCGCGGCATGCTCGCGGGCCTGGTCGCTGGTGTCTTGGCGACCCTTTTCGCGTACTTCTTCGGTGAGCCCTCCGTCGATACCGCCATCGGTCTCGAAGGCACCGCCGCTCATTCGCACAGTGCTCCGGGTGCCCATGAACACGCCCCGGCCGAGGCCGAGGAAGAGCTCGTCACCCGTGGTGTGCAGAGCACCGTGGGTCTGCTGACCGGCGTCGGCCTGTACGGGGTCGCCGTCGGCGGGCTGTTCTCGCTCGCGTTCGCCTTCGTCTACGGGCGCCTCGGCACTTTGCGGCCGCGGGTGACCGCGGCTCTGCTCGCCGGTGGCGCCTTCGTGGTCGTGTTCCTGGTGCCGTTCCTGAAGTACCCGGGGAATCCGCCCGCGGTCGGTCAGGCGGGCACGATCGGAAGCCGGACTTCGCTGTACTTCGGTTTCGTCGCGCTTTCGCTGCTGGTCGGCATCCTCGCGGCGGCGTTCGGCCGGAAGCTGGCCGACAAGCTCGGCGCCTGGCGCGGCGGCCTGATCGCCGCGGGCGGGTACGTAGTGCTGATCGGGGTGGCGGCGGCGCTGTTGCCGTCGATCGACGAAGTCCCCGACGGGTTCCCGGGTTCCACGCTGTGGACGTTCCGGCTCGCGTCGGTCGGGACGCAGGTGGTGCTCTGGACCGCGCTCGGCCTGACCTTCGGCGCCTTGGCCGAGAAGGCGTTGGGGCGTAAAGACACCGTGCGGGTTAGCTAGCATTTAGTCCTCTGAATGCGGTAGTTGCGTGCGCAAGGACCGCATTCAGAGGACTAAATGCGTCAGGGGACGCCGGGCGGCACGAACGGCAGGCCGCCGTCGGCACCCTTCTCTATCAGCCGCAGCAGAGCCTCGGTGTCGACGTGTTCCTCGACGGCGTCGGCGAGCCGGTCCAGCATGCTCTCCCGCAACGCGCCGAAACCCGGTGCCCCGGCGGCGGGTGACCAGTCCGCGACCTCGCCCAGCCAGGCGCGGCGGAAACCGTCGTTCTCGAAGGCTCCGTGCCACATCGTGCCCCACACCGCGCCCCGCCGGTATCCGTCCAAAAAGGACTCGGCGGGGCCGGTGGCGGTCACGGTGCCGTGGTGGATTTCGTACGCCTGCACGGGTTGCCCGCGCCAGGAACCCGTCGGGCGGGCCAGCACCTTGTCCGGGCTGAACGAGACGCTGGTGGGCAGCAGACCGAGACCGGGAACCGTTCCCGCGCCGGATTCGACGTCGTCCTCGATTTCGGCGGCCAGCATCTGGTACCCGCCGCAAATGCCCAGTACCGGACGCCCTGCCCCGGCCCGGGCGCGAACGGCGTCCGCCAGGCCGCGCGCACGCAGCCACGCCAGGTCGTCCACGGTCGCGCGGGAACCCGGCAGGATCACCACGTCGGCGGAAAGGACTGTGTCCGGATCGGCGGTCAGCGCGACCGAGACCCCGGGCTCGGCGGCGAGCGCGTCGACGTCGGTCGCGTTGGAGGCACGCGGAAAACGCACGACGGCGACCCGGAGCGACCCACCCGAAGCGCCCCAGCCCGCGGCTGCGAGCGCGTCCTCCGAGTCGATCCACACCTGGTCGAGCCAGGGCAGCACGCCGAAGACCTCGCGGCCGGTGAGCTTTTCCAGCGTCTCCAGTCCCGGCCGCAGCAGGCCGGCGTCACCGCGGAACTTGTTGACCAGCCAGCCCGAAACCAGCGCCTGGTCTTCGGCGGAAAGCAGGGCGAGGGTGCCGAACATCGCGGCCATGACGCCGCCGCGGTCGATGTCGCCGACGACGACCACAGGCAGGCCGAAGCGCCGCGCCAGCCCCATGTTGACGTAGTCGCCTTCGCGCAGGTTGATCTCGGCCGGGCTGCCCGCGCCTTCGCACAGCACGACGTCGAAGCGTCGTCGCAACGAAGAAAACGTGTCGAAGGCGATCTCGGCGAGGCCTTCCCGCCCCGTGGCGTACTCCCCCGCTTCCAGCGTGCCGAACGGTCTCCCGAGCGCGACGACGTGGCTGCGGCGATCGCTCCCCGGTTTCAGCAGCACCGGGTTCATCGCGGCTTCGGGTTCGACGCGGGCCGCCCGCGCCTGGAGCCATTGCGCGCGGCCGATCTCGGCGCCGTCCGCGCACACCATCGAGTTGTTCGACATGTTCTGGGACTTGAACGGCGCGACGCGCACGCCCCGGCGCGCGAGCCAGCGGCACAAAGCGGCGGTGACCAGGCTCTTGCCCGCGTCCGACGTCGTCCCCGCGACGAGCAGGCCGCTCACCGCGTGACCGCCACCGCGACGGCGAGCGCGGCGAGACCGACCGCCCTCGACAACCGGACCGCGCGGCGCACGTCCACCGGTTCCGGCTCGCAGCCGTCGCCGAGGACGCCGCGGCGTTCGGTGCGTCCGCCGTAGCTGTTCGTCCCGCCCAGCCTGATCCCGAGCGCACCGGCGAAGGCGGCCTCGACCTGGCCCGCGTTGGGGCTCGGATGGTGCTTCCCGTCGCGCCGCCAGATCCGGAACGCGGGTTTGGCGAAACCGCCGGCCAGTGGCGCCGACGCCACGGTGAGCGCCGCGCCGACCCGGGACGGCACCAGGTTCGCCAGATCGTCGGTCCTCGCCGACGCCCAGCCGAAGTTGGCGTACTTCGGGGACCGGTAGCCCACCATCGCGTCGAGCGTGTTCAGCGCGCGGTAACCCAGCAGGCCGGGGATCCCGGCGACCGCCCCCCACAGCAGCGGCGCGATGACCGCGTCCGAGGTGTTCTCGGCGATGGACTCGGTGGTCGCCCGCGCGAGTTGTCCGGTGTCGAGCCCGGTGGCGTCGCGGGCGCACAGATGCGAGAGCCGCTGCCGCGCGGCAGGCAGGTCGCCGTCGTCGAGCAACCGGGCCATGCGGGTGCCCTCGGCCGCGAGCCCCTTGCCGCCCAGAACCACCCAAGTGGACGCCGCGGTGAGCGCGAAGCGCGCGAACGGACGCTTCCGGGTCAAGAACTGGGCCGCGACCCCCAATCCGGTGACGGTGCCCGCGCAGACGGCGGTGTACGCCGCGCCCCGCACCTTCGAATCGGCGTAAACCCGCTGTTCGAGGGCTTGCGCGGCCCGCCCGAAGCCCGCGACCGGATGCCTCCTCCGTGGATCTCCGAACACTGCGTCGGCGACGTAACCGGTCACGAGTCCGGCTGCGGTGGCGGCTTGTCGGAGTGGCACGTGGCGAACCGTAGCGCGTGCACGAGAATGCGGGGTATGACCAAGCTGACGCATCGCCTCGCGAAGGTCCTGGAGACCCTCGCGCGGGCACTTCGCCGCTATTCGCGCGACGACGGCAAGGTGCTGATACTGGGCGGCGTCCGCTCTGGGAAGTCACACCACGCCGAGCGGCTCGCGTCCCGCCACCCGCACCTGACCTACATCGCGCCCGGGCTGCCGCCGAGCGCCGAAGATCCCGAATGGGCCGCCCGGGTGGCCGCGCACCGCGCACGGCGGCCGGGCCACTGGAAGACGGTGGAGACCACCGACCTGGCCACGGTGCTGCGCACGGCCACGCATCCGCTGCTCATCGACTGTCTCGGCACGTGGATCAGCCGGGTGCTCGACGAGGTCGGCGCCTGGGAGCAGCGCAAGGGCTGGGAACGGCGGCTCGACGACCGGCTGGAGGACTTCCTGGCGGCGTGGGAGCAGGCCGACGTGCCGGTGATCGCGGTCAGCAACGAGGTCGGCAGCGGTGTGGTGC
Source organism: Amycolatopsis sp. NPDC043887 (assembly GCF_056435665.1). Lineage (NCBI taxonomy): Bacteria > Bacillati > Actinomycetota > Actinomycetes > Pseudonocardiales > Pseudonocardiaceae > Amycolatopsis > Amycolatopsis sp. NPDC043887. Next base: position 43,059 of record NZ_JBWKEB010000016.1, read on the forward strand.
CCGCGACGGTGTCCGGACGCGTGTTCCGTGATGTGCTGGGCGCGGTGAACAACCGGGTGTCCGCCGTGTCCGACCGGACCGTGCTGGTCGTCGCCGGACGGATGCTCGACCTGCCTTAGGAGCTGCCATGCGTATCGCCCTCCCGGACGCCGCCGCCGAAGCCGCGGCGCGCACCAGACTGGACGGCCTGGTCAAGCCGCTGGGTTCGCTCGGACGGCTCGAAGACCTGGCCGCCTGGCTGAGCGCCGCGCACGGCGTCGTCCCGCCACGGCCGCTCGACGACGTCCGCGTGGTCGTGTTCGCCGGGGACCACGGGGTTTCCGCGATGTCGGCGTATCCGCGCGAGGTCACCGCGGCGATGGTGCGGGTGTTCCTGGCCGGGAAGAGCGGCGTCGGCGTGCTGGCCAAGCTGTCCGGGGCGACGGTGCGGGTGTGCGACATCGCGGTGGATTGGGACGGCGCGGACGTGCCCGCCGAGGTCACCGCGCACAAGGTCCGGCGGGGGTCCGGTGCGATCGACGTCGAGGACGCGCTCGCCGAGGGCGAGGCGCGGACGGCGTTCGACCATGGGCTGGCGATCGCGGACGAGGAGATCGACGGCGGCGCGGATCTGCTCATCCCCGGCGACATGGGGATCGGCAACACGACGATCTGCGCGGCCGTGGTCGCTTCGGTGCTCGGCCTGGCGGCGGAAGAGGTCGTCGGCACGGGGACCGGGATCGACGAGGACGGTCGCGCGCGGAAGGTCGCGGTCGTCGAGGCCGCGCTGGCGCGGGCCGGAGCGCTGAAGGATCCCTTCGCAGTGCTGACCGCGCTCGGCAGCGCTTGTCTCGCCGCGACGGCGGGCTTTCTCGTGCAGGCCGCGGTCCGCGGGGTTCCGGTGCTGCTCGACGGCGTCTTCTCCGGGGCCGCGGCGCTCGTCGCCCGCGAGATCGCGCCAGGTGCCGAGCGGTGGTGGCTGGCCGGGCACCGGTCGACCGAACCGTCGCAGGCGTTCGCGTTGAAGGCGCTCGGGCTGGAGCCGATCCTCGACCTCGGGCTGCGGCTCGGCGAGGGCAGCGGTGCCGTGCAGGCGGTGCCGACGCTGAGGGCGGCGCGGGCGATCCTCGCGGACATGGGCCTGCTGGCGGATCTGGCTTGATCGCCGACGCGCTGAAGATGGCCGTCGGCACCCTGACCACCGTCCGGGTGCCGGCGCCGGGGGTGATCGACCGGCGGGTGGCGGGCGGCGCGATGGTGCTCGCCCCGCTGGCCGTCGTGCCGCTCGCGGCCGTCGCCTCGGTGCTCGTTTTCCTGGGCGAGTTGGTCGGTCTGCCCGCGTTCGCGTCGGCGGCACTCGCGTTGGGCGCGGTGGCGCTGGGCAGCCGCGGCCTTCATCTGGACGGGCTCGCGGACACGGCGGACGGGCTCGGTGCTTCGTACGACCGCGTGCGGGCGCTGGACGTCATGCGGCGCGGCGATTCCGGGCCGACCGGGATCGCGACCCTGGTGCTGACGTTGCTCGTGCAGACCGGCGCGCTGGCCGGGGCGATCTCGGCCGGGCACGGGATCGCGGCGGTCGCGACGGCGGTCATCGCCGGACGCGGGGTGCTCTCGCTGTGCTGCGCGCGCGGCGTCCCCTCGGCCCGGCCGGAAGGACTGGGCGCGACCGTCGCCGGTTCGGTGCCGGTGTGGACGGCGACGGTGGTGTTCGCCGTGCTCGTGGGCGCGTCGGCGCTGGTACTCCCGTGGTGGCAAGGGCTCGCCGCGGTGGCGTTGGGGTACCTGGCCGCGGCGGCGTTGCTGGCGCGGTGCGTTCAGCGGCTGGGCGGGGTCACCGGGGACGTGCTCGGGGGTTGCGTCGAGGTCGCCGTCGCGGGGGTCTTGCTGGCTTTGTCGTTCTGAAAGACGGATCTCGCGTGCTCAGAGACGTGACTCGCGTGCTTGGAGACCGAACTTCGTGTGCGGCTTCCAATCACGCGAGTTCCGTGTCTGAGCACGCGAGTCACGACTTTTCTCGCGGCACGATCGTGTCCGTCGCCAGTTTCTCGTCGATGTCCGGCAACCAGAAGCACAGCTCGAAGGTCTTCATCCCGGCCCAGAGACCGAATTTCCGTCCCTGCGTGACCAAGGTGAGCGACGCGAACACGAGCAGCACCGCGATCCCGGCGGCGATGAACGGACGTTTACCCGCGAAGATCTCGACGATCGCGGCGACGGCGCCGAACAGCAACGGCGGCGCGCAGTTGCGCACCATGAGACCGGACGCGCGCACCCGCGAGACGTCGGCCGCGACCTCCTTGTCCTGCAGTTGCAGCGCGCACAGCAGGAGATGCGGGTTCTCCTTCAGGAACGGGCGGTCCTTCGCCGCGGGCATCCGGCGGACGAACTCCTTCGCCGCGTCCCGGCTCCGCCGTCGCGGCACGATCCGCTCCAGCGCCTCACCCAGCGGATAGGCCAAATAGCCCAGCAGGAAGCTCAGCAGCACGATCACGACGACCAGCACCACGGTGGGCACGCCACCGATGCTCGCCGCGGTCAGGAGGTGGAGTTTCGTCCCGAGATAGCCGAAGAACGCGACGTACAGCGCGCCGGGGATGGTGTAGGCGAAGAGATCGAAGACGCCGATCGCGAAGTTCACCGGCTCATCCAACCACTGTCGTGCGCGGGTCGTGAGTGGCGTTTCGGGTTAGAACCCGAAACGTCACTCACGACCCGCCACGCACCCAAGAACGCGTCCACCGTCTCCCGGTCCCGCACCGCGATCCGCAAGTACCGCGCGTCCAGCCCCGGGAAGGTGTCCCCCCGACGGACGGCGAAACCGTTCTCCCTCAACCGTTCCCGGACACCGTCGGCGCCAGGGAGCCGCACGAGCACGAAAGGACCCCGCGGCTCCCCCAGCACCTCGACCCCCAGCGCGGTCAGGCCCGAAACCAGGTACTCCCGATCCGCTTCCGCCGCCACCGCCAGCTTTTCGGCTTCCTCCAGCGCGGCAGGACGACAGCACGCCACCACGGCGACGGCGGCGAGCGACGACACCGACCACGGGGGCTGGACCGCGCGCAGGCTGTCCACAACGGACTCGTCCGCCAGTACGTATCCGGCGCGCAGACCGGCGATCCCCCACGTCTTCGTCAGGCTGCGGAGGACGGCGAAACCCGGTTGTCCCGCAACGCTTTCGGTCTCGCCGGGGACGGCGTCGAGGAAGGCCTCGTCGACGACGACCAGCCGGCCGGGGCGGCCCAGCGCGAGCAGGTCCGCGGCCGGGTGCAGCACGGAAGTCGGGTTCGTGGGGTTCCCGACGAAGACCAGGTCCGCCTCCTCCGGGACCCCGCCCAACCGGAAGCCGTCGTCGGGTGACAGCAGCACCCGGTGCACGGGATGACCGGCCGCGCGCAGAGCGGCCTCGGGTTCGGTGAACTGCGGGTGCACGACCACCGCACACGACGGCCGCAACGCCGTGGCCAGCAGTGTGAAGGCTTCGGCCGCGCCGGAGGTCACCAGCACCTGGGACTCCGGCAAAGCGTGTCGCCGCGCCACCGCCACCACAGCGGCGGTGACGTCCGGATAGGCGGCGAGATCGCCCAGGGCCGCCGCCAGTTCAGCGCGCAGCCAAGCGGGTGGCGCCGGGAGGCGGACGTTGACCGCCAGATCGACGAGACCTTCACCGACCTCGCGATCGCCGTGGTGCCAGAGGTCGTAGTCAGCCATGGGCGCGCACCGCGGCGGCGAACCGTTCGGCGAGTTCGGGGTAGCCCGCCCAATGGACGTGCAGGTACGACGCGTGCAGTGACGCCGACGCGAAACCGTCGGGAGTGCGATCCCAGCCCCAGGCCGGTGTCGGGCCGCTGCCGGGTTCGATGATCGTGCGGTGGAATTCGTGCCCGGTGACGCGTTGCCCCGCGACGGCGAGCACGCTGTCCGCGGGCGAGAAAGCCTTGCGGTAGCCGAGCTTTCCGCGTTTCGTCATGGTGGCCGAGGCGTCCAGGACGCCGGTCATCGGCGTCCCGTCGATGTCCTGGCACAGGTACAGCAGTCCAGCGCACTCCGCCACGACGGGCATTCCGTCACCGACCGCCCGCGCGACCGCGGTCCGTAGCGGGACGTTCGCCGACAGTTCTTCTGCGTGGACCTCGGGGAAGCCACCGCCGAAGTACAGCCCGGCGCAGCCTTCGGGAAGTTCCTTGTCCTGCAACGGATCCACGTCGACGACATCGACACCGGCGGCGGCGAGCAATTCGACGGCCTCGGTGTAGCGGAAGGTGAACGCGGGACCGGCCGCCGCGGCGACCACCTTACGGCGCCCGTCATACGCGAACGGAGGCCGCCAAGGCTCCCCCGACAGCCGCGAAGCCGACCGGGCGACCTGCACGACCGCGCCGAGGTCCACGCCCTCGCTGATCCATGCCGCCAGCTCCGGCAGCAGCCGTTCCGACTCGCTCGCCCGTTCCGCCGCCGGGACCAGGCCGAGGTGACGGCTGGGCGCGTGGATCTCTTCGTTGCGGTACAACGTTCCCAGCAGTGGGACGCCGGTCGCCTCCAGCGCGGTGACGATCTCGTCCGCGTGCCGTTGCGAGCCCAGCTTGTTGAGGATGACGCCGGCGAGCCGGACGCGGGTGTCGTACTGCGCGAACCCGAGCACGGTCGCGGCGACACTGCGCGACGCGGCCGACGCGTCCACGACGAGCACCACCGGCGCGTCCAGCAGCCGCGCCACATGCGCCGTCGACGCGTATCCCTCGGTGCCGAGCGCCCCGTCGAACAGGCCCATCACACCTTCGATGACCGCGATGTCGGCACCGGCGGAACCGTGCCGCAGCATCGGGATCAGCCGATCCTCGCCCTGGAGGAACGGGTCGAGGTTGCGCGGGGGCCGTCCGGTGGCGAGGGCGTGGTAGCTCGGGTCGATGAAGTCGGGGCCGACCTTGTGCCCGGAGACCTTCAGCCCCCGCGCCCGCAGCGCCGCCATCAGGCCCGCGGCGATCGTGGTCTTGCCGTGCCCGGATCCAGGCGCGGCGATGACCACGCGGTTCACCATTCGATGCCTCGCTGGCCCTTTTGCCCGGCGTCCATCGGATGCTTCACCTTCGTCATCTCGGTGACCAGGTCCGCCGCCTCGATCAGCTCCGGCGGCGCGTACCGGCCGGTGATCACCACGTGCTGGTGCCCGGGGCGTCCGGTCAGCGTCGAGACGACGTCGTCCACTTCGAGCCAGCCCCATTTGAGCAGGTAGCTGAATTCGTCGAGGACGTAGAAGTCGTGGGTTTCGGCGGCCAGCCGGCGTTTGATCTCGGCCCAGCCCTCACGGGCGTTGGCGGCGTGGTCCTCTTCGGAACCGGACTTGCGCGCCCAGCTCCAGCCTTCGCCCATCTTGTGCCACTCGACCGCGCCGCCCTGTCCGGTGTCGTCGTGCAGCTTGCCGAGCGCGCGGAACGCGGCTTCCTCGCCGACGCGCCACTTCGCCGATTTGACGAACTGGAACACGCCGATCGACCAGCCCTGGTTCCACGCCCGCAGCGCCATCCCGAACGCTGCCGTGGACTTGCCCTTCATCTCGCCGGTGTGCACGGCGAGCAGCGGGCGATTGCGGCGCTGACGGGTGGTGAGCCCGTCGTTCGGCACCGTTTCCGGTTTGCCCTGTGGCATTACGCCGCCCTTCCCGAGAGATGAGTACGGACGGCGCCCGCGAGGGTGTCCGCGGCGACCTCGGCGACCGGGACATGTTCCGCGCCAAGGTGTTCCGCCAGTTCGGCGGCGAGCCCGAGCCGCATTTTCCCGCTCTCGCAGTCCATCACGATCGAGGTCACGTTCCCGGCCAGCAACCCGGCCGCCTGACGGGCGCGCTGGACGGCGTCGGCACCGCTGGTCGCGCGGCCGTCGGTGACGACGACGAGCAGCGGACGCCGCAACGGATCACGGACGGCTTCGATCCGCAGGACCCGGACCGCTTCGAGAAGTCCCTCGGCCAGCGGCGTACGGCCGCCGGTCGCGAGACCGTCCAAACGGGACGCGGCGGCATCGACGCTGATGGTCGGCGGGAGCGCGAGTTCGGCACCGGAGGCGCGGAAGGTCACCAAGCCCACCTTGTCGCGACGCTGGTAGGCGTCGAGCAGCAGCGACAGCACGGCGGTCTTGACCTCGCGCATCCGCTGCCGCGCGCCCATCGAGCCGGACGCGTCGACACAGAACAGCACCAGGTTGCCCTCGCGCCCTTCCCGCCGCGCGAACCGGAGATCCTGCGGTCGCACCACGAGTCCGGCGCCACCGCGGCCGCGGGATCGCTGATGTGGCGCGGCCGCGCGCACGGTCGCGAGCAGATGCGGATGCCCGTCCTTGGTCCCGGCGGGCTGGACGCCGATGGTCCGGCCGTTGTCGGTGATCGCCCTCGACCGCCGTCCGGCGGCGCCTTCACCGGTGCCCTTCACCTCGAAACGCCTGGCACGAAAGGCTTCCCCGGCTCCGACCGGCTTCTGGTCGCCGCCGCTCTTGCCGCCGCCCGACGGTTCCTGGCCGCCGCTCTCCGACTGCGGAGCCTCGCCGCCCTCAGGAGGGGCACCGGAACCGGGGCCGTCGTCGTCCGGACCGGGGCCTTCCGGTTCGGCGTCCTGCAACGCCTGTTCCAGCTGCTCCTCGGAGATCCCGGGCGCGTCGAAGGGATTGCGGCGACGGCGATGCGGCAACGCGAGCCGGGCCGCGACCCGGACGTCTTCGGTGGTCACCTCGGTGCGCCCGGCCCAGGCGGCGTGCGCGACCGCGGTCCGCGCGGTCACGATATCCGCGCGCATCCCGTCGACCTCGAAGGACGCGCAGACCTCCGCGATCTGCCGCAGCGCGTCGTCCGGCAGTTTGACCGACGGCAGAAGCCGTTGTGCCGCTTCGATGTCCGCGGCGAGCTCGGCGTCGGCCGCGGCGTACTGGCCGGCGAAACCGTCGGGGTCCGCCTCGTAGGCGAGCCGACGGCGGACGACCTCGACCCGCAGTTCGGGATCCCGGCTCGACGCGACCTCGACGGTGAGCCCGAAGCGGTCCAGCAGCTGCGGCCGTAGTTCGCCTTCCTCGGGGTTCATCGTGCCGATCAGGACGAACCGGGCCGCGTGCGACACCGAGACACCCTCGCGCTCGACGGTCGCGCGCCCCATGGCGGCGGCGTCGAGCAGCGTGTCGACCAGGTGGTCGTGCAGGAGGTTGACCTCGTCCACATACAGCAGCCCGCGATGCGCGGCCGCGAGGAGACCGGGCTGGAAATCGGTGACGCCGTCCGTGAGCGCGCGTTCCAGGTTCAGCGAACCGATCACGCGGTCTTCCGCCGCGCCGACCGGCAGCTCCACGAGCCGCGCGGGACGGCGGTGCGCGGGCGAACCTTCGGCGTGCGGACCATCGGGGCAGGCCGGATCGGGCTCGACGGGGTCGCAGGAGAACCGGCACGCGTCCACCACGTCGACACCGGGCAGCAGACCGGCCAGCGCGCGCACCATCGTCGACTTCGCCGTGCCCTTCTCCCCGCGCACCAGGACTCCGCCGACCGCGGGCGAGATCGAGGAAAGCACCAGCGCCAGGCGCAGATCCGGCATCCCCACAACGGCGGTGAACGGGTACGGCTTCACAGCTCTCCTGTCGTCGACGACCTCTGGCCGATCATCGCATAGGAAATCCGTCATCTACCGTGACCGAGGTGCGCGAAAAATCACCCATGACGGTCGTCGGGATCGGGGCCGACGGCTGGCCCGGCCTGTCCGAGCGGGCCAAGGAAGCACTGCTCGGCGCCGACGTGGTCGTGGGCTCGCCGCGTCAGCTCGCGTACCTGCCCGCCGGGATGAAAAGCGAACCCTGGCCCAGCCCGCTCCTTCCCGGCCTGGACGCCTTCCTCGCCGAGCGGGAAGGCCGTGTCTGCGTGCTGGCCAGCGGCGATCCCCTGCTGTCCGGCATCGGCACGACGCTGATCCAGCGCGGCTACGACGTCGAGGTCCTGCCCGCGCTCTCCTCGGTCACGCTCGCCCGCGCGAAACTCGGCTGGCCGGCGGAGGAGACCGAAGTGGTCACCGTCGTCGGCCGAGCGATCGGCAGGGTGAACCGCGTACTCACCCCCGGCCGGAAGATCCTCGTCCTCGGCGCGAACGCCGAAGACCTCCTTGACCTGCTCAAAGCCCGCGGTTACGGCAAAAGCCGCGTCACCGCGCTCTCCGACCTCGGCGGTCCGGACGAGCGTGTCGGCCCCGGCACGCTGACCGTGTTCGCCATCGAGGCCGACGGACCCGCGCTGCCGCTGACCGGCCTCCCTGACGACGCCTTCGAGCACGACGGGCAGCTCACCAAACGCGACCTCCGCGCGTCCGCGCTGGCCAGGCTCGCGCCGACACCCGGCGAACTGCTGTGGGACGTCGGCGCGGGTGCGGGCAGCGTCGGTATCGAGTGGTCCCGCGTGCATCCCCTGAACCGGGCGATCGCGATCGAGCGGTCGCCGGAACGGGCCGCCAGGATCACCCGGAACGCGCACGCGCTCGGCGTACCGGAACTCGACGTGGTGATCGGAGCGGCACCGGAAGCCCTCGAAGGGCTGAGCAGGCCGCATGCCATCTTCCTCGGTGGCGGGTTGACCGTGCCCGGTGTGCTGGACGCCTGCCTGGCGACCGGCGCGCGGATCGTGGCGCACGGCGTGACCCTCGAATCCGAACAGGCCCTGGCCCGCGCGTACGGCGAGCACGGCGGGGAGTTGATCCGCGTCGCCGTCGAACAGGCGGCGCCGCTGGGTGGATTCACCGGCTGGACCCCGGCGCGGGTCGTCACACAATGGAGTTTTCGGAGCAAACCTTGACAGTGCACTTCATCGGCGCGGGTCCCGGCGCGGCCGACCTCATCACCGTGCGGGGCCGTGACCTGCTCGGCCGCTGCGAGACCTGCCTGTACCCCGGGAGCATGACACCGACAGCGCTCTTGGAGTACTGCCCGGACGACGCGGTGCTCATCGACACCGCGAACCTCGACCTGCCCGCGATCGTCGAGTGCATGGTCGAGGCCCACGAGAAGGGCCACGAGATCGCGCGGCTGTGCTCGGGCGATCCGTCGATCTACAGCGCCGTCGCCGAGCAGATGCGCCGCCTCGACGCGGCCGGCGTTCCCTACGACGTCACGCCGGGCGTCCCCGCGTTCGCCGCCGCGGCCGCGCTGCTCAAGCGTGAACTGACCGTGCCCGAGGTCGGCCAGAGCCTGGTCGTCACGCGGGCCCAGGCCCGGTCCACCGCCATGCCACCGGGGGAAACGCTGGCGAACTTCGCGCGCACCGGCACCACCCTCGCGCTGCATCTGGCGATCAACCGCGTCGAGCAAGTAGTCGACGAATTGCGGCCGTTCTACACCGACGACTGCCCGGCGGCGGTGGTGGCGCTGGCGAGCCAGCCCGGTGAGCAGGTGCTGCGCGGCACGCTCGGCACCATCGCGGCGCAGTCCCGCGAGGCCGGGATCAGCCGCGCGGCGATGATCTTCGTCGGGGAAGTCCTTGCCGCCGAAGGGTTTCCCGACAGTTTCCTGTACTCGGCCACCCGCGATCGCGCCAACCAACCGGAGTCGCTGTGAAGAACCTGCGCTGGGGCCTGCTGGCCGCCGGGACCATCGCCGCCGAGTTCGCGGCGGGCGTCGAAGAGAGCGAACACGGTGTCCTCGAAGCCGTCGCCGCGCGATCCGGTGACCGGGCGGCCGAGTTCGCGAGCCGCTTCGAGATCCCGAAATGCTATGGCGCCTACGAAGACCTGCTCGCCGATCCGGACGTCGACGCGATCTACATCTCGACGCCGCATCCGCTGCACGGCGAATGGGCGATCCGCGCGGCCGAAGCGGGCAAGCACATCCTGTGCGAGAAGCCGCTGACGATGTCCGTCGCCGAAGCCGAGAAGGTCATCGAAGCCGCCCGCGCGAACGACGTCTTCCTCATGGAGGCGTTCATGTACCGGCTGCATCCGCAGATCCGGCGGCTGGCCGAGCTGATCTCCTGCGGTGCCATCGGCGAGGTCCGCGCCGTGGACGTCACCTTCAGCTACCACTTCGCCGTACCCCGGCTCACCGATCCCGCGCTGGGCGGTGGCGGGATCTTCGACGTCGGCTGTTACTGCACGTCACTCGCGCGGCTGGTCTCGCAGGCGGCGACCGGGCAGGACGTCGTCGAGCCCGAAGAGGTGCTCGGGATGGCGAGGCTCGACGAGAACGGCGTCGACGAAGTCGCGTTTGGGCTCCTGCGGCTGCCCGGCGGGATCCTCGCGCAGCTGGCCTGCGGCTTCCAGCTGACGCAGGACGACCACATCCGCGTGTACGGCTCGGAAGGGCAGCTGTACGTGCCGAAACCGGCGTGGATCCACGAAATGCGCAAGCCGAAGACGTCGCAGATCGTCCTCACGCCAGAAGGCGGCGAACCCGAGGCGATCGAAGTCGAAGCGACTCAAGGCCTCTTCGCTCGCGAAGCCGACCACGTCGCCGCGCACCTCGAAGACCGCCAGGCGCCTGAACTCACCTGGGCGGAAACGCTCGCCAACCTGCGCACGCTGGAACGGTGGCGCGCGGCCGTGACGCGATGAAGCTGCTGATCCTGGGCGGAACCGGCGAGGCGCGCGAGCTCGCGAAGGAACTGGTGGCACGCGGCGAGCACGTCGTGTCCTCACTCGCGGGCCGCGTCGCGCGACCGAAGCTGCCGGAGGGCGAAGTCCGCGTCGGCGGCTTCGGCGGTCCGGCGGGTCTCGCGCGCTGGCTGACCGAGAACGACGTCGACGCGGTGATCGACGCCACGCATCCCTTCGCCGAACGCATCGGCTCGAACGCGGCCATCGCGACGCGGGAAACGGGAACACCGCTGCTCAGGCTCGCCAGGCCCGGCTGGACCGAACAGCCCGGCGACACCTGGCACTGGGCCGACGACCTCCACCACGCCGCGCGGCTGCTCCCGGCGCTCGGCGAACGCGTGTTCCTCACCAGCGGACGTCAAGGGCTCGCCGCCTTCGCCGGGCTGGATCTCTGGTTCCTGATCCGCTGCGTCGATCCGCCCGAGGCGCCACTCCCCCGCCGTCACGAAATCCTGCTGGACCGCGGGCCGTACACGGTGGAGAAGGAGCGCGCGCTCTTGGCGAGGCACGGCGTCGAGGTCCTCGTCACCAAGGACAGCGGTGGCGAGATGACCGCGGCGAAGCTCACGGCGGCTCGCGGGCTCGGCCTCCCGGTGGTCGTCGTCCAGCGGCCGCAGCGACCGGAAACGGCCAGCGTAACGACAGTTCAGGGCGCTATAACCTGGTTGAGCGGCACGGCGAAGGGCAGCCCTGCGTAAGCCGTTCGGACCAGACCCGTTAGCGTTGCGCCGATGCGTCTGATCGCTGTCACGCTGGGGTTGCTGTCCGCCTTGTGCGCGTTGGCTTTCCCCTTCCTGCCGGTGGTGCAGGACACAGCGGAGGTCGTCTGGCCAACGGGCGGCGACACCCGCTCCGTCAACGCGCCCTTGACCGGGTACTGGGCGCAGGACCTGCGCGTCGATCTGCCGTGCACGACCATCCGGTCGCTGGACGCGCGCTCGCAGGGCCAGGCGCTGTTGTTCTCCACCGTGCCCGACGGCCGCACCGACCCGCGCGCGGGCAAGGGCGTCGGCCTGCAGCTGCGGATCGACAACGGCGTGCTGCTCGCCTCCAGCCAGGGCCAGCAGATCGTCCAGCAGCCCCTCCCGGAGAAGAACTGCGACGTCAAGCTCTCGGCGGACGCGAACCAGATGACGCTGACCGTCGCCGAAACGGTCGTGTTCCACGCCGAGGGCGACGTCCGGCCGCGGCTGGTCGGGATCTACTCGTCGATCAACGCGGGCAAGGACCCGATCGCCGGTCTGCACGTCTCGGTCGTCCCGGACACCCGCTACCAGACTTCGCCGACCGTGTGGAAGTGGATCATCGGCGTCATCGCGGCGCTGTCGTTCATCGGCTGCCTGATCGCGGTGTGGCGGATGGACTCCGGGTTCGCCCGCCGCGCGCCCCGCTGGGCGCCGGTCGGCTGGTGGCGGCTGACCGCCCGCGACGCGACGGTGATCATCGCGCTCGGCGCGTGGGTGTTCATCGGGCCGGTCACCTCGGACGACGGCTACATCCTCACGATGTCGAGAGTGGCCGAAGAGACCGGCTACCTGACGAACTACCACCGGTGGTTCGGGGTCGCCGAGGCGCCGTTCGGCTGGTTCTACCACGTGTACCAGCTGATGGCGCACGTCAGCACGGTGCCGCCGTGGATCCGGCTCCCGTCGTTCCTGCTCGGCGTGCTGAGCTGGCTGCTGATCAGCCGCGAGGTCATGCCGCGCCTGGGCACGCAGGTCCGCACGAGCCGCGCCGCGGGCTGGGCCGCCGCCGCGGTCTTCCTGGTCTGGTGGATGCCGTTCAACAACGGTGTCCGGCCGGAACCGGTCGCCGCGCTGGGCTCGCTGCTGGCGATCTGCGCCGTCGAGCGCGCGCTGGTGACCCGCCGTCTGCTTCCGCTGTGCCTCGGGCTGACCGCGGCCGGGTTCACCCTGGCCGCGACGCCGACCGGGCTGATCGCGGTCGCGCCGTTCCTGGTCGCCGCGCGCCCGCTGTACAAACTGGTCCGCCAGCGTGCCGAGAACGGCTGGCTGCCGGTGCTCGCGCCGGTGCTGGCCGCCGGGCTGCTGGTGCTGGTCGTGGTGTTCGCCGACCAGACCTTCGCCACCGTGCAGGAGGCGACCCGGATCCGCACCCTGGTCGGCCCGAACCTGTCGTGGTTCCAGGAACTCGCGCGCTACCAGCTGCTGTTCGAAAGCCTGCCGGACGGCTCCGTGCCACGCCGGTTCCCCGTACTGCTGGTGCTGCTGTGCACCGGGACCTGCCTGGTGGTGCTGCTGCGCCGCGGCCGCATCCCCGGCGCCGCGCTCGGCCCCAGCCGCCGCCTGATCGGCACGGTCGCGTTGTTCTTCCTGCTGCTGGCGCTGACGCCGACCAAGTGGACGCACCACTTCGGCGCGTTCGCGGCGGTCGGCGCGGCGATGGCGGCGTTGACCGCGCTGGCGACCAGTTCGACGGTGCTGAGGTCCAGGCGCAACCGCGCCGCGTTCCTCGCCGGGCTGCTCGTCGTCGGCGCGCTGGCCGCGACCGGGCCCAACTCGTACTGGTTCGTCTCGAAACTCGGCGTGCAGTGGACCGCCGTGGCGCCGTCGATCGGCGGGATCCCGCTGTCGACGATCCTGCTGGTCGCGGCCGCGATCTCCGGGGTGTACGCGTTCGTGGAGAACGTCCGCGCGCACCGGCCGGGTCTTCAGGCGGGACCGCAGGAAGGGCGGAGCCGGTCGCTGCGGCTCGGTTCGCTCTCGCTGGTGGTCGTCTGCGGCCTGATGGCCACGGGCGAGTTCGTCAGCATGGCGTGGGCGATCCACAACCAGCAGGGTTCCTACAGCCTCGGCGCCGCGAACTTCGGGCACCTGTTCGGCAAGAGCTGCAACCTCTCCGACCACGTGATGGTGGAACGCGACGCCGCGACCAGCATCCTGCGGGCCCAGTCCGAACAGCGGACGGTCCCGGTGAAGAAGGAGGAGCCGCCCGCCGGGCAGACCCCGCCGCCGCTGCCCGATCCCGAGCAGGACAACGGCCGCGTGCAGACCGGGTTCCACACCCGCGCGATCGACGACAAGGATCCGCTGGCCGAACCGCCGCACGGTTTCAAACCCGACGAAGTCCCGATGTGGAGCAGCTTCCTCGACCCGGAAACGCGGGCCGGACGACTGCGCAGCGACTGGTACGCCCTTTCCGAGAAGCCAGCCGACGGCCAGATCGTGGTCGCCACCGCGGGCGCGGCCCGGCGGCCGACGTCGGTGAGCCTCGACTACGGCGTCAACACCAGCGAAGGGGTGAAGGTCGTCCGCAGCCAGTTCGTGCTACCGCCGGGCGCCGGGACCAACGGCTGGAACGACACCCGGATCAACCTGCGCGACCTCCCGGCCGAGACGACGTCCGTGCGGATCAACATCGTCGACAACGACCTCACCGAGGACGGCTGGATCGCCGCGTCCGCGCCGCGCGTGCCGACGTTCACCACGCTGACCGAGAAGATCGCTGGCAAGCAGGTGTACGTCGACTGGCCGGCGTCGTTCGTCTACCCGTGCGTGCAGCCGGTGACCTCGCACGACGGCATCTCGAAGATGCCCGACTACCGGATCACCGCCGGCGCCGTCGCCGACGAGGCGAACTGGGCGTCCAGCACCAACGGCGGCCCGATCGGCTGGCTCGAAGAGGTCGCGGCCGAACCCGAGGTGCCCAGCTACCTGATCGGCCAGCCGAGCCAGTCCTGGGGCCAGCTGCTGCAGGTGGAGCCGTTCACCGAGGGGATCGCGCCGACCATCGTCCACGGCGAGAAGGTCGTCCCCGGCTGGTGGTCGCCGGGTCCGGGGCCGCGGCAGCCGAACGGCAAGGACCCGACACGCTAGGCGTCACTCGCGTGCTTGAACCCGTGACTCGCGTGCTTGGAGGCGGAACTCGTGAGTTCCGGCTCCAAGCACGCGAGTGCGGTCTCTGATCACGCGAGTTACGGGTTCAGGCCCGCCAACGCGGGCGGCAGGGGGCCTTCGTGCAGGACGCCGAGCCGCTGCGTAGCGCGCGTAAGCGCGACGTACAGCTCAGCGGCACCGCGCGGGCCGTCGGCCAGGATCCGCTTCGGGTCCACGACGAGGACGGCGTCGAACTCGAGCCCCTTCGTCTCCGAGGCGGGCACTGTGCCCGGCACCCCGGGCGGGCCGATCACGACGCTGGTGCCTTCACGTCCGGCTTCGTCCTTGACGAACTCCTCGATGGCGCCCGCCAGCGAATCCGCGTCGACCTGCCGCGCCCACGGCCGGATCCCGTTGGATCGCACCGATTCCGGCGCCCGGACGTCGGGCGCGAACTCGGCGAGCACCGACGCGGCGACGGCCATGATCTCCGCCGGGGTGCGGTAGTTCACCGTCAGCGACCGGTAGACCCAGCGGCCCGGCACGTACGGCTTCAGCATCGCGTCCCACGATCGCGCCCCGGCCTCGGACCGGCGCTGCGCCAGATCGCCGACGACGGTGAACGACCGGTTGGGACAGCGCCGCATCAGCACCCGCCAGTCCATTTCGGACAGTTCCTGCGCCTCGTCGACCACGACGTGCCGGTACGTCCAGTCCCGATCGGCGGAGGCGCGTTCGACGAGGCTGCGCGTGTCGTGCTCCACGAACCGGTCGGCGAGTTCGTCGGCGAAGAGCAGGTTCTCCGCCGACAGCATGACGTCCTCGTCCATCTCCTCGCGGTCGAGCTTCATCGTGTCGAGCACACCTTCGGCGTACTCGGCCTCGGCCTTCTTCTCCCGAGCGAGCGCCTTTTCCGCCGCCTCGTCCGCCGCCTTGTCGCGGCCGAGCAGGTCGACGAGTTCGTCGAGCAGCGGCATGTCCGACACCGTCCAGGCTTCGCCGTCGGCACGCAGCAACGCCTGGTCGGCGCCCGCGGCGCGAAGCCGCTCCGGGGACGAGAGAAGCGAGCCCAGCAGACTTTCGGGCGTCAGTATCGGCCAGAGCGCGTCGAGCGCGGTGGTGAACGTCTCGCTCTCCGCCAGTTCCTTCAGCAAATCCTTCCGCAGCCGCTCCCATTCGTCGCGGTCGTCCCGGCTGAGCCAACCGCGGCCGATCCGCGCGATCGCCCGCTCCGTCAGGACGTACGTGACGATGTCGGTGAACGTCCCCCGCGCCTCGTTGTGCGGCAGACCGCTCTTGCGCGCCTCGTCCCTGGCCCATTCCGCGGTCTCGGCGTCGATCCGCACGGTGACGTCGGCGAGGTCGATCAGCACCGGCTCCTCCGGAAGCCGCTGGCGATCGGCGACGGCGGCCTTGAGGACGTCCAGCATCTTCAGCGAACCCTTGAGCCGGGTGGCTTCCGGGCCGTCCTCAGCGGTGACGTGCTTGCCGGGGACGAAATCGCCGGTGGTCATGAACACCACATCGGTCTCGCCCAAGGACGGCAGGACCCGGCCGATATGGTGCAGGAACGCCGGATTCGGCCCGACCACGAGCACGCCGTGGCGTTCCATCCGCTCGCGCTGGGTGTAGAGCAGGTACGCGACGCGGTGCAGCGCCACCACGGTCTTCCCGGTGCCCGGCCCGCCTTCGATCACCAGCACCCCGGGGTGCTCGTGCCGGATGATCTCGTCCTGTTCGGCCTGGATCGTCGCGACGATGTCACGCATCCCCTCGCCGCGCGGCGCGTTGACGGCCGCGAGCAGCGCCGCGTCACCCTCCGCGTCGCCGCCGGGACGGCCGAACACCTCGTCGGTGAACCCGAGCAGCTCACGTCCGTGCGTGTGGAACTGACGGCGACGGCGCATCTTCTCCGGCGTCGCCGCGGTCGCGGTGTAGAACGGGCGGGCGGCGGGTGCCCGCCAGTCGAGCAGCACCGGCTCGTAGTCGTTCTCCTCGTCGAAGAGCCCGATACGGCCGATGTACGAGGTCTCCCCCGCGAGACTGTCCAGCCTGCCGAAGCACAGCCCGTTGTCGACGACGTCCAGCCGCCGCGACTCCCTGGCCAGCGCCCGCACCTCGACGTCGCGTTCCATGGCCGTCCCGCCGGTTCCGCCCAACGCCGCCTGGAACTCCCCCTTCACCCGCGCGCGTTCGGTGTCCAGGCGCGTGTAGAGCCCGGCGACGTATTCGCGTTCGGACCGCAACTCTTCTTCATGACCCTGAGTTGACACAGACTCCCATTTCACCAGGTTTCGGCTACGGCGAGTGAGTTTGAGGCATGACCGGGGTCTTGTGGCAAGTCCCCCCATGCGCTATATGTTTATTACGGAGGGAGTTACCTTCGTTCACTTCTCGGCCCGTCGGGCCCTTTGTCCACAGGTCACCTCATGCCCAGGGTCGTTGGCGTTCTATCGAGCCGTAAGGCAAAAGGTGGCGGGTTGCGAAAGCCACAGCAACGTCAGCGGAGGCGTGGAGCGCGAGCCCCGGGAAATACCTCTCCCACTCTTCCCTCGTGATCCTCGGCGTCGCCAGACGGCAGATCTCCTTCGTCCGGACGTCCTCGTCCTGCCGGTTCACCCGCCCGGGCTCGACGGGCTCGCGGTGACACGCGAAGTGGCTTCCCGCGTACTGGAAACCGCCATCCTGGTCCTGACCCCGCCGGGCGACGGCGAACTCGTGGTCGCCGCGATGCTCGCGGGCGCCCGCGGCGTCCTGTCCCGGAGCGCGGGTCACGACGACCTGGTCCGGTTCATCCGGGGGGTGACGGCGGGCGCCGTCGTGTTCGGCGAGCGCGCCGCGGACCGGCTTTACGGCTTGCTGGCCGCTTCGCAGCCGATGCGGGCGTTCCCGCGGCTGACCTCACGCGAGCACGAGATGCTCGACCTCCTGGCGGGCGGGCTGGAGATCCCGGCCGTCGCGCGGCGGCTGGGCTCGCGCCCAAGACCGTGCGCAACGTCGTCTCGTCGATCCACGCCAAGGCCGGCACGGACGACCGGGAGGTGCTGCTCGCCCAAGCCCGCAACGCGGGCCTCGGGCATCACTCGTAGGTGCGCGGCGTCCGCCCAAGGACGCGACTGTGTGGATTTTGGGGCGTTGGATGACCAGAAATCCACACAGTGCCCGCCTGACCGGTCCGGTCACGACGGACACCTCTCACCCGCGGTGACACTCACCCGTCCCACCAACCACGCCGAGTGGTCAAATGCGGCGAAGACGCGCGATCACTCGTAGGTGCGCGGCGTCCAGACCACACCGTTCTCGGCCCTGGTCTTCGACGAGCCGATGATCAGCAGGCAGCGCATGTCCACTTCCGACGGCTCCAGCGTGCCGAGGGTGACCACGCGGACGTCCTCCTCGGGGCCGCCGACGTCGCGGGCGACGACCACCGGTGTCTCCGGCGCGCGGTGCCGGAGCAGGACGTCGCGGGCCTGCGCGAGTTGCGTGGTCCGCGTGCGGGACGCCGGGTTGTACAGCGCGAGCACGAGATCCGCCGCGCCCGCCGCGTCCAGCCGTCGTTCGATGATCTCCCATGGTTTGAGCCGATCGGACAGCGAAAGCACGCAGTAGTCGTGGCCCAGCGGCGCGCCGACCCTGGACGCGGCCGCCTGCGCGGCGGTCACGCCGGGCACGATCCGCACGCGGGCTCCCGCGCCGTGACCGGCGGCGACCTGCTCCAGCACCGCCGACGCCATCGCGAACACGCCGGGATCACCTGAAGAGACGACGGCGACCTTGGCGCCGTTCGCGGCCAGTTCGAGTGCTTCGACGGCGCGTTCGGCCTCGACGCGGTTGCCCGACGCGTGCCGCTGCTGGCCCGCGCGCTGCGGCACTCGCGCGACGTACGGGCCGTAGCCGACGACGTGCTCCGCCGCGGCCAGTTCCTCGGTCGCTTCGGGGGTCAGCCAGCCGGGACCGGCCGGCCCGAGGCCGACGACCACGACTTCCCCACCGGTGTGCGTTTCCTGCTTCCTGGCGGCTTCGGGTTCGTCGGCGAGCCGGGAGGCGTAGGCCGGGCTGGGCAGCAGCGCCAGTGAGAAGTACGGCACCGAATCCGGATCGACGTCCGCGAACGGCTCGACGCGCTGCGCCTGCCAGGTCGCGCGTTCGACGTAGAAGGCGTCGTCCAGCTTCCCGGCTTCGGCCAGCGCCTCGCGGACGTTGCCGAACGTGCGCCCGAGTTTGAGCACCGCCGCGGCCTGCGTGTCGGCCAGGCGTCGCGCGAGCTCCGGCGCGGGCAGCGTGCCGGGCAGGATGGTGAGGACCTCGTCGCGCTGCACCAGCGGGCGGCCCAGCACCGAGGACGCCGCGCTGACCGACGTCACGCCCGGCACCACGGTCGCCTCATAGCGGTCGGCGAGGCGTTCGTGCATGTACATGTAGGAGCCGTAGAAGAACGGGTCGCCTTCGCAGAGCACGACCACGTCACGTCCGGCGTCGAGGTGCTCGGCGAGCCGTTTCGCGCTCAGCTCGTAGAAATCGGCGATGGCGCCTTCGTAGCCGCCGGGATGGTCGGTGGTCTCGGTGGTGACCGGGTAGACCAGCTTCTCCTCGATCTGGCCGTCCCGCAGATACGGCTCGGCGACCGAACGCGCGATGCTCCGGCCGTGCCGCGCGCTGTGATAGGCGATGACGTCGGCCTCGCCGATCAACCGGGCGGCCTTGACCGTCATCAGCTCGGGGTCACCGGGTCCGAGCCCGACACCCCAGAGTTTTCCGAGCCCGCTCATTCGACCTCACTCGCCATCGCGTTGATCGCGGCGACGGCCATCGCGCTGCCGCCACGGCGTCCGTGCACCACCAGGTACGGGGCGGGTGCCCGCTTCGCGAGCTCCACTTTGGACTCGGCTGCGCCGATGAAGCCCACCGGGACCCCGATGATCGCCGCCGGGGCGCCGACGCCCTCTTCTAGCAGTTCCAGCAGGCGGAACAACGCGGTGGGCGCGTTGCCGATCGCCACCACCGAACCGGGCAGCTTGTCGCGCCACAGCTCCAGCGCGGCCGCGGACCGGGTGGTGCCCATCCGCTCGGCGAGGCCGGGCACCTTCGGATCGGACAGCGTGCACAACACCTCGTTGGCGGCAGGCAAACGTTTGCGGGTCACCCCGGAGGCGATCATGTTGGCGTCGCACAGGATCGGCGCGCCCGCTTCGAGCGCGGCGCGGCCGGATTCCACCACGTCCAGGCTGTAGCGGAGATCGTCGACCAGGTCGACCATCCCGCAGGCGTGGATCATCCGCACGGCCAGCACCGCGATGTCGTCGGGCAGGATCGCGAGATCCGCCTCCTCACGGATGGTGGCGAACGAATGCCGGTAGATCTCGGCCCCGTCCCGGATGTAGTCGATCACTGTGTTCCCTTCTCCGCCAACGCCTTCGCCAGCTCGCCGACCGGGACGAAGGCCCCGTCGACCAGATAACCGTCTTCCGTCGCGAGCACGTCGACGTGCTCGCGCGCGGGTTTGCCGCAGCGCCGTTCACAACCGGCGAAATGGGCTCTCGGGGTCCGCCCGACCCGCGCCGCGTCGGCCCGCACGTCGGCGAGCGACTTGGCACAGCCCGGATGCCCGATGCAGGCACTGATCCCGAGCGACGGCGCGTCCGGATCGGTGATCAGCCCCGTGTTCGCCGCCAAGCGGCCGAGGACCAGGATCGATCGCCACGGGGTGACCACGGCGTTTCCGGCCTTCGCGATCTCACGCGCCTGGGCCGAGGTGAGCCTGCCGAAGACCGGGGCGACCCCGATCGCGTCGCCGATCGGCCCGATCGGGAGGCCCGGGTCCACCTCGAACTTTCGCGGTTCCGCCGTTTCCCCCGATATGCCCTTGAGCAGCGGCTCAGTATCGGCGAGTTCGCTGATCCGCCAGGCCGTTCCCCTCGTGCGAAGGAACGCGCGCGCGACCGAAATCAGCGTCTCGACGGCGTGCTCCGCGGCGACCCGCAGGCCGGTGTCCTCACCGGCGAGCAGCACGGCTCCGTCGCGCCAGCAGACGTCGGCGCCTTCGCCCGCGACGTCGCCTTGGCCGCCGTCGAGGGCGAAGAGGAAGCGTCCCGGGAGTTCGGCGAGCTCAGGAACGGCGCACAGCGCCTTGTCGAGGGCCGAGGCCAGCTTTTGCGCGGTATCGCTCAACGGCGACGCGAGGATGTTGCGGACGCGTTCGTGCGACGGCGAAGGCAGCAGCCCGGCCGCGGTGAGCCTGCCCGCGAGACCGGGCCGGGTGACGCCGCGCAGCTGCACGTTGCCGCGGGAGGTCAGGTGGAGGGCGCCGTCCCCGAGGTCGTCGGCGGCATCCGCGAGCGCGCCGAGCTGGGCCGAGGTGATGGCGCCGCCGGGCAGCCGGATCCGGGCGAGCGGACCGTCGGCGGCGTCGTGCGTGGCGAAAACACCAGGGCACGCGTCGGCTCGGACACGTGCGCTCGTGGACATGCGCTCACTGTAGATGGCCCATCTTTTGAATATGCACCGTCTGCGAGAGTATCTCTCAGACCAAATGTAGTAGGTGTGCTACATTCGGTCGCAGCACTGAGATGGGGGTGACCAAATGAGAGATCCACACGACGTGATGATCTCCGTCAAAGATCTCCGGATGCGGTACGGGACGAACGACGTCCTCCACGGCGTCGACTTCACCGCGCATCGCGGCGAGGTGATCTGCCTGCTGGGTCCGAACGGCGCGGGCAAGACCACGACGATCGAGATCCTCGAAGGCTTCCGGATGCGGTCGGAGGGCGAGGTCAGCGTGCTGGGCACCGACCCGGCGCACGCGGACGAGAACTGGAGGGCGCGGCTGGGGGTCGTCCTCCAGGCCTGGCGCGACCACGCGAAATGGCGGGTGCGTGAGCTATTGGAGCACCTGGGCGGCTACTACGCGCCGTACTCCACGGACCGCATCAAGCGGCCGTGGGATCCGGACGAACTGGTCGCCGCGGTCGGCCTGACCGAGCACGCGGACAAGAAGGTCCGGATGCTCTCGGGTGGGCAGCGGCGCCGTCTCGACGTCGCGATCGGCATCGTCGGCCGTCCGGAACTGCTGTTCCTCGACGAGCCGACCGCCGGACTGGACCCGGAGGCGCGGCGCGAGTTCCACGAACTCGTGCACCGGCTGACCGATGACGACGACACGACGATCCTGCTGACCACGCACGACCTCGACGAGGCCGAGAAACTGGCCGACCGGATCCTGATCCTGAACCACGGCCGCATCGTGGCCGACGGTTCGGCCGACGCGCTGAGCAGGCAGATCGCCGGCGAGGCCGAGGTGCGCTGGACGCTGCACGGCCAGCGGTTCGTGCACTCCACGACCGAATCGACGAAGTACGTGCACGAACTGTTCAAGCAGCACGGGGACGCCATCGGCGATCTCGAGGTCCGGCGGGCGTCACTCGAAGACACGTACATGACCCTGGTCCGCAAGGCCGAGTCCCTGGAGGCGGTGGGCGCGCGATGAACACGATTCAGCACAGTGTCCGGCTGGGCATCCGGCGCGGCTGGCTCGAAGCCCGCCAGATGATGACCAACCGGGAAGACCTCTTCAACACCTTCCTCTTCCCGGCGATCTTCGTGATCGTCATGTTCTTCATGCGCGGCGCGAAACTGCCGGGCATGGAGTTCTCGCTCGGCGCCGCCACCGTGCCGAGCGTGCTGGGCGCGTCGATCGTGTTCAGCGGCATGCTCGGGATGGCGGGAGTCCTCGCCGTCGAACGTGAAGACGGCACGCTCCTGCGCGCCAAGGCCACCCCGAACGGCATGATCGGCTACCTCGTCGGCAAGGTCGTCACGGTGTCGTTGAACACCGTCATCGGAATGCTGCTCGTGCTGATCCCCAGCCTGATCCTGTTCGACGGCATCGCGCCAGGCGGGCTGACGTCGTGGCTGGGCCTGCTGTGGGTGCTGGTGCTCGGCCTGCTGGCCACCATGCCGATCGGCGCGATCTTCGGCTCGCTGACCTCGAACGCGCGCAGCATCGGGCTGATCATGCTGCCGACACTGGGGATCGGCGCGATCTCGGGGATCTTCTACCCGATCACCGCGCTGCCGGAATGGCTGCAGTACCTCGGGCAGGTGTTCCCGATGTACTGGCTCGGACTCGGCATGCGGTCGGCGCTGCTGCCGGACTCGACGGTGATGGTCGAGATCGGACAGTCGTGGCGGCCTTGGGAGACCCTCGGCGTGCTGTCGGTGTGGTCCGTGATCGGATTGACGCTGGCTCCGGTCGTCCTGCGGCGCATGGCGCGGCGCGAGTCCGGGTCCTCGGTGGCGGCACGACGGGAAAAGGCGATGCAGCGAATTGGCTAGCTCATGAGCGAGGTCGTTTACAACCGGATCGCGATGTTGCGGGCGGAACGGGGCATTTCCCGCCGCGAACTCGCCGATGCGCTGGGCGTGCACTACCAGACCATCGGCTACCTCGAGCGCGGCGAGTACAGCCCGAGCCTCTACCTCGCCCTGCGGATCGCGGAGTTCTTCGAGGTGGCGGTGGAGATCATCTTCTCCACCGCCCCTTTCCCGCGGATCGGTGACACTTCGTCGGAGCGGTCGGCGTGAGTCTTGCCCCGGGCACCTTGTCAGGGTGACCGGACCGATCACGCGCGACTGTGTGGATTTCGGGTCATCCAATGTCCCAAAATCCACCCAGTGCCCCGCCAACGGCCTGGCGGCGGTCGCCGTCCTGGCCGTGCCGCACGCGGACGTCGAAGGCACCGGCGTGGAGCTGGTCAGCCGCCACCAGGGCCAGGTGCTCACCCACGTGTGGGGTTACGACTCCGCCCCCGGCCGCACATCACCTTGACTCCCGCCGGACCGCACCGGAGAGTGAACCGAAGAACCCACGCGTCGGCAGGTGGAGGAACCCGGTGAGAGTCCGGGGCGGTCCCGCCACTGTCACCCCTCCTCGGCGAGGAGGGGAAGCCAGGAACTCCGGCCGGCGCGACCGCACGACCCGGGGCGCGGACACCCCGAGTGAGGAATGCTGTGATCCTGCTTCTGTCCACTTCGGACACCGACCTGCTCAGCGCCCGGTCCAGCGAGGCCGAGTACCGGCTGGCGAACCCCGCCCGGCTCGATCTGGCCGAGCTGCCCGCCCTGCTCGACGGCGCCCCGATCGTCGTCGTCCGGATCCTCGGCTCCGAACGCAGCTGGCAGGAAGGGCTCGACACGGTCCGCGCGAGCGGCGCGCACGTGGTGGTCCTCGGTGGTGAGCAGACGCCGGACGCGCAGCTCATGAAGCTGTCCACGGTCCCGGCGGGTACGGCGGCGGAGGCGCACGCGTACCTCGCGCAGGGCGGGCCGGAAAACCTCACCCAGCTGCACCGCTTCCTGAGCGACACGCTCCTTCTGACGGGTGACGGCTTCGAGCCGCCCGCGATGCAGCCGCTCTGGGGTGTACTCGAGCGCGCGCCCAAGACCACCGAGGGTCCGGTCATCGCGATCCTCTACTACCGGGCGCATCACCTGTCCGGCAACACCGAGTTCGTCCATGCCCTCTCCGGCGCCGTCGAGGACGCCGGGGGCCGCGCGCTCCCGATCCACTGCGCGTCCCTGCGCACCCGCGAGCCGGAGATGATGGCCGAGCTGGCCAAGGCCGACGCGCTCCTGGTCACCGTGCTGGCCGCCGGCGGCACCCGGCCGTCCGAGGTCGGCGCGGGCGGCGACGACGAGGCGTGGGACGTCGCCGAGATGGCCGCGCTCGACATCCCGATCCTCCAGGCCCTGTGCCTGACCAGCGACCGCGAGACCTGGTCCGCGAACGACGACGGCCTCTCCCCGCTCGACGCCGGCAACCAGATGGCCGTCCCCGAGTTCGACGGCCGTCTCATCACCGTCCCGTTCTCGTTCAAGGAGATCGACGACGACGGCCTGCCCAAGTACGTGCCGGACGCCGAACGCGCGTCGCGGGTCGCGAAGATCGCGCTGGCCCACGCCCGGTTGCGCCACACTCCCCCGCCGGAACGCCGTATCGCGCTGATGCTGTCCGCGTACCCGACGAAGCATTCCCGCGTCGGCAACGCCGTCGGTCTCGACACGCCCGCGTCCGCGATCGAACTGCTGCGCCGCATGCGCGATCAGGGCTACGACCTCGGCGAGAACCCGTTCCCCGGTGTCGAGCCCACCGGCACCGACCAGCCGGACGGGGACGCGCTGATCCACGCGCTCATCGCCGCGGGCGGCCAGGATCCGGAGTGGCTCACCGAGGAACAACTGTCCGGCAACCCGATCCGCGTCCCGGCCGACAAGTACCGCGAGTGGTTCGCCGAGCTGCCCGCGGAACTGCGCGAGGGCATGGAGGAGCACTGGGGCCCCGCTCCCGGCGAGCTCTATGTGGACAACGGGGACATCGTCCTGGCGTCGCTGCAGTCCGGCAACGTCATCCTGATGATCCAGCCGCCGCGCGGATTCGGCGAGAACCCGGTGGCGATCTACCACAACCCGGACCTCCCGCCGAGCCATCACTACCTGGCCGCGTACCGCTGGCTGGAGGAGGAGTTCGGCGCGCACGCAGTCGTCCACCTCGGCAAACACGGTTCGCTGGAATGGCTTCCCGGCAAGACCGCCGGTCTCTCCGACTCCTGCGCGCCGGACGCCGTCCTGGGCAACCTGCCGCTGATCTACCCGTTCCTGATCAACGACCCGGGTGAGGGCGCGCAGGCGAAACGGCGTGCGCACGCCACGATCGTCGACCACCTGATCCCGCCGATGGCCCGCGCCGAGAGCTACGGCGACATGGCCCGCCTGGAGCAGCTTCTCGACGAGCACGCCAACATCGCCGCGATGGACCCGGCCAAGCTGCCCGCGGTCCGCGCGCAGATCTGGACGCTGATCCAGGCGGCGAAACTCGACCACGACCTCGGTGTCGAGGAACGCCCGCACGACGCCGAGTTCGACGACTTCCTGCTGCACATCGACGGCTGGCTGTGCGAGGTCAAGGACGCGCAGATCCGCGACGGCCTGCACATCCTCGGCGCCGCACCGGAAGGCGAGGCACGGATCAACCTCGTGCTCGCGATGCTGCGCGCCCAGCAGATGTGGGGCGGCAAACAGGGCGCGGTCCCCGGTCTGCGTTCCGCCTTGGGGCTCAAGGAGAACAGCGACGCCCCGCTGTCCGAAGTGGACGCCATCGAGCAGAAGGCGCGGTCGCTCGTCGAGGCGATGGAGGCCAGGGACTGGTCCCCCGACGCGGTCGCCGAGGTCGTCGCCGACGTGCCGGAACACCAGGAGGTCGCCCGCGTGCTGACCTTCGCCGCCACCGAGATCGTGCCGCGGCTGGCGGGCACCGGCGCCGAGATCGACGCCGTGCTCCACGCGCTCGACGGCGGCTACATCCCGGCCGGGCCCAGCGGTTCTCCCCTGCGCGGCCTGATCAACGTCCTGCCGACCGGCCGCAACTTCTACACCGTGGACCCGAAGGCCATCCCGAGCCGTCTCGCCTGGGAGACCGGGCAGGCGCTCGCGGACTCGCTTCTCCGCCGATACAAGGAGGACACGGGCGACTGGCCGCGTTCGGTCGGTCTCTCGGTGTGGGGCACGTCGGCCATGCGCACGTCGGGTGACGACGCGGCGGAAGTCCTTGCGCTGCTGGGTGTCCAGCCGATCTGGGACGAGGCGTCGCGACGGGTCACCGGCATCGAGGCCATCCCGCTCGCCGAACTCGGCCGCCCGCGTATCGACGTCACAGTGCGGATCAGCGGGTTCTTCCGCGACGCCTTCCCGCACGTGCTCACCCTGCTGGACGACGCCGTCCGCCTGGTGGCCAATCTCGACGAGCCGGACGAGGAGAACTTCGTGCGCGCCCACACCCGCGCGGATCTGGCCGCGCACGGGGACGAACGCCGGGCCACCACGAGGATCTTCGGCTCCAAGCCCGGCGCGTACGGCGCGGGCCTGCTGCCGCTGATGGATTCCGGGAACTGGCGCGACGACAAGGATCTCGCCGAGGTCTACGCGGTCTGGGGCGGCTTCGCCTACGGCCGCGACCTCGACGGCAGGCCCGCGCGCGAGGACATGGAGAACTCGTACAAGCGGATCGTGGTCGCGGCCAAGAACACCGACACCCGTGAGCATGACATCGCCGATTCCGACGACTATTTCCAGTACCACGGCGGGATGATCGCGACGGTCCGCGCGCTGACCGGGACCGCGCCCGCGTCCTACGTCGGCGACAGCACCACCCCGGACGCGGTCCGCACGCGCACCCTCGGCGAGGAGACCGCCCGTGTCTTCCGGGCCCGCGTGGTCAACCCGCGCTGGCTGGCGGCGATGCGCAAGCACGGCTACAAGGGAGCTTTCGAGCTGGCGGCGACCGTCGACTACCTCTTCGGTTTCGACGCCACCGCCGGGGTGGTCGGCGACTGGATGTACGAAAAGCTCACCGAGTCCTACGTGCTCGACGAGGTCAACCAGGAGTTCCTGCGCCAGGCCAACCCGTGGGCGCTGCGCGGCATCATCGAGCGGCTGAACGAGGCGGCCGATCGGGGGCTCTGGGCGGAACCGGACGCCGACCTTTTGGCTCAGCTGCGCGAGGTCTACCTCTCTTTGGAGGGCGACCTCGAATCCTGACTTCACCCGCCGGAGCAGCGCCATGGCACTCCCGGCGGTACCACTGTCGTATGCGCAGAACTTAGCGTGACAAGTGCGGTGGGACGTCAAGGATCGGGAGGACAGCGATGATCAAGCGTCTGTTGAAGGTCGTGCTTCGCCACGGTTGCTGCTCGGCGTGCACCGGTCTGGGCTGCGGCTGCTGCGACGCCTGCAAGTAGGAGTTCAGGGGCGGACACCCGGGATGTGGGTGTTCGCGCGGCGGACGTCGGCGGCGAGGGCGGGTACCTCGATCACCCGGCGTCCGGCCTCCTCCAGCGTTTCGGCGCCGACGCAGTCGACGAACACCGACGGCTCGCGCCAGGCGAAGACGACGCGCGGGATGCCGGCGTCGAGGATGAGCTGGGTGCAGCTTCGCGGATGAGACGTCCGCGAGCTGCACGGCTCCAGCGATGTGTACATAGTCGCCTCCGCCAGCCTCGGATCTCCCGGTTCGAGTTTGGCGAGGGCGGCTTCTTCCGCGTGGTTGGCGGGATCCCCGTCACCCGAATAACCGGTGGAGATCACTTCACCGTCTGCCGCGGCGATGACCGCGCCGACGCGGAACGTGCGCGACGGGCAGTTCTCGGCCAGGGCGATGGCCTCGCGCAGCCGCAGAATGTCCACTTCGGACGGTTCCGGAGTCGCGTGGTACTCCAGTACGGCGATGTCACCCAGCCGAGTGCTTTCGACCAGGGTCAGCCCGCGTGGGAAAGCGCCCGGGCCGACGAACCGCGGCGCGCGCCGGTCGCCGACGAAGAACGGCGCGATCGCCAGGTGGAGTTCGTCGACCAGGCCTTCGGTGAGGAACTGGGTGTGGATCGCGCCGCCACCTTCGACCATCAGCCGCCGGACGCCGCGCGCGTGGAGATCGGCCAGCATCGCGCGCAGATCCACCAGCTCGACGACGGTCGCCTTCACGCCCGTGACGACGCCGGGTGGCGCGTAGACGAGCTTCTCGGTGTCGCCGACGGTGAAGAACTGAGCCGCCGGATCGAGTGACCCGCTCCGCGTGAGGGTGACCTTGACCGGCTGCCCCGGACGTCCCTCCGCGACCCGCCCGGCGACCAGCTCCGGTGAGCGGACCAGCAACCGGGGATCGTCCGCGCGGACCGTGTTCGCGCCGACGAGGATCGCGTCCGACGCGGCGCGCAGACCGTCCACCCTGGCCCAGTCCTCCTCGTTGGACAGCACCAGCCGGGTGTCGCTCGCGTCGTCGAGGTAGCCGTCGAGCGAGACCGCGGCGGACAGCAGGACATGGGGGCGTTCGGTCACGCCGCCAGTATGCCCCGGCCGGTCGCGGGTCGCTGAGGCGACAGACCGTGTCTCGGGGCGGTGGGGCTTGTGCCAGGTCCGCCGTTGCCGGAATTCGGCGACGGCTGGGCGTGGGATCCGGGCCTCCGGTGATCGAAGTCGGCGCACCGGAGCCATTACCGAAATCCGGCAATACGAGACGCCCTCATTCCAAGGACAGCACTCAAGAAATCCTGCCTGCGCGCTGATTACCACTACCGGGCGAACATCGCCAAGCGCGCACATCTCAGATTTCCCTTGCCACGACCAGCATTACCGAATATCGACGACGGTGCGGCAGTCGCATTGATCCGGAACTGTCGGTGGGGGGTTGTAGGTTCGTTGGGTGGACACTTACCGAGCCACCGCTGTGGCACTCCTCGAGGAAATCACCGGCCTCGACAACCTGAAGGCCATCAACACCGCCGTGGATTCGTTGGAAGACAACGAATCCGTCGCCCTCGCGAAAGCGGCGTCAGCGGGGATCGCCCGGCTGGAAGCGATCCGTTACCGTGCCCTGTCCCAGCTGAACCGGCATCGCGAAGGCGCGCGTAGCGTCACTCAGGAAGTCGCGTTCGCCCTGTCGGTCGGCGACAAGTACGCGGCCGGGCCGGTCGCCGCCGCCGACGCGTTGACCACCAGGCTGCCCCGCACTCTTGGCCTGATGGACAACGGCCAGGTGGACGGGTTCGGCGCGATGAAAGTCGTGACGGCCACAGCGTGGCTGTCCGACGAGCACGCGCTCGCCGCCGACGCCTTGCTGGAAGACCGATTGCCCGGTAAGAACGCCGAACAGATCCGCAAGGCGGCGAACCACGCGGCGGCGACTGTCGATCGTGAGGGCGCGGACAAGCGCTGCGAGCAGGCCCGCGAAGGCCGCCGGCTCGTGGTAAGCCAGGGTGAGGCGGGCGTGGCCTCGCTGGGGATCGAGGATGGCCCGGTGGAGAAGGTCACCGCCGCCTACAACCGGATCAACCGGGAGGCCCGCGCGCTCAAGACCGGCGACGAGACCCGCACTCTGGACCAGCTTCGCGCCGACGTCGCTCTCGACCTCCTGTTGGGCGGCAGCGGCGGCAAAAGTGAACGCGCCGAAGTATTCCTTTATATGGACCTCTTCACCTACCTCGACCTCAACGAAGACCCGGCGGAAATGGCCGGACACGGCCACATCCCGGCGTCGCTGGCGCGGCATATCGCGAGCGGACCCAACACGGTGCTGCGGCGGATCATCACCGACCCGCTGTCAGGTCAGGTCGCGGATCTCGGCCGGGACCGGTATCGCCCGACGGCCGGTCTTGACGAGTTCGTCCGGGTCCGCGACCGCGAATGTCGCAGACCAGGGTGCCACCGGCCCGCTCAGGCCTGCGATCTCGACCATTCCACCCCGTGGCAGTTCCAGGGGAACACCGACGCCGGCGACCTTATCGACTTCTGCCGCCGCGACCATCGGCTCAAGGACGAACCCGGGTGGATCTACCGGCTGGCACCGGAAGGAACCCTGACGATCACCACACCGACCGGCCAGACCTACGACAGCACACCGCCGCCTCTGCACACACCCCGTACCGAGGAACCACCGTTCTGACCCTGTTGCCGCGAAACGGCGGCGCCTTGTTCAGGTGAGCAACGGGACAGCTTTCCTTGCGCGGCGGCGGTGAAGCCGCGCCGGGCCACCATTCCTGACCGCTCCGTTGCCGCGAAACGGCGACCGGCACGAAACCGCGCGGACCGTGTTCGCGCCCCGGAGAAATCGGTCGCACCGAAGCCGACGGTCGGCTAGCCTGTCGCGATGATCTTCTGAGACGAACCTGCGCCCGTCCTTCCACCTCCTTCGCAGGGAGTCTCATGTCTTCTTCCTTGACGCTTTCCGACGTCACCTTCACCTGGCCCGACGGCACCTCGGAGTCGGACGAGGTGGGGCTGTTCGTGCCCGCCAAGCTGCTCCCTCAGCGGCTCGACGTCCTCGATGAGTCGCTGTCCATTGTCGATAACGTGTGGCTGGTCGCGCCGTCGCTCACGGACAACGAGATCCGCGCGAGGCTCGCCCGGTTCCTGTTCCGGGGCAAGGCGGCCGACCGCGAGGTGGCGTCGCTGTCCGGCGGAGCTCGACCTGGCGAGCGTGCGACGTCTCACCGAGGCGCTACTGGCCTACCTCTCCGCAATTAGTCCTCTGAATGCGGTACTTGCGTGTGCAACTACCGCATTCAGAGGACTAAATGCGGGGGTGGGTCAGGCGTCGAAGTCCACGGTGACGGCGTCGGAGATCGGCACCGACTGGCAGGTGAGCACGAAACCGGCGTCGACTTCGGCCTTCTCCAGCGCGAAGTTGCGCCGCATGTCCACCTTGCCGTCGCAGATCTTCGCCCGGCAGGTGCCGCACACCCCGCCCTTGCAGGCGAACGGCAGATCCGGACGGAACTTCTGCGCGCCGTCGAGCAGCGAGGAGCTGCGCGGCAGCGTCATCGTCGTCGACCGGCCGTCGAGGACCAGCGTGACCTCGCTGGACGCCCCGACGACGGCCGGATCGATGTGGTGCACCGGCTCCGGCGGAGTGTCCACATAGAACAGCTCCTGATGGACGCGATCGTCGGCGACGTCCAGCGAGCGCAGCAGTTCCTGCGCGCCGGTCACCATCTCGAACGGCCCGCACAGCCACCAGTGCGCGACGTCCTCGACCGGGATCAGCACGGTGCACAGGCGCCGCAGCTTCTCCGCGTCGAGCCGCCCGGTGAACAGTTCCGCCTCGCGCGGCTCGCGGGAGAGCACGTGGACGAGTTCGAGCCGCGCTGGATAGCGGTCCTTCAGATCCGCGAGGTCGTCGGCGAACATGACGGTGTCCGTGCGGCGGTTGCCGTAGAGCACGGTCACCGTCGCGTCGGAGTCGCTGAGCAGCGAAGACGCGATCGACAACACCGGCGTGATCCCGGATCCGGCAGCGATCAGCACGTGATGCCCAGGAACGTTCAGGTCCGGGGTGAAGCCGCCGGTCGGCGGCGCGACCTCGATCTCGTCGCCGGGCTTCACGTCGCGCACGAGCCACGACGAGAACAGCCCACCCGGCACCTCCCGGACGCCGACCCGCGGCGCCGCGCCGGCGGGCGCGCAGATCGAGTACGAACGGCGCTCGTCGCGGCCGTCGATCTCACGGCGCAGGGTCAGCGACTGGCCCGGCTTGAAGCGAAAGGTGTCCGCGAGACCTTCGGGAACGTCGAAGGTCACCGCGACGGCGTCGTCGCACAGGCGCTGGACGTCGGACACCTTGAGGGTGTGGAAACCCGTGCGGCGCAGGGTCGCTGTCACTAGATCTCCTTGACGTGTTCGAACGGTTCGAGGCAGAACCGGCAGCGGCGCAGGGCCTTGCACGCCGTCGCGCTGAACCGGGACTGCTCCTCGGTGTCCGCGGAACCGCAATGCGGGCAGCGCACGGACGACACCGGCGGGCTCAGCGTGAGCGGGATCGGTCCGGTCCGCCGCGGCGCGGCCCCCGGCGGAGCGATGCCCGCTTCGGCCAGTTTCCGTTTGCCGTCCTCGGTGATCCAGTCGGTGGACCATGCGGGCTGCAGCACCGTCCGGACCTCGACCTCGCCGTACCCCGCGCCGGTCAGCGCGTGCACGAGGTCGTCGCGCATGGTGTCCATCGCCGGGCAGCCGGTGTAGGTCGGGGTGATCGCTACGACCACCCGTCCGTCCTCTTCGGACACTTCACGCAGGACGCCGAGGTCGGCGAGGGTGAGCATCGGCAGTTCCGGATCGGTGACCGTGGCCGCCACGGCGTACGCGGTCACCATGTCGCGTCCGGATGTTCCCTGGCGACACTCTGCAGGGTCGCCAGCAGGTAGCCCATCCGCTCGGTGTGCACGCCGTCGCGGCCCATCCGGCCGGAAACCCCGGCGAGGGCGCCGATTTCGGGCCGCGTCAGCTTCGCGACGGCCAGCACCTGGTCCAGGATCGCGTCGAACTCGGACCGCAGCGACGGCGACTCGACGAACTCGGCCTCGTGCGCCACGAACAACTCGTCGACGTACGGCCAGACCGCGTCCAGGCCCTCCTGCATCCGCTCATGCGACAGCTCGGTGCCGTCCCCGAGCCGCACGGCCCACTGGGCGGCGTAGTCGCGGTGGTACGCGACTTCCTTGACACCCTTGTCCGCGATGGCCGCCAGGACCGGATCGACACTGGTCTGCAACCGCTGCAACAAGGCGAGCCGCCAGATCGAGAACACCAGCAGCCGCGCGATCAGATGCCCGAAGTGCCCACCGTCGAGTTCGGCCAGGCGGACGTTGCGGTATTCCTGCTCGCTCCGGAAGAAGGCGTACGAGTCCTCCGTGCGGTCGCTGCCGTCGGCCTTGCCAGCACGGGCGAGCAGCAGCCGCGCCTGCCCCAGCAGATCGAGCGCGATGTTCGCGATCGCGACCTCGTCCTCGAGTTCGGGCGCGTTCGTGCACCACTCCTGCAGCCGGTGCGAGAAGATCAGCGCGTCGTCGCCGAGCATCAGGCAGTAGGCCGCGAGCCGGTCACCGTCCACACCGGACGGGATCGTCGTGTCCACACCGGACAGCGGATCCTCGAACCCGGTGCCGAAGGCCCAGCGGGAGTCGTTCTCCTCGGTGATCGCCTCGTAGGCGTTGTCGAAGCTCATGTCAGATATGCGGAACGTTGTCGGGGATGTCGTAGAACGTCGGGTGCCGGTACACCTTGTCGCCGCTGGGCGCGAAGAACGGATCCTTCTCGTCCGGCGAGGACGCCGTGATGTCCGACGCGCGCACGACCCAGATCGACACGCCCTCGTTGCGGCGGGTGTAGAGATCCCGCGCGTGGTGCAACGCCATGTCGTCGTCCGCAGCGTGCAGCGATCCCACGTGCACGTGGTTCAGGCCGCGCTTGCCCCGGACGAACACCTCGTACAACGGCCAGTCGTGCTTCATCACGAACCCTTCTTCGCTGCGTGCGCCGAGGCGGCTTCCCGCACCCACGCGCCGTCTTCCTGGGCCCGCCGCCGATGCGCGATGCGCTGGGCGTTGCAGGGGCCATTGCCCTTCAACACGTTCTTGAACTCGTCCCAGTCGACGGCGCCGAAGTCGTAGTGCCCGCGTTCGGGGTTCCACTTCAGGTCCGGGTCCGGGAAGGTGACGCCCAGCGCCTCGGCCTGCGGAATGGACATGTCGACAAAGCGCTGGCGCAGCTCGTCGTTGGTGTGCCGTTTGACCTTCCACGCCATCGACTGCGCGGTGTTCGGCGAATCCGCGTCCGGCGGGCCGAACATCATCAGCGACGGCCACCACCAGCGGTTCACCGCCTCCTGCACCATCTCCCGCTGCTTCTCCGTGCCGCGCATCATCGTCATCAGCAGCTCGAAACCCTGCCGCTGATGGAAGGACTCCTCCTTGCAGATGCGGATCATGGCGCGCGCGTACGGCCCGTACGAGCTGCGGCACAGGGGAACCTGGTTGCAGATCGCCGCGCCGTCGACCAGCCAGCCGATCACGCCGACGTCGGCGAAGGTCAGCGTCGGGTAGTTGAAGATCGACGAATACTTCTGCCTGCCGTTGATCAGCTTGTCGGTCAGATCCGCGCGGTCGGCACCGAGCGTGGCCGCCGCCGAGTACAGATACAACCCGTGCCCGGCCTCGTCCTGCACCTTCGCGAGCAGGATCGCCTTGCGCCGCAACGAAGGCGCGCGGGTGATCCAGTTGCCTTCGGGCTGCATGCCGATGATCTCCGAATGCGCGTGCTGCGCGATCTGCCGGATCATCGTCTTGCGGTAGCCCTCGGGCACCCAGTCACGCGGCTCGATGCGCTGATCGCGCTCGATGGTCGCCTCGAAGTGCCGTTCGAGATCTTCCTCAGGCAGCGTGGCCGTCATGACTGCTCCTTGGCGACGAGCGTCAGCACGTCGTACTTGGCGACCGAGTCGCCGTCGGCGTTGGTCACGTCGGCGTCCCAGCGGACCTCCCCGTACTCCTGGTCGATCCGCGGGGTGATCTGCTTCGCGGTCAAGGTCACGGTCAACGAGTCGCCGACCTTGACCGGGGTGAGGAACCGCAGGTTCTCCAGGCCGTAGTTGGCCAGCACCGGGCCGGGCTCCGGCGAGACGAACAGGCCGGCCGCGAACGAGACCACGAGGTACCCGTGCGCCACGATCCCGCCGAACAGCGGGTTCGCCGCGGCGGCCTCGGGATCGGTGTGGGCGTAGAAGGTGTCGCCGGTGAACTCGGCGAAGTGGTCGACGTCTTCCTGGGTGACGGTGCGTGGGCCGGCGACGACGGAGTCACCGATCTTCAGCTCCGCCAACGACTTCCGGAAGGGGTGGACGTCGCCCTCTGTCCTCGGTGCGCCCGTAACCCAGCGGCCGGTGACCGTGCTCAGGACGGCGGGCGAACCCTGGACCGCCGTGCGCTGCATGTGGTGCAGCACGCCGCGGACGCCGCCCATCTCCTCGCCGCCGCCGGCGCGGCCGGGGCCGCCGTGCACCAGCTGCGGCATCGGCGAGCCGTGGCCGGTGGACTCCTTGGCGTCTTCGGCGTCGAGCACCAGCAGACGGCCGTGGTACGGCGCGACACCGAGGACGACCTCGCGCACGAACTCCTGGTCCGCGGAGACGACGGAACCCACGAGGCTGCCGCCACCGCGTGCGGCGAGCTCGATGACCTGTTCGGTGGACGTGTAGGGCAGCAGCGTCGACACCGGGCCGAACGCCTCGACCTCGTGCGGCTCGGAGCGCTCCGGGTCGGCCTTCAGCAGCACCGGCGAGATGAACGCTCCGCGTTCGGCGTCCGCGCCGACGACCTCGACCTGATCCGGGTCACC
Organism: Amycolatopsis sp. NPDC043887; assembly: GCF_056435665.1. Lineage (NCBI taxonomy): Bacteria > Bacillati > Actinomycetota > Actinomycetes > Pseudonocardiales > Pseudonocardiaceae > Amycolatopsis > Amycolatopsis sp. NPDC043887. Next base: position 78,187 of record NZ_JBWKEB010000016.1, read on the forward strand.
GAAGACGACCGTGCCGACGTCCAGCAGCGCCTTGAGCGACCGCCGGACCTCCTCGCGCTGCTCCAGACTGGCCAGGGCACCCATCCGCACACCTTCGGTGGCGGGGTTGCCGATGGTGACCTTCGCCAGCCGCGCGCTCGCGGCCTCGGCGACGTCGTCCACCAGGTCCGCGGGAACGAACGCGCGGCGGATGGCGGTGCACTTCTGGCCCGCCTTGACCGTCATCTCGGTGGTCAGCTGCTTGACGAAGAGATCGAACTCGGTGGTGCCGGGTTTGGCGTCCGGGCCGAGGATCGACAGGTTCAGCGAGTCGGCCTCGGCGTTGAAGCGGACGGAGTTGCGCACGATCGCCGGATGCGCGCGCAGCTTCTGCGCCGTCGACGCGGAGCCGGTGAAGGAGACGAGGTCCTGCGCGGTGACGTGGTCGAGCAGGTCGCCGACGCTGCCCGCGACGAACTGCAGCGTGCCCTCGGGCAGGATGCCGGACTCGATGATGATCTCGACCAGCCGCGCGGTGAGGTACGCGGTCTGGCTGGCGGGCTTGATCAGGCTCGGCACCCCGGCGAGGAACGCGGGCGCGAACTTCTCCAGCGGGCCCCAGACGGGGAAGTTGAACGCGTTGATCTGGACGGCGACACCGCGCAGCGGGACGGCGATGTGCTGGGCGACGAAGGTGCCGCCCTTGCTCAACGGCTCGACGTTGCCGTCGACGTGGACGGTGTCGTTCGGCAGTTCGCGCTTGCCCTTGCTGGAGTAGGCGAACAGCACGCCGATGCCGCCGTCGATGTCGACCATCGAGTCGCCCTTGGTCGCGCCCGTCCGCGCCGAGAGCGCGTACAGCTCCTCGCGGTGCTCGCGCAGATGAGAGGCCAGTGCCTTCAGCAGCGCGGCACGCTGGTGGAAGGTCAGCTCGCGCAGCGCGGGGCCGCCGACGCGGCGTCCGTACTCCAGTGCGGCGGCGAAGTCGATGCCCTCGGACGAAACCCGGGCGACCTCTTCGCCGGTCGAGGCGTCGTGCAGCGGTACTCCGTCACCTTCCGCCGTGTGCCACCCGCCGGAGACGTAGCTGCGCAGCAATGCCATGAGTCGACCCTTCACCATGGTGGGATTTACAGACCGTCCGTTCAGTAATTCACTCTAGCTCGTGACCGGGGTCTTGCAAACCCCCCGATGGCGGTGGACCCTTGACATCCGCGGGAAGGCGCGCCTTTACTTGCGGCACCCTTTAACAACCGTCCATTCGGTCAGTAACCAGGTGGTCTCGCATGACTGGCAACGCCGCGCACACGATGTTCGCCGACGACCAGGCGTCGAACGCGCTGGGCATCGAGCTGGTCGAGGCCGCCGAAGGGCGCGCCGTCGCCACCATGCGGATCACCGAAGCGATGGTCAACGGCCACGACATCGCCCATGGCGGCTACGTCTTCCTGCTGGCCGACACGACCTTCGCCTGCGCCTGCAACAGCCACGGCCCGGTGACCGTCGCTTCCGGCGCGGAGATCTCCTTCGTCACCGCCGGCAAACTCGGCGACCACCTCATCGCCACCGCCACGGAGCGGACCCGCTACGGCCGCAACGGCATCTACGACGTCACCGTGCACCGGGAGACCCCCGACGGGCCGGAGGTCGTCGCCGAATTCCGCGGCCGCAGCCGCACCATCGAGAAGGCACCCCAACGATGACTTTCAGCGACGACGCCGAGAACCTGACCATCGACGAACTCCAGGCGCTGCAACTGAAGCGTCTCCGGTGGACGCTGCGGCACGCCTACGACAACGTGCCGTTCTACACCAGGAAGTTCGACGAGGCGGGCGTTCACCCGGACGACTGCAAGGCGCTGGAAGACCTGGCGAAGTTCCCCTTCACCACCAAACAGGATCTGCGCGACAACTATCCGTTCGGCATGTTCGCCGTGCCGGAAGCGCAGGTCAGCCGCATCCACGCGTCCAGCGGGACCACCGGGAAACCGACCGTCGTCGGCTACACCGCCGAAGACATCGACACCTGGGCGACGGTGATGGCACGCTCGATCCGCGCGGCGGGCGGGCGTCCAGGCGACAAGGTCCACGTGGCCTACGGATACGGCCTGTTCACCGGCGGCCTCGGCGCGCACTACGGCGCCGAAAAGCTCGGCTGCACGGTGATCCCGGCGTCGGGCGGCATGACCGCGCGGCAGGTGCAGATCATCACCGACTTCAAACCCGAGATCATCATGGTCACCCCGTCGTACATGCTGACGCTGCTCGACGAGTTCGAGCGGCAGGGCATCGACCCGCAGACGAGTTCGCTCAAGGTCGGCATCTTCGGCGCCGAGCCGTGGACCGAGCAGATGCGCACAGAGATCGAGGACCGCGTCGGCATCGACGCGGTCGACATCTACGGCCTGTCCGAGGTGATGGGCCCCGGTGTCGCGCAGGAATGCGTCGAAACCAAGGACGGACTGCACATCTGGGAGGATCACTTCTTCCCCGAGGTGATCGACCCGTTCACCGAGAAACCGACCGACGCCGAGGGCGAACTGCTGTTCACCTCGCTCACCAAGCAGGCATTGCCGATCATCCGGTACCGCACGCGCGACCTGACCAGGCTGCTGCCGGGCACCGCGCGGCCGGCATACCGGCGGATGGAGAAGGTGACCGGGCGCAGCGATGACATGATCATCCTGCGTGGCGTCAACGTCTTCCCCACGCAGATCGAGGAAGTCGTGCTGGTGACCCCCGCGCTCGCGCCGCATTTCCAGCTGGTCCGATCGACGAAGGGCCGGATGGACCACCTGACGGTGCGCGTCGAAGCGCGCCCGGACGCGACGGCCGAGCAGCGCGCCGACGCCGCCGCCCGGCTGATCGCCGGCGTCAAGGACGGGGTCGGCGTGAGCGTCGGCGTCGAGGTCGTCGACCCGGACACGCTGGAACGGTCGCTGGGCAAGATGCGCCGCGTCCTCGACGAACGGGACCGCGGTTGAGCACCCCCGCCCGCCGGGGACGTCCCGGCTACGACCTCGAGTCGCTGCTGCAGGTCGCGGTCAAACTGTTCAACGAACGCGGCTACGACGGCACCAGCATGGAGGACCTCTCCCGCAAACTCGGCATCACGAAATCCGCGATCTACCACCACGTGCCGAGCAAGGAGGAGCTACTGCGGCTCGCCGTCGACCGCGCGCTGAACGGCCTGTTCGCCGTCGCCGCCGAGACGGAATCCTTCGAGGGCAAGGCGATCGAGAAGCTGGAGCACCTCGTGCGGGGCAGTGTCCTCGTACTGGTCGAGCAGCTGCCGTTCGTGACGCTGCTGCTGCGGGTGCGCGGCAACACCAAGATCGAACGGGCGGCGCTGGCGCGGCGGCGGGAATTCGACCGGCTCGTCACGGAACTGGTGAAACAGGCCGAGACCGAGGGCGACGTGCGGCCCGACATCGATCCCGCGGTCACCGCGCGGCTGCTGTACGGCATGGTGAACTCGTTGATCGAGTGGTACCGGCCGCGACGGGGTTCGGCCGGGACCGAACTGGCGGACGCGGTGTGCAAGATCGCCTTCGACGGCCTCCGGACCCAGTAGGCGTAACTCGCGTGTTCCGCCTTCGGCTACTCCCCCGCGGCCTTGGGCGGCCGGCGCGCCTGCCAGATCAGCGCGTCGCGCAACTGCTGGATGAGCTGTTCGTCGTCGGCCTCCGACGGATCGACCCCGAGCGGGATCCAGCGTTCGCCGACCTCGGCACCGTTCTCGAAACTGGTGATCACGATCCCCGCGTAGGAGACGGATTCCTCCCCGATGTCACCTTGGATCCGGACGTCACGATGCTGCAGCCGCACACTGACCCACCGTCCGGTACGGCGAACCGGCTCGCGTTCGGCACTGGCCATTCGTCCCTACTCATGACGCCCGGTCCCCCCGCCCCGAACGTCGCCTCGAAGGCCCCGGGGGTTACCGGCGGGTTGTTCCGAATGAGTAACGACAGGCGGTCGCGTGAAACGGGTTACGCTCGGCCCATGAGCACCGATCCGGAGATCCGGCGGCGCCGCCTCGAGCCGGCCGCCCGGCGCGCCGAGATCCTGACCGCGGCCCGGCGGCTGTTCGGCGCGGGCACGTACGCCTCGGTTTCGACCTCGGACATCGCGAAGGCCGCCGGGGTGGCCCGGCCGCTGATCAACCACTACTTCGGCGGCAAACGGGAGCTGTATCTGGAAGTCGTCCGGCAGATGATGATCGTCCCGGCGCCGGTGATCGAGAACCTGCCCGACACGAGCGCCGAAGAGCGGCTCGCGATCAGCGTCCAGCACTGGATCGAGGTCGTCGAGCGCAACGAGCAGGCGTGGCTGACGGCGATCGGCCCGGAGGCGGTGGGCCGCGACCCGGAGATCGAGCGGATCATGCTGGAGGCCGACGAGATCGCCGCCGATCGTGTGCTCGCGGCCGCGTTGATGAGCGACGTCACCGAAGGTCGCGAAGAACTCCGCGCGATGATCCGTTCGTACGGCGGGATGCTGCGCGCGGCGTCACGCGAATGGCTGATCCGTGGCACGCTCGGCCGCGACGAGCTGCGGGTCTTCCTCACCGACTCGATCCTGCACCTGCTTCGGGTCACCTACCCGGCCGTGCTCGCAACGCGTTCCGCCGGGCATAAGCCGCCGGCGTCATCCCCTTCCAGCGTTTGAAGGCGTAGATGAAACTCGACGCTTCGGCGTAGCCCAGCCGCAGCGCGACGTCCTCCACGCTGAGCGCGCCGGTGTCGAGCATTTCCTCCGCCAAGGCCTGACGGACCTCGTCGAGCAGCGTGCGGTAGCCGGTCCCGGCTTCGAACAGCCGTCTTCGCAGCGTGCGCGGGCTGAGCGCGAGCTGCCGCGCAACCTCGTCCATCCCCGCGTCGACGCCACCGAGTCGCACCAGCCGTTCCCGGACCTGCTGCGCGATCCCGGAGCGTTCCCGTCTCCGGGAGACCAGCAGATCGCATTGCGCGGCGCAGACCGCGACCGTCTGGTCGTTGGCCTGCGGCAACGGCTTGTCGAGGAAGAGCGGATCCAGGGTGGCGAGATGCGCCGGGGCGGAGAACGACGGCGCCAGGCCGAACGTCCGCACGTACTCGTACACTGTGGACGGACGCTCGTGCCGGAAGGCCAAGGAGCGCAGGGAGATGTCCGGCAGGATGTCGCGCATGACGGTGTGGATGGCGCCGAGGTCGCGCAGCACCAGGAACCGGGCGACATCGCCCGGCACGCGGCTGTCGTCCATGGCCAGCGCGAGCCGTCCGGCCTCGACGGTCACATGCGGGATGCAGAAGGTGAAACTCAGGTCGAGGTAGCGCAGGGCGAAGCGCATCGCGTCCCCCAGCGTCGGGCTGCTGATGCACGCGAAGCCGAAGATGCCGAACGCGCTGACGCGGTACCGCCTGCTCAGCCGCAGCGCGACGTCGTCCCCGGCGCCGAGCCCGCGGACCAGGGCCCGGACCACCGCGAGCTCCTGTCGCGCGTCGACCTGGCCGTCCACGGGGGCCTGCTCGTAGGACTCCAGCCCCGTGACACCGTTCTCGGCGGCGAAGCGGGCCATGAGCACGATGCTCGCCGTGCCGCGCGGGTAGTCCCAGTCCCGGATCACCGGCGGCGGTAGTTCCATGGCCGGGATTATGGATCCCGGCAACGCTCGGCGCATTGAGGACCGTAACTGTCCTTGATCCCGATTAGGGTGAGCGGCATGTCCGACACGTTGAGCAGGCGCGCGCTGAACCGCGCCATGCTGGACCGGCAGCTGCTGCTCCGGCGTTCGAAGATGACCGCGCTCGAAGCGGTCGAGCATCTGGCCGGGTTGCAGGCGCAGGCCCCGAACCCGCCGTACTTCGCGCTGTGGACCCGGCTGCACGGGTTCCGCCAGGAAGAGCTGGCGAACCTCTTGCTGACCAAGAGCGTCGTGCGGATCGCGCTCATGCGCGGCACGGTGCACCTGGTGAAACCGGCGGACGCGCTGGCCTGGCGGCCGATCGTGCAGCCCCTCTACGACCGTTCGGTGACCGGCAACACCCAGTTCGGCCCTGACATCAAGGACCTCGACCACCAGGAGATCGCCCGCACCGCCCGCAAACTGCTCGGCGAGCGGCCGCTTTCGTCGGCAGCCCTCGGCGCGGAACTGGCGAAGCATTGGGAGGGCGTGGCGCCGTCGTCGCTGGTGCACGTCGCGCGGGCGTTGCTGCCGCTGGTGCAGATCCCGCCGCGCGGCGTCTGGGGCAAGTCCGGGCAGCCGACGTATCAGACCACCGGGGACTGGCTGGGCGCCGAGCCGGACTCGGCGCCGTCCCCGGAAGCGATGTTCCGGCGTTATCTGGCCGCGTTCGGGCCGGCCAGTGTGCAGGACGCGCAGGCGTGGGCCGGGATCACGAAGCTCGGCGACGTCGCCGAGCGGCTGCGGACGGAACTGCGGACGTTCCGCGACGAGAACGGCCGCGAACTCTTCGACCTCGAAGACGCACCCCGCCCGGACCCGGACACCCCCGCGCCCGCCCGGCTGCTGGGTCCGTTCGACCAGACCGTCCTCTCCTACGCCGACCGCACGCGGGTGATCAGCGACGAGTACCGCAAGGTCGTCATCTCGCAGAACGGCCTGGTCAAGGGCACCATTCTGGTCGGCGGGCTCGTGAAGGGCTTCTGGGAGATCAAGACGGTGAAGAAGGCGGCTTCGGTGGTGATCACGCCCTTCGAGCGAGTCCCGAAGCGCGATCTGGACGCCCTCGAAAGCTCCGCCCACCGCCTCCTGGCTTGGGCGCACCCGAAGGCCGAGTCCCACTCGGTGCGTTTCGTCCTCTGAATGCGCTAGTTCGCACTACCAACTACCGCATTCAGAGGACGAAACGCGGGCAGGGGGTGGCCGGAAATCTCGATTGAGTGGCCGGTCGTGTACTTCCTAGCGGGGTGACCGCTGGGTAACTTCGATCGGCATGGGCGATACGAGCGTGCTGATCGTAGGGACGGGCTTCGGCGGGGTCGGGACGGCGATCGAGCTCAAACGCGCCGGATTCGACGACTTCACCATCCTGGAAAGCGCCGGCGAACCCGGCGGCGTCTGGCGGGAGAACACGTACCCCGGCGCCGGCTGTGACATCCCGTCGCCGCTGTATTCGTTCTCCTACGAGCCCAACCCCGACTGGCCGAAACGGTTCTCGCTGCAACCGGACATCCACGAATACCTCAAGCGCGTGGTGCGCCGCTACGGGCTCGAACCGCACATCCGGTTCGGCACTCGCGTCACCGCCGCGGCCTTCGACGAGGAGCGCGGGCTCTGGCGGGTCGAGACCGCGGGCGGCGAGACGTTCGAAGCGAACGTCTTCGTCCCCGCCGTCGGCCAGCTCTCGCGGCCCGTCCAACCGGACATCCCCGGCCAAGGAACCTTCGAGGGCGCCAGCTTCCACTCCGCGCACTGGGATCACGACGTCGACCTGCGCGGCAAGAAGGTCGCGGTGATCGGCACCGGCGCGAGCGCCATCCAGTTCGTGCCCGAAGTCCAGCGCCAGGCGGGCGAGCTGACGGTGTTCCAGCGGACCGCGCCCTACATCATGGCCAAACGGGACACCCGCTACCGGCGCTGGCAGCAGCGGCTGTTCCGGCATCTGCCTGCCACCCAGCTGCTCGGCAGGCTCCGGATCTTCCTCCTCGCCGAGTACGCGACCTATGCGATGACCAAATATCCGTTGCTGGCCAAGGTCTTCGAACTCCGGACGGCCCAGCTGCGGCGCCGTCACATCAAGGACAGGGCGCTGCGCGAGAAACTCACCCCGGACTATCCCCTGGGCTGCAAGCGGATCCTGTTCACCAACGAGTACCTGCCCGCGCTGGCGCAGCACAACGTCGCCGTCGAGACACGGCGGATCAGCGCGATCACACCGTCCGGCGTGCTCACGGAAGACGGAGTCGAACACGAAGCCGACGTCATCGTCTACGGGACCGGTTTCGCGGCGACCGACTTCCTCGGCGAACTGAAGGTGGAGGGCCTCGGCGGACGGGCGCTGTCCGACGCGTGGAAAGGCGGGGCGCGGGCGTACCTCGGCATGACCGTGCCCGGGTTCCCGAACCTGTTCTGCGTCTACGGGCCCAACACGAACCTCGGCGCGGGCTCCATCATCTACATGATCGAACGGCAGGCCCGCTACATCCGGCAAGCCGTCGAGCACCTCGCCAAACCGGAAGTGTCGTATATGGACGTCATACCGGAGGTCGAGCGGAAGTACGACGAGGAGATCCAGCGACGCCTCGGGCGCAGTGTCTGGACGGCCTGCGCCAGCTGGTACCGCCAGGAGAACGGCCGCGTGAGCACGAACTGGCCGGGTCTGGTGACCGAGTACGACCGGCGGACGAGGAAGCTCGACCTCGGCGACTACCGGACGGCGGGCGCGCGATGAACTATGACGTGCTGGTGATCGGCTCCGGTTTCGGCGGCAGCGTGACCGCGTTGCGGCTCACCGAGAAGGGATACCGCGTCGGCGTGCTGGAAACCGGCCGCCGGTTCGCCGACGACGAGTTCGCGAAAACCTCGTGGCGGCTGCGGAAGTACCTGTGGGCCCCGAAACTGGGCTGCTACGGCATCCAGCGGCTCACACTGCTGAAGAACACCTTCGTACTGAGCGGCGCGGGCGTCGGCGGTGGGTCGCTCGTCTACGCGAACACGCTCTACGAACCCCCGGACACCTTCTACGAAGACCCGCAGTGGGCGCACATCACCGACTGGAAGGCCGAGCTCGCCCCGCATTACGACCAGGCGAAACGGATGCTGGGCGTGGTGGAGAACCCGCTGGTCACGCCGGCCGACCGCGTGCTGCGCGAGGTCGCCGAAGACATGGGCATCGCGGACACCTACCGGCCGACGCCGGTCGGCGTCCATTTCGGCAAGCGCGACGTCGACCCGTTCTTCGGCGGTGAGGGCCCGCCGCGAAAGCCGTGCACGCACTGCGGCGAGTGCATGACCGGCTGCCGGGTGGGCGCGAAGAACACGACCGTCAAGAACTACCTGTACCTGGCGGAGAAGGCGGGCGCGGAGGTCCATCCGCTGACCACCGCCGTGTCGGTCCGGCCGATCGATGGCGGATACGCGGTCGACACCGTCCGGACAGGACGTTGGGTACGCAAGCGCAAGCGGACCTTCACCGCCTCCGAAGTCGTGTTCGCCGCCGCTTCCCTGGGCACGCAACGACTTCTGCATTCGCTGAAGGACTCGGGCACGCTGCCGAACCTGTCACCGCGTCTCGGCTTGCTCGCCAGGACGAACTCCGAGGCCGTGCTCGCCGCGCGTTCCTTGCGCAAGGACACGGACTTCACCCGCGGCGTCGCGATCACGTCGTCGATCCATCCCGACGCCGTCACGCACGTCGAGCCGGTGCGCTACGGCAAGGGCAGCAACTTCATGGGCCTGCTGACGACGGTGCTCGTCGACGCCGAGCCGGGAAAACGCAGGTGGGTGCTGGGCGCGCGGGAACTGTGGCGGAACCGGCGGCAGCTGCTGCGGCTGCACAACCCGCGACGGTGGTCGGAGCGGATGGTCGGGCTGCTGGTGATGCAGACGCTGAACAATTCCGTTACCACGTATACGAAAAGCGGGCTCTTCGGCCGCCGGATGACCACGAAACAGGGCATCGGCGAGCCGAACCCGGAGTGGATCCCGGCCGGGCACGAGGTCACGCGGCGGGTGGCGGACAAGATCGGCGGGCTGGCGCAGGGCGCGTGGACGGATCTGGCGAACATCCCGATCACGGGGCATTTCATCGGCGGCTGCGCGATCGGCGACAGCGCCGAGACCGGCGTCGTCGACCCGTACCAGCGCGTGCACGGTCATCCCGGGCTGCATATCGCGGACGGTTCGGCGATCTCGGCGAATCTCGGGGTGAACCCGTCGCTCACCATCACCGCGCAGGCGGAGCGCGCGATGTCGTTGTGGCCCAACAAAGGCGAGGCCGACCCGCGGCCGCCGCTCGGCTCCCCCTACCGGCGCCTGTCCCCTGTCGCCCCGCTGAAGCCCGTCGTCCCTCCGGAGGCCCCGGCCGCCCTCCGGCTCCCCCTCACCCCGCTCTGACCTCACGCGTTTAGTCCTCTGGATGCGGTAGTTCGCAGGGCGAACTACCGCATCCAGAGGACTAAACGCGTAAGGGGGAAGAAGTGGAAAGGGCGGGTGCCGCCGCCCGCGCGACGTCGGCACCCGCCCCGGTCTAGCGGATCGTCACGGGAGGCCTGCCAGGCCCGCGCTCACCGTGTTCGACCACGCGTAGCCCTGCGAGGCGTCCCAGTTGATCGACCAGGTCATCGCGCCCCGGATCGCCGGGTACGTCGTCGAAGGCTTGAACGAACCGCAGTTCGTGCCCTTCGCCAGGCAGTTCAGCGCGTTGACCGTGTTGCCGGGCGCCTGGTAGCCGCCGCCCGCGGCCGAGCCGGAGGCGGGCAGGCCGAGCCCGACCTGGTCGGCGCGCAGACCGCTCTGCAGCTGGATGCAGGCCAGTGCGGTGAGGAAGTCGACCGTGCCCTGCGAGTAGACCTTCTGGTCGCAGCCGAGCATCGTGCCGCTGTTGTAGTACTGCATGTTGACGATCGTCAGGATGTCCTTGACGTTCAGCGCCAGCTTGAAGTACTCCGCCGCCGGGCTCTGCATGTCGATCGTCTGCGGCGCCATGGTGATGATCGAGCCGCCCGCCGCGTGGATGCTGCGCAGCGCCTGCGCCATGTAGGTCGCGTTGACGCCGTTCTCCAGGTCGATGTCGACGCCGTCGAAGCCGTAGGTCGCGATGAGCGACTTCATGCTGTTGGAGAAGTTCGTGGCCGCGGCCGCGGAATCGACGCGAATCGTGCCCTTCTCGCCGCCGACGGACAGGATGACCTTCTGCCCGCGCGCCTGCGCCGTCTTGATGTCGGCCTTGAACTGCGCGTCGGTGTAGCCACCCAGCTGGCTCGACAGCCCGGAGTCGAGGGTGAAGCTGACCGCGCCCGGCGTGGCCGTCGCGTCGGCGAAGGACACCGCGATGATGTTGTACTTCGTCGGGACGTCGGCGAGCTTGAGCGCCTTCGCGCCGTTGTAGAAGTTCTGCCAGTAGCCGGTGATCACGTGCTTCGGCAGGTTCCCGGTCGGCGGGGTGCTCGTCGTGGTCGTCGGCGGGTTCGACGTGGTGGTCGTCGGGGTCGTGGGCGTGGTCGGCGTGGTGGGGGTCGTCGTCGGCGAGCCGCCGGGGCCGTCGAGGTTCACGTCGTCGGCGAAGTACGCGGGCTGGCCGTACCAGCCGTGCAGGTAGATCTCGACGCTCGTGGTGGACGCGCCGGTGGTGAAGCTCAGCGAGAGCTGCGACCAGCTGCCGCCACCCGGGGTCCAGGTGTTCTTGTCACCCGTCCCGGTGCCGGTGACACCCAGGTAGGTGTAGCTGCCCTGCACCCACGCCGAAAGCGTGTACTCGGTGTTGGCCTTCACCGCCACGCTCTGCGAGCAGCGGGCGTTGTCCTGCCCCGCCGGGGTGGCGCTGAGCGCGCGAGTGCCCGAGTGGACCGGCGTGGTGACCACCGCGTTCGCGCCGGTGCAGGTCCAGCCGCTCGTGGTGCCTAGTTCGAAGCCCGGATTGGTCAGGATGTTGGCGGCCGAGGCGCTGCCCGAGACCGCGAAAGTCACCCCCAGGCACACGGCCAGTGACGACAGCAGGGCGAGGAACGCGTGTTTCGGCTTCACTTTCACGACTGGCCTCCACGAACGGGTGATGTCGGCCACATCAAAATGGTACAGACCAATACAACTGTCAAGGGTTCGGTTAGAGGAGGCCATACGAAAGTCGGCTCGGCACGAGCGGCAGAATGCAGGGTCCGAGAGCACCCGAGGGCGGAATCAGGAGCGTGGGAGTGAGCGTGCAGGGCCTGCAGACAGTCGAGCAGAAGATCGCCGAAGAACTCGGTGTGCGCGAAGGGCAGGTCAAGGCGGCCGTCGACCTGCTGGACGGCGGATCGACCGTGCCGTTCATCGCCCGGTACCGCAAAGAGGTCACCGGGATGCTGGACGACACCCAGCTCCGCACCCTCGAAGAACGCCTCCGCTACCTGCGGGAACTCGGCGAGCGCAAGGTCGCGGTGCTGGAGTCGATCCGCAGCCAGGGCAAGCTGGACGAGGCGCTGGAAGCGTCGATCATGGCGGCGGACACCAAGTCCCGCCTCGAGGACATCTACCTGCCGTACAAGCCCAAGCGGCGGACGAAGGCGATGATCGCCCGCGAGGCCGGCCTGGAGCCGCTCGCCGACGGGCTGCTGAGCGACCCGAACACCGATCCGCAGGCCGCCGCCGCGGTGTTCGTCGACGCCGACAAGGGTGTCGCGGACGCGCAGGCCGCACTGGACGGCGCCCGCGCGATCCTCGTCGAACGCTTCGCCGAGGACGCCGACCTGATCGGCGAACTGCGGGAGAAGATGTGGGCGGAAGGCCGTCTGGCCTCGAAGGTCCGTGACGGCAAGGCCGAAGAGGGCGCGAAGTTCTCCGACTACTTCGAGTTCTCCGAGCCCTACACGAAGCTTCCTTCGCACCGGATCCTCGCGATGTTCCGCGGTGAGAAGGAGGAGATCCTCGACCTCACCATGGAGTCGGAGGAGCCCTCCGAGGAACCGCGTACCGGGCCGACCGAGTACGAGAACCGCATCGCCCACAAGTTCGGCATCTCGAACGAAGGACGGCCGGCCGACAAGTGGCTCGGCGACACCGTCCGCTGGGCGTGGCGGACGAAGATCCTGCTGCACCTGGGCATCGACCTGCGGATGCGGCTGCGCCAGTCGGCCGAGGACGACGCCGTCCGCGTGTTCGCCGCGAACCTGCGGGACCTGCTGCTCGCCGCCCCGGCGGGCACGCGCGCCACGATGGGCCTCGACCCGGGCTTCCGCACCGGCGTCAAGGTCGCCGTCGTCGACGCGACCGGCAAGGTCGTCGACACCCACGTGATCTACCCGCACCAGCCCGCGAACAAATGGGACCAGTCGATCGCCGAACTCGCCGCGCTGTGCGCCCGGCACAAGGTGGACCTGATCTCGATCGGCAACGGCACCGCGTCTCGCGAGACCGACAAACTGGCGGGCGAGCTGATCAAGAAGCACCCGGAACTGAAGCTGACGAAGGCCGTCGTCTCCGAGGCGGGCGCGTCGGTCTACTCGGCGTCGGCGTTCGCTTCACAGGAACTGCCGGGCATGGACGTCTCGCTGCGCGGCGCGGTCTCCATCGCGCGGCGGCTTCAGGACCCGCTGGCGGAACTGGTGAAGATCGACCCGAAGTCGATCGGCGTCGGGCAGTACCAGCACGACCTGTCGGAGATCTCGCTGTCGCGTTCACTCGACGCGGTGGTCGAAGACTGTGTGAACGCCGTCGGTGTCGACGTCAACACCGCGTCCGCCCCGCTGCTGACCCGCGTCTCGGGCATCACGACGACCCTGGCGGAGAACATCGTCGCGCACCGCGACGAGAACGGTCCGTTCAAGACGCGGAGCGGGCTCAAGGAGGTCGCACGGCTCGGCCCCAAGGCCTTCGAGCAGTGCGCGGGCTTCCTCCGGATCCCGGACGGCGACGACCCGCTCGACTCGTCCTCGGTGCACCCGGAGGCCTACCCGGTGGTGCGGCGGATCCTGTCCTCGACCGGCACGGACATCCGCTCGCTCATCGGCAACTCGCGGACACTGCAGGCGCTGAAGCCCACGGAGTTCGTCGACGACACCTTCGGTCTGCCGACGGTGACCGACATCCTCGCCGAACTCGAAAAGCCGGGCCGCGACCCGCGACCGGCGTTCAAGACCGCGACCTTCGCCGACGGCGTCGAGAAGATCGGCGACCTCAAGCCGGGCATGCGGCTGGAAGGCGTCGTGACGAACGTGGCCGCGTTCGGCGCGTTCATCGACGTCGGCGTGCACCAGGACGGGCTCGCGCACGTCTCCGCGCTGTCGAAGAACTTCGTCAAGGACCCGCGTGAGGTCGTCAAGCCCGGCGACATCGTCAAGGTGAAGGTCCTGGAGGTCGACGTGCCGCGCAAGCGGATCTCGCTGACCCTGCGGCTGGACGACGAGCCCGGCCGTCCCGCCCGCGAGCAGGGCGGTGGCGGTGGTCGTGACCGCGGCCAGGGCGGTCAGCGCCAAGGCGGCGGTCAGCGTGGCGGTCAGGGCGGACGCGGTGGCGGCCGGGACCGCGGCGGCAACTCCGGTGGCGGCGGCGCCATGGCGGACGCGCTCCGGAAGGCCGGCTTCGGCAAGTAGGGCTCAGAAGTCCGTGAAGGCCTCCTTCCTTACCCTGAGAGTAGGGAAGGAGGCCTTCACGGATCTTTACGGGTTCATGGCGTAAGCACCGGAGAGGTCCCGCACCAGCGACCACACGTGATCGAAGCGCGCCGCGTCGACGACCGGCTTCCGGATCGAGGCCAGCGCGAGGGCCTGCTGCGCGTCGGTCGAGGACGACTTCCCGTGCAGATCGATCGCGGTGAGGCTGAAGTCCTGTACCAGGATGGCGAAGATCTGGTCGACGACCTCGGTCTCGATCCCGGTGATCTCGGCCTGCTCCAGCACCAGCTGCCCGTAGACGACCAGCGTGAACAGCTCGGTCAGCGCGAGACCGAAGTCGATGTCCTGCTGCTGCGCCTCGTCCGGCGCGGCTTCGGTGAACAGCTTCACCAGCGCGTCGGCCTGCTCGGTGAACCGCGCGACGTTCGGGATCGCGGACGCCTTGGCGTACGCCTCACGCCAGTCGTGGAACCGCACCTTCGACAGGCCGCGCGCGGGGCCTTGGCGGAACAGGAACTCGTCGTCGGCCGCGTCGGAACGGGTCGGCACCGGCTCGTAGGCCTGCGGCGCGAACAGGTACGCGGGCACGAACTTCGCGATCAGCGCGAGGTTCACCGCCACCGTGCCTTCCAGCTTCGGCAGGCCGTCGATGTCGTTCTTGGCCATCGCGAGGTAGGTGTCGGCCTCGAATCCCTTGGCCGCCACCACATCCGCGACCAGGCCGATGACCTTCTGCGCCTCGGTGGTCACCTTCATCTTGGTGATCGGGTTGAACAGCAGGTACCGGCGGTCGTCCGCGTTCGCGCTGCGGAAGTAGTCCACGGCACGGTCGGAGAACAGCTTCATCGCGACGAGCCGCGCGTACGCCTCGACGAATTCCCGGCGCACGTGCGGGAATTCGGTGACCTTCTTGCCGTAGAGCACCCGGTTGTGCGCGTGCGTGATCGCCTCGTACAGCGAATGCGTCGACATCCCGATGCCGCCGAAGCACAGGTTGAACTTGCCGATGTTGACCGTGTTCAGCGCCGCGGAGAACGCGTCGGCGCCGACGTGCAGAATGTCCTCTTCGGACACCGGGTAGTCGTTCAGCTCGAACTCGGCGACGTACATCTGCGACGGCACGACGTTCTTCACCACGCGGTAGTTCGGGTGTTCCGAGTCCGCGTAGAAGAACACGTACTGGTCCGGGCCCTCGACACCGTCGATGCGGCCGAACACGGACACGGTTCGGGCGCAGTTGCCGTTGCCGATGTAGTACTTCGACCCGTTCGCGCGGTAGCCGCCCTTGCCGTCCGGGGTGAGCACGAGGTCCGACGAGTAGATGTCGGCCCCATGCTCCTTTTCGGACAGTCCGAACGCGGCGACGCCGCCGGCCGCGAGCGAGTCCGCCGCGCGTTTGCGGGCGGCCTCGTTCGCGCTCTGCCACACCGGGCCCAGGCCGAGGATGGTGACCTGCCACGGATACCAGTAGTTCAAGCCATAAAAGCCGAGGATTTCCGACAGGGCCGCGACCCGCGCGGTGTCCCACCGTTTGTCGGGATTCCCCTCGGCGTTGGCGCCAGGAGTGAGGAACGTGGAGAACAGGCCTTCCTTGCCCGCGAACTCGATGAAGTCCGCGTAGAAGGTCCGGTCGTGGTAGTCCTCGACGAGCTTGCGCTTGCCACGCTGTTCGAACCACTCGATGGTGGCACGCAGCAGGCGACGCGTCTCCGGGTCGAACTGCCGTGGGTCGTACCCACCCGGGTTCAGCAACAACGCGGTCGCCTTTTCGCTCATGGTCACTCCTGGTCAGCCGAAGTTACTACCCGGTAACCGTAGCGCCTCGCTTCGCTGTCCGGCCACCGAACTCGACCGAAGTCACCCGTCCACGCTCGTCGCGCAGGAACCGGGCGGTGGGCTTGCGGGTGTCCGCGGCCGGGGCGATCGCGTCGCCGCCCACGAAAACGGCCTCGAACGGCGGTGGCGAGGGAAAGCCCTCGACGTCGGCGACCAGCTGGGCCCAGAGGGCGCCGTCCCGGTCCTTGACCACGAACGCCAGGTCACCGGTCTGATAGCGGCCCAGGTACTCGGCGATGTCCGGCTGCGGCACCGGCGGCGGGCTCGTGAGCGGAGGCAGCCCGACCACGTGCTCCAGGCACCAGTCGACGACCTTCGCGCCCAGTGCGGACCCGCCCGCGCTATTGGTCAGCACCGTGACGGCGAATTCCTCCTCCGGCACGGTCACGAACTCCGACAGCTGCAGGTTGCTCACGTTGCCGCCGTGCCGGACCAGCCGGGCAGCGCCGTGGGTCGTGTGCAGCCAGCTGAGCCCGACCTCTTCGAACCGCAGCGCGGCCCTGCGCTGCGGCGCGCGCATGAGGTCGCGGGTGGCTTCGCTGATCGGAGGCTCGCCCTCGGCCTCACCGGTCAGGAAGAACCGGGCCCATTTCAGCTGGTCGCCCGCGGTCGACCACAGCCCGCCGCTCGCGCTGTCCGCACGGGTGAGGCCCACGGTGTGCTCGACCGCCGCTTCACCGTCGCGCAGCACGTGTCCGACGGCGTGACGGCGGGTGAGCACCTCCCACGGCAGGTAATACGACTCGGTCATACCGAGTGGGTCGAGCAGCCGGGCGCGGACCACGTCCTCGAAGGGTTCGCCCGCCACCACCTCGACGACCCGGCCGGCCAGCTGGAATCCGGCGTTGCAGTAGGAGAAGACCTCGCCGGGCGGGAAGTTCTGCGGCAGGTCGCCGAACTTCGCGATCGCGAGGGCCAGCGCGTCGTCACCCCACCCGGTGGTGAAGTCGACGTCGCCGAGGAAACCGGCCGAATGCGTGAGCAGATGACGCGAGGTCACCGTCTTCCGCGCCACCGGATCCGCCAAGGGGAGATCGGGAAGGTACTCGACGACCGGCCTGTCCAGGTCCAGCACACCGTCTTCGACCAGGGCCAGCACGGCGGCCGCGGCGAAGGTCTTGCTGGTGGAGCCGATCATGAACAACGTGCCGGGATCGACCGGAAGCCCGGTGTCCACACTGGACACTCCGGTGGCGAACACCGACTCCTCACCGCGGTGCGTCACCCCCACCACCGCTCCGGGGACGCTCGCGCGACGCGCCTCCTCGTCGAGCACCCCTTGCAGATCCTGAACGTTCGACACCCGTGTCCCCTTTCGTCCGGTCACGTCAGCGTTTCACCGCGACGCCGCGCCCGGCTCGTCCGAACCGACGAACATCACCGGACCGGTGCGGGCGATATCACGTAGCCCGGGAGATCACGACCCAGTACACTGGACGACGCGGTCCGCTCAGTTCTGCCTCGGGCCGCGTTTCGTTGTCGAAGACCACGCGCCGCGGCCCCCGAGGTCTGCGCCGGGCAGGACAACCGTTTCTATCCTTACGGAGATACCAGGGCGCGCTTCGCGCCCACACGCTTATGAGCACACCTACTTTCACCGAACTCGGCCTGCCCAAGCCCCTCGTGGACTCGCTCGCCGAACAAGGCGTCACCAGCCCGTTCCCGATCCAGGCCGCCACGCTGCCGCATTCGCTGGCGGGCCGGGACGTCCTCGGCCGCGGCCGCACCGGCTCCGGCAAGACGTACGGCTTCGTGCTGCCCGTCCTCGCCCGGCTCGCCGAAGGCCCGACCCGCCGCCGCCCCGGCCGCCCGCGTGCCCTGGTCCTGGCGCCGACGCGCGAACTGGCGACCCAGATCGAGGCTTCGTTCCTGCCGCTGGCCAAACCGCTCGGTCTCAAGGTCACCACGATCTTCGGCGGCGTCAGCCCCAACCCGCAGATCACCAGGCTGCGTGACGGCGTCGACATCGTCGTCGCGTGCCCCGGCAGGCTCGCCGACCACATGCGCTCCGGCGAGGCGAAGCTCGACCACGTCGAGATCACCGTGCTGGACGAGGCCGACCATATGGCCGACCTCGGCTTCCTGCCCGACGTCCGGCGCATCATGGCCGAGACCCCGGAGCGCGGGCAGCGCCTGCTGTTCTCCGCGACCCTCGACGCGGGCGTCGACGTGCTGGTCAAGCGCTTCATGCACGACCCGGTCACGCACAGCGTCGACTCGGCCCAGTCGCCGGTCTCGACGATGCAACACCACGTGCTGCACCTGGAGGAGACCCACCGGCTGCCGGTGCTGATCGACCTCACCGCCGCCCCGGGCCGCACGCTGGTGTTCACCCGGACGAAGCACCGCGCCAAGCAGCTGACGCGCAAGCTCATGGCCTCCGGCGTGCCGGCGGTCGAGCTGCACGGCAACCTCGGCCAGACGGCGCGGACCCGCAACCTGGAGGCGTTCGCCTCCGGCGCGGCGAAGACGCTGGTCGCGACCGACATCGCCGCGCGCGGGATCCACGTCGACGACGTCACGCTGGTCATCCACGCGGACCCGCCCGTCGAGCACAAGGCGTACCTGCACCGCTCCGGCCGGACGGCGCGGGCCGGCGCGTCCGGCACCGTCGTCACGCTGATGACCGACGCGCAGGTCGGCGACGTCCGCGACCTCACCCGCAAGGCAGGCATCAAGCCGACCACGACGCAGCTCGGCCCCGGCCACCCGCTGCTGTCGGAACTGGCGCCCGGTGAGCGTTCGTTCACCGCTTCGCCGCGACGGCCGATCGTGGACACGCGGCCGAAGCGCGTCAGCGCCAGCGGTGAAGCCATCCCGGGCAAGGGCGACGACGAAGACCGTCCGGCAAGCGGTGGACGTGGCGGCCGCGGTGGCCGTGGCCGAGGTCCTTCCGCCGGTGGCCGTGGAGCTTCCGGTGGCGGCCGTCGCGGCGGCTCTTCCGACGGCCGTTCGCGTCAGCCCCGTACCGAGGGCGACCGCCGCGGCGCTCCCGCCGGCCAAGGCCGTCGCGCGGCCGAGAGCACCGGACGTCGCGAAGGCGCGCCCAAGGGCGGCGGCCAGGGTCGTCAGGGGCGTCACGGTGCCGCCGAGTCGCAGCCGCGCCGCGGCTCCGGTGCCACGAAGTCCCAGTCCTCGCGGAACCAGTCCGGCGGCGCTCCGGCCCGTCGCGGTGGTGCCGCCGCGTTCTCCTCGGGGACCCGCGCCGGCTCGCGCCGCTCGCGCTAGTCCTCCCCGACGGCCGTCACGCGAGTTCCGTCTTCAAACACGCGAGATCCGGCTTCCGTCACGCGAGTTCCGCCCGCGATCACACGTGATCCGGCGGCCGGCTCACGTGATCAGAGGGACGACACACAAGTTGGCCATCTGATCACGCGTGTCGTCCATCTGATCACGCGAGCCGTCCGGCGGGACACGCGTGACGGCCGCCGGATCTCGCGTGCTTGGAGGCGGAACTCACGTGACTGGGGCCGGGTCACGCGTGTCGGGCGGCGGCGCGGGCTTCAGCGGCCGCGCGGCGCTCCTCGAAGCGTGAAGCCTGCGTGTCGAGGGCCTTCAGGAACTGGTCGAGTTCGTCCCGCGCCTTCTCCCCCACCTCGCCGAGCCCTTCGAGCTCGAAGATCTTCCACTGCCGCAGCAACGGCCAGATCACCTCGTCGTGGTGGATGCGCAGGTCGTAGATCCCCGCCTTCGCGATCAGCGCGGCCTTCCGCACGAAGCTCGGGATCACCGCGCCCGGCATCTGGAACTGGACGACCTCGTCGGTGATGGCGCGCATCATCGCGTCGGGTGAAAGCTCCAGCGACGCCTGCACCAGGTTCCGGTAGAAGAGCATGTGCAGGTTCTCGTCCATCGCGACCCGCGCGAGCAGCTTCTCGCACAAGGGATCCTGCGTGTACTTCCCGGTGTTGCGATGCGAAATCCGCGTCGCGAGCTCCTGGAAGGATACGTACGCGAAGACGTTCAGCAGCTCTTTGTCGCCGCTGTCGTACCCGGCCTGCATGGTCTGCATCCGCGACCGCTCCAGCTCGACCGGGTCCACCGCGCGCGTCACCAGCAGGTAGTCGCGGATGCAGATCCCGTGGCGGCCCTCTTCGGCGGTCCAGCGATGCACCCACGTACCCCACGCGCCGTCGCGGCCGAAGGCGCGCTCGATCTCGCGGTGATAGCTCGGCAGGTTGTCCTCGGTGAGGAGGTTGACCTCCAACGACGTCCGCGCGATCGGCGACACCCGCGACTGCTCGGGATCCCACGCTTCGCCGCCGAGGTCGGCGAAGTTGCGGCCCTCGTCCCACGGCACGAACTCGTGCGGCATCCATTCCTTGGCGACCGAGAGATGCCGGTTGAGGTTCTCCTCGACCGTCCCTTCGAGTTCGAGCATCAGCCGGGTGGTTTCGGGGACCGCCATGCGTTTCGTCCTTCCAGGGTACGGAAAACGCCTACCTACGACACCGTAACTTACGGTGTCGTAGGTTTGCCACCTCCGGAAGGTGAACGCTCAGGAGCCGGCGACAGGGTGTCGCGAAAGCCACAGGACGTCAGGCATCACTGTGGCCTTCGCAACGTCTGGCGAGTGGCCGGGCCAGGCGCCACACCGGGGCCGTCCATGAAGGAACTGGGACGTTGAATGTCCCAATTCCTTCATAGACGCGAGGTCGACCTTGAACTGTCAGGAGCCGGCGACGGCCGCCAGCTTCGGCACCAGCTGCTCGATCGCGTACGGAATGCTCAGCACGGTGTTGAACGAGATCGCGGCCCCGACCGGCGGTTTCTCGTAGGTGATGAACAGATCCCGCTTGTCCGCCGACACCTTCAGCTTCCGGTACACCGGATCGGCCCGGATCCTGGCCTCCGCGCCGACGTCGGAGTTCAGCCACACCAGGCGATCCGCGTCGAACAGATCGAACCGTTCCGAGGAGACCTCGACGACGTTGTTCTCCGGCTTGCTCAGCGCCTTGACCGGTTCGAAGGGCCGGAAGCCCAGCTCGGTCATGAAGATCATCTTCGGGTCGGTCGTGGTGAACGCGGAGAACTTGCCCGCCTCGAAGGTGTCGGCGACGACCATCGACAGCTTCGCGAACCCGGGATGCTGGGCCCGCGCCTGCGCGAACCGCCGGTCGATCCCTGCGATCAGGTCCTCGGCCTTTCGCTCAAGGCCCAGTGCGCGGCCCACCATCCGGGTCGTCTCCTGCCAGGGCGCCGCGTAGTCCTCGAACTTCGGCGGCTGCGCGACGACCGGAGCGAGCTGCGAGAGCTTCTCGTACTGCTCCTTCTTCATCCCGCTGTACTGGGCGAGGATCAGGTCCGGCTTCAGCGCGGCGATCTTCTCGAAGTTGTAGTCGTCCCGTTCTCCGACGATCTCCGGCTGCTTGTCGCCCCAGAGGGCCTGGGTCCACGGCCACTTCCCGTACGGCCGCTCCTTGAACCAGTCGACGGCGCCGACCGGCCGGATCCCGAGCGCCAGCACGGCGTCGTGGTCGGAAAGGCCGAGCGTGACGATCCGCGACGGCTGTTTCCCGACCGTCGCCGACCCGTATTTGTGTTCGACGGTCACCGGAAAGGTGCCCCTGGCCTCCGGCGGCACCAGGGTCTCGTCGACCGATTGCGAAGAACCACAACCGGCTGCCAGCAACGACATCATCAGCGCGGTCAAGGTCGCCTTGACCCGCACCCCGGTAACGGACATGCGGGTAAGGCTAGCCTGCCCAAAGTCCTAAAGGGACGCGGTGAGACCACGCGCACGCAGGACCGAGCGTTCCAGCGGACGGAACACCACCAGCTCGATACCGACCCCGACCAGCAGGATCAGGAAGATGGCCGACATCACGGCCTCCATGCTGTTGAACGACGAGCCTTCGTGCAGGTACGCGCCGAGTCCCTTGCCGAGCGCCGGGGACAGCGCGATCAGCTCGGCGGCCATCAGCGAACGCCACGAGAACGCCCAGCCCTGCTTGAGCCCGGCGAGGAATCCGGGCAGCGCGGCGGGCAGCAGGATGTGCCGCGCGGACGACAGCCTGCTCGCGCCCATCACCTGGCCCACCCGCGGCAGGATCGGCGGGATCTGGTCGATGCCTGCGACCAGCCCGTTGGCGATCGAAGGAACCGAACCCAGCAGGACCACGAAGTAGATCGACGCGTCGTTCAGCCCGAACCACAGGATCGCCGCCGGCACCCAGGCCACCGACGGAAGGCTCTGCAGCCCGGTCAGGAACGGCCCGACCGCGGCCCGGACGACCCGCACCTTCGCCACCAGCAGCCCGAGCGGTGTCCCGATGACCACGCCGATCAGGAAGCCCAGCGCGGCGCGGTGCACCGACGTCCAGACGAACTCGAAGATCTCACCGTCGACGGTGATGCCGACGAGTTCGTCCCACACCGCGAGCGGCGCGGGCAGCATGGCCTCCGGCCAGAACGCGGCGGCCCACAGCGCCTGCCACAGCGCGATCACCAGGATCAGGAAGACCACCGGCGGCACGAAACCGCGCAGGAATCGCTTTCCCCGGCTTTCCCGGCGCTCCCCGGTGGGGGTGTCGAGCGAGTCGAGCCCCGCGCCGACGGCCTCGTCGGCGTCTTCCGCCGCGGTTTCGGGGCGGTCAAGCCGCGGCATGGGTACTGATCACCTCCCGGAGGTGACCGGTGATCTCCAGCGTCAGCTCCTCGGCGTCGGAGGCCTGGACGTCGCGCCATTCCCGCACGACCCGGCCGGGCCGCGACGAAAGCAGCACGACCCGCTGGCCGAGCCGGACGGCCTCGCGGACGTCGTGGGTCACGAACAGCACCGAGGTGCCGGTGCTGCGGTAGACGCGCAGCAGTTCACCCTGCAGGACGTCGCGGGTGATGGCGTCGAGCGCGGCGAACGGCTCGTCCATCAGCAGCAGCGACTGCTCCGGGTCACCGCCGACACGCAGGGTGGCGGCCAGCGCCCTGGCGAGCGCGACGCGCTGCCGCATCCCGCCGGACAGCTCGTGCGGCCGCTTGTCACCCGCGCCACCGAGGCGGACGAGTTCGAGCAGTTCGGCCGCCTTTTCCCGGCGCTCGGCCCGGCCGAAACCGGCGAGCCGCAGCGGCAGTTCGACGTTGCGGGCCGCGGTCAGCCACGGCATCAGCGCGGCCTCCTGGAACATGACCGCGGGCCGGGAGGTCTCCAGGGTGATCGAGCCCGACGTCGGCCGGTCGAGACCGGCGACCAGGTTCAGCAGGGTGCTCTTGCCGCAGCCGGAGGCGCCGAGGAGGCAGACGAACTCGCCGGGGGCGACCGTCAGGTCCATCCCGTCGAGGGCCACGACGGCGCGGCCGGTCGGCCCGAAAGCCTTCCGCACCCCGTCGAGGCGCACGGCGACACCGGTGGACAGGCCGGGCTCCAAGGTGGTCGTCATCGCTGATCCCCTCCGGTCACTTCGTCAGCCCGGGCGCGTTCACGCCGGGCTCGCCCTGCTCGGAGAGCACGGCGTTGAGCGGGCCGAAATCGGCGAACCCCTTGAGGTCCACCGCGGACTTCACCACACCCGCGGTCACCGAGTCCTGCGCGAGCTGGCTGAAGGTCGACGCCACCGGATCGATGCCGAGTTCGATGCCGGAGAACGCGCGATCGAGAACGGTCTCGCTCAGGGTGCTGCCCGCGAGCGCCTTGAGCTCGCCGTTGACGACCTTCTTCGCCTCGGCAGGGTTGGTCTTCGCCCACTCGATGGCGGCGAGTTCACCCTTGAGGATGGCGGTGACGGTCTCCGGGTGCTGCTGAAGGAACTCCCTGCGGACGATCACGACAGTGGTCGGGAACTTGCCTTCCGGCCACAGCGTCTTCTCGTCCAGCAGGACCTTCGCGCCCGCGTCGAGCACGAGCCGCGAGGACCACGGCTCCGGCAGCCAGCCGCCGTCGAGCTCGCCCTTCTTGAAGGCGTCGAACGTCTTCGGGTTGTCGAGGTTCGTGACCTTGACGTCGGGCAGCTTCTTCTCGGCGACGAACTTCTTGAGCGCGACGTCCTGGGTGTTCGCCAGCGACGGCGTCGCGATGTTCTTCCCGGTGAGCTGCTCCGGCGCGGTGATCTCCGGCTTCACCACCAGCTGGGCGCCGCCGGTGACCGCGCCGGAGACCAGCTGGATGGCGCCCTTGGACTTGGTGAAGGCGTTGATGGCCGGGCCGGAGCCGATGAACGCGATGTCGAGCGAGTCGCCGAGCAGCGCGTTGACCTCTTCGGGGCCGGCGTTGAACGTCTGGGTGGTGAGTTTCGTCGAGCCGAGTTCCTTGGCGAAGAAGCCGTTCTTGGTCCCGATCAGCGCGGGCGCGTGCGTCACGTTGGGGAAGTACCCGACGCGCACCTCGGCCGCGGCCCCCTGGCTCTTCTGCTCCACTTCGGTGCCCCGATCGGCACGCGAACACCCGGCGATCCCACTGGCCAAGGTCAAGGCGGCGAAGGCCGCGGCCAGTAAGCGGGTTCTGTGGTGGGTGCGCACGGAAGGGTCGCCTTTCGGAGAGTACGACTTGGCTCGGGTGGTGGCGCGAGAGTCGCATGTTCACCCACGTGCCTGCATCGCCATCCGAATGACGGGAAAGATGCTGAGAATCCTTGACACCAGACGGAACTCCTGTTCCACATTTCAGGAACGGTGTAACGGTTCGAGCCGAACGGGCGAATCACGCTTAGTGGTGACGCACCCTCGTACCGTCGCGATGGCGGGCGTACTGACCGCCGGGATCGGGATGGGAGTCGTCGCGTCGACGCTCAAGATCGCCGACGGTACGCACACCGTGCTCGACACCACCCTGTCCACGACGACGGGGTTCCTCTTCCTCCTCGCCGGCGCCATCGCGCACGTACGCCGCGCCTCGAACCCCATCGGCCTGCTCATCGCGCTGGCCGGGCTCGCGTTGTTCGCCGAGGACCTGCAATTCGCCGACCAACCGCTGGTGCACACGGTGGGTTTGGCGCTGTCCGCGGCGTCCAGCCCGGTGATCGCGCATCTCGTGCTCGCCTTCCCGCACGGGAAGCTCCGGTCACAGTCCGAACGAGTACTCGCCTTCTCCGCGTACGCCGTGGTATTCGGCTCGGCCGTCCTCGGTCTGCTGGTCAACGACGATCCGAAGAACCTCGCCGCGGTCGCCGCTTCGCCGGAGGCCGAACAGCTGGTCAAACGGCTGCTGGAGCTCGTCGGTGCGCTGATCGGCGGTGGGGTCGTGGTGGTGCTGCTCTACCGCTGGCTCACCGGACGGCTTCCGCAGCGGCGACTGCTCTCCCCTGTCCTCGCGATCGCCGTGGTCGGCGCGTTGAGCACTACGGTCGGCAGCGCGCTCGGCTCCGGGCACCCGTTCTCCGAACCGCTGCTGGACGTCTACCGGATCTCGTTCTGCCTGTGGCCGCTGACGTTCCTGATCGGGGTTCTGCGGGCGCGGGTCGGCAACGCGGAGATGATCCGGCTCCTGCTGGAACGCGACGGCACCGGGCTGGCCGCGCTCGTGCAGGACGACGAAGTGTGGAAGGACAGCCGGTCGATCGACGCGCTCAACGCGGCCGCCGGGCTGGTGCTGGACAACCAGCGGCTCGCCGCGGAACTGGAGGAACGCCTCGTCGAGGTCCAGGCCTCCCGTGCCCGCATCGTGGCCGCCGCCGACGACGAGCGGAGACGGGTCGAGCGGGATCTGCACGACGGCGCGCAGCAACGCCTGGTCAGCGTCGTCCTGCTGCTGCGGATGGCGGAGCGCCGGCTCGGGAGTGAGCTCACCCCCGCCGTCGCGACACTGCTGCGAAGCACCATCGACGAACTGCAGGCCACCGTCACCGAACTGCGCGAACTCGCGCGCGGGCTCCGCCCCGCGATCCTCACCGAGGCCGGGCTGATCCCCGCGGTCCGGTCGCTGCTGGACCGCGTCCCGCTCGCCGTCGACCTCGCGGACGCGGACGTGCCACGGCTCAGCGGTGCCGTCGAGGCGACGGCGTATTTCGTCGTCTCGGAGGCCGTCACCAATGCCTTGAAACACGCGCGGGCGGGGGAAGTCCGCGTGTGCATCCGCGTCGAGGACGACGGCCTGCGGGTGGACGTCCACGACGACGGCACCGGCACGGCCGACATCGGCGGCGGCTCCGGGCTGCACGGCCTCCGTGACCGGGTCCGCGCGCTCGGCGGCGAACTGACCGTCGCGAGCGAACCCGGCACGGGCACCACGGTTTCGGCCGTCATCCCCTTGGACGGCTAGGCCAGCCCTCGGATGGCGCGCGCGGGCGGGCGCGTCCCCTGGATCGACGCGACCATCTCCAGCACCTGACGAGTGCGCCGTACCTCATGGACCCGGAACACCTTGGCTCCCTCAGCCACCGCCCAGGCCGTCGCGGCGAGCGTGCCGTCGACCCGCTCCGCGAGTTCCACGCCGAGCGTCTCGCCGACGAAGTCCTTATTGGACAGTGCCATCAGCACCGGCCAGCCGGTGTCCGCCAGTTCCCGCGCGTGCCGCAGCAGCGCCAGGCTGTGCCACGTGTTCTTGCCGAAGTCGTGCGTCGGATCGATCAGCACCCCTTCACGCGGGACACCGAGCGCGACCACGGCTTCGG
The DNA here is from genome assembly GCF_056435665.1 of Amycolatopsis sp. NPDC043887. NCBI lineage: Bacteria > Bacillati > Actinomycetota > Actinomycetes > Pseudonocardiales > Pseudonocardiaceae > Amycolatopsis > Amycolatopsis sp. NPDC043887. Next base: position 104,795 of record NZ_JBWKEB010000016.1, read on the forward strand.
CGTGCGCCGTGGTCTCCGCGACGACGTCCGCGACGACGTCCGGGTAGTGCACCCGGAACGGACGGGTCCGCGGGACGGCGTTCCCGGTGTGCGAGCAGACGTAGCCGGTGCCGAACTCGGCGGCGACCTCGGCCAGTTTCGGATCGGCTCCCGCCCACGTGTCGTTGATCAAGTCCGCGCCCGCCTCGGCCGCGCGCCTGCCCACTTCGTGACGCCACGTGTCGACGCTGATCACCAGGCCGGGGTGCAGTTCGCGGATCCGCTCGACGAACGGGACCACCCGTCGGATCTCTTCCTCGACGCCGACCTCCGCGCCGGGGCCGGCCTTGACTCCGCCGATGTCGACGATGTCCGCGCCGTCGGCCACCGCCCTGGCGACGGCGGCGAGCGCGTCCGGATCCGAGAAGGTCGCCCCCTTGTCGTAGAAGGAGTCGGGGGTACGGTTGACGATCGCCATGACCAGGGCGCGGTCCCGGGCGACGCGGCGCCCACGGAAGGTCAGCTCGTTCACGCACCGATCGTAGGCGAGCGGACGCCCGCCCGGTGAGTACCGCCCACCGGGACCGTCCCGGCGACCGGGAGCGCCCATTCGAGTGGCATATCTGATATATGACGCAAGAGATCGGATCTCTCTTGACTCGCCATCGAACACCCGGGTACACGTTGTCCCACAAGGAAGTTCCGCCCCAAGGCTGGTCGGGATGCCGGCGGACGGCGGATCGGCATCCCGGCCACTCACTCCCCCGGTTGCCCCGGCGCAGGAAGGGCTTCGAATGTCCCCATATCCTCTTCGCGTGGCACGGCTTTCCCGGCGCACGGTGCTGGCGGGAACCGCGGGCGCCCTCGGCGCGCTCGCCCTGCCTGGCGTGGCCTCCGCGGCTCCGGTGGATTGGTCGCGCGCCGTCGTCGACTCGACCATGAAGCGTCACACCCCGGCCACCCTCGGCGGCTGGGGCTACACCCGCGGCCTCTACCTCTACGGCCAGTACCTGGTGTACCGGCGCACCGGCGAGAAGTCCTACCTCGGCTACATCCTCGCCTGGTACGACCGGTTCGTCACCGAGAGCGGGATCTCCAATTCTTTCACCAATCTGGACGCGATGCGCTCCGGGCAGATGTTCCCCTTGCTGTACACCGAAACCGGGCAGGCGAAGTACAAGACCGCGGCGGATCAGTTGCGCGCCCGGTTCCCGTCCTATCCCCGGACGTCCGACGGCGGGATGTTCCACGCCACGAGCAGGGTCGGGCAGCTGTGGGCGGACGGCGTGTACATGGCGCAGCCGTTCCTCGCCCTGTACGGCAAGACCTTCGGCGATGCCGCCTACTGCTACGAAGAGGCCGCCAAGAACGTCAGCGTCTACTTCGACCGGCTCAAGGAGCCCGCGAAGGGCCTGCTGTACCACGCCTACGACGAAGACGGCTCGGAACCGTGGGCGTCGGGTCCCGGACGGCATTCGAAATTCCACTGGGGCCGCGCGATCGGCTGGCTCGGCATGACGGCGATCGACCTCCTCGAAATCCTCCCCCGCGACCATCCGCGGCGCCGTCGTCTCGTCGACGTCGTGAAATTCCTCGCCGCGGGGTACACCCGCTGGCAGGACCGGGCTTCGGGCCGCTGGTTCCAGGTCGTCGACCGGGGCGGCGACAAGGACAACTGGCTGGAGACCTCGGCTTCGGCGATGTACACCTTCCTGCTCTCCCGCGCGGTGGAACGCGGCTACATCGGCGCCGAGTACCGGCCCGTGGCCGCGAAGGGCTACCGCGGGGTTTTGTCCCAGGTTTCGACCGGATCCGACGGATTGACCGATATCTCGAACATCTCCGAAGGCACCAACGTCGGCGACACGGCGTATTACTACGCGCGTAAACGCAACACCAACGATTTCCACGGTCTCGGCGCGTTCCTCATCATGAATGAGCAACTCGCCCGCTGAGTCGCCGCACCGGCCGAAGGGCGCTTTCCCCGCTTCCGACCTGGGGAAAGCGCCCTTCGGTCGTTTTCCGGCCGGATTCCGGGTATTGACCGGAGGCGCTAACATCGCGTGCTGCGACGCCCACTCCCAGGAGGGACGACCGGATGCGCGAGACGCCGCCCCCGGCTTCTTATACCCGGCTCGAACTCGGTGACACCAGCACGATCCCGGTCGGTGTGACGGTTTCCCCGCACATCTCGCTGGTTTCGATGCTCGTCGAGGTCGTCGGCGGGTACGACCGCGGCCTGCCCGCCGCCTGGCGCCGCCAGGTGGGTTCGGCGATCCCCGAGCAGGGATACCGTGCGGCGAGCTCACTCGCCCGCCGCGGCACCTCGGTGCAGCCGGACTTCATCGTCCCGATCAGTCCCGGCGAGGACTGTTCCGCCGCGGCCCAGGCGGAAATGCTGCGCGAGCTGACGGAATCCGACGTCCTGAAAGGCCTGGAAGAGGTCTTCGGCGATCGGGTGCCCGCGCAGTGGCGGCAGGCCGCCGACCATCCGAGACGCTGGGCCGCCTCGCTCGCGGACGCCTTCACCGCGACCAGGCTGGCGACCGAAAGCCTCTGGAGCAGGGCCCGTCCCCTGCTCGACCGCGAAATCGAGCGGATCGGCGTCGCCTCGGTCCGCGGCGGGACCGACGCGGTGTTCGGCCTGCTGCGGCCCCATTTCCGGTTCAGCAACGGCTGTCTGCTGCTGCCCGACGCCGAGCCGGCGAAGTACACCGTCCGTGGCCGCAAACTGATCCTCGTCCCGATGCTCGCGGGCAGCCGCTCGGTGGTGTCCAACCTCGACGAAGAGGACGCCATCTGGATCGGCTACCCGCTGCCGGGACTCGACGGCCTGCTCGACGGCGGCAAGCCCGAACCGGCCCCCGGTGTCGACGGACTCGACCTTGTCGTCGGCGCCCACCGCGCGAAACTGTTGCGGCACTTGGGAAAGCCCGCCCGGATGGGCGAGATCGCGAATCTGCTGTCCTGTGCCGCGAGCACCGCGACCTACCACTGCGAACAGCTCGTCTCGGCTGGGTTGATCCAGCGGCATCGCGAGGGTCAGGTGGTGCTCGTGGTCCGGACGCCGCGCGGTGACGCGCTGGTGGACCTGCTCTCCTGACTCGTGAGTGGTAAGGACGGTTAGAACCGTCCTTACCACTCACGAGGCCGCTACACCCGCTGGAGTCCCGGCTTCCCCGCCTCGACGACGTAACTGCGGTCCGCGGCCAGGACGACCTTCGAGAAGTCGTACTCGGTGGTGTCCGAAACCGTCATGAAGTCCGCCCGCATCTGCGTTTGCGACGCCGTCACCCGCACGTAACCCCGCTTTCCCCGGCAGTACTTGACATGCGGGTTGTTCGACAGCCACGTCGAAGACGGATCGGTCGCGGTGTCGCTGTTGCTCGTGACCGAGGTCGTCACCAGTTCCGAACCGAACACCGGGTCGCTGTGGTTGAAGTAGTCGCGGCGCAGGTCGGCCGCCCAGTGCCGGTGGACGTCGCCGGTCAGCACGATCGGGTTCGGCACCTTGCGGTCCACGATGCCCTTCGCGATCCGGTCGCGGGAAGCCTCGTAACCCTGCCAGGAATCGGGGCTCTCACAGGTCGCCTTGTTCCCGTCACCATCACGGGTGGCGAAGAAGACCTGCTGGCCGAGGAAGTCCCACTTCGCCGGATGCGTCTCCAGCGCCTTCAGCAGCCACGCCTCCTGCGCCGTGCCCAGGATGCTGCGCGACGTCGACCGCATGTCGGTGCACGACGGGCCCGCCGAACCGGACGGGTCCGGCACCTGCGCGCTGCGGTACTGGCGGGTGTCGAGCATGTGGAACCGGGCGAGGTTCCCCCAGCCGAACTGCCGGTACAGGCGGATCGACGCGCCGCTCGGCTTCGCGGTGGACCGGATCGGCATGTTCTCGTAGAACGCCTGGAAACCGGCGGCCTTGCGCGCGTCCGTCGCCGGGCTGGTGGTGCCGTTCCAGTTGTTCATCACCTCGTGGTCGTCGAAGACCACGATCCACGGCGCCATCGCGTGCGCGTTCTGGAGGTCGGCGTCGGTCTTGTGCTGGGCGTGCCGGGCGCGGTATTGGGCGAGCGTCTTCACGTCCTCGGTGAACGCCAGTTTGCGCGGATTCCGGTCGGCGGCGGCACGGCCGGATTTCCGCTCGTACATGTAGTCGCCGAGGAACAGCACCAGATCCGGGTTGTCCGCGAGCATGCCCTTGTACGAGTGGTACCAGCCTTCCTCCCAATGCTGGCAGGAGGAGAAACAGTACTTCAGCTGGTTCACCGCCGCACCGGCGGCGGGGGCGGTCCGCGTCCGGCCGACGGGCGAAATGTGGCCGCTGGTCTTGAACCGGTAAAAGTATTCCCGTCCCGGCTCGAGGCCCACCGGTTCGATGTGAACGCTGTGTCCGGAGGAACGCGCCGCGGTCACGGTGCCCTTCTGCACGACCGAGGAGAACGCCTGGTCGTTGGCGAGTTCCCAGTCCACTGTGTATGAAGCGTCCGGCATGCCGCCGAAACCGTCGGGGTTCAGCGGGGCGGGAGCGAGCCGCGTCCACAGCACGACACTGTCCGGCAGCGGGTCACCCGACGCGACACCGAGCTGGAACGGGTCGTGGATGGCGGGCGCCGCCGCCAGTGTTCTCGCGTTCGCCCACGAAGGCACCGTCGACGACAACGCCGCCGCCGAAACCGCCGCGGCCCCACCGAGGAGTACCGCACGCCGATTCACCTGGCCCATGAAAATTCAACCTTTCGAAGTGGGGAAAGAACGGGGAGGGATTTCACGCGGCGTAATCGGTGATGCCGCCACTACAGGCCTCGAGCGTCGGATTCGCGGCGGCGTCGGCGACGCAGACCTTGTAATAGACCCACGATCCCTTCGCGACCGGCACGGCCTTGTCGACGTGGGTGCCGTTACCGCCGGATGCCCAGACGTAGAACGGGCCGGCGCCACCCTTCAGCCAGTACGCGACCACGGCGGACTTGCCGTCGGCGTTCCTGTCGTAGACGAGGAAATGCGCGTCCGACGAGCGGAACCGCCCCTCACCCGCGCAGACGCCGGTGGAGCATTCGGCGCTGCCGGAGCCGACTCCGCAGTCGGGTGCGACCCGCTGGTCCGAGCCGGTGTAGACGTAGCCGTCCGAGATGTAACCACCGAGCGCGGGGACGTAGTCCCACAACGTCGTGGTACCCAGCGGACCGGTGACCGAGGTCCCGACCGTCTGGCAGTCGATGGTCACCGTGGCGCCGTTGGCCACCGTGCGCACCGCGGTCGAGGAGGTGCTCGGGGCGCGGCGGACGTTCAGCGGATCACCCGCCGTCTTCACGGTCCCGGTGGCCGCGGCCAGTGCGGGAGTGGCTCCGGCGAGGCCCAAGGCGCCCGCCGTCACCAGCACGAGAAAGAAACCGGCGAGCCGCCGGACACTTGAACGCTTCATGACTTCAGCGTCGACCGGCGTCGTACACATCACGTACAAACGCCGACCGGCTGTCTGCACATGCATGCGAATGGATCTAGCCAACCATGGCGGGACGGCAATATTATCGGCGGATATGGGGCTCCTGCCGTATTGGCGGTTTAGGTGACTATTCTCGGGTTTCGCGTTCTCGGTCCGCTCGAAGTGGCGGTGGACGGGCAGGTGGTGCCGCTCGGCGGGCCCAAACCCCGGCTGCTGATGGCCGCTCTCCTGCTCCAGCCCAACGTCGTCGTCTCCACCGAACTGCTGATCGAGGTCCTGTGGCCTTCGTCCGCTCCCCGGTCGGCGGCGGCGAACATCCGTACCTACGTCCATTCACTCCGCAAACGCCTCGCCGACCACGACCCCGAGCTCGGGGAGCGCATCGGAAGCCGGGCATCCGGATACATCCTCAAAGCCACCCCCGACGAGATCGACCACGTCCGCTTCGGCGAATTGGCCGCCCGCGCGCAGGACGCGCTCGGCCACGGGGAAGCCGAATCCGCGCTGGGCCTGCTGGATCAAGCCGAAGCGCTGTGGCGCGGCGAGGTCCTCGAAGGTCTCCCCCACGACCACGGCTGGGGCGCGACCGTCGCCCGGCTGACGGAATTGCGGCTCGCGGTCCAGGAACAGCGCCTGCGCGCGAGGATCGAACTCGGCCGGACCGCCGAAGCCGTCGCCGAACTGCGCGGCCTGGTCACCGAACATCCCCTGCGCGAGGAGCTCTGGCAGCAGCTGATCGTCGCGCTGCGGGCCGACGGCCGCACGGCCGACGCGATCGAGGCCTACGAAACGGCCGAGAAGGTGCTCGCGGAGGAACTCGGCACCGAACCGGGGCCGCGGCTGCGGGAACTGCGGGCTTCGCTGGTCCTCACACCGTCCGCGACCCAGGACGCGGTGACCGCCGCCCTCACCGTGCCGGTGACGCCGGTCTGCCAGCTGCCGCTGGACCTGCCGGACTTCACCGGCCGCGACGAGGTGGTCAGCGCACTCGTCGGTCTCTTCCACGACCGCCGGGAGCAGGGAAAACCCGCGATCGCGGTGCTGTCGGGGGCGCCGGGGATCGGCAAGTCCTCCGTCGCGATCCGGGTGGCGCACGCGGTCCGTGACGACTTCCCGGACGGTCAGCTGCACGTCGACCTCGCCGGGACGTCGTCCTCGTCCCGCCCTCCGATGACCGTGCTCGCCGAGCTGCTCCGCGCGCTGGGCGTCCCCGACGCGGGACTGCCGCGTGATCTCCCGGAGCGCGCGGCGTTGCTGCGTTCCCGGCTCGCGACCCTGCGGATGTGCGTCGTCCTCGACGACGCCGGCAGCGCGGCGCAGGTCCGCCCGCTGCTGCCCGGCGCCGGTTCCTGCGCGGTGCTGATCACCAGCCGGGTCCGGATGCCGGATCTGGCCGGGGCCACCCCGGTCGACGTCGACCTGCTGCCCGAGGCCGAGGCCGCGAAGCTGCTCGAAGGCATCGTCGGCGCGGAAAGGGTCGCCGCGGAGCCGGACTGCGCGACCGCGATCCTCCGCCACTGCGGATATCTTCCACTGGCGATCCGGGTCGCCGGGGCGAAGCTGACCCACCGGCCGGGCTGGACGTTGCGCGTGCTGGCCGACCGGCTGCGCGACGAAAGACGAAGATTGGACGAACTCCGCGTCGGAGATCTCGCCGTGCGGGCCAGTGTCACCCTCAGCTACGACCTCCTGCCGATGTCGGCGGCGACCGCGTTCCGCGGCCTCGGCGGGCTCGGCTCGATCCAGTTCCCCGGCTGGGTGGTCGCGGCCCTGCTCGGCCGCACGCACGGTGAGGACGTCCTCGATGTACTGGTGGACGCTCATCTGGTCGAGCTCAGCGGCTCGGACGCCACCGGCGAGCCCCGCTACCGCCTGCACGACCTGTTGCGGTGTTACGCCCTCGAACTCCGGGCGCAGGACGTCCCGGCGAAGGCGCGCGACGCCACGAAACGGGTGCTGGAGGGCTATCTCGCGCTCGCGGTCGAGGCCGCGGATCGGATGCCGATCCATTTCTTCGGGCTCTACCGGGACGACACGGCCGTCCAGCCCGCGCTGCCACCGGGTACCGCGCATCTGATCGAGGACCCGGCCGCGTGGTTCGCCGCCGAGCGGCACACCTGTGTCGCCGCCGTCTCGCTGGCCGCCGACCTGGGTTTCGACTCGCTGGCCTGGCGTCTCGCCGCCGCGCTGGCCCCGTACTTCGACCAGCGCGGTCACCAGGACGACTGGATGCACACCCATGCCGTCGCGCTGGCCGCCGCGCGCCGCTCCGGCGAGGTCCGCGGCGAGGCGATCATCCAGCGCAACCTCGGGCAGATCCAGCTGTACCAGGACAGCTACGCCGAGGCCCTGATCGCGTTCGAGCAGTCGCAGCTGCTGTTCGACAAGATCGGCGACGCGCGAGGCGCGGCGATCGCGCTGGCCGGGCTCGGCACCGTGCTGCGGATCAAGGGCGAGGACACCGTCGCGCTGGAGCACTGTCACGCGGCGCTCGACCAGTTCTCGGCGGCAGGCGATCCACACGGCGAGGCCGTCGCGCGCATCGCGATCGGCGCGGTGTGGCTGGCGCGGCGCCGGTACGCCGACGCGGAACGCTGGTTCACCGAGGCGCTCGACCAGTCCGCCCGGATCGGCGATCGGCACCGGGAGGCGCACGCGTTGAAACGGCTCGCCATGCTGCGCCAGCACCAGGGCAACCTCGCGGGCGCGCGGGAGTGGGTCGACCGTGCCATCGCGATCTTCAACGAACTCGGCGACGACCACTGCGTCGGCTACGCGAACCAGAACCTCGGCGAGTTGTATCTGCACAGCGGCGATCTGGCCCACGCGCAGCTGCTGCTGGTCAATTCGCTGAGCGTGCACCGGCGCAACGGGGACCGCCGGTCCGAGGCCGAGGTATCCCAGCTCCTCGGGGAACTGCACGAGGCGCTGAGCCAGCCCGAGCGGTCGCGGACCTACTCGGAGCGCGCGCTGGCGTTGTGGCGGGAACTCTCCGCGCGGCCACAGGAATCCGCACTCGCTTCGCGCCTGCAGGAAGCGGCCGAAGCCTCCTACAACGACTCCGCGAGCGCCTGACCTTTTCGCACTTCGGCACCTGATTGCGGGTTCACCCACCGCGATCAGGTGCCGACTTGCTTTTGTATCGATCGTGTACACGCCCCGGCGAAGCTCCCTTCGTAGCAACCGAGAGTGCTCGAAGGGAGACCGGAATGGTCCGGACCGTTAAGGCCCGCCGGGTGATGGCGGCCGTGCTGGCCGTGGGGGCGGTCACCGCCTTGGCCGCCAGCCCCGCGAACGCGGCGCCCGAGGGAAGCTGGCGCGCCGACTTGTCCACTGTGGACGGCGACGACGTCAACGTGCGCAGCGACGGCGGCGTGCTCAGCCTGGAAAACGCCGCCTGGCACAGAAAACCCGACTCCGTCGGCAGCCAGGGTTACCTGTTGCTCGCCGAGCAGAAGCTCGGGAAGCCCGTGAACCGCGTCACCGCCCAGGTGACCGCCGACGCGCCGAAGGGCACCGAGGTCGAGGTCGACGTCCGAGGCCAGCTCAACTCCCAGGACTGGACGGAGTGGACGCCCACCGAGGGCGGCGCCGCCCACCTGTCCGCCTCCGTCTCCACCGTCCAGGTCCGCATCGGACTGCGCACGGTGACCGACGGCGTGACCGCGAAGGTCAGCGACGTCACCCTTCAGGGTGAGCTCGGCCCGCAGGTCAACGCGATCGGCGCGGCCGCGGCCCCGCTGACGTACCGGGTCTACGGCACCCGCGAGGGCCTCGTCGGCGGCACCACCGCCAACGGCCACGTGATCAAGTCCCGCGACCACTTCGTCGCCCTCCCCTCTGGCCGTGGCCTGGCGCCGAAGAACACCGGCAACTACACCGTCCGGATCTGCCGCACCGACAACAGCCGCTGCGAGTACGCGCCGGTGTGGGACGTCGGCCCGTGGAACACCAAGGACGACTACTGGAACCCGTCGGCCACCCGCCAGATGTGGAAGAACCTGCCGCAGGGCAAGCCCGAGGCGCAGGCGGCGTACCAGGACGGCTACAACGGCGGCAAGGACGAGTTCGGCCGCAAGGTGGCCAACCCGGCGGGGATCGACCTCGCGGACGGCACCTTCTGGGACGGCCTGAAGATGACGGACAACGGCTGGGTCAACGTCTCCTACCTGTGGACCGGCTCCGGCCCGACCGGCGTCATCAGCACCGCGGGCGACCCGATGAACGTCCGGGCTTCGGCCAGCACCACCGCGGCGATCAAGGGCCTCGCGGCGAACTACGCGAAGGTCAACATCGAGTGCTACGTCGAGGGCGAGACCGTCACCGGCAAGTTCGGCACCAGCAACATCTGGAACCGGATCGGCCCGGGGCACTACGTCTCCGACACCTACGTGCAGACCGGCTCGGACCTGCCGGTGGCGCCCAAGTGCTCGTGACCCCCTGAACCCACTTCGGCCGAAGGCCCCCCGCTATCGCGGTGGCAGGGCGCCCCTGCCGACGTCGATCGCGGTCGCGGGTTCAAAGGTCGAACACAGATCGCGAAGGCCCGGCGTACCCCATAACGCCGGGCCTTCGCCCTTTCGTCCGCCCTTTTTCCCGCGCGGGCGGACCTGGGGCCGGGGCGTCCGCCATCGAGACTGTGCGGTAGCCGGCCCGAAACGACCGCGTTGCGCCGGAGTCTGTCCGGCGCGGTGGTCACCGCCGCCGATCCGGGATAGGACGTCGTCACCGCGCTGGCCTTCGGCCGCGACAAGGGTCTCGAGATCACCGTGCGCGGCGGCGGGGCTTCGACGGTCCCGAACGGGACGCCCGGCTGGTCGAGCGGATCCGGGGCGGGTTGCCCGCGGCGTTCGAACTGGTCACCCCGATGCGGTACACGGAGCTGCAGAAACTGCTCGACCCGACCACGCCACGGGGCATTCTCGCCTACGAGAAGTCGCTGTACGTCGCCTCACTGTCCGAAAAGGTCATCGACGTGATCGCCGCGCGCCTGCCGGACAAGGCGTCGCCGACGACCGTGCTGCCGATCGTGCCACTGCAGGACACGTTCTCGACTGTGCCCGACGACGCGACCGCGTTCGGCGGGCCGCGGACGCCCGGGTTCGTCGTCGGTCTGGTGACCACCGCCCCGACACCGGAAACTCCTGGCCGCCGACCGGATCTGGGCGCGGGCGCTGTGGGAAGAACTCTTGCCGCATTCCAACAACTACGGCGGCTACCTGAACTTCATGAACGAATACGACGAAGACCGGGGTGCGCACGGCGTTCGGCGCGGAGAAGTACGCGCGGCTGGCCACCGGCAAGGCGGTGCACGACCCGGACAACGTGTTCCGGCACAACGCGAACATCCGTCCCGCTGAGTGAGCCGTTTATTCACAACCATGAATGGTCTTCACAATGCCGTGATCGTCGTGCGAAACTCCCGTGACGCATTTCCCACTGACGAATGGCGGGTATTGTGAGCGTTTCCCGGCGAACCCTTTTGACCACGGCGGCCGGTGCCGCCGTCGCGGCGACGACGATCACCCCTGCCGCCAGTGCGGCCGGGGAAGAGGCCGACGGACTAAGGACTTTCCGCCGAACGGCCGACTACGCGGTGACCAAGCTGCGGGCCGTCGCACCCGGCGTGACGGCCTTTCCGGAGATCACCCGATTCGAGAAATGGACCTATTCGCAGAACGGCGGCTGGATCGGCGGATTCTGGCCGGGCACTTTGTGGCTCGCCTCGATCTACAGCGGCGATCCGCAATTCCGCACCCTCGCCATGGCGTCGGCGGAAAAGCTCGCGCCGCGCCAGCACGAGACGCGGGACCACGACCTAGGATTCCTTTTCTACCCGTCGTGGGTGACCGGCTGGCGGCTCACCGGCGACGAGAAATGGCGCGCCGGTGCGCTCACCGCCGCCGCGTCGCTCATCCAGCGCTACAACGAAAAAGGGAAGTTCATCCGAGCGTGGGGCGCGCTCGGCACGCCGAACAACGCCGGCCGGGTCATCATCGACACGATGATGAACCTGGATCTGCTGACCTTCGCGAGCAAGCAGACCGGTGACCGGAAGTACCTCGACATCGCCGTCTCCCACGCGAAGACCACCGAACGGGTCTTCCTGCGCCCGGACGGTTCGACGCCGCACGTGTTCGACTTCGACCCCGAGACCGGCGCCGAAATCGGCCCGAACACCGTGCAGGGTTACAGCCCGGCGTCCTGCTGGTCGCGCGGTCAGGCGTGGGGGATCTACGGGTTCACCACGATGTACCGGCGTTCCGGCGACCCGCTGTTCCTGCGGACCGCGCAACGCCTTGCCGACTTCGCGCTGCGTGCCCTCACCCCGGACGCCGTGCCGGTGTGGGACTACCTCGCACCGCAGGCGCCGTACGACATCAAGGACTCCTCGGCCGGCGCGGTGATGGCGTGTGGCCTGCTCGACCTGGCGAAGGTCGCGAACCGGCCGCACTACCGCGAGGCGGCGATCCGGATCCTCACCGCGTTGTGCGACACCTGCCTGACCACGAAGTCCACCCGCGCCGAGGCGATCGTGGCGCGGGGGACGCGCAACCGCCGGGCCGAGGACGGCGTCGAGGTTTCGTTGCCCTACGCCGACTACTACCTGCTGGAGGGCATTCTGCGGGTGCTGATGCCGAAGGAGATCGACAGGGCGATCGACCTGTCGAGCGTCTGACGCCGGGTGAGGTCGTGAGTGTTTCGGGTCGTTCTGACGACCCGAAACAGTACTCCTTGCCCGTCCGAAGTACATGAAAGCCCCTCCTTGCGCCTAGATACAGGAAAGGGGGCCTTCATGTACTTGGGCAAGGTGTGAAGGTCGAGTTTCCTCGGCTGAGCAGAGGGAAGGGGGCCTTCACGCGCAGCGGCATCTTTGAAGGCAGTGAAGGCCTCCTTCCGGCCGCGGCCGTGCAGCGAAGGGCGCTCAATGCGCGTGGTGCCCCTCGTGACCACCGTGACCCTCATGGCCGCCGTGGTGCGCGTGGACCTTCGCGTGCCCCAGCCCGCGCCCGATCATCCACTTGTTCACCGGCACCGTCAGCACGAACGCGACGGCCAGCGCGAACGCCAGCGCGCCCCAGAACAGCGGACTCGCGAGCCCCGCCTCCATGGCACCCGGCACCACCAGCATGACCCCGTTGTCGACGATCTCCATGACCGCGATCGACACGGTGTCGGCCGCCAGCGCCACCTTGAGCGCGGTGCCGAACGGCAGGCTCGACTTCAGGACGCCACGCATGGTCAGCGCGTAGCCGAAGACGAAAGCGAGCGCCACCGCGAGGATGATCGTCGCCACGTTGCCGAGGCCGAGCGCCGTGCCGATCACCATGCCGAGGACCTCACCGATCGCACACCCGGTGAGGCAGTGCAGAGTCGCCGAAGCCGCCATCGACCAGCTTGCTCCATGCCGTGTCTCGTTCATGCGGAGACCATACCCCCCACCCGTATGGATGGCGCAGTGATCCGTGTCCCGTGGTCGCTCACCGTGACCCCCGTAGGCCGACCCGGTAATCAGCCCAGGTCGATGAACTCACTTCCGTAACCCTTTGCGCTCATCCGGTTGACCGGGGTAACCGAGGACCCCTAGTTTCGCCGGAGGTCTCCACCGCGCGTAGACCGATCGGCTGGTTCAGGTAGTTCCGTGACTATGGGGTGGAGATGCGAGGGCCGACGAAGACGCTCGTCGTTGCCACTGTGCTCGCTTGGGGCATGGTGTTCGGGCTGACCGGCTGTGGCGGCGGTGAAGAACCGGCGGAGACGGCGGCGAAGCCGATCCGGATCGCGTTCGTGCCGAAGGTCGCGGGCATCCCGTACTTCGAGGCGATGAACGCCGGCGGGCAGGCCGCGGCCAAGCAGCTCGGTGTCGAATGGTCCTCGACCGGCCCGGTCACGGTGGACCCCGCGGCGCAGGTCTCGATCGTGCGCGGCCTCGTCGACCAGCAGGTGGACGTCATCGCGATCGCGCCGAACGATCCAAGGGCGATCGCCCCCGCGATCACCGAGGCGCGGGCCAAGGGCGTCCATGTGATCACTTCGGACACCGACGCGCCCGGCACCGATCGCGAACTCTTCGTCAACCAGGCGACCCCGGAGGGCGTCGGCAAGGCGCTCACCGACGCCCTGATGAAGAAGATGGGAAACGCGGGCAAGTACGCGATCGTCTCCTGCGGCGAGACCGCCGAGAACCTCAACGCGTGGATCGCGGTTCAGCGCGCGTATACCGCTACGGAGTACCCCCATGCGCAGCTCGTCGAGACGGTCTACGCCGGCGAGGACAAGGACAACGCCACCGCGCTGGCCAAAGGGCTGATGGCCAAGTACCCGGACCTCACCGGCCTGGTCGGCGAATGCACGACGTCCGCGCCCGGGGTCGCCGAGGCCGTGCGGTCGCAGCAGAAGATCGGCCGCGTCTTCACCGTCGGCGTCGGGACGCCGCAGGCGATCAAGCCGTACCTGCTGGACGGTTCCGCGTCGCTGTCGGTGCTGTGGAACGTCGAATCGCTCGGCTACCTCACCGCGTGGGCGGGCAAGCAGATCGCGGAGGGCAAACGGCTCAGCCCGTCGAACAAGGTCAACCTCGAACTCCCCGCGATCAAGTACGAGGAAGACACGAAGACCGTGCTCCTCGGTGACCCGCTGCTCATCACGCGCGAGAACGTGGACCAGTTCAAGTACTGAGTCACCGGGCCCGCCGGACGGCACCCGCCGCCGCGCCGCCGCCGAGGATCAGCACCAGCGCGGTCAATCCCCATCGCCGCTTCTCCTTCGTGCGGGCAAGGGAATCGGTCTCCGCCACCTCCTCCTTCCGTTCCCGGGGCGCGGCCGAACGAGACGGCTTCGGCGCGGGAGCGGGCGGCGGGACCACCTGAGGTGCCGGAGTGGGCGCCGGGCTCGACGACGGCGTGGGCGAGGGAGTCGGTGAAGGACTGGAACTCGGCGACGAAGACGGACTGGGCGAGGGCGTGGAAGACGGGCTGGGGGACGGAGTCGGGGAAGGCGTCGGAGTCCGAGTGGGTGTCGGCGTGGGTGTCGGAGTCGGCTTGGGCGGCTCCGGCTTCGGCGGCTCGGGCGCGGTGAGGCAACCCGCGGCGTCCGAACCCGCCAGCGGCGGGCCCGAACGCACCACGGTCACCTGCCCGCTTCGGTCGAGTCGGTAGAGCACGCTGCGCCCGCCGATCCGGTTCGCCGTGGCGTACAGGGCGCCGTCGCGGCCGAGCACGACCGAGCCGTAGACGTCAGCGGGCGGGAAACGCGTGCCTTCGGCTTCGCGGACCTTGCCGGACGCCGGATCGATGGTGATCACGGCGCCCTTCCCGCGCCAGGTGGTGGACACGCCGTAGAGCAATCCGTTGTGGTACGCGAAATCGTTGACGTCGTGGGCGAGCGTGATCGGCCGGAGGAACACCGTCCTGATCACCCGCAGGTACCGCTCCCCCGGCGACAAGTCCACTGTGTACAGTGTGCCGTTCCTGAGCAGATACCAGGAATTCCCGCCGATCGCGCCGGCGGTCACTCCGGCGACGGGGCTCCACAACGGCAGCCGGTTCCCGGCGCGGGTGATCGGACCGAGGTCCTGGGTCTTCCCGTCACGGTCGATCGTCACCGCGTGCGCGCCCCGGCCGAGTCCTTCCGCGACACCGAAGACCAGGTTCCGCGTCGCGGAGTACCCGAGCGCGTTGAGCCGGTAACCCGGTTCGGTCACGCGCGAAGTGGTCCCCGATCCGGCGTCGAGCCAGCGCAGCTTCGACTTCCCGTGCGACCCGGTCTCCGCCTGCACCACCAGGCAGGACTCGACGGCGCGCGCGGCCATCGGGGCCAGCAGCGCCGACGCCCCCACCAGGCCGGCGACGGCCACCGTCGCCGCCGTCCGCGTCACCCGGTCCACAGTGCTCACCGGTTCAAGAGATCCTCGCCAGCGCGGAGGTGAACGCGTCCGGCGGGATCCGCACCCCACCGCCGAACGGGTTCTGCAGCTGGTAGATCGCGAACAGCAGCAACGTGACCGTGCCGGCCAGCGTGGACACGATCACCAGGTGCGCGGCCAGGCGGGTACCGCCGAACAGGTTGGGCAGCAACGCCGAAATGAGGCTGCCGAGAATGAGCGCGAACCAGACGACACCACCGACCCTGCCGCCCACGACCGCGTTGAGCCGGTCCTGCCTGGCCTCGTAGACCTGCCAGAGCTGAGTGGCCGCCTCGGCCTTGCGCTCACGGAACCAGTCGTCGTCCGACTGGGCCTTGTCCACCGCCTTGCGCAAGTTGTCGAGCTGTGTCCAGCCGAGATCGGGGATGCTCGTCTGCCCCCCGGCCATCAGCGGCCACTCCTTCTTTTCGACCGTGGTGAGGTACTCCGCGCTCAGCTTCCGCACCTCGTCCTTGACCTCGGCCCCCAGCGAATCGGCGGCCCAGACGGCGGCGACCAGGCTGTCCGCCTCGTGGTACGAGCCCTCGCGCGCCGCGCTCGCGGAGTCGAAGAGCGAGATCAGGACGAACGCGACCAGGACGGCGTGCAGCCCGCCGACGATGGTGAACACCTGACCGGCGGCGTCGTTGTTGTCGGGCCGTCCCTCGTCCCAGCCGAACCTGCGGACGAGGTAGCCGACGAAGCACGCGAGGGCCGCCGCGCCGACGACCCACGCGATGCCGGTCAGGTAAATACCCATTCGAGTCCTTCCCACGGAGACTGCTGAAGCTAGTTCACCCTTCACCGAACGGGAAAGACCGGTTGAATCAATTCATACCAGCGGCGGACAACAGCAAGTGGATCATCACCGGCTCGGCCCAATTTCTCAGCACTCGAAACAATTTCCGATACGCGGCGGAAAGGCGCGCCACCGGTCGGAGAGCGCGGCTTCACGACCGAGTGAGTCGCCACCACGAGACGTCACCGACTCCGCCGTATACCGGCATTTCGCGTAGCTTCGGCACCCGAATGGCCGCCCCGGCCGCGCGTCCGGGGCGGTCCGGCAAACAGGTGAACATTTCCGCGGACCCGATCGAGTTGTTTGCCCGGGCATTACCCCTTGCTATGTTGACTTTGCCACCGCCCCACTCGAATGGGTATCCACGAATTGCGAAAAACAGCAGTTCACCGGGTCGACTGAAAGGGAGTCCGTTGACGACCATCGAGACCCATACCGGAGCCCGGCCCGCCGGTGAAGTGCTGACCTGGAGCCGGAATCTGCTCGACCCGGCCTTGCGCGAGGCCGTCGACGGCATGCCCGAATCGATGCGGCTCATCGCCGGCTACCACTTCGGCTGGTGGGACGAACACGGGCGTCCGTCCACTTCGGACAGCGGGAAGGCCTTGCGGCCGACGCTCGCGCTGCTGTCGGCGCAGGCGGTCGGAGGGCACGCCGAAATCGCCGTCCCGGTGGGTGTCGCGGTGGAGATGGTGCACAACTTCTCCCTGCTGCACGACGACGTGATGGACTCCGACACGACCCGGCGGCACCGCCCGACGGCCTGGACCGTTTTCGGCACCGGCGCGGCGATCCTCGCCGGGGACGCCCTGCTGTGCCGGGCCTTCGAGGTGCTGGCCCCGTTCGGGCAGACCGCGCTGCGGGTGCTCAGCACCGCCGTGATCGACCTGCTGGAGGGCCAGAGCGCCGATCTGAAGTTCGAGGAACGCGGTGACGTCGACACCGCCGAATGCGTACGGATGGCCGAGGGGAAGACCGGCGCGTTGCTCGGGGCGTCGTGCACGCTCGGGGCGCTGGCCGGGGAAGGGAGGCGGGATCAGGTCGACCGGCTGACCGAGTACGGGAGGGCACTCGGGCTGGCGTTCCAGCACATCGACGATCTACTCGGGATCTGGGGCGATCCGGCGGTGACCGGCAAACCGGTCCACTCGGATCTGTCCAACCGGAAGAAGTCCCTGCCGGTGGTGGCCGCGCTCCACTCGGGGACGGAAGCCGGGCGAGAACTGGATGCCTTGTACCGCAAGGAAAACCTCGACGCCGCGGAATTGCCCCACGCGGCCGAGCTGGTGGAACGGGCGGGCGGCCGGGCTTGGAGTCAGGAGCAGGCCGACGCGCTCCTGACCGGCGCGCTGCACCATCTCGCCGTCTCGAACCCGGTGCACCGCCCAGGCGCCGAGCTCGCGGCCCTCGCGAAACTGGTGGTACGGCGACGGTATTGAAGGCGGGCGCGGTGAGGCAGGGGTGGGCGGGACGAGCCCGCCCCTGCCCCCTCTGGTCAGCGGCCGGGGCGGGTCAGCCCCCGGTCGCCCGCGCCGCGGCTGAGGATAACTTCGTCGGTGGCCTTGAGCGCTTCCGCGCCGGCGTTCCCGGCCTGTCCCGCGGTCAGATCGAGCAGGCGGATCGGCGGGCCGAGCTGGACCAGCGTCGGGACGTATTCGGCCTTGTCGACCTTCCAGCGTTCGCCGTCGCGCACGAACCGGAACCGCGCGGCCGCGCCCTGTTCGGTCGAACCCTTCGGCTCCGAATGGCGGGCGACGCTGTTGCCGAGGCCGTAGGCGACCCACTTGCCGTTGATCTGCTCGAAGGGCTGCACGACGTGCGCGTGATGGCCGATGATCAGGTCGATCGAGTCGTCACCGAGGAGTTTCTTCGCCAGTGAGCGCTGTTCGGCGGTCGGGTCGTGCTGGTACTCGGTGCCCCAGTGCAGGCTCGCGAGGACGACCTGCGCGCCCGCCTTCCGCGCGGCCTTGGCCTCGGCGATCACGTCTTCGGCGTCGATCTGGTTCACCAGCCAGGGTTTGCCCGCGGGCACCTTGATCCCGTTGAACCCGTAGGAGTACGAGAGCTGGGCGACCTTGACGCCGTTGACGTCGACGATCAGCGGCTTCTTCGCCTCCTCGGCCGAACGCGCCGAGCCGGTGTGCTTGATCCCGGCCTCGTCGAGTTCGTCGAGGGTCCTGGTCGCGCCGTCCACGCCCTGGTCGATCGTGTGGTTGGACGCCGTCGAGCAGTTGTCGTACCCGGTGTCCTTGAGCGCGCCGGCTATCTCGGGCGGCGCGCTGAACGACGGGTAGCCGCTGTACGGCCCGCCCTTCGGCGCGAGCGGGGTCTCGAGATGGCAGATGCCGAGGTCGGCCCCGGAGATCAGCGGTTTGATCCCGGCCAGCAGGGGCCGGTAGTCGATCTTGCCGCCACCGTCTTCCTTCGCCTGTTCGGTCAGCGCGGGGTGGATCAGCACGTCGCCGGTCGCGACCACGGTGAACGACCCGTCCGGCGCCTGGCTCGACGGCGGCGCCTCGGACGTGACGGGCGGCTGCCGCTGTTCCGGAGCGCTGCCGCACCCCGCGAGCAGGAGGGCTGCGCCGAGGAGGGCAGTAGCCTGACGGGCACGGGAGCTGAACATCTATTCCCTCGATCGGGTGAAGGTCCCCCCATCCTGCCTTACGGCCCGTAGGCACGACACCCAACCGAGGTCCACGGCACTTTCCGTTCGCGAATCGCCCCCGGAACCTGGGAGTATCGCCGCCATGGCCGCCCCGAACGATCAGCGGAACGAGAGAGACGCCCGTACGGCGCGACTCAATGTCCGACTGATGCCCGGATAGGCGATTTCACGAGGGGGTCGTGGGGGGGGGTTTTGGGGTTGGACCAGAACCACCCCCCCCCCCCCCCCCACCCCCAGACACAGCCACAAAGCCC